>NZ_LLXO01000014.1 GCF_001484765.1 Entomohabitans teleogrylli | reverse complement strand
TGATTGGTAACGTTATCCGCTATAACGCCAACGATAACCCAACCAAGCAAACGGCCTTCAGCCAGTACGACCGCCCGCAGGCGCGTCGCCGTTACGCGGAGATCGCCGACCATCTGGGTCTGAGCGCCCCGGGCGACCGCACTGCCGCGAAGATAGAGAAACTGCTGGCATGGCTGGATACGCTGAAAGCGGAACTGGGTATTCCGAAGTCCATCCGCGAAGCGGGCGTACAGGAAGCCGACTTCCTGGCTCACGTAGACAAACTGTCAGAAGATGCATTCGACGACCAGTGTACTGGCGCTAACCCGCGTTACCCGCTGATCTCCGAACTCAAGCAGATTCTGCTGGACACCTATTATGGTCGTGATTTCAAAGAAGGCGAAGCGGTTGCGGTCAAAGCTGAAGCTCCGGCCAAAGCTGAAAAGAAAGCTAAGAAAAACGCCTGATAGTCGGTAGTCAATCACCCGCCCGTAGCGGCGGGTTATCGCGAACCCCACCTTTCGGTGGGGTTTTACTTTTTAACTTTGTCCAATTCCCCGTTCATCTTTTATTCTGGCAGGTTTCCCCATAAATCCGTTTATGGCTTCGCCAGGGTCTCTGCACCGGCTTTTTTTACTTATCACGGTTTGTTGCATCGCCCTCGTTCAGAACAACGCAGAAGCGTGTTAATCCCCATCCTGCAGCGTTTGACTACCATCAGAATGCGGATGACGATATATCGCCCACAAACGACAGCGGACACCACCACTACACGCAAAACATGCTGATGGCAGAACTTATTTATCACCCGAACGTCGTTACCGACATCGTGGCTGTGTGCATCCGGCGCTAATTCCCCGGGGTACGACTGCCCGTGCTTATTTACACCCCGCCGGGTTCTATTTACAGCGTTCTGGCACTATCCCCCCAACACCTGCTCTGCGGGCGACCAGCTACCTCAGTAATTACAACAACAGCCCATAGAACCTCAGCGGTTAATTATTATCCGACTGCCAGGTTTGTTTCTAATGAAAGCACCATTATTTATGAATACAGCAATATCCGGAAAATGATCAGATTAATCTAAGCCGGGAGCGATGGAGAAAAACGTCTCAGGTGCGCAGTGAAATGCATAATATCGACAAATTTTGTCACGCTTCGTGACAATTTTTATCCACACGCAAGGTCATTTAGCGTAAGCAGAAACACCACCTGTGGGATAACGTCACGGGTAGCAGATAATCATCATGATTCCGGCTACCCTATGTTTTATTTCATAAATCCGCGATGTTAGAGCTCCTGGACTGCCGGTAACGATCCGGCCTGCAATGCTTCTTTATAATGTTTACGACATACCGAAACATAACGCTCATTTCCGCCAATCACCACCTGCTCGCCCTCATTATATGGACGCCCGTCCTGATCGAGGCGTAATACCATGCTGGCTTTACGCCCACAAAAGCAAATGGTCTTCAATTCAACCAGTTTGTCCGACCATGCCAGCAAATACTGGCTCCCGGTAAATAGTTCTCCGCGGAAGTCAGTACGTAAACCGTAACACAGCACCGGGATGTCCAGTTTGTCCACCACGTCGGAAAGCTCACTGACCTGATGGCGGGTTAAAAACTGACTTTCGTCCACCAGAACGCAATGAATAGCCTTTTCATGATGGTCCCGGGAAATCTCCGACCACAGCGAAGTTTGCGGGTTGTATAAACGGGCAGGAGAAGAAAGGCCTATTCTTGAACTCACCTTGCCGGCGCCAAAGCGATCGTCAATTTCCGCGGTATAAACCAGGGTGCGCATCCCCCTTTCCTGGTAATTGTATGAAGACTGCAACAAGGCCGTTGATTTACCAGCATTCATCGCAGAATAATAAAAATAGAGTTGTGCCATAGCGCCCGATAACCCCGGAAAATGATAAAAATGTGCGGCAGATTGTACCACACTCGCTGTTGCCCTGCGGATAATCCCCCGGCAGTTACATTTTTTTAGATTATATATTTCCTTGTTTTGTAAAGGGAGTAAGGCGCCACCCTGCCCGAAAGTACAGGTTTTCTGCGCCACAAAGATTTCTATTCGTAATTATTATGCATATTATATCTCCCTCGGGACCGCGTCTAATACGTCATACAGATATTTCCCTATACTCCCCGGGGTTGCGTGGATTAACCGGTTACCGTTGATTGTACAGTGGAGAAAAAATGACAAACCCACTCCTTTTCTGTGAGTTAGTTCAAGAGAAATTTAAGTAAAAGGATTTCTGACGCGCGTCTAAATATCAGGATATTTTGAATTCCTTACATTGTACCCTATTGCAGAATTGAATTTATCGCTCTATTATTAGCAGAACACACCACCCAATATAAGTCTGAGATTACTACAATGAGCGAAGCACTTAAAATTCTGAACAACATCCGTACTCTTCGTGCGCAGGCAAGAGAATGCACCCTCGAAACGCTTGAAGAAATGCTGGAAAAATTAGAAGTTGTTGTAAACGAACGCCGTGAAGAAGAAAGCGCTGCTGCCGCTGAAATTGAAGAGCGTACTCGTAAATTACAACAGTACCGTGAAATGCTGATTGCTGACGGCATCGATCCTAATGAATTGCTGAGCGCGATGGCATCAGCTAAATCCGGCGGTAAAGCAAAACGCGCTGCTCGTCCGGCTAAATACAGCTATGTTGATGAAAATGGTGAAGCCCGTACCTGGACTGGCCAGGGACGTACACCGGCTGTGATCAAGAAAGCGATCGATGAGCAGGGTAAGAAACTGGAAGATTTCCTGATCGACTAATGATTCGATTATTTATTCGGAAAAACCCGCAACTGCGGGTTTTTTTATTACCTGATATTGTTGAGACAATTCTGAGATATATCAGCCACAGGACCCTACAGTTTTCAGATTAATTTCCAGCAATCCGATATGAAAAAGGGGGGAGTATTCTCCCCCTTGCTCACAGAGCATCCTGTCAATCCACCCGGTAAAAGTCTTTATACCAGTCAACAAAGCGTTGAACCCCCTGCCTGACATCTGTGGCGGGCTTATAGCCAATCACTTCGAACAGAGCCTGCGTATCTGCGCTGGTTTCCAGAACATCCCCAGGCTGCATCGGCAGCATATTCTTAACCGCTTCACAGCCAAGGGCCTGTTCAAGGGCGGTAATATATTCCATCAGCGATACCGGGGAACTATTACCTATATTATACACCCGGTAAGGCGCTGAACTGGTTGCCGGCGATCCCTGTTCCACCGTCCAGTTAGCATCCGGCTGCGGAATGACATCCTGCAGTCGGACAATGGCTTCAGCGATATCACCAATATAGGTAAAATCACGACGCATTTGCCCGTGATTATAAACATCAATGCTTTTACCTTCGATAATTGCTCGAGTGAATTTAAACAGCGCCATATCCGGGCGCCCCCACGGACCATAGACGGTAAAAAACCGTAAACCCGTGGTTGGCAATCCATAGAGATGCGAATAGGTATGAGACATCAGCTCATTCGCTTTTTTGGTCGCCGCGTACAGCGATACCGGATGATCCACCGAATCATCGGTAGAAAAAGGCAGTTTACGATTCAGGCCATAAACCGAACTGGATGAGGCGTAAAGTAAATGTTCAACCTTACTGTGCCTGCAACCTTCCAGAATATTTAAATGGCCGACCAGGTTCGCATCGGCATAGGCGTGCGGGTTATCAATGGAATACCTGACGCCGGCCTGAGCGGCCAGGTGAATAACCCTGGCGAATTTATGATGAGAAAACAGCGCCGCTATTGCCGAACGATCGGCAATATCCATTTTTTCAAAGTGGAATGAACGATGGGGCGCTAAACGTTCGAGACGGGCCTGTTTCAGGCTAACATCATAATAGTCATTCAGGTTATCGATACCGATAACCTGGTGACCGGCGTCCAGCAGACGCTCGCTGACGTGATAGCCAATGAAGCCTGCCGCGCCGGTGACCAGAAATTTCATACAAGCCTCACAGGATTATTCCCCGCGAATAGAAGCTCCGCGGCCAATCGCATAATAGGTGAAACCGCGTTTACTCAAACGCTCCGGATCAAACAGATTACGTCCATCGAAAATCACTGGCTGCCTGAGCGCGCTTTTAATGGCATCGAAGTCCGGCGCCCGGAAATTCTGCCACTCAGTGCAGATAACCAGCGCGTCAGCCCCCTGCAGCGCAGCGTCTTTCGTCCCCATCAGTTTCAGGTCGTCACGGTGACCATAAATACGCTGGGTTTCGTCCATAGCCTGCGGATCGTACGCCTGCACGGTAGCGCCGCGTTTCCACAATTCTTCCATCAGTACGCGGCTTGACGCTTCGCGCATATCGTCGGTATTCGGTTTGAACGCCAGTCCCCACAGAGCAAAAGTTTTTCCGCAAAGATCTTCCCCGAAATGGCGCGTGATAAAGCCAGGCAATTTATACTTCTGGTCTTCGTTAACGTTTTCCACCGCCTTCAGAATGCGCGGCTCGTAGCCAATATGCTCGGCCGTCCGGATAAGCGCCTGCACATCTTTCGGGAAGCAGGAACCACCGTAGCCGCAGCCCGGATAGATAAAGTGATAGCCAATACGTGAATCAGAACCGATCCCCTGGCGAACTTTCTCAATATCCGCCCCGAGACGTTCCGCCAGATTAGATATTTCATTCATAAAGCTGATTTTCGTGGCCAGCATGCAGTTTGCCGCATACTTGGTCAGCTCGGCGCTGCGGATATCCATAATGATCAAACGATCGTGGTTACGATTGAATGGCTCATACAGTTCACGCAGTAAGTCGATAACCTCTTCGTTATCGGTTCCCACCACAATACGTTCAGGACGCATGCAGTCTGCCACCGCCGCCCCTTCTTTCAGGAACTCAGGATTAGAGACCACGTCAAAAGGAATCTCAACGCCACGCGCTTTCAGGGTCTCTGACATCACGGCGCGCACTTTATCCGCTGTCCCCACCGGCACCGTGGATTTATCCAGCACAACTTTGTGAGATGTCATATGCTGCGCAATAGTACGCGCCACGGCGGTGACATATTTCAGGTCGGCGGAGCCATCTTCATCCGGCGGAGTGCCCACCGCGATAAATTGCATCTCACCGTGAGCCACGCCTTCTGCCGCATCAGTACTGAAATGCAGGCGTCCCTCCTGGTAATTTTTCTGCACCAGCGGCGTCAGACCGGGCTCATAAATAGGGATAACGCCCTTCTTAAGGTTTTCAACTTTAGCGCTGTCCACATCAATACACATCACGTCGTGTCCGACTCCAGCCAGCACCGCAGCCTGCACTAAGCCAACATAACCTATCCCGAATACGGTCACTTTCATTATGATATTTCCAGCTAGCTAAATTAATTCTTTGAACCGACAGCCTCTTCCAGCCAAGCTTTAAAGTCTTTTCCCAGCGTATTATGCCGTACGCCATACTCAACAAACGCCTGCATATAGCCCAGCTTGTTGCCGCAGTCATGGCTTTTGCCTTTCATATGATACGCTTCAACGGTTTCATGCTCCATCAGCATCGCGATAGAGTCAGTCAGTTGAATTTCATCGCCGGCGCCTGGAGGCGTTTTCGCCAGCAGTGGCCAGATATCGGCGCTGAGTACATAACGGCCAACCACGGCCAGATTAGAAGGCGCCACATCCGCTTTCGGTTTTTCAACAATCCCCACCATTGGGGCGCTGTCCCCCGGTTGCAGTTCCGCGCCCTGACAATCTACAACGCCATACGCTGTAACATCGGCAACCGGTTCAACCATAATCTGGCTATGACCGGTGGCTTCATAACGCGAAATCATCTCCGCGAGATTTTCCTGAGAGAGATCAGATTCGTATTCGTCGAGAATCACGTCCGGCAGCACCACGGCGACCGGCTCATCTCCGACCACTGGATGGGCGCACAATACTGCATGGCCTAATCCTTTCGCCAGCCCCTGACGTACCTGCATGATCGTCACATGAGGGGGGCAGATAGACTGAACTTCTTCCAGCAATTGACGTTTGACGCGTTTTTCCAGCATCGCTTCCAGTTCAAAACTGGTATCGAAGTGGTTCTCAATAGAATTCTTGGAGGAGTGAGTCACCAGCACAATTTCGGTGATACCGGCCGCAATGCACTCATTCACCACATACTGGATAAGCGGCTTGTCTACCAACGGCAGCATTTCTTTCGGGATGGCTTTCGTCGCCGGTAACATACGCGTCCCCAGACCAGCTACCGGGATAACCGCTTTTCTGACTTTTGAATTTATTGCAGCCATTGAACTCTCCTGGATCGTTCAAATTGTGAACACATTATTCTGAATTAAACGCGACGAAGTATATCAGCTCGGGATATTATTCCCCTTTAAAGTACTCGTCACTCCAATAAATTAAGACAAATACTACTAACTGGCGCGATAATACCACCAGTAACAACAGGCATGAAAAGTAATATCCTGTCAGGACACCAGTTGCTCATTCCGCAGACAGCATCAGGCGTAAACGCCCTCCGCTTCCCCATACCTGACACTGCCATGCATCACAGCGCTGGCTGAGCTGATTCAGATATGCGTTACCCAGCGTGCCCAGCGGCACGCCATTACTCAGTTGAATCTGATGATCGCCTGTATTCAGCGTGGCATTTAGTCCTGCTGAAACTAAAATCAGATTTTTGATCGAACTATGATAATAACCAACCAACAGCGGAAATTGTCCTGTCAGATTTGCCTGACGTAGTAATTGATTTACCTGCTTAAGTAAAGCCCCTAATTCAGGTAACCGCTGATGCTGGTGGGCTAATTGTTCCTGTAACAAACTATTGAATAATGCCCTGAGCAGCAATGCCGCCAGTACACCATTATCTCCCGCCCGGGTCACATCCAGACAGTAAAAAGCCAGGTCATTGTCTGACAGTGGCGCAATATCCAGCACCAACCCCGGAGTATCCCCTGAAACCAGTTGCCGGTAATTCACCCGGCAGTGGGAAATCACCTGCTGAACCGGGGGTTGCAACTCCTGAAGCAGTTTAACGGCGGCATGCGGATTACTGACCAACGCATCCCAGTCCTGGAAAAGACGCTCCTCCTCCTCTACCCGGGAATTAAACATCGCCGGATACAGACAGGCATACACCGTCTCACGCAGGCGGTTTAAATCATTAATCGGCTTCAGCAGCACATCCTGCACGCCAAGACGCAGCGCCCTGGCGATATCGGCCATATTTTCCGTTGCCGAGATCACCAGTATAGGCGTTTGATCGCCGCTACTGCGAATATGTTCCACCAATTTCAGACCATTCATACGCGGCATTGCCAGATCGCAAATCAACAGATCGGGATTATTCACCGCCTTCTGACGCAGCGCGTCTTCCCCGTCCTGCGCCAGCAGTGTCTGCGCGCCGAGCGAAGTGAGAAAATTATCAAGCAAAGAGCGGAAAACGGGTTCGTCTTCAACAATCAGGATCTGTTTCCCGTTCAATGGCAATGTCATGCGAACTCCTTTGACTGACGATACTTCAATAGTGGCATGTCATTGCAGGTTATGCCTGTCCAAATCGAACCAGACGTATAAAACGTGACCGCGGCACTACTCATCGATAGCGACCAGGGGTTGTAGCTCAGCAAAATGGTCCTCCACCACCTGCCTTCCTGCGGCAATCGCCTCCTCCGCGCGATGAAAATCCAGCGTGGATATCTGCGGGCACCTGGGCTGCAATAATATGTCCGGCGGATCACCGGCCATGCGATTGAGCTTGATGCGATTTTCCAGCACCTGAATTGAGGTAGTCATGATTTCCATCGCGCCGGGAGCACGTCTTTTCTTATGCACAGGCCCACGACGCAGCCGCACTTTCAGGCGCTCCCGCCAGTCAGCCTCAGCAAAAAGATCCGGATTATACTGGCCGTCAGGAGAGGACATCAGTTCCTGAGACATCAAATGCGCATCGTGTTGTAAATCGACGGCAATCACGATATCCGCGCCCATTGCGCGGGTCAGGGAGACCGGTACCGGGTTCACTACCGCGCCATCCACCAGCCAGTAGCCATTGTGGCTTACCGGGGCCAGCAATCCGGGAATACTGCAGGATGCGCGCACTGCGCTATGTAAATCACCGCGGGTAAACCACAGTTCCCGGCCGGTCGAGAGATTCGTCGCCACCGCGCCGAAGCGCAGCGGACAGGTTTCGATAACCTGATGATCGATGATTGTGCGAACATGGCTGAACACTCTGTCGCCACGCAATAGCCCTCCGCGGCGCCAGGAGACATCCATCAGGCGCAATACATCCCAGGCGCGAAATGAGCGCACCCACTCTTCAAGCACAGGCAAACGCTGACAGGCGCAGGCAGCACCGACCAGTGCGCCAACCGAACAACCGGCAACAACATCAATTTTGATACCCATCTCAACCAGCGCATTGACTACGCCGATATGCGCCCATCCTTTGGCTGCGCCTGAACCCAGCGCCAGTCCCACTTTTGCCTGTCTCATTCCGCCTCGGTCAGTATTCCTCTACCTCGCGCCATAGCATCCTCGCGGTCGCTCAGTTAACATGATATAGCCTGGCGCCTGACGCCGTTTTTTACCTTCAAGGAGATTGTGTGTCGCAACTTTGTCCCTGTGGCAGCGGCTTCGAGTATAGCGCATGTTGCCAGCCTTACCTAAACGGCGAGCGCCCCGCGCCAGGTCCATCGCAACTTATGCGATCGCGCTACAGCGCTTTTGTAAATCATCACAGTGATTACCTGATATCCACCTGGCACCCTTCCTGTATGGCTGCGCAGCACAAAGCCGATATTGAGGCGGGATTTGCCGCCACCCACTGGCTTAGCCTGACCATTTTTGAAGAAGCGCCGGGCGCTAATCCCGGTGAAGAGTTCGTCAGTTTTGTCGCCCGCTTTGAAGAAAACGGCAAGCCGGGGGCAATCATTGAGCGTTCCCGTTTCTTAAAAGAGGGCGGTCGATGGTACTATATTGATGGACTGAAACCGCAGTTTGGCAGAAACGATCTTTGTCCGTGCGGCTCAGGTAAAAAATTTAAAAAGTGCTGCGGCGCCTGAATCCCGCAGACGTGGTTAATGCAAACACCTTCAACAGGATTTTCCCTGCAATGCAAGCTTTACAACGAAAAGTATTACGTACCATTTGCCCCGATCAAAAGGGCCTGATCGCCCGGATTACCAACATTTGTTATAAGCATGAACTGAATATCGTGCAGAACAATGAGTTTGTCGATCACCGTACCGGGCGTTTTTTTATGCGCACCGAGCTGGAAGGCATCTTTAATGATGCCACTCTGCTGGCCGATCTGGACAGCGCGCTGCCGGAAGGTTCCATCAGAGAGTTGACTCCCGCCGGACGGCGGCGGATTGTTATTCTGGTAACCAAAGAGGCGCACTGCCTGGGCGATCTATTGATGAAGTCCAACTATGGCGGTCTGGACGTGGAAATTGCCGCCGTTATCGGCAATCACGATACGCTGCGGACGCTGGTGGAACGGTTTGAAATTCCTTTCGAACTGGTGAGCCATGAAGGGCTGACCCGTGAGGCCCATGACAAGCAGATGGCGCAGGCTATTGAAGCGCATAATCCGGACTATGTGGTTCTGGCGAAATATATGCGCGTGCTGACACCGGAATTTGTCGCGCGGTTCCCGAATAAAATCATCAATATTCACCACTCGTTCCTGCCAGCCTTTATCGGCGCACGTCCGTATCATCAGGCTTACGAGCGCGGTGTAAAAATTATTGGCGCTACGGCCCACTATGTGAATGACAATCTGGATGAAGGGCCGATTATTATGCAGGATGTGATTCACGTGAATCACACTTACACGGCGGAGGATATGATGCGCGCGGGTCGCGACGTTGAGAAAAACGTCCTTAGCCGGGCTCTCTATCAAGTGCTGGCGCAGCGTGTCTTTGTTTACGGCAATCGCACTATCATTCTGTAATAAAAGGAAATGGATTGTTTATCTTTGCGGCAGTGCGGGCAAAAAGCATGCAAACAATTCATTTTCCTGCAAGCAAGGCTTTACAGGGGCGATTCATTTGATATGATGCGCCCGCTTCCCGATAAGGGAGCAGGTCAGTAAAAGCATTACCTTGTGGTGGGGTTCCCGAGCGGCCAAAGGGAGCAGACTGTAAATCTGCCGTCATCGACTTCGAAGGTTCGAATCCTTCCCCCACCACCATTACTTTCATGAAGTAAAGTAATATGATGGACTCCGATTTCCCCATATTCTTTCGATGCGGGGAAGGATGAGATCCTTCGATTAAGGTTCGACCCGAGCGACAGCGAGGGAGCGTTGCCGCAGGCAACGACCCGAAGGGTGAGGAGCGAAGCGACGAATAATCCTTCCCCCACCACCATTATTTCCATGAAAATACGATGGACTCCGATCTCCCATATTCTTTCGATGCGGGGAAGGATGAGATCCTTCGATTATGTTCATTCTTCACCGCAGCAATGTGGTACTGGCGCAAGCCACTGACAATAAGATATTCCCCTGGTGGGGTTCCCGAGCGGCCAAAGGGAGCAGACTGTAAATCTGCCGTCATCGACTTCGAAGGTTCGAATCCTTCCCCCACCACCATTACTTCCATGAAATACAGTAATACGATGGACTCCGATCTCCCATATTCTTTCGATGCGGGGAAGGATGAGATCCTTCGAGCCATTTACTGTTGAAAACGTCAGCGTCGAAGCCAGTTTGAACACGGACAGCGCGCAGACACCGGAGCGTACACGCAGTACGCGAGGATGGCGAGCACTGCCCAGGTTCAAAATGGCGAGTAAGGTAGTTTTCAACAATAAATGAGGTTCGACCCGAGCGACAGCGAAGAAGCGTTGCCGAAGGCAACGACCCGAAGGGTGAGGAGCTTTAGCTCCGAATAATCCTTCCCCCACCACCATTACTTCCATGAAATACAGTAATACGATGGACTCCGATTTCCCATAATCTCCCGATGCAGGGAAAAGGATGAGCGCCTTATTTCGCCGGCCGGACATCAGTCACCCAGGTGGGTAAATCCCAGGTTCCTCCCAGACGGACAGAGCGACACATCCCGGTGACCGCCTGCCTGCTATTGCGAAACGTCTTACCGTCCCATATCCAGCTTGCTGTTCCCCAGCAATCCCCGACACCGCGTCCTTTCTGGCTCATAAAAATCTCCCCGTCACCATAGTCAGAACCGTCAATGGTAACTAAAACGGGTTTTCCCTCCAGTTTGCTGTCGATCACCCAGTAGCCGTATCCCTCGTTATAGGCTGCCCGCCAGCAAAGGGCAGACAGCAGGGAATGTGAACTATCCAGCGGCGTCAGGCTGATGGGCTCGGCCTCCATCTCTTCCGACGGCTCAATGCGAACGCACCAGTCATCCCCCGACAGGGTTGCCAGCAGCCCGGGCCTCACTACTGCCATTTCAGACGCCGTCAATGGCCGCCACTGGGGCTGTTCAGGCCTCACACGCTGAATAACCGATGGCGGAACGGCAGCCCGGACGCCGCTTTCTGGCTTATCGCCTTTTTTAGTTAACGCACCAGGGGTTCCGACACGCCCCTGCACTTCATCCATTTTCAGCAGTACCGCATATGCTCCTTCTCCGGAAAGCAGAAAAGGCTCAGGGCCGCCTTTAAACTCGACCTTTCCGTTGCCCTTAACCGCATTAACCAGACTCCGGGCCTGTTTTTCTGATAAGATCCACAGACCATCTTTCCCGGACTTCACCTCTCCTGCCTGCTGTTGATTAATCCACAACGTCAGTTTTTCGACGGGAGTGTCACCGTCAAATTCCATTTCCGCCAGGATCACGTCTCCGCTAACGGCAGTCCCCATCCCCGCCTTACGGGTTAACAGCACAGAGCCGCCTGTTCCCTCTTCAGCACTATATCCGGCCGCACGGCAAGTCAGTGTATTATCACACACCACCTCCCAGTCTTTATGGCTGAATGAAACGCCGCGTTCCTCTGCCAGAGCCGGGGCGCCAAACACCGCCGCCATCGCCAGCACAATCCGATACTTGTTTTGCATACCCGCACTCCCTGATGGGTTAAACATCGACAGTGTGAACAATCCGCCCTCTGACGGGAAGGTCTTTTTCAATACCCCACTTTAATTTAAGGATCCCTTTATGAATACCCACTCAGAACCACGTATCATTATCAGCGGCGGCCCTGGCGCCGGTAAGAGCAGCTTAATTGCAGAATTAAAAACGCGCGGATACCTCTGTTGTGATGAAACCGGCCGCGCCATTATTCAGGATCAATTAGCCATCAATGGTTCAGCCCTGCCGTGGCGCGACCCGCTGGCATTCGCTGAAATGATGCTATGCCTGGAAATGCGCGCCTGGCAAATTGCCCGACACAGTCGCGCCGCGATGTTTTACGATCGTGGCATACCCGATATCGCGGGCTATCTGAGTATTAGCGGGTTTGCGATACCGCCACATCTGGATAATGCCTGCCGGCAATTCCGCTACCATCCGCAGGTATTTATTTTACCGCCATGGCCGGAAATATATTGTCAGGATAGTGAACGCCGGCAAACATTTGACGAAGCAGTAGCCACATACCACGCGCTGTGCAACATGTATCAGCAATATGGCTATCAACTGAATGAAGTCCCCTTCCTGGCGGTACCAGAAAGAGCCGAATACCTCATTGCGCAGGTCAATGCGCTGGCCCGGGCGTAAAAAAACCTGCCGCGGCAGGTTTTTCTCCAATCGCCTTCAGCGTCTGGCGCGGACTATCTGATATTTGCGGGTCAGGTACTCCACCGGCGCGCTCCAGATATGCACCAGCCGCGAGAACGGGAAGAGTACAAACAGCGTCATCCCCAGTACCAGGTGCAGGCGGAAAATAAATGCCACACCGTCCAGGTGTTGTGAGGCGCCGCCGTGGAATGTCACCACGGACTGCGCCCACCCCACCAGCTTCATCATCTCGCTACCGTCCATATGTTGAGCAGAGAAAGGAATGGTCAGCAAACCCAGTGCGCACTGCACCATTAATAATGACAGGACCAGGATATCGGCGGTGGTGGTGGTCGCCCGCACCCGCGGGCTGAGCAGACGACGTTTCAGCAGCAGCAAACCGCCCACCAGCGTCATCACACCGCAGGCGCCGCCGGCAAACATCGCCATCTTTTGTTTCACCTCGATCGACAGGAAAGCTTCATACATCCAGTGCGGCGTCAGCATACCGAGAAAATGGCCGGCAAAAATCCCCAGAATCCCAAGGTGAAACAGATTAGAGGCCAGATTCACCCCTTTGCGATCCAGCATCTGGCTGGACGCCGCGCGCCAGGTGTACTGACCATAGTCATAGCGCAGCCAGCTTCCTACCAGAAATACCGTCCCCGCCAGATAAGGATAAATGTCGAAGAAGAACATATTCAGGAAGTGCATTAGTGCTGTCCTCCGTTAGAGATATTCAGATATTGCGGGGCGACCGCGCCGGCAAAGCGCCGTTGATGGGCGGTAATCGGTGATTCGCCGCAGCCCTGCCCGGCGATAAATTTCACCTGCTCTTCTTCCCAGACGGCATCCAGCGCCTGGGGTGTGTCATCGCGCGCTTCGCCAGCGATTTTTTCCGCCACTTTGCGACTGTCGACGGCGCTATCCGCCAGCCTGAGCAGCAACTGAAACAGTAACGCATAATTACTGCCGCGTTGCTCAAGACGCGCGCTAAGCAACGCCAGAATCGGCGCGATATCCTGCAGCCCCTCCACCGCCTCGCTGACCGGCAACTGCGCCAGATATTCAAGGTACAGCGGCAGATGATCCGGCAACTCGCGGCTGTCGAGCTGCAGTCCATGACGCTGGTACTGCGCCATTAAATCGACCATCGCCTGACCGCGATCCCGGGATTCACCATGCACGTGCTCAAAAAGCAGCAGCGACGTAGCACGACCACGATCAAACAGCTCGCTGTAACTGGCCTGAGCATCAAGCAGATCGCCACCAGTCAGATCGCGCAGGAAAACGCCCAACGCCTGAGCGTCCTGCTGACTCAGATGTTGCGATGCGCTGATGGCGCTGAACATCTCCTGGCGGTGCTGCCAGAGCGCCGCATCCGGGTATTCCAGTAACCGGGAAATAACAACCAGTTCTATCATGAGCGTGACTCCGTTTTAGCCGTGACATCGATGGCATCAATGCGGCGGCTGTTGAACAGATTGAACTGTGTGTCTGAACCGTGACAACCGTCGCCAAAGGTGAAGCCACAGCCGCTTTTCTCGGGAAACGCCTCGCGCGCCAGTTCACGATGGCTGCCCGGTACCACAAAACGATCTTCATAGTTGGCAATCGCCAGGTAGCGATACATCTCCTGAGCCTGAGCCTCGCTCAGCCCGACCTCTTCCAGCGCCCGGGTATCAGACACGCCATCCACGGTTTCCGCGCGTTTAAAGTGACGCATCGCCAGCATACGTTTCAACGCCAGTAGCACTGGTTGGGTATCACCGGCAGTCAGCAGGTTCGCCAGGTATTGAACGGGGATGCGCAGGCTGTCGACGTCCGGCAGAATGCCGTTACTGCCCAGTTCGCCGGCATCGGCCGCAGACTGAATCGGCGACAGAGGCGGGATATACCAGACCATGGGCAGCGTGCGGTATTCCGGATGCAGCGGCAGCGCCAGTTTCCAGTCCATCGCCATTTTGTATACCGGCGACTGTTGCGCGGCGTCGATCACGCTTTGCGGCACACCGTCTTTCAACGCCTGCTCAATGACCGCAGGATCGTTCGGGTCGAGGAATACATCCAGTTGACGCTGGTACAGGTCTTTCTCATTTTCGGTGCTGGCTGCGCTTTCGATCGCATCGGCGTCATACAGCAACACGCCAAGATAACGAATACGGCCCACGCAGGTTTCGGAACACACCGTCGGCTGGCCCGCTTCGATACGCGGATAACAGAAGATGCACTTCTCGGATTTCCCGCTCTTCCAGTTAAAGTAGATTTTTTTGTACGGGCAGCCGGTGATGCACATACGCCAGCCGCGGCACTTATCCTGGTCGATCAGGACGATGCCGTCTTCTTCACGTTTGTAGATAGCGCCGCTGGGGCAGGTCGCTACGCACGCCGGGTTGAGGCAGTGCTCGCACAGACGCGGCAGGTACATCATGAAGGTGTTTTCGAACTGGCCGTACATCGCCTTCTGCATGTTTTCGAAGTTCTGGTCTTTGGCGCGTTTTTCAAATTCGCCGCCCAGAATCTCTTCCCAGTTCGGGCCGCCGGTAATTTTGTCCAAACGCTTCCCGGTAATCAGTGAGCGCGGGCGGGCGATCGGTTGATGTTTACCTTCCGGGGCGTTGTGCAAGTGTTGATAGTCGTAATCAAACGGCTCGTAATAATCATCGATGCCTGGCAGATGCGGGTTGGCGAAGATTTTCCCCAGCAGCATCGCACGATTGCCCATGCGCGGTTGCAATTTACCATTGATTTTGCGGATCCAACCGCCCTGCCATTTTTGCTGGTTTTCCCAGTCATTCGGGAAGCCAACGCCGGGTTTACTTTCGACGTTATTGAACCAGGCGTATTCCATCCCTTCGCGGCTGGTCCAGACGTTTTTACAGGTGACTGAACAGGTGTGACAGCCGATGCACTTATCGAGATTCAGTACCATGCCGACTTGTGAACGAATTTTCATTTTACGCTCTCCTGTACCTGGTCATTGCCTTCACCGTCCAGCCAGTTAATGTTCTTCATCTTACGTACCACCACAAACTCATCGCGGTTTGAGCCGACCGTACCGTAGTAGTTAAAGCCGTAAGCCAACTGGGCATAGCCGCCGATCATATGGGTTGGTTTCGGGCTGATACGGGTCACCGAGTTGTGAATACCACCGCGCTGGCCGGTCACCTCTGAACCCGGCAGATTCACAATGCGCTCCTGGGCGTGGTACATCATGGTCATCCCGGCCGGAACACGCTGGCTCACCACCGCCCGGGCGGTCAGGGCGCCGTTGCTGTTGAACACTTCGATCCAGTCGTTATCTTCAATGCCCAAATCTTTGGCATCGGCTTCGCTCATCCAGACAATAGGGCCGCCGCGTGACAGGGTCAGCATCAACAGATTGTCGCTGTAGGTGGAGTGAATTCCCCACTTCTGGTGCGGCGTCAGGAAGTTGAGCGCTTTTTCCGGATTACCGTTGGACTTCTCGCCCATCACCGCCTTCACCGAACGGGTATCAATAGGCGGGCGGTATACCAGCAGGCTCTCGCCAAAATCACGCATCCACGGGTGATCCTGATAAAGCTGCTGGCGACCGGAAAGGGTACGCCACGGAATCAGCTCATGAACGTTGGTATAACCGGCGTTGTACGACACATGCTCATCTTCAAGGCCCGACCAGGTGGGGCTGGAGATAATTTTGCGCGGCTGCGCCTGGATATCGCGGAAACGAATTTTTTCCTCTTCTTTATTGGTCGCCAGATGGGTATGGTCGCGGCCAGTGAACTCGCTGAGCGCCGCCCAGGCCTTCACGGCGACGTGGCCATTGGTTTCAGGCGCCAGCGTGAGGATCATCTCCGCAGCATCGATGGCCGTGTTGAGCATCGGCTGGCCTTTGGCGGGACCTTGCGCTTTGGTGTAGTTAAGCTTACGCAGCAGATCCATCTCGCTCCGGGTATTCCAGGCGATACCTTTACCGCCGTTGCCGGCTTTCTCCATCAGCGGGCCAATCGAGGTAAAGCGCTCGTAAGTGGCCGGATAATCGCGCTCTACCGTCATGATGTGCGGCGCGGTTTTCCCCGGGATCAGCTCGCATTCGCCTTTTTTCCAGTCCTTCACGTCCAGCGGCTGCGCCAGTTCGGCGGCGGAGTCATGCTGAATCGGCAGCGTCACTACGTCGGTTTCTTTGCCCAGGTGGCCGACACACACTTCTGAGAATGTCTTCGCGATGGCTTTGTAGATTTCCCAGTCGCTTTTCGACTCCCACGCCGGGTCTACCGCGGCGGACAGCGGATGGATAAACGGATGCATATCCGAGGTATTCATATCGTCTTTTTCGTACCAGGTGGCGGTAGGCAGCACGATATCCGAATAGAGACAGGTGCTCGACAGACGAAAGTCCAGGGTCACCACCAGGTCCAGTTTGCCTTCCAGACCGTTATCACGCCACTCTATCTCTTCCGGCTTCACACCGCCCTGCTGGCCCAGATCTTTCCCCTGGATACCGTTTTCGGTTCCCAGCAGATACTTGAGCATGTATTCATGGCCTTTACCGGAGGAGCCCAGCAGATTAGAACGCCAGACAAACAGATTACGCGGATGGTTATTGCCGTTTTCCGGCTGTTCTGCCGCAAAGCGAATGGAACCGTCTTTCAGGGATTTAACGGTGTAATCTACTGCGCTCATGCCCGCTTTTTGCGCTTCGGCGGCAATACGCAGCGGGTTGGTGCCAAGCTGCGGCGCCGACGGCAGCCAGCCCATACGCTCGGCGCGCACGTTGAAGTCGATCAGATGACCGCTATAGCGGGATTTATCCGCCAGCGGCGACAGCAGTTCCTGTGCCGTCAGGGTTTCATAACGCCACTGGCTGGAGTGATTGTAAAAATACGAGGTGCTGTTCATATGGCGCGGCGGGCGCTGCCAGTCAAGGGCGAACGCCAGCGGCTGCCAGCCAGTCTGGGGACGCAGTTTTTCCTGGCCGACATAATGGGCCCAGCCGCCGCCGCTCTGTCCCACACAGCCGCAGAAGATCAACATATTGATCAACCCGCGGTAGTTCATGTCCATATGATACCAGTGGTTCAGACCCGCACCGACGATCACCATCGAACGTCCATGGGTCTTATCGGCGTTGTCGGCAAATTCCCGGGCGATACGGATAATCTGCCGGCGGGAAACGCCGGTGATCTTCTCGGCCCAGGCCGGAGAATACGCTTTAACCTCATCGTAGCTGGCAGCGCAGTTTTCATCGTTCAGGCCGCGCTCAATACCATAATTGGCCATCGTCAGGTCATAAACGGTGGTCACCAGCGCCTCAGAACCATCGGCCAGTTGTAGACGTTTCACCGGCAGTTTATGCAGCAGGATATTTTGCAGTTCCACTTTATTGAAATGTTCAGAGCTATCGCCGCCAAAATAGGGGAAACCGACTTCGGCAACCTCGTCGTGACTGCCCAGCAGGCTCAGACTAAGCTGCACATCGTCGCCGGTTTTACCGTCACGCTGCTCAAGATTCCATTTGCCTTTCTCGCCCCAGCGGAAACCGATAGAGCCGTTGGGCGCCACCAGATGACTGTCGGCATCCAGCGCAACGGTTTTCCATTCCGGATTATTGGTTTCGCCCAGACTGTCCACCAGGTCGGCGGCGCGCAGCATACGTCCGGCGGCGTAATAACCCTCACGTGGTTCCAGCATGACCAGCATCGGCATATCGGTATAACGTCGCACGTAGTCAGTGAAGTACTGGCTTGGACGTTCAAGATGGAACTCGCGCAGCATCACATGGCCCATCGCCAGCGCCATCGCCGCGTCGGTGCCCTGTTTAGGCGCCAGCCACAGATCGCACAGTTTGGCGATTTCGGCATAGTCCGGGGTGACGGCGACGGTTTTAGTGCCTTTGTAGCGGACTTCGGTGAAAAAGTGGGCATCCGGGGTACGGGTCTGGGGAACGTTAGAACCCCAGGCGATAATGTAGCTTGAGTTATACCAGTCAGCGGATTCCGGTACGTCGGTCTGCTCGCCCCAGGTCATCGGCGAGGCCGGCGGCAGATCGCAGTACCAGTCGTAGAAGCTCAGGCAGGTACCGCCAATCAGCGACAGATAGCGCGCTCCGGACGCATAAGAAACCATCGACATCGCCGGAATCGGCGAGAAGCCCGCCACGCGGTCCGGACCATAGGTTTTCACGGTATACACGTTGGCAGCGGCAATCAGTTCATTCACCTCCTGCCAGGAGGAACGAACAAACCCGCCGCGACCACGCGCCTGCTTAAAGCTTTTGGCTTTATCCGCATCTTCGACAATCGACGCCCACGCGGCCACCGGATCGCGATGCTGTGTCTTCGCCTCGCGCCACAGTTTAATCAGCCGCTTGCGCATCAGCGGATATTTCAGCCGGTTAGCGCTGTACAGATACCAGGAGTAGCTGGCGCCGCGCGGACAACCACGCGGCTCATGGTTCGGCATATCCGGACGGGTGCGCGGGTAGTCAGTCTGCTGGGTTTCCCAGGTCACCAGCCCATTCTTGACATAAATTTTCCAGCTGCAGGAGCCGGTGCAGTTTACCCCGTGGGTGGAGCGCACCACTTTGTCGTGCTGCCAGCGCTGGCGATAGCCGTCCTCCCAGTCGCGGTTGGTATTCAGTACTTGTCCATGTCCATCGGCAAAGGTTTCTCCCTTCTGTTTGAAGTAGCGAAACCGGTCAAGAAATTTGCTCATCGGGATTCTCCTGATGTGGAGCCTGAAGCTCTCTGGTAAATCGACATTGCTGGATTTGTCGGCACGTTAGCCCCGCGTAAGACGCGAGGAATTGATAACGATCAACACTGAAAGCCTTTGAAAAATGTCAAAAAGTTGCCGATACCACCAAAGAGGCAGCCAGAATTAAACCGCAATATATTGTTTTATATACAGTTATATTCATATGACATAAAACTGAAACACCGGGTTGAGCAGTGCGAGGTATTAAGGGGTAGGCCCTGCGAGACGGTTTTATTACTCCCGGGGTTAAGGTCCGGAGCTGAAGTAAAATTATTAAGTATGTTGTAACTAATTCCAGATAAAAAAAAGCGCGGACCTGCCGCGCAAAGGATAATCAAAAGGTCAAAACTTAGCGTGTCTTTTTACGGCCATACACCAGCCAGGTAATCGCCACGCAGATGATGTAGAACACCAGGAAGAGTTTCATCGCTCCGGCCGGCGAACCGGTCATCGCCAGCGAAGTACCGAACGCTTTCGGGATAAAGAAGCCGCCAATCGCGCCAATGGCTGAAATAAAGCCCAGCGCCGCCGCGGTATCTGTCGCCGCTTCCCGCATTGCCTGTTCGTCGCTGCCCCCGGCGGCTTTCACCCGATCCATGGTGATTTTGCGGAAAATCACCGAAATCATCTGGAAGGTTGAGCCGCTTCCCAGACCGGCAGTCAGAAACAGCACCAGGAAGACGCCAAAGAAAGCCATAAAACTTCCGCCGCCGCTGGCCGGCAAGGTCAGGAACAGCAGCGCGCTGAAAATCGCCATCACGATGAAATTCACCAGCGTGACCCGCACCCCGCCAAGGCGATCGGAAATCGCGCCCCCGGCCGAACGCGCCAGCGCGCCGACCAGCGGCCCGAAGAAGGCGTAATGCATGATGTCGACATCCGGAAACTGGGTTTTGGACAACATGGCAAACCCGGCGGAAAAACCGATAAAGGAGCCAAAGGTCGCCAGATACAGCAGGCTCATGATCCACAGGTGGCCACGTTTGAGCACCGGCAACTGTTCGCTGAGCGAGGCTTTAGAGGCGGCCAGATCGTTCATACCAAACCAGGCGGCGATGGTAAAAATCGCCAGCGGCGGTACCCAGATCCAGGCGGCGTTTTCAAGAAACAACATCGTGCCGTCCGACTGACTAACGCCGGTTCCGCCAAACACAGCAAACATCGACAGCGAAATCGCCAGCGGCGCCGCCAGTTGCATGACGCTCACCCCCAGGTTGCCGAGACCGCCATTGATCCCCAGCGCCCCGCCCTGTTTTTGTTTCGGGAAGAAGAAACTGATATTGGCCATGCTGGAGGCAAAGTTGGCGCCGGCGAAACCGCACAACAGCGAAATAATAATGAATGTGCTGAAGGGCGTTGAGGTGTCCTGAACGGCAATCCCCAGCCAGATACAGGGGATCATCAGGATCCCGGTGCTGAACGCCGTCCAGCGCCGGCCGCCAAACAGCGGCACCATAAAGGCATAGGGCACCCGCAGCAGCGCCCCGGAAACCGAGGGCAGCGCCGTCAGCATAAACAGTTGCTCGGTGGTAAAACTGAAGCCGACTTTATTGAGATTCACCGCCACGGCGCTGAATAACATCCAGACGCAGAATGCCAGCAGCAGGCAGGGGACGGAGATCCACAAATTACGGCTGGCGACGCGCTGCCCGTTAGTTTGCCAGAACGCCGGATCTTCTGGTCGCCAGTCGGTAATTAAGGCACCAGACGACCGCACAGGAACGGAAGACTGACTCATAGACACCTCTATTTTCATGTAATCGCAGCCTGCACCTTAGGATCTCGGGGTGAAGATAAGTTGATGTATATCAAGGGTTAATCGAACAATTTTCTGCTCAAGAAACCGTCATCACCCTTTATGAGTAACCAAAATCGGGCAAAAAAGCGTGGTTTTTCACTGTGCTGTGTTTATCAACCAGACAAATGAAATGGGCTTTGTTATACCTGGCAATTAGGGGGTAATCCTTTCTGGGTATGGGTATCCCTCTGTGGATAGCTGAAAATAACGTCAGTCCGCTATCCCCCCAGTGCACCGGAGACCGCTCACGCATGCTCAATCGCCTGTTTTCACCGCTCAGTCTGATTCACCAGATAACCCTGATCGTGCTGGTTCTGGCTGTACTGGGCGTATCCGGCCTGGGTACGGCGGGATGGCTGGGACGGGGTATTCAGGGGAGCGCCCACGCGATTAACAAAGCCGGTTCGCTACGTATGCAAAGTTACCGTCTGCTGGCGGCGGTTCCCCTGCAACCGCAGGATAGCGCGCTGATCGAAGAGATGGAGCAAACGGCATCCAGCCCGGAGCTCTCCCGGGCCGCCCACAACGACCGCCAGGTCACGCGCCTCCAGGAACTGCTGGACTACTGGCACCATGAGCTGGCGCCGGCTCTGCGCAACGCGCAACACCAGCAGCAGGTCGAGAGCAAAGTCGAACACTTCGTTGCGCGCATTGACCAGTTGGTCAGTTCCTTCGATCAGACCACCGAAATACGTATTGAGCGGGTGATCGCCCTGCAACTGGCGCTGGCGCTGGTGATGGCGCTGCTGCTGCTGTTCACCATCCACTGGCTGCGCAAACGCCTGTTGCAGCCCTGGCGGCAGCTATTGACCATGTCGACGGCCATTGGCCAGCGCGATTTTACTCACCGGGCGCAGATCCACGGCCGCGACGAGATGGCCACCCTCGGCAGCGCGCTCAATAGCATGGCCGACGAACTGGCGGCAAGTTATACGGTACTGGAGCAGCGGGTCGCGGAAAAAACCGCCGGGCTGGAGCAAAAGAACCATATGCTCTCTTTCCTCTACCAGGCCAATCGCCGCTTCCACTCCCAGGCGCCCTTTTGTCAGCGGGTAACCCCGGTACTCAGCGATTTGCAGCGCCTGACGCCGCTGCGCAACATTGAGCTGCGGGTCTACGAATGTGAAGATGAAGAAAACTACCAGGAATTCACTTATCAGCCCGATGAACGCTGCATCGCCAGCGCTTGTACGCTGTGCGCGCCGTTGTCCCGGCCGGCGCTGAGCGAAACCCAGCCGCTTAAGTGGCGCCTCACCGATAACCGCACTCAATACGGACTGGTACTGGCCCAGTTACCCTTCGGGATGGCATTAAACGAGGATCAACAGCAGTTAGTGGAAACGCTAATGGAGCAGTTGACCTCGACACTGGCGCTGGAGCATCAGTATGAGCGCCAGCAGCAGTTAATGGTGATGGAAGAGCGCGCCGCCATCGCCCGGGAACTGCACGACTCCATCGCCCAGTCGCTCTCCTGTATGAAGATGCAGATTAGCTGCCTGCAAATGCAGGGCGACGTGCTGCCGGAAGCCAGTCGTGAACTGCTGTCCCAGATGCGTAATGAGCTGAATACATCCTGGCGCCAGTTGCGCGAATTGCTGACCACTTTCCGCCTCCAGCTCAGCGAACCGGGCCTGCGCCCGGCGCTGGAGGCCTGCTGCCAGGAGTTTAGCGATAAGCTGGGCTTCCCGGTACGCTTAGACTATCAACTCCCTCCCCGACTGGTCCCTACCCACCAGGCGATTCACCTGGTGCAGATTGCCCGGGAGGCGCTGAATAACATCCTGAAACACGCCGGCGCCAGCCAGGCCGCTATTCAGGTCGTGCTTCACGGGAAACAGGTGACGCTCACCATTGAAGATAACGGCTGCGGTATTGCCGGTAACGGCGAACGCAGCAACCACTACGGGCTGATCATCATGCGCGATCGCGCCCTCAGCCTGCGCGGCGAATGCCAAATCCAGCCGCGTCATGCCGGTGGTACCGAAGTGGTGGTGAACTTTATCCCTGACACCCGAATCGTTCCGCAACAGGAGACAGCAATTAATGACTAATCAGGAAAACGCGGCGACTATTCTGCTTATTGACGATCACCCGATGCTGCGCACCGGCGTGAAACAGCTGATCAGCATGGCCCCCGGCATCACGGTTATCGGCGAGGCCGGCAACGGCGAACAGGGCGTGCTGCTTGCTGAAACCCTCGATCCGGATCTGATTCTGCTGGATTTAAATATGCCGGGAATGAATGGTCTGGAAACCCTCGACAAACTGCGCGAAAAGCCACTCTCCGGGCGGGTGGTGGTATTCAGCGTCTCCAATCACGAAGAAGATGTGGTAACGGCCCTGAAACGCGGCGCCGATGGTTATTTGCTCAAAGATATGGAGCCAGAAGATCTGCTTAAAGCGCTCCAGCAGGCCGCCGCCGGCGAAATGGTACTCAGTGAAGCGCTAACCCCGGTGCTGGCCGCCAGCCTGCGCGCCAACCGCACTACCTCAGAGCGGGACATTTCGCTGCTCACCCCGCGGGAACGGGATATTCTCAAACTGATTGCTCAGGGACTGCCAAACAAAATGATTGCCCGCCGTCTCGACATCACCGAAAGCACGGTGAAGGTACATGTCAAACATCTGTTGAAGAAGATGAAGTTAAAGTCCCGCGTCGAGGCCGCCGTCTGGGTTCACCAGGAGCGGATCTTCTGATTGCGCTGGCGGAAGCTGAAAGCGGCTGTCATCTTCCGGCCAGGTATGGAACGGTTGACTGATTTTCAGGGTTATCCAGTTACTGGTCACCTTGTTGCCGCTATTGTCTTCTACTGTCGCCGAAAGCCGCCACTCTCTGACGGCCTCCGGGCTGTCCTGCCACTGCGGAACAATCACCGTCCAGCCTTCGGCGCTGCGCGCATCCAGCGGCGGCGTCAGGCTCAGCGCCTGGGTGTCCCCCTGCCAGGCTATCTGACGAATGCCGTGCAATGAATGAATCTGTAATTTCAGCATCAGCGTTTCGCCAGGCTTTACCTCCCAGGGCGGCGTGGCGAGAAAAACGCTGAATGTTTTACGCTGCTGGTACTCGAGTACCGGCGCTCCGCTGCGCTCAACCCTGTCATAACGGCTCCCCTTCAGGGAGCGGGCCTGCGCTACTTCGCTGGCGGAAAGCTGTTTATCCATCGGTACGCCGAAACGGTAATTGAGCTTCACCCCGAGGTTATCCTGAGTCAGCCCCTTCTCCCCCTGTTTATGCTGGGCGGTAAAGGTCACCAGCGGTACCGGGGTGTAACTCACACCGACTTTAACCGCCACCGGGTCCTGATAGCCGGTACCGGTGTTGAACAGATCGACGCTGGCGCCAAAATACTGCTCAAGGCTGAGGGTGGTGTTAATGTGGCGATAAAACGGCAGCCATGCCTGCGCCGTGACGTCGTAGCCCTGGGCCATACGCCAGCGCTGGATCTGACCGCGATCGCGCCAGTCGCCCAGCGGGCGATAATAATTGGCCGAAAAGCGCAAATATTCGCCCCATGCTTCAGCGCCCAGGCCGGCGCGCTGCAGGCTGTGATCAAACTGACGATCGTAGAAGGTGTTATAGCCCATCAGCCAGTCGCCGGAAATCCAGCGCTGGCCGATACCGAGATTCCCTACGGTGCCGCTATCCTGCTGGCTGAGGCCCAGTTGGCTCCAGGTCAGCCAGCGAGTGTTATCCTGCAAAGGAACGAAAAACGCGCCACTGCTGCCGGTAAAATCACCGTCTTGATCCACCAGCAGGGAAAAATCGGCGCTGCCCCACGGCGCCAGCCAGCGCTGCGCCTCGCGGGCTACGCCGCCGGCCAGCAAATCGCGCAGCCGGGTGAAGGCAAACTGGCGCGCCTGTTCGCCGGTGTCCAGCCCGTTATCGGTCATGCTGGCTTCACCGAAAGACTTTACTACCTCGGCAATATGCTGCTCGCGGGCGTTATCCTCCGGCGCCAGCGCCAGATCGGGTAAGTTATCGCCATCATTGTCGAACGGATTTTGCGCCTGCTGAATAAATGACGACTCGCTGGCGCAGACGCTGCCGGAAATCGTCAGCAAAAACAACCACGCCAGTCGTGAAGTAAAACGAGGAAAATACATACTGTTAAGTCAGGCCAGGTAAAACCACATCACCAGAAACCAGGATATTACTGGCTTACTATACCACATCCTCACCGTTTTACCGGGCCGGGATGTGTCTCTGCCGGCATTCCCAGGCTACCCTTAGCGTACCCACTGAAAGGAGGCATTATGAAGAAACTACCGTCCGCCCTTGCTCTGGCGCTGTCCATCTTCACCGGCAGCGTGGCCGCAGAAGGCATCTTTAATCTGCAATCTCCGGACTTTTCCGATAATGCGCTACTGGCGCAGAAGTACGCCGGTAACGCCAGCAATAACCCCAACTGCACCGGTGAAAACCAGTCCCCGACGCTGGTATGGAATAATCCGCCGCAGGAGACGAAAAGTTTTGCCCTGGTCATGTATGACCCTGAAGGGGCGAAAGGTCTGGGTGTAACGCACCTGGTGGCGTATAACATCCCCGCCAGCGCTACCGGCTTTGCCGCTAACGATCTGCGCGACGGTAAAGGTTATACCGGTGGGGTCAACAGCCCAGGCAATCAGCGTTACCACGGCCCCTGCCCACCTCCGGGCAGCGGCGCTCACCACTACACCTTCACCCTGATCGCCACCGATCTGGCGCCTGACCTGCCCGCCGGGCTGAGCCGGGAAGCGCTGTTTGAAAAACTGCGCGGCCATGCGCTGGCGGCGGCGGGACTGGTTGGCCGTTTCGGCCAATAGCATTTCCCTGGCTGGCGCGTCAGCCACGCAGTACCATACAGACTACGTTTATTGTTGACGCGCGGCGACGTAACTCATTTCGCGCCGCGCGTTGCCACTGATAACAGGTAATCTCAGGATGCAGAAAATTGTTATTATCGCCAACGGCGCCGCCTACGGCAGTGAAATGTTGTTTAACAGCCTGCGTCTGGCCATCGCGATGCGCGAACAGGATGCCGGACTGGCGCTAAAACTTTTTTTAATGTCCGATGCGGTCACCGCCGGCCTGCGCGGACAAAAGCCGGCGGAAGGCTACAACATCCAGCAAATGCTGGAGATCCTTACCGCGCAGGGAGTGGTCGTGAAATTGTGTAAGACCTGCGCTGACGGACGCGGCGTTAGCCAGTTGCCGCTTATCGATGGCGTTGAAATCGGCACGCTGATTGAGCTGGCCCAGTGGACGCTGGAAGCCGATAAGGTACTGACCTTCTGAGTTTGCCCTTTTCTGCGGCCGGTTCCCGCCAGCCGCTGCCCCCCTTCCCCGGCATTTCACTATTCACTGGCAGTCAAAGATCTCGCAGAATTTAATCTCTGTCACAAAACGCCGCGCCGGAGGATTGTCGTATTCTTCGCGGCTCAGAGAGCGAATCATAACAAATGTTGATAGATTGCATTTTTATTTGATCAAGGTCAGTCATTAACACCTGCACCTTTGGTGTTATGCATAACGGGTGATTTGTGAACAACATCACTTTTTCAGGACAGGGTACGCAGGGATGTGTTTTTTAGCAAACAACGGGGTGTTTAACATGGCGCTAGTCAAAGCTAGTCTGAAACTGTTTGGCGGTGATACGGTGGTGGTTCGCTGCTCCGACAAATGTCATATTCACTTAATGAGCGAACGGGAAACCCCCGCCGAGCTTGATGTACTGAGCGTTCAGGGATGCAGCGATGCCTATCTGACCGTTCCGTGGAGCGGTACCTGGAAAGTGCTGATCGACAGCCATAACCAGTCGCTGGAGCACTCCATCAGTTACGTCCCGGCCTGAACATAATAATAAAAAAACAGACCCGCACGCCGTGCGGGTTTTGTATAACATTTGCACCCTCGCTACTGCGCTGTTCCGGGCCGGGAAAGTACATCGTTGTGATGCTGCTGCCAGGCGCGGACTTCCATCGCCAGCTCATCCATACATTCGTCGCGCATACCGAGTTTGCGCAACTCCTGCTCCAGAGCATAAAGATACTGGGCATTCGTCCCCAGCGGCCCGCTGGCGCAGGCAATCAGGGGGGCAATCACCTGTGGCCGGGTGTCAGACTCATACAGCGGATGGCGGGGGTCCATAATGAAAACCAGCGCGTTTACCGTACGCCCATCGTCAAGGGACAACTGGCACCAGGTCGGCAGATAGCAGCCAGTGATCATCTCCCGCTTCCACAGCAGCGCCAGCTCGTCTTCAAGGCTCCCTTCCGGCAGACGGTAGGCGATGCCGGTGGTGCGGCCACCCTCTTTCAGGGCCAGCATTCTCCCGGGCTGGCAGGCGGTACCGCGGCCTGCCGTCAGGCACAGACAAAATGCACGATGCCAGCCGGGTAGCGTACCCGAGCAGGACTCTTCATACTCCATAGCCGGGTTCCACATTAGCGAACCATAGCCGAAAATCCATACCGGACTGTTATCGGGCCGGCAAGCCAGCGTTGCAGCCAGTGACGCCGCCCGCTGTTCCGGACTCCACAATAACGATTCCTCAATAGTTCCGAATGACGTCTTACAATCCGCCTTCATCAAGAAATCACGCGTTAACACCCTTAACCTCCACCACTGCGGCTTCCCTGCTGTACCTCATTTCCGCCAGTCCCGGCTGTGACTGCATGAAAAAAAAGCAATCTTAAAATGACGATATGCAATTCTGCTGTGGCTGGCAAGGGGCCGCCTGGTGATTATTTCCCAAAAAACGACGCCCGACGGCGGTTCGCTCGCCCCAGGCAATAGCTTTCCCTGAAATATGCGTCACTTATGATCTTTGCGGCGAACCCAGCGTCCATCTGCGTTTTTTTGATAAACATGTTTAACCGCACTCCACGCCACACGGTGCGCGGTCTCCTCTCTATCCTTCTGGTGCTGATATTCTTCCCATGCGCTGTTAAATGCCTCTTTATAGATATCCTGGCCGTGCTCCGGCAGAACATGGCGTACACTTTCGGGTAACGCGGAACGTGAACGATACGGCATGGGCGCTCTCCTCTTTGGGGGGAAACCTTCAGCATGGGACAAGAGGAGCAAAAGGGCAAATCGCAGCAATAGTTTTAACTTTATGAATAGTTAACCATATGTTTATCATCAACTAATTCCATATTGCCGTGATTTATCACCATCTCAATAAGAATTTACACCAAAGCAGTAAAAATTCGTAAATTGTCTGCAAATAAAGTCTTTTTTCTGTTATTTTATCGCGGTTTCAACGCCTTACTATAATCATAAACAGGTATTCACCTGCTGAAATGGAGTACAAATGACAGCAACAACGCATGAGGTGGTCAAGACCCGCCATAAGGAAACATCTCTTATTTTCCCGGTGGTAGCGCTGGCAGTACTGGCTTTATTCGGTTCCAGCCAGTCACTGCCAGCGATCGTCGGTATTAATATTCTCGCGCTGGTCGCCATTCTGAGCAGCGCCTTCAGCGTGGTACGTCATGCGGACGTACTGGCGCACCGTCTGGGCGAGCCGTACGGTTCACTGATCCTCAGTCTTTCGGTGGTTATTCTGGAAGTCAGTCTGATTTCCGCACTGATGGCCACCGGCGACGCCGCGCCAACCCTGATGCGCGATACGCTTTACTCGATCATCATGATTGTTTCCGGCGGGCTGGTTGGCTTTGCGCTGCTGCTCGGCGGGCGCAAATTCGCTACTCAGTACGTTAATTTATTCGGTATTAAGCAATATCTGATGGCGCTGTTTCCGCTGGCGGTGATCGTGCTGGTGTTCCCCACCGCCCTGCCGGGGGGAAATTTCACTACGGCGCAATCGCTGCTGGTGGCGCTGATCTCTGCGGCGATGTATGGCGTGTTCCTGCTGATCCAGACCAAAACCCACCAGAGTCTGTTTGTCTATGAGCATGAAGACGACAGCGACGACGACGATCCGCACCACGGTAAGCCTTCGGCCCACAGCAGTAAATGGCATGCGGTGTGGCTTATCGTTCACCTGATTGCGGTGATTTCGGTCACTAAAATGAACGCGGGTCCTCTGGAAGGGTTGTTAAGCCACCTGAACGCGCCGGTATCGTTCACCGGTTTCCTGGTGGCGCTGCTGATTCTGTCGCCGGAAGGGCTGGGCGCCATGAAAGCGGTGCTGAATAACCAGGTGCAGCGCGCAATGAACCTGTTCTTCGGTTCGGTGCTGGCGACAATCTCCCTGACCGTACCAGCGGTAACGCTGATTGCCATTATTACCGGCAACGATTTGATGTTCGGTCTCGGCATGCCGGAGCTGGTGGTGATGCTGGCCGCGCTGGTGCTGTGCCAGATTTCATTCTCCACCGGCAGAACCAATGTGCTGAGCGGTTCCGCCCATCTGGCGCTGTTCGCCGCCTATCTGATGACTATTTTTGCCTGACGGCAGTGCGGCGTGATTCCGCCGCCGATTGCCCGTTCCACAAAAAAGCCCTGTCGCGATCCATACCGGCAGGGCTTTTTGCTGTTCAACAACGATTCTGATTAGTGGCTGGTATCCAGCGCCGGGAAACTCTTCACCAGATCGTCGATAGCCTTAATCTGGGCAAGGAACGGCTCCAGCTTAGCCAGCGGCAGCGCCGATGGACCATCGCACAACGCATGTTCCGGATCCGGATGCGCTTCAATAAACAGCCCTGCCAGACCGGTCGCCATACCGGCGCGCGCCAGCTCGGCGACCTGTGCGCGACGACCGCTGGAAGCGGCGCCAAACGGGTCGCGGCACTGCAGGGCGTGAGTCACATCGAAAATCACCGGCGCATTACCTGACACCTTCTTCATCACGCTGAAACCCAGCATGTCCACGACCAGATTGTCATAGCCGAAGTTGGTACCGCGATCGCAGAGGATCACTTTGTCGTTACCGCCCTCATGGAATTTATCGACGATATTGCCCATCTGCCCCGGGCTGATAAACTGCGGCTTCTTCACGTTAATCACCGCGCCGGTTTTGGCCATCGCTTCCACCAGATCGGTCTGGCGCGCAAGAAAGGCCGGAAGCTGAATCACATCCACCACCTCGGCCACCGGCTGCGCCTGCTGCGCTTCATGCACGTCAGTAATAATCTTCACGCCAAAAGCCTGTTTCAGCTCCTGGAAGATTTTCATCCCTTCTTCAAGACCCGGGCCGCGATAAGAGCGAATTGATGAACGGTTAGCTTTATCGAAAGAGGCTTTAAATACGTAGGGAATCCCCAGCTTATCGGTCACTTTGACGTAGTGTTCGCAGATACGCATCGCCAGCTCGCGGGACTCCAGTACATTCATACCGCCAAACAGCACGAACGGCAGATCGTTTGCCACATCGATATCGCCAATACTGACTACTTTCTGTTTCATGTTTTCGCCTTATCAGGTGTAAATCGGAATCCGTTAACGTTTTAATGCAGCGTAATTTGTTTATGGGAAATAGAGTTTATCTGCGCCCGAATCATTTCGCTGATGGGATCTTCCGGACAGTGCTCCACAAAGTAGTTCAGATCGCTGAGCGCCACGTGGTCGCAGTCCAGTTGGGCGTAAATCAGCCCGCGATCGCGAATCTCATAGGGGTCTTCCGGATTAAACTGCAATAACGCTTCGCTGGCGCGCAGCGCCAGTTCCATCTGACGCTCTTCCATCAACGACGATTTTAGCGTATCAAGCAGCTTGCGGATCACTTCCGCATTATCTGACTCATCCAGATCTTCATCATACAACTCCGTCGTTGGGCTGATATTGCCCTTCAGCCATACCTCAAGGGTATGCTCGTCGAGGGTATCGCCGTTGAACGGGTTGATAAGCCACATTTCGCCGTCCATCCAGTCGGCCCTGAGCAACAGTTGAGTGGGAAAAATCACCGGCATCAGCGGGATATCCAGCTCACCGGCGATCCACAGCAGAATCGCCCCAAGCGACACCGCGCTGCCCTGGCGATGCTTCAGCACTTTATCGAGCCACAGCGCGTCGGACAGCCGGTACACGCCGCTGGCGTCGCAGAATCCCCACTCGCCATAAAACAGCTCGAGCAATTTTTCCAGTTGCATGTCCTGATGCAGCCCATCATAAATCTCTTCACGCGCCATCTTCACCAGCTTGTTCAGCTGATCGCGGACCTCCTGAGTCGGGAAGTCGTCCCTGATGACTTGTGAAACTAACATCATGCCTTCACAGAGCGGCGCTCTGTTGAATTCGAAATCGGCTAACGACTTCATACTAACCCCAGTAACGGTATTTTTGTGGTGGCGAGTTTAATGATGATGTAAAGCACCACCAGCCCCAGCAGAAACGCCACCCAGCGCACCTGCTGACTGCGCGGGCGTCTCCCCAGCGCGATAAACCCTAAAACGATATAGATAATAACGCCAAACAGCTTCTCCGTCAGCCATGCCCCCTGGGGCGTAAACGGCCAGAAACGGGTGATAACCATCAGCGCCGCGCCGCTCAACAGCAGCAACGTGTCGTTAACGTGCGGTACAATGCGCACCCAGCGCTTTGCCGCCATCGGCGACGCACGATACTGCCACCAGTAACGTAAAACAAACAGTGTGACAGAAATCACGACTGTCAGAATATGCAGATGCTTAAACGCAAAATAAGCTGCCACAGTCAGCCGCTCCTGTCAGTTAAAGGTATTGCCCCAAAGTCAGGCGTTCATTGCCGCCATAATCGCGGCAGGTTTCAACGGCGCAATATCCTGCCGCCATAAACAGGCGACGCACCGCTTCCCCCTGTTGCCAGCCGTGCTCAAGCAGCAGCCACCCACCTGGCAACAGGTGCTCCCTTCCCTGAGTCACCAGCGCCGCAATGTCCGCCAGGCCGTTTTGCCCGGCGACCAGCGCGCTGGCCGGTTCGAAACGCACATCCCCCTGTTCCAGATGGGGATCCTGCGCATCAATATACGGAGGATTACTGACAATCATCGTAAAACGTCTGTCCGCCAGAGCGCTGAACCAGTTGCTGTGCAGCACCGAGACATTCGCGATACCAAGGCGCTGCGCGTTGCGCGCCGCCAGAGCGACGGCTTCCGGCACCACGTCCACGGCGGTCACCTGGCAATCCGCACGTTCGCTGGCCAGCGCCAGCGCCAGCGCGCCGGTGCCGGTGCCTAAATCAAGGATCGCCGCGGATTGTTGCGGCAAGCGGGCCAGCGCCTGTTCCACCAGACATTCGGTATCGGGACGCGGTATCAGAGTGGCTGGCGATACCTCCAGCGGCAATGACCAGAACTCTCTGACGCCGATAAGATAAGCCACCGGCTCACCGGCAATACGCCGTGCCAGCAACCCGTCCAGTTGCGCCAGTTGATCATCGTCGAGCACGGTTTCGCCAAACGCCAGAATAAAGGTTCGGTTTTTGCCGGTAACATGCTGCAGAATGATTTCGGCATCGCGGCGCGGACTTTCCCCGCCGCGCAGTTGCGCGATAGCCTGTTTAAGCCAGAGCTGATACTCCATCAATCCTGCCCGGCGAGCGCCGCCAACTGATCGGCCTGGTACTCCTGAACAATAGGCTCAATCAGCATGTCCAGTTTTCCTTCCATGACTTCATCCAGCCGGTACAGCGTCAGGTTAATGCGATGATCGGTAACTCGCCCCTGCGGAAAGTTATAAGTGCGGTTACGATCCGAACGATCGCCGCTGCCCAACAGATTACGCCGGGTGGAAGACTCTTCCTGCTGGCGTTTGGCGACTTCAGCGGCGTGAATACGCGCGCCGAGCACCGCCAGCGCTTTAGCTTTGTTTTTGTGCTGTGAGCGTTCGTCCTGGCACTCCACCACAATCCCGGTCGGCAGGTGGGTAATACGGATTGCCGAATCGGTGGTGTTAACGTGCTGCCCGCCGGCGCCGGAGGAACGGAAGGTATCGATGCGCAGATCCGCCGGGTTAATATCCGGCAGCTCGGCTTCCGGCAGCTCCGGCATCACCGCCACCGTACAGGCAGAGGTGTGAATACGCCCCTGGGATTCCGTAGCCGGAACCCGCTGTACCCGGTGGCCGCCGGATTCAAACTTCAGGCGGCCATAGACCCCGTCGCCGCTGATTTTGGCGATGACCTCTTTATAGCCGCCGTGTTCCCCGTCGTTGGCGCTCATGATTTCCACCCGCCAGCGGCGCGATTCAGCATAGCGGGAGTACATGCGGAATAGATCGCCGGCAAATAGGGCCGCTTCATCGCCGCCGGTGCCGGCGCGCACTTCGAGAAACGCATTACGCTCATCGTCCGGGTCCTTCGGCAGCAATAGCACCTGTAACTGCTGTTCCAGGGTTTCGCTGTGTTGTTTCGCATCGCGCAGCTCTTCCTGCGCCATATCTTTCATTTCCGGATCGTCAAGCAGGCTTTCCGCCGTGGCGATATCTTCCTGAACCTGCTGCCACTGGAGAAAACAGCCAGATACATCGCTAAGCTGGGCATATTCCCGGGAGAGCGCGCGAAAACGCTCCTGATCGGCAATCGTCGCAGCGTCCCCCAGCAGGGCCTGAACTTCTTCATGGCGCTCCCGCAGGGCTTCCAGTTTGGCAACAATAGAAGGCTTCATGGGTGGTTATTCACCTTATTCGTGACGGAGGGTTGTGCTAATCCAGCCCAAGGCTGTTACGCAAAATATGCAGGCGCTCTTCATCCCCATTACGGGCGGCCTGCTGGAGAGATTTGGTTGGAGCATGAATCAGACGGTTGGTGAGCTTGCGGGCCAGATCCTGCAGCACCGCTTCAGCATCAGCGCCCTGCTGCAGCGCCGCCAGCGCTTTTTCGCTCAGCTCGTCGCGGATCAGTTCCGCCTGGCTGCGATACTCGCGGATGGTATCACTGGCGCCCTGGGCGCGCAGCCAGGCCATAAACTCGCTGGTTTCCTGGGCGACGATGGATTCCGCCTGCACGGCCGCCGCCTGGCGCTGAGCCATATTGTGCTGAATGATGGCCTGTAAATCGTCGACGCCATACAGGTAGGCGTTGGCGAGTTTACCGACCTCCGGCTCCACATCGCGCGGCACCGCGATATCCACCAGCAGCATCGGCTGGTTACGGCGCGCTTTCAGGGCGCGCTCGACCATCCCCTTACCGATGATTGGCAGCGGGCTGGCAGTGGAACTGATAACGATATCGGCTTCCTGCAACCGGGTATCAATATCGCTCAGGCCGATAACTTCGGCGCCGACCTCATCCGCCAGACGCTGGGCGCGCTCGCGGGTGCGGTTAGCGATGATCATATGTCGTACGTGGTGTTCACGCAGATGGCGGGCCGCCAGTTCGATAGTCTCCCCGGCGCCGACCAACAGGACGGTCACCTCGGACAGCGATTCGAAAATTTGCCGCGCCAGGGTACAGGCGGCGAAAGCGACCGACACGGCGCTGGCGCCGATTTCGGTTTCAGTGCGCACCCGTTTCGCCACCGAGAAGGACTTCTGGAACATCCGCTCCAGTTCGCTGGAGCGCGAATGGCCGCGTTGAGAATCGGCAAAGGCTTTTTTCACCTGGCCGAGGATCTGCGGTTCGCCGAGAATCAACGAATCCAGCCCGCTGGCCACGCGCATCAGATGACTAACGGCATCGTTATTGTGGTGCCAGTAAATACTGTTGCGCAGTTCTTCTTCATCAAGGTGGTGATAATCGCACAGCCAGCGAATCAGTTGTTCGTGCAGATTATCCTGCTGTTCAACGCTCAGATAGAGTTCGGTACGATTACAAGTCGACAATACCACCCCCCCCTGCACCAGCGGCTGTGCCAGCAGGCTGTCCAGGGCCTGGTCAAGCGTATCCGGCGAAAACGTGACACGCTCTCGCAGCGATACCGGGGCCGTTTTGTGGTTAATGCCTAAAGCTAACAGGGTCATGTGAGCGGGAGTAGTACCGGTGTTGATATGGACTTCTGCACGCATCATACAGGATGCGGCAGGTCAATAAAAGGGAACGCCCTCTTTCAGAGTAATAGATAATTTGATGATTTATCACAAACTGCCCATAGACGCCCTTGTCACCTGACGCTAGCATTACCGCTTATTACCAGGAACTTCAAGGATTCATCTCTATTATGATGATTACGTCACGTCTTCGCCCCCTGCGTTTGTTGCCGCTGGCCGCGCTACTGCTCAGCGCCTGCGCCATCAACAAACCGCAGGGGCCGGGAAAAAGTCCCGACTCCCCGCAGTGGCAACAGCGCCAGCAACAGATCGCCGCCATCACTCAGTACCAGACTCGCGGCTCCTTCGCCTTTCTGTCGGACCGCCAGAAAGTCTACGCCCGCTTCTTCTGGCAGCAGACCGGCCCGGACCGCTATCGTCTGTTGCTGACCAACCCGCTGGGCAGCACCGAAATGGAACTCAACGCCCAGCCAGGCGTGGTGCAACTGGTGGATAACAAAGGCAAGCGCTACGTCGCCCAGGATGCCGAAGAGATGATCGCCCGCCTGACCGGGATGCCGATTCCGATTAACAGCCTGCGCCAGTGGATGCTCGGCCTACCCGGCGACGCCAGCGACTACCAGCTCGATGACCAGTATCGCCTGCGCGAACTGAGCTACCAGCAGGACGGCAAGACCTGGAAAGTGGTGTATAGCGATTATGACAGTAGTACCCAGCCGCCGCTGCCTGCCAACATGGAGCTGCGCGAAGGCGATCTGCGTATTAAGCTAAAAATGAATAGCTGGACGGTGAATTGATGGTAACCCTGTGGCCCTCCCCGGCGAAACTGAATCTGTTTTTGTACATTACCGGCCGGCGGCCCGACGGATATCACCATCTCCAGACGCTGTTCCAGTTCCTGGACTATGGCGACACGATTGCCATCACGCTGCGCGACGACGGCAAATTGCGTCTCATCACCCCGGTTCCCGGCGTGGCGGATGACGATAATCTGATCGTGCGCGCCGCCCGGTTGTTGAGGGATGCCGCCCGCCAGGCTGGTACCCTGGCGGACGGCGCTGGCGCCGACCTCGGGGTCGATAAAAAGCTGCCAATGGGCGGCGGGCTGGGCGGCGGTTCCTCAAACGCCGCCACCGTGCTGGTGGCGTTGAATCACCTGTGGCGTACCGGCTTTTCCCTTGATGAGCTGGCGGCGCTCGGGCTACGGCTGGGCGCCGATGTGCCGGTGTTCGTCCACGGTCACGCCGCGTTTGCCGAAGGCGTCGGCGAGCGGCTCACTCCGGTTTCACCGCCGGAAAAATGGTACCTGGTCGCGCATCCCGGAATCAGCATTCCGACACCGGTGATTTTTAAAGATCCCGACCTGCCGCGCAACTCACCGGTCAGGTCAATCGAAACGTTATTAAAATGTGAATTTAATAACGATTGTGAGGTTATCGCGAGAAAACGTTTTCGTGAGGTTGATGCACTGCTTTCCTGGCTGTTAGAATACGCGCCGTCGCGCCTGACTGGCACAGGGGCCTGTGTGTTTGCTGAATTTGACACCGAGTCCGCTGCCCGGCAGGTGCTGGAACAAGCCCCGGAGTGGCTACAGGGTTTTGTGGCGTGCGGCGTCAACATTTCTCCGCTACACCGAGCCATTTCAGGGGCAAACGAGCGTTGGTGACAGCGTCACCTCGTTTCAGACGTTGCATCGCGCTCTTTAAATACACCGCCTGGTCGGTGCTCTGCCCCTCCCGCAAATTATGGGCAGCCACCCTCCACCACTGGACGCATGCCTGAGGTTCTTCTCGTGCCTGATATGAAGCTTTTTGCTGGTAACGCCACCCCGGAACTAGCACAACGTATTGCCAACCGCCTGTACACTTCACTTGGCGACGCCGCTGTCGGCCGCTTTAGCGATGGCGAAGTCAGCGTACAAATCAATGAAAACGTACGCGGTGGTGATATTTTCATCATCCAGTCCACCTGCGCCCCAACAAATGACAACCTGATGGAATTGGTTGTAATGGTTGACGCCCTGCGCCGCGCTTCCGCAGGCCGTATTACCGCGGTTATCCCCTACTTCGGCTATGCCCGCCAGGACCGCCGCGTGCGCTCCGCCCGCGTGCCGATTACGGCGAAAGTCGTAGCGGACTTCCTGTCCAGCGTCGGCGTCGACCGCGTGCTCACCGTGGATTTGCATGCGGAACAAATTCAGGGATTCTTCGACGTCCCGGTAGACAACGTTTTCGGCAGCCCGATTCTGCTGGAAGATATGCTGCAGAAGAATCTTGATAATCCTATCGTCGTGTCTCCGGATATCGGCGGCGTCGTGCGCGCCCGCGCCATCGCCAAGCTGCTCAACGACACCGATATGGCGATTATCGATAAGCGTCGTCCGCGCGCTAACGTTTCCCAGGTCATGCACATCATCGGCGACGTCGCGGATCGCGACTGCGTTATGGTCGACGATATGATCGACACCGGCGGTACCCTGTGCAAAGCGGCTGAAGCGCTGAAAGAACGCGGCGCCAAACGGGTGTTCGCCTATGCCACGCACCCGATTTTCTCCGGCAATGCGCTGGAAAACATTAAGAACTCAGTGATCGACGAATTTATCGTTTGCGATACCATTCCGTTGACCCCGGAAATTAAAGCGCTGGATAAAGTTCGTACCCTGACCCTTTCTGGTATGCTGGCGGAAGCAATTCGCCGTATCAGCAACGAGGAATCTATCTCCGCGATGTTTGAACATTAATCGGAGAGTGTCAGAAAACCCGCTGCGGCGGGTTTTTTTATGATTGTTATTTATTTGTATGACTAATGCAGCAGTACCCGGCATTTAGCTGATAAATGCCTGTTATCTCGCTCACGGACGATGACAGTGAAAACATCTTTCTTAACTCAGGTTGTTCCATTTCGGGCTATGATCGACGCCTGCTGGCGCGAGAAGTACACCTCTTCACGCTTTATGCGCGATCTGATCGCCGGGCTGACGGTTGGCATTATCGCCATTCCCCTCGCCATGGCGCTGGCTATCGGCAGCGGCGTCGCGCCGCAGTATGGTCTGTACACCTCGGCGGTGGCGGGTATTGTGATTGCGCTGTGCGGCGGTTCGCGCTTCAGCGTATCCGGCCCCACGGCGGCGTTTGTGGTGATCCTCTACCCGGTGTCCCAACAGTTCGGGCTGGCGGGATTGCTGATCGCCACCCTGATGTCCGGCCTGTTTCTGGTGCTGTTCGCCATCGGGCGTTTAGGGCGCCTGATTGAATACATCCCCCTGTCGGTCACGCTGGGCTTTACCTCCGGTATCGGGATCACCATTGCCACCATGCAACTGAAAGATTTCTTCGGGCTGGCGATAACCCACGTGCCGGAAGATTACCTCAGCAAAGTGGCCGCGCTGGCCATGGCGTTGCCGACTATCAACTGGGGAGACGCGGCAGTGGGGATTGTCACGCTGGGTACACTGATTCTGTGGCCGCGGCTGGGTATTCGCCTGCCCGGTCACTTGCCGGCGCTGCTGGCAGGCTGCGCCGTGATGGGCATCGCCCACCTGCTGGGATCGGATATCGCCACTATCGGTTCCCGCTTCCACTACCTACTGGCCGACGGCTCGATGGGCAACGGCATCCCGCAGGTTCTGCCGCAATTGACCCTGCCGTGGAATATCCCGGAATCCAGTTTTACCCTGAGCTGGGAGTCTATCCGCCTGCTGCTGCCCGCCGCATTTTCAATGGCCATGCTCGGCGCTATCGAATCCCTGCTGTGCGCGGTGGTACTGGACGGCATGACCGGCACTAAACACAACGCCAACAGCGAACTGCTCGGGCAGGGGCTGGGCAACCTGATAGCCCCATTCTTCGGCGGCATTACCGCCACCGGCGCGATCGCCCGCTCGGCAGCTAACGTCCGGGCCGGCGCCACCTCTCCGGTGGCGGCAATCATTCACTCACTGCTGGTTATTCTGGCGCTGCTGGTACTGGCGCCGCTGCTCTCCTGGCTGCCCCTTTCCGCCATGGCGGCGCTGCTGCTGATGGTGGCGTGGAACATGAGCGAGGCGCACAAAGTGCTGAACCTGCTGCGCCGGGCGCCAAAAGACGACATCATCGTAATGCTGATCTGCATGTCGCTGACAGTGTTGTTCGACATGGTGATCGCCATCAGCGTCGGGATCGTGCTGGCCTCGCTGCTGTTTATGCGCCGTATCGCGCGCATGACCAAACTGGCGGCGATCAATGTGGCGCTGCCGAACGGCGTACTCGCCTTTCGGGTGACCGGACCGCTGTTCTTTGCCGCCGCCGAAGGGATTTTCAACGATCTGTTGACGCGTATCGACGGGAAAAGGATCGTTATTCTGCAGTGGGATGCGGTTGCGGTGCTCGACGCCGGCGGGCTTGACGCCCTGCAGCGTTTTGTCGATAAACTGCCTGAGGGCTGTGAACTGCGGATTACTAATCTGGAATTTCAACCGCTGAAAACCCTCGCCCGGGCCGGTATCAAACCGATACCGGGGCGACTGGTGTTCTTCCCGGACCGCAATGACGCGTTAGCCGGGCTGTAATAAACGGCGCTAAAGTACAAAAGCCAGTCACGATGACTGGCTTTTTGCTTTCGGTAATGCAATCAAAACATCAGCCTGGCTTATGCTGGCCGTTACGACGACAGCGTTTGTCGAAGTGACGCACCCACCAGTAGCGATCGGAGATCTGCTCATGCCCACCAATACGCGCACCGGTTAACCACAAAATGGCGCCGACGAAGATACTCAGTAACGCACCGTGTTCAAAATATTGTGGCAGATTAAGCTGCGGGAGTTGATTTAAGAGGGCGTATCCTACGCCGCCTACCATCACAACCAGGCCCATCCCCATCAGAACATTACCGAGTAACGAAGCGTTTTTGCGTTTCATATGTCACCTCCGGATATCTGGCTGGGTAAGGAGAATCCTCATTCCCTATGAGCAAAGTATAGACAACAGGCATGACCAGATTGTGGGGTGACGATCACAGATATGAATATTTCATCAACAAAACTTTACAAATAAGTGACTGAACAACATGAAAAATGAATGATAACGCTACGTAACAATTGTGCAATTTGTGCGGCCAAAGTGTTGCACTTTGTCATCCCCTGTTGAGCACAGTACACTACGCTGCATTTATCGTTTTCCGTTATCAGTATTCAGGATAGTCCCGTGACCATTAAACTCATTGTCGGCCTGGCGAACCCGGGCGCAGAATATGCCGCCACGCGCCATAACGCCGGAGCCTGGTATGTGGATTTACTGGCCGAACGCGCCCGTCAGCCACTAAAAGAGGAAGCAAAATTCTTCGGCTATACTTCGCGAATTACCCTGGGCGGTGAAGATGTTCGCCTGTTGGTTCCCACTACGTTTATGAATCTCAGCGGTAAAGCTGTTAGCGCGCTGGCGACCTTTTACCGTATTGAGCCGCAAGAGATTCTGGTAGCCCACGATGAGTTGGATCTGCCCCCGGGAGTAGCAAAGTTTAAACTCGGCGGCGGCCACGGCGGCCACAATGGCCTGAAAGACATCATCAATAAACTGGGCAATAACCCGGGATTTCATCGTCTGCGGGTCGGTATTGGCCATCCCGGGGACAAAAATAAGGTGGTTGGCTTTGTCCTTGGCCGCCCTCCTGCCAGCGAGCAAAAGCTGATTGACGAGGCTATTGATGAGGCCGCCCGCTGTACCGAAGTATGGCTGAAAGAAGGATTAACCAGGGCCACCAATCGGCTGCATGCCTTCAAAGCGCAGTAGCCCGCGGCTGAATTAACCATCCGGAACCAGCCATTTGCGTGTATAATGCCGGTTATTGTCTCTTTTCATCACGGGTTGCAATGTAACCCAATGATTATCAAGTAATTAAGGTGATTTAAACCATGGGATTCAAATGCGGTATCGTCGGCTTGCCGAACGTCGGTAAATCCACTCTGTTCAATGCGCTGACCAAAGCGGGGATTGAGGCGGCGAACTTCCCATTCTGTACCATTGAGCCGAATACCGGGGTCGTCCCGATGCCGGATCCGCGTCTCGATAAACTTGCCGAGATTGTTAAGCCGCAGCGCATTCTGCCGACTACCATGGAGTTTGTCGATATCGCCGGACTGGTGAAAGGCGCTTCCAAAGGTGAAGGTCTGGGCAACCAGTTCCTGATGAATATTCGTGAGACGGAGGCCATTGGCCACGTGGTGCGCTGCTTTGAAAACGACAATATCATCCACGTAGCGGGTAAAGTGAATCCGGCGGAAGATATTGACGTGATCAATACCGAGCTGGCACTGGCGGACCTTGATACCTGCGAGCGCGCCATTCACCGGGTGCAGAAAAAAGCCAAAGGCGGCGATAAAGACGCTAAAGCCGAGCTGGCGGTGCTGGAGAAGTGCCTGCCGCAACTGGAAAATGCCGGTATGCTGCGTGCGCTGGACCTGAGCAAAGAAGAGAAAGATCTGGTGAAATACCTGAGCTTCCTGACCCTGAAGCCGACCATGTATATCGCCAACGTTAATGAAGACGGTTTTGAAAATAACCCGTATCTGGATCAGGTGCGTGAAATCGCCGCCAGTGAAGGTTCCGTCGTGGTGCCGGTGTGCGCCTCCGTGGAATCTGATATCGCCGAACTGGACGACGAAGAGCGCGACGAGTTTATGCAGGAGCTGGGGCTGGAAGAGCCGGGTCTGAACCGCGTGATCCGCGCAGGTTACGAACTGCTGAACCTGCAAACCTACTTCACTGCGGGTGTAAAAGAAGTGCGCGCCTGGACCATTCCGGTCGGCGCCACTGCCCCGCAGGCAGCCGGCAAAATTCATACCGACTTTGAGAAAGGCTTTATCCGCGCCCAGACCATCGCCTATGAGGATTTTATCACTTATAAGGGCGAGCAAGGCGCCAAAGAGGCCGGTAAAATGCGCGCCGAAGGGAAAGATTACATCGTTAAAGACGGTGATGTAATGAACTTCCTGTTCAACGTCTAAATAAAATCTGTTGCCTCATGAGGTTTCATTAGATCTCGCGAGAATCACAAAACCCCATAAAATCCATGCAATTGCATGGATTTTTATTTTCATGACGCCTCAATTTATCTCCCTACAGCTCAGTCAAAAATGAGTACAGGAGTGAGTATAAAATACTTTTGTCTTATCTCAGGGTGAGTACAATAACGTTATAATAATTATACAGGGACAACGTTATACTCACAGACACCCAGTGCCGTACAGCAAAACCTAAAGAAAAGCTTTATCGACTCAATGATACTGACGGCCTTTATCTGGAAGTTAAGCCCAACGGCAAGAAAGCGTGGCGCTATCGTTTCAAAATCAATGGCAAGTCCAGCATGTTTGCTCCGGGTGAGTATCCGCTTGTGAAACGGGTTGAAGCGCGTGAGAAATGTAAGCAGCCTCGCAAGCTAGTCAGTGAAGGCATCAACCCAGCTCAGGCACGTCAGCTCGATAAGATTCGCAAAACTAATGAAGCCGCCAATACTTTTGAGGTCATCGCAAGAAAGTGGCTACAGATGAAGGATTGGGCTGAAATAACCAAAGTACGTCTCAATATGCTGGAGCGCGTAGTCTTCCCCGCTATCGGAATTTAGCGGCTAACCAACCGAACACTGATAAATAGACCGGCAGCTATGAGCGAAAAACGGACCTCCAGACTATTTATTCAACATCAGTATGGGTTTAAGTAATCGCCCGCACTTATAGTGACCCTGACCCAAAATCCTGAGTCATGTCATCGCCCCCCGTGCTCAGGATAAAACCAAAAACGGCGACACCGGTGACGCCTCCCACTTGCCTTGCACAGTTATCAGACATTCCAGAAATCAAATTAAACGATGGTGTAAAGATTCCACAGATTGGTTTCGGTACCATGGATCTTGCTCCTCGTGACAATACCCTACAAAGCCATGAGGTTATCATCGTTAAAGATATCCGTACTAATTGCCTTAACATTAGAACTAATAAAAATGGTGCGGATACTAACTCAGTGATTAATTTATATAAAAAGCATTCAGAACAATATTTCAAAAGTATTTAACACTTAACTTCTAATTGAATAGGCTATATTTTAATACAGCACTGATATTATAAATAATTTTTAAGGGAAGTTATTATGCTTCCCTTAATGCACACTTTAAGAAATTTGCAACCTATTCATATAATGATATATGCATTTTATTCAATAGGCAAATTGTGCTGTTTTAAGAAAGATAGCTTATCCCAATAGCCTCTTTGAAATATAATTTTATTATTTACTATTTGAAAAAAACCGCAACCTCTCAAACCTAATGGGGAACGCCACTCTAAAATTGCCCATTGTCCATCTTCGAAAATGTTTTCAACGATACAAACCATTTCTGGAATAGTAAAATCCTGTTCAAACATTTTCTTTATAGCCTCTTTCCCAATAACTGGCTCATTGGCTACCTGATGGTTTATTGCATTATCATCATATAATTCTGAAATAATTTCCACATCTGCATTATTAAATGCGTCAACCCATTGGCAAAGTATTTCTTTTGGCTTCATATAAATTACCTCCAGACCTATAAATATCTCCTTGCTATAGCATAACATCAAAAACTTATCAAGCTCAAAATTTATTTAAAGCATAGGATTTTGGGTCAGGGTCATCCGGATGCCATGATGGTAAGCAACACTAAAATCCACGCTATTGCGTGGATTTTTTTATTGTCCTCTCGCCCTACCGGGTAGCCAGCATTCACGCGATATTCAGCAAGCCTCTCCTCTGCCCACAATATCTGATACCGTACTTGTTTAACCCATATTGGCTGGATTGTTCTGGCAAAAGAGGTGGCGGATATCTCTTTCTATACTCTAATTGTAGGGCAGATTTGTCTACGGGTTCAGGGACACGCCATATTGCTAATAAATTATTTATATTGAACAGTATAAATAAGTTTGCTATTAGCCTGCCCCATCGTCACTTTATCGGCCGTTTTAATATAGCGAGCATAAAGTGGTATTTTAATTGTATTAGCCCCCTCAACATTCAGATCAGTCCAGGTAAATGATGTCCATTTTTGTTCAGACCGCGTTCTGGATATCTGGATACCGATACCTGTAGCACCATTGCTATCTATAGCCATAATCCCACGGGAACTATTGATGAAATCATTTACTGCCTGCAGAGTAACTGAATAGTAGTTTTCAGGCCTTATCGTTTGGCTTAATATCCCACTAAAACTGGTAAAGCTATAGTTATAAGCATTGGAGAATGCACGATCGCAAATCATCGTAATACTCGCATCCTCCCAGTCAGTTGTCTCTGAATCAGTAAAATAATTCACATTATGTTCACCCAGCCAAACTTTTTTTTCTTCCGCCATACACGTGGGAACAACATAGGAAACATTACCCGTAAAAGCCACTGACCCCAGCGTAACAGAGCCGCTATTAGATGTGCCACTACTTGATTCGGTACCATAAATATCAATCGTTGGCAGAGTTGATGCATCAAGCACCCCACTTATTGTATCACTTTTCATTTTCACTATATTAAGTTGAACCAGTGAGACAACTGCCGCCGCGGTATCATTTTCGGATATACGGATACCATCAAGCATTTGTGAAAAATAAGCACCAAGTCCATCTATCGATGTTTTATATATCGGACTCTTGCCTAAATAGGTTCCTGTTTTCCCTAACGTACTTTTAACCTTCAACACAAGATATCCCGGTGCCGAATCACATGTAAAGCGCGCTGATGGCGCATAAAACCCTACGGTCATCAATACATTACCCGTCTCCATATTAGGTGATATAGAGTTGAATGGAATCGGATATGTACTATTCGGAGCAACACTCATCGTCTGGCAGGCAGCATAAGAAAACGGCGCTCTGATTAATAAAATAAAACCCAATAAGAGTAATCCAGACAAATTATTTTGGGTTATTTTAAACATTATTTATCCTCTTACCACTGGAGGATTACAACCAGTAATAATCTCTTCCAGTAAAGCTGTTTTGTTTAAATGTTCATTTTTCAGTCGATAATTAAATTGACATGTTTGTTGCGGATCAGCACCATTATTAACGATTAGTGTGCCGCTATCACGTTCAAGCCGGGCATAAATTTGCCCTCCTTGTCCGACATAACCCACCACTTGCCCTTCTGTGTTACGAACTTCAGCTCCAAACGGTAGTGGCGTTTCTCTCCCCGTAATGGTGATCAGTGCCGGCCATCCATGACGGGTGATATAATTTACTTTCACTACCGCGCCATCGAGTGGCGCAACCTTTTGCGAGGTCGTGTCCAGTTCCACACCACCAGCAGTGCCTTTCAAATCTATCCGGATGTCATTCAACTGATAGGGATTGAGATAAGGCACCAGCGCATAACCCTGGCTATCAATATACACACCACTATAGCCACTCACTTTTGCCCCTTCCGCGCCTTTGGCCTCTACCAGAGCAAAGGTTTCCCCCTGCCACGGCGAAAGTGTCACGCCAGCGCTGTGGCCAATCACAGTCCCGCTCACACCTCCGGAAACGCTCCGGTAGTGACGCCCGGTGCTGTATGCCGCATTTACTGAGGTTACCGGTGAACGATACTGCGCATTAACTGCGCCGCTGTTAGCCGCTCCCTGATTGTCAGTTGTCGCCGAGAGGCCGTAGTTGAACGAGCTATCTTCCCCTGCTGAGCCACTCAAACCTGCCCGCTGGTTATGACGCCCATTGCTGCTCCTGTCGTAGCTGAACTGCCCGATCGGTGAGTTATAGGATGCTCCCAACGGAAGGCTAAAGTTCAGAGAAACAGTATCCTGCGAATGTCCATAAGCGTTCCAGGTCCTGCCGCCATTCACCCCATAACTAAGACGTTTCCAGCTATTGCTGTAACCCACCTGGTACTGTTTGTCATTCCCGCTGGCATTCCAGTAATTCTGAATTGAAGAACTCAGATAAAACTGTCCCCAATTGTCGGGTAATCCCTGAGTCACCGTTAATGTATAACGGCTTTTGTTACGCCGGATAATATCCCGGTCATAGCCTTTATAAACCCGATCCCGGGTCTGCATAACGGTCAGATAATCCATGTATCCATTGGTTGAAAACCGGTAGGCTGCAAGAGCGAATTGACTGCGTGTTTCAGCAATATATTTGCTATAACTGATGCGATAACTTTCACCCCTTCGCTTATCTTCCCCAGTATCAATATTACCCAGATTAGAACGGGCATGCGTGATATCCGCACTGACTGCGCCAAACGGCATGGCTACCGCCCCGCCCCCCTGACCCGCATAATAATTATCTCCGCCCTGCACACCACCATATATCGTAAGCAAATTATTGACGCCGTACTGTCTGGAGCCCTGCCACAGCAGTGGGTTATTGTGCAAATAGCGATTATTGAGCTTGCCTACCGAAAACTCGTAACGCGCCATTCCTGGCCGTACCAGAGGCGTTACCGATGCATAAGGCACCTGAAAATATTGTTCGCTACCATCCGCCTCATGCACCATAACCTCAAGATCGCCGCCATACCCTGTTGGGTAGAGATCGTCAATAACAAAAGCGCCAGGGCTAACCACAGTGTCATAAATCAAATTGCCTTTTTGATATACAGTAACCCGGGCATTAGTTCGGGCAATTCCGTGAATTTCCGGCGCATATCCGCGTCGCGACAATGGTTCCATACGTTCGTCGCTTTCCAGTTTTATCCCGTTAAACGGCAACGTATCGAATAACTGACCGGAGGTATTAACTTGCCCAATAGAAACTCGCCCTTTAATAACCGGGATATCATGCTGGGCGTAGGTATTCAGCGTCTGGTAGCGACCACCGGATCGATTATTCCAGTTCCAGGTGCCATTATGGCGCAGATACCAGCGACCGAGGTTGATACCGCCATTAATTCCGGCATACATATTGCTGTAATTATCATCACGGCTTTCACTGCTATAAGCATTCAAATTGTAACCCAACAATGCGGCAGGAATTCCGTCATCCCAAAGAGATGGAGGTACCGAAGCACGCGCAGTCCGGCTCTCATAAATCTGAGGAACTTCAATATTCAGGACCTGTCCGTTACTATCAAACGTCACCGAGGCGCCGGGAATAACAGCAGGAAGATCGATACAATGATTGGCTTGCCTGGCAAAGGTATCCTCCGCAAGTCTCGTGTGGTCAATAGGCAGTTGAATCAACAAAGAAGGGGTCAGGCAAGGCACCACGCTTTTATCCGTCTGAGTAACAAACGCAATTTCCTGGTTCAGATATAACTGATTATTGAAAAACAACCGGGTACGATGGATGCCCGGAGTTGCACTCCCGCCGTGAGAAAAGCGTGCCAAATCGGATACAGCATCCTTACCTAATATCAGAAATGAGGGATCAAATTCGATAACAGAAGCCTCTTCCGCCTGGACAGTAAAAGTCAATGCCGACATAATCAAGCGGCAGCACAGTCGCGCAAGCTTTCCTGGTAAGGTGATTCCCTGCATGTAATCCTCTACTCTTCAGTATGACCGGGTATATACAGATGGAATGAATATCTGAAATATTTTTATTTCACTGTAAAATCCTGTGTGCGGATTGCGCCATAATCGTCAATCCATGCCACTTTTATATTTTTGCCACGCGTTACTTTGATATGATTAAAAGTACGACTGTCCTCAGGTGGTACCATGTCGATATCCATGGTTTTTCCATTGAATGTCACTGTCGTCAAAGAGAGGTAATAAGGTGTGGAATTAACGACTTTCAAACCACTCCCGCTGTCAGACCAAACCGCCTGCTCAGGTGCCTGGCTGGCAGCTCCTTTCAGGATTATCGGACGATAAAAGAACTTAATCCGGGAACGAATCGCCAGTTGTAGGTAGTTATCTGGCATGGCGGCTTTATCCGGACGGCCGGGAATTTCCAGCACATTCAGCCAGAACAGAGATTCGCGGTCCTGACGCAGCCCTGACGTGCTTTTGGCACTAATTCTCAGCGTCTGCGTTTTACCTGCGTCAACGCGATTAACGGGCGGAATCAAAACAAAAGGAACGACAATCTTATCCGGTGTCGCTTTTTCATCACCGGTGTCCAGCCAACTTTGTAATAATACGGCTCGCTTTCCATTATTCGTTACCTGTACTGTCACTTCACTGGCATCAGAAGAGTAAACCACCCGAGTGCCATTAATCACAACACTCGCCAGAGAAGGAAAAGATATTAATACAGTAATGATAAAAGCGAAAAAGCCAAAACTTGTCGTGATATATCTGTTACTCATACGGCCCTTCTGAGATAAAGGGGGAGTATATCTCTCCCCAGTTATTTTTATTTATAAATAAGGTTATAAGTAACCTGAGATGTCACCGTACCTGGAGTGACCACGCCCTCAGAATAATATTCAACAAAATAAGGAAGAGTGGCGCTTGCGGAGGTTACATCTACATATCCTGCAGTAGAGTTAATTTGTGATTGATCGCCTGCGACAATAACACTGTCATTCTGACCATCACGCAGTTGCAGGCTGATATTTCCAGCGCCGGAATCCGTGGTATCCATATTCTTCAGACGGCCGGTCGCGTCATCAACAGAAGTCCCGGCTGCGAAAAAGGCTTTTGCACTACTTAACCCTGTTGAGCAGCCACTCAGCGACAGCGTAAAACGAGTCTTACCATTGGTTTTTGTCGCCCCTTTTAAGGATTCCGCAGAAACGGCGGGTAATACCACAGCTGCATCGGTACCAGTACCGCCAATATTCACCTCACAGGTTGTATCGGTAATAGTACCACTAAAGCTGATAACTCCTGAGTCAACGGCCAACACACTCCCTGACACTAATAGTGATGAAAGCATAGCCGATAAAAAAACACGCTTACTGACATTCATAACAAGCTCCATTTAATTTAAATAGATTAAACCACCAGCATTTCAACTGGTAAAAATACTCAATGCCACTTTCTTACGTACCCGGGAACGTAAGAAAATCATTTCGTAAATAAATATTCATTTGCATTTCAACTGCATCCCCCTTATTTTACACAGGGTATTAGCCACCCTTTACAGGGGCTTCATGCAGAGTGAACATTCCACAAAAAAAACCATGAAAACTCAATCATATATCATCAAATTTATAATTATAGGATTTTATGCTGAGCAAATATAAATTTAAATTATTTTACACCACAGGATGTATAATACTTAAAATTGTCAGATGATATAAATATATATATTTCAATGAGTTTTTCGATGCTATTTGTATAGCACTCGATTGAAGATTGAATCAGGAGGTATCAATGATCTACATACTAAATGAAACATTATACTATCGAACTACAGATGGCCTGGTTCGACATGTCTCTGAAGATGATAACCATGGAATGCTGTTGACCCCCATCGTCAACAGAATATTTCGGGTACTTATTGAGCAACAGGGTGAGATTATAACTAAAGAAGGATTCATCGCGTTGGTCTGGGAGGCCAACGGGATGGAGGGCTCAACAAATACTCTTGTTCAGTATATGAGTCACCTGAGAAAAATTCTCAATCACTATTTACCTGACATGATGATTATTACCACTGTACCTCGCACAGGTTATACCTTATCAAGCGATGTTACTGTATCCTCCATTGACCAGGAGGATACAATTAAAACCTTTACTCAGAAAAAAAGACGTCCGTCAACAACAATGCATTATAAAAAATCAATTATCATATTAACTTTTGCTATTACAGTACTCATCACCCTGTTTATCGTAGCAGATAGATTAAACGATGAAAGTATTATCACACCTCAACATATTACGCCTCTTTTTACATATAATAGCTGCCCCGTTTATTACCTTTCCTCCAGTGAAGATCAGAAAGATATTGCAAACAACACTCAAATAGCGAAGAAAATAATTAATAACGAAAACATTTCCTGTACTAAAGATGTAAGTATTTACATTGCTTTTAATTACAGCAAAACAGGTAATACACCGATAAACGCCATGCTCTCACGGTGTATCGAAAATGGTCAATACCAAAACAACTGCAAATCTTATCAATTTAATCAATGGTGATATCAGATGAATAAAATCATGATTATTACACTAACTTCCCTGTTAATGCTGGCGACAACCTTCGTTGTGTATTCCGGTACAGGAAAGTATCTTAGATTTGTTTGCAACGCCACTATAATCAGCCCCAGTAATAATCAGGACACGCCCTACACCTTCGCCAACTATACTATTTTACTGGATGGTCATGGTCGTGGATATGTAAAAATAAATGGCGAAGTCATTATAAAAAACGATCGCTCCATTCTGAACAGAATAGTACTCTTTAAATATGACGCCACGCACTACCGGGATACAGATCTCACCTTACATGTTCTCGGCACCCGGAGAGCATGGGATGATAACACTTTTAACAATCTCGCCTTACCTTATATTTTATTAAATACTGAACTTGATGAAACCATCAAAATTTCCCAGCTGCCATCTGAAGATCTACTGGTGTCCATGGGATCAAAACCACTTTTCATTTGCTCAGAGTAAATGCCGCAAAATATGTTGTACTCTGGCAGATAGCTAAACGTCCCGGCGCGTTCCCCCGGGAACTCCGGGGGAACTCATAACATCAATCGATATGGATTTGATGGTTGACCAGCGTATTGCGCGACGTACCGCAGGCCGGATGTGATAAATGGTCATGTTGCTCATATCAGTATCTCATTACAGAGTGGCAGAACATCGTAGCCAGCCCGACGTTCTCCAGCGGGGGGATAGCGAACCAGCACGCCAGCTCTGCGCGTTTCGGATAACGTCCTGCCATCACCGTTTCACCGTCCAACAGCAGTAAATGCAATCCGTCGACCCCGGACACCTCAGGAAACGTTTTGGCTTTCTCGTTACAGGCAAAATTTATTAGCTGCCGGAGCAGATTAAAACACTCAACCTGAACACCCCGTTGCTTCAGCCACTGTTGTACGTCCGCCGCGAAATCCACCAGCGCCTGATCGACATCAGAACCACAGCGCCGGGTCAAACACCGTTAATGTTCATATCCTCAACACTTTATATATGAGATTTCATATGTGATAGCAGGAAATCCTCGGCTACGATTATTCCAGCGCACTACACAGATCGCAAACGCACAGCACCCCCATCTCCCTGAACAGCAGAATGATACCCGGACGAGTTTCATCGGACAGATATTTGAAGCGTTGCAGGCAAGTCAGCGGCATAATTTATCCTGAGTCCATGTGCAACATGGGCACGCCGCATCGCAATAAAATCGATCACGCATTCGAAAAAACATATTTATTACGACGCAAGATAGCGCAACCAGATGACACTTAAGCTTAATGCGGAACACTATTTTACACACCGCCACTACCAGGTGAAAATATGGCGTAACTAATTACCGCCTGGTCAACATTAGTCCTTATTCCTGCAGGTGTCAGGTCCGATCAACTTCACAAAAACAGGGCCCTTCAATTACACCATCCGCACTCAAAACTGGTTATTTCGTGCTAAATAGCCAATATCACAGCGGGATAAATCTTAATATTGTAATTTACCAGGGAATTATCCTGGTCAATAAGACTTTATATTCACGCCGTTGAAAAGTCCGATTATCTGGAATATTAAAAAATACAGAACCATCACCAAAACATTCCACGCATCGACAAAATATAATGTCGCGAGATCTCTTTCCCTTATCGATTCAATAGCAGTATTGTCATAAAAAACAAATCCTTGTATGTTGCCGAAAAATGTAAATCGTTGGAGCTGGCACTGATGTCAGGGCCGTGCGGTAGCTATGTCTGAATATAAGGACGTTCAATGGACAGAGTGATTGTGGCACATACCCCGCTGGATTTGGATACGCTGCTATTCAAATCCCTGACGGGTAATGAAACCCTTTCCGGGCTATTTGAATTTCATATTGAGTTGCTCAGCACACGTAATGACATCAATCTGCGCGAGTTATTAGGCAAGCCGCTCACCGTCGAATTACGGCCGCAACCGCATATCGCCAGATATCTCAACGGCTATATCACCCGCATGACGCTGGCTGGTCGGGAAATAAATAGTGAGCGCTATTACCTTTATCGTGCCTGCGTGCGACCCGGGTTATGGTATTTAACCCAGAATCGGGATTTCCGTATCTGGCAGGAAAAGTCAGTTCCCGATATTATCGCCAGCGTGCTGGCAGGTTATCAAATAAAGTTTGAAAATCGGTTAATCAGTAAATATCGCGAATGGGGTTACTGCGTACAATATCAGGAGAGCGATTTCGACTTTATCAGCCGCCTTATGGAACATGAGGGGATTTACTACTATTTCCATCATGAAATGGGTAGCCACACTCTGATTCTGGCTGATTCCCCGGATTCGCATGAGCCCCTCGCCGGGTATGAGACAATCCCCTGGAAGACCGCGGAGTCCGGCAACCATCAGAACACCGAAAGTATTCACGACTGGAGCGTCTCGGACGCTATCACGCCCGCGATGTACAGCCTCGACGACTACGATTTCCGTAAGCCGCGCGCCCATTTGCTGGAAACCCGCCATAATCCGCTCTCCTGCGCTGCCGATAAAGCCGAGATCTTTGACTGGCCCGGACGTTTTACCGATCGCGAACATAGCCAGTTTTATGTTCAGGTCCGCCAGCAGGAATTTGAGTCGCAACATGAAACTATGCAGGGAGAGGCTTCCGCGCTGGGACTGGCGCCAGGACACAGCTTTCTCCTGACCAGAGCGCCGCGCATCGCCGACTGCCGGGAATATCTGACGGTTAGCGCCAGTTACCAATTTTACGAAGGCCATTACGCCAGCGGCGACAGCAACCGCGCCGAACAGCGTACGCGCTTTTCCGTCATACCGCGCGATGTCCAGTGGCGGCCTGGCCGTCAGACTCCGTGGCCAAAAACCCACGGTCCGCAAACCGCAGAGGTCGTTGGGCCGCCAGGTAACCCGATCTGGACCGATAAATATGGCCGGGTAAAACTCAAATTCCGCTGGGATCGCCACAGCAGCGACAGCGACGCCAGTTCCTGCTGGGTACGCGTATCCAGTTCGTGGGCCGGCTGGAAATATGGCGGTGTGCAAATCCCACGCGTCGGCGAGGAAGTGGTGGTAGATTTTATTAACGGCGATCCGGACCGCCCGCTGGTGACTGGCCGCGTGTATAACGAGAACAACATGCCGCCCTGGGATCTACCTAATGACGCCACCCGCATGGGATTTATGTCACGCAGCACCAACGGCAGTCAGGACAATGCCAGCTATCTGTTCTTTGAGGATTCGCCGGGTCAGGAATCCTTTGATATGCACGCGGAAAAGCAGATGAATATCTCCGTCGAGGGTGATAAAAACGTCTCTATCGACGGTACCCGCACCACGGTGATTGGCGGTGAGCAACATGATACCGTCTATGGCGATGCGTCGTTTCACTTCAAAGGGTCGCGGGAGGTCACCGTTGACGGACTGGAGAAAAACACCTTCAACAGCCGTCAGGAAGTCGAAATTACCGACGGACGGCAGTTCACCATTACCAGCGGCGGTGATGAAGTAAACATTACCGACGATATTTCCCGTACATTTAATGGTAATATCACCGAAGAAACCATCGGGGATATCGTTCAAACCGTTACCGGTAATACAGCCCAGCATAATGATGGTGACATAACCAGAACAATCGTCGGTCACATAGAGGAAACGATTACCGGTGATGTTATAAATAATACGACTGGTGACGTAACGCTTGCGATAACCGGTGATGTTACCGAAGATATTACCGGTAATAAGACAGAAGAAATCGTGGGGGAGTTGACGGAGTCAGTAACTGGCTCATGGACACAGGATGCTACGGGTAATATTTCCATATCATCTGATAGTGCAATCACGATAAAGAGTGATGTGGCGATTATGATGGAAGCGCCGAATCTCACTAATCAAAGTAAGAGTAATTCTTTCACTTTCAGACCGCTTAGTAATACCTTTACGTATATTGAGTCGTTTAGTTATAATACACTGGGCATGTCAGTAACCCCTTTTTCTCTTGGCATCACTGGCTTTAAAATAAGTAACAACCCTGTCGAATTCCACTTCGATAACGGTGTGAAAATAAAAGTTGCAGGCGTTCAATGGGACAATCTGGCGATGGGTATTCATGCAGCAGCATTATGGGCGTTTTTGTAGATAGCAGAGATAATAATGGAGATATTCACTTTTTCACGCTATTTCGCATACACCATGGCGATTCTTGGCTTTTCTCTGTTCACTTTTTTGATTATCAAAACGATGAAAACAGATGCGGGAGAAATTAAAAAGAAAGGTACCCGGCAAACTGCCACTATTGTCGATATCACAGCCCAATCCGGTGGTAACAGTGCCTTTATCAATGTGATAATAACTGCCAGGTTTGTTACTCAGGATCAAAAAAAAATTATTGCTAAAGCGCCAACGGTCATATCCGTTCTGGATACCGCTAAATATCAGCCCGGTGAATCAGTACCAATAAAATATCTCAGCGATAATCCGCAAAAAATCATTATAGACATTCCCTCTCCACTCCAGAAAAAGAAATGATGCAGGGTTCCGTCATCTCTTCTGAAAAAATAAATTATTAAACCGGACAACTGATGAAAATCATTAAGCCTCTGCGTCTTAGCCTGCTGCAGCGCCCCTGGCGCTGGCAGCAAAAAAATCATCTTGGCGTTGCCGTGATGGGGCTGGCGGATATGAGCAGCGCGCCGCGCCTGCGTCCGGAAACCGAACTCTGGCAACTGGTGGAATCGGAACTACAGCCCGGTAATAGCGTTGTCGATCTGGCGATCCCCAAAGCCTGCGCGGAATTTCTCGCCAGCGGATTCGCCTATACCGCCCATCAGCAGCAAAAAACCGCCTGTGCGGTAAAAATTCAGGTCGCGGAAAAAGAGAAAACCCTGCTGGCATTTGGTGAACGCCACTGGGTTAATAATGTGCCATCGCAACCGCTGCCTTTCGAACAGATGCCGCTAAACTGGAGCCGGGCATTTGGCGGGCCTGAGTATGCCGACAACCCCCACGGCACTGGCGCTGCGCCAGAACTGATTGACGGAATCCTCATTCACCGGCTGCCGAATATCGAACCGCTGTCCGGGCAAATCACCCGACCACAGCAAAAGCCGGCGCCGGCCGGCTTCGGAGCACTGGATTTCACCTGGCCTGCCCGCTTTACGCGCATCGGCAAAAAATACGATCGCCACTGGCTGGAGTATGAATTCCCCGGTTTTGCCAACGATATCGACTGGCGTCTGTTCAACGCCGCCCCTCAGGATCAGTGGTGGGAAAATCTTGATGCCCTGCCTGAGCGCGCGCCGTGGCGCATCTGGAATATGCACCCGACTATTCCAGTACAGTCCGGCATATTACCGCCGTGGCGCGCCCGCTGTTTCATTAACCGCCTGCGCGCCGACGATACGCTGTTTGAAGAGATCCCCCTGCGGCTGACGACGGTATGGTTTTTCCCGCACCGGGAACAAATGTTGCTGATCTGGCACGGCGCTACCCGCATCAATGAAGATGACGGCGCCGATGTAGTGCATATTCTGCCCGCCCTGGAGCAAGCCGGCGCGCAACGCTCGACCAGTCACTATCGTAAAGTGCTGCAGCAGCGTCTGGATAAAAGCCGCGGCGCGCTGTTTGCTTTTCGTGAAAAAGATCTGCTGCCGGAAAACGCCATCGGACCCTGGCTGGATACGGAAGTAGTCGCTCAGGAGAACCCGCTGAGCGCTAACCTGAAAGCCCGCGCCCAACAGTTGCGCGATGAATATCGCCCTGAGCACACGGAGGAACAGGATATCAGCAGCGCCTTTTCCGGCACCATGCAGCATAAAGTCCCGTCGCTGGATGAACTGCCGGAATTCGTCGAGCGTATGGAACAGCAGGCGGAACAGATTCGCCAGCAGTCCCATGAGCGCCTGCGCAGTCAGGGGCTCGATCCGGACAATCCGGGCGGCGATCATCCGGCCCCTCGTGGCCCGGAAAATTTCCAGCGCATGCGCGATATGTTACACACCCATGCGACACACGGCCTTTCCGCACAGCAGATAACCCAGGTAGAAAACGCGCTTCATGACACCTACCTGATGTCAGTGCAAACCCAGTCTCCAGCCCTGAAACTGACCGGGGACACGGCGCAAATCATTCGCCGCCGCGTCCAGGCTACCATGGAAAGCGACAAAGATTTCAGCGGCCTCGATCTGACCGGCGCCGACTTGTCGGGCCTTGATTTACGCCACGCCAATTTCTGCGCCGCCATGCTGGAAAGCGCCGACCTGAGCGGCTGCCAGTTGGACGGCGCCGATTTTACCCGCGCCATGCTGGCCAGATGCGACGTTGTCGATAGCTCACTGCATAACGCCATCCTGGAACAGGCCTGCCTGACCCAGGCTAACTGCCATGGCAGCGATTTCACCGGCGCGGTGTTTCATAAAACCCAAATGCAGGAGGCGCGCTTTGAGCAATGCATTTTCGACCAGTCACGCTGGGAGGAGCTCATGCTGTATCGCACCGATATCATTCGCTGTCGTTTTCACCACGCGCGCATCACTAATACGCTGTTTTTTGAGCTGACGTTGCCGGAACCAGACTTCACCCATGCGGCGATGAGTAAAGCCGCTTTTATCCGCTGCCGGTTTACCAGGGCGCGATTTGCCCATAGCCGACTGGAAAGCTGTTCATGGGTGGAAAGTCAGTTGCCCGAGGCCGGTTTTCAGCATGCCGAACTCAACGCCTGTGCCTTCACCGTTCCCGCCTGCATGGAAAAGACGGATTTCAGCCACGCCACCCTGACCCACTGCAATCTGCGCCAGGTCGCGCTGTCCGGCGCCTGTTTTATGATGGCCAGGCTTGATAACAGCGATTTGAGCGAAGCGGACTGCCAGCGCGCCGATATGCGCAAGATGAACGGCGCCGGCAGCCTGTTTATCCGAACCAATCTATGCGGCGCACAGTTGAATGACAGTAATCTGATTGGCGCCCTGTTACAGAAATGCCGCCTGAGCGGCGCGGATTTGCGTCACGCCAATCTGTTTCGCACCGATCTGTCGCAATCGCTGATCGACGCCACGACCAGGCTGGATGGCGCATGGACCACGCGCAGCAAAGTACTGCCGAAAAGGGATAAGCAGCGGATATGAACCTCAGCGCGCAGGAAATACAGCAAAAAATCAAGCGCGGCGAAACGCTGCAAAACTTCTCTGCCGCCGGCATGACGCTGGCCGGGCTGGACCTCTCCGGGGCTATTTTCAGCCACATTGATTTCAGCGCTACCGACTTCAGCGCCGCTAATCTGCACAGCGCGGTATTCAATGAATGCCTGTTACCCGGCGCCCGCTTTGCCGACGCCACTCTCAGACAAACGTCGTTCAACCTCTGCGACATGCGCGAATGCCGCTTTCCCGGCACCCCGCTGGCCTCCTGTACTTTCAACCAGTGTGACCTGACGCGCGCCGATTTCAGCCACGCTCAGCATGACAAAGTGCAGTTTATGCAGGGAACGCTGGATGACGCTCTGTTCAACCATAGCGAGCTCCATCACGTCATCTTTGTCAGCCTGACGCTTAACGCCGCGCAAATGGCGGCGACAACCCAGCGGTTAACCACCTTTTTTCGCCTCGATCTGCGCCAGGTGGACTTCAGCGACGCCAGTTTCGACAGGACGACGTTCTTCGAATGCGATCAGCGCGGCAAACGCTACGCCGGCCAGCACCTGCACGGTTGCCAGTTTACTGACAACCCGCTCGACGACACGGATTTCAGCCGCGCGCGGTTAACTCAGTGCAACTTTAAAGGCGCATCGCTGCAGCGCGCCGTGTTTGATAGCGCAGACGCCCGTCAGGCGCTATTTATCGGCGCTGATTTATCCCGGTCCGCCTGCCGCCACGGGCGTTTCGACCAGGCGGTGTTTGTCGCCGCCCGGCTTGACGGCGCTGACTTTTCCCACAGCAACCTGTCACAGGCGATTTTACAGCAGGCGCGCGCCAGCAGCGCCGTTTTCCAGGGCTGCGAACTGGCGTACAGCGATTTCACCCAGGCGGATATCAGCCACGCCGATTTCCGCCAGGCGCATTTTATGCGCACCCGGCTGCATCGCAGTCACCAGCACGGCGCTCATTTCTCCGATCGCCAGGGGGTGCTGGAAAACGACCCGGAATTGCTCGCCGCCGAAATATGGAATGCCCGCCGCCAGAATCGCCTGTAACCGCAGATATCATCAAAAGGAACGTTTATGAACTCAGCGACCGCCTCTCACGCGTTACCCGTGAATTCACCACAGCAGGCCGTTGGCTGTGTCGTTGATCTACCGGACGACGCCAGCGCAATTGTCGAATTTGCAGGGCGCGGCTGGCACTGCCGCCGCGCCGCCAGTTGCCTGATAGCCCCTGAATACCAGGACAGGGTACTGATCGCCACCGCAGGCGGTCAGCTTTGGCTGCTGGCGGTCCTGGAGCGGGCGGAGAGCGCGCAACCCGCCACGCTGCAGGTCGCGGGCGATCTGCATATTGCCGCCGGCGGCGACCTGGCGCTGAGCAGCCAGACGCTGAATATCACGGCCCGGGAGGGGGACTGCCATATTGAGGATCTGAAATACAGCGGCGATTCCGTCAGCGCATGGCTGGGCGTCACGCGCTTTGTCGGTCGCCAGTGCGAATCCGTGTGGCAGACCGTCACCCAAATCAGTCACCGACTGCTGCGGCGCACCGAAACCCTCGAACAGGTGCGCGCCGGCCAGCTTGACGTGCAGGCCAACGATTACCTGCGCCTGCACGCGCAGAACAATTTTATTACCGCCGACGCCATCACCAAAGTCGATTCCGAACAAATCCATATGGGGTAACACCATGTTTGCCAACTGCCAGTTAATGGGGCTGGACACCGGTTTTCCCGATGTCTGCCTGACCCCAACCCCGACGCCAACGCCGATCCCCTACCCCAATCTGGCGCTGGGGCCAACAGCGATCCCGGTGGCGTTTAACATTCTTTTTATGGGCATGCCCGCCCACAACATGGCGACCGTCACGCCGCTGACCAACGGCGATAACGCCGGTATCGCCCTCGGCGTCGCCTCCGCAACGGTGATGGGCCCTTCCCGGCATATCACCGGCGCGTTTACCGTTCTGCTCAAAGGGATGCCCGCCACCCGACTCACCAGCATCAGCCTGCAGAACTCCACCAACGCGCCCGGTATGCGGGTGGTTCCCAGCCAGCTCAAAGTGTTGATGCTGGCGCCATAAATTTAGCGACTTTTTCAGCGAGGATAACGGTGAACAAACGCACTGGCCTGTTACTGTTGGCCACTTTATCGCTCTGCGCCTGCCGATCGCCGGCACCGCCGGCGCCAGACAAAGACGCCATCGTCACCAGCAAAGTGGACGGCGTGGTATTACACCACCGCTTCGCCATTAAGCCCCCGGAGGTATTCACCCCGATTAATGAAGAGTACCTCACCCTGTACAGCGTCAGCGTGATGGATTCCCCCGGCTACGGCGGCAGCGTGGTCACCCAACTGGAGAATGCCGCCCCTTTCTACGCGCTGGGCAGAGTTGAAGGTAGCTGGCTGGCTATCTCGCGCGCCTGGGGCGGCAATCTGACTGGCTACATTGTCGGCAATGCCGGGATCCCCAAAGACCAGCACCGCGCCGCGGTGTTAAAAGATCGCGCCGTACTGCGCGCACGCGCCAGAAGCGCCGCCCCTGCCAAACCAGCCTCTGGCTGTATTGACGTCGCCGACAGTAAAGCCTGCCAGGACGGCGGTTCCGCCACCTGGATCCTCGACTAATTAACTCCGAAGGAAACATCATGCTTACTGCCGCGCACCGGCTCCCGCGCCACGGTTACTGGTTCCTGTTGTGCCTGGCGCTCCTGACGCTGAGCGGCTGCATGTCGACGGCGCAGCAGATCCCGGCGCGCTATCGGCTCGCTTTCGACGCCGCGCCCCAGGCCAATGACGCGCTGCCGGTAAAAGTACGCGTTTTACTGCTGCGCAGCGATGCCGAATTCATGGCGCAGGATTTTTTTAGTCTGCAAAACGATGCCCGCCAGGCGCTTGGCAATAGCCTGATCGACAGCGACCAGTTCTTTCTGACCCCCGGTCAACAAAATAAACGTCTGGAAGGGCAAAGCACGCTGGAGATCCGCTACATCGGCATTATCGCCGAATACCAGCAGCTCGGCGGCAAAGTCTGGCGCCTGTCGCTACCGCTGCCGGCGCCGCTGGAAACCAATTTTTATAAAGTCTGGCAATTCTCCCCCGACACCCTCGAAGCGCGACTCCTTGTCGGCGCGCAGGGTCTGGAGATTGCCCGCTAATTTCACGCATTGCGCTACAGGGACACCCAGGAATCACCATGAAAGACGCGCATAAAGTTGTCTGGACGGAAGGGATGTTTTTGCGTCCACACCATTTTCAGCAGTCAGAACAGTATCTCGAAGGTTATACCCGCCGCTGGGGCCAGGCCCTGTGCGGTTATCACTGGGGGTTCCTCGATCTGGATATCGACAGCGCACTGCTACAGCAGGGAAAATTCGCGCTGACGGCGGCCCGCGGCATTATGCCGGACGGTACGCCGTTCTCCTTCGATAGCGCCCGGGAAGCCCCGCAGCCGCTGGCGATCGCCGACAATACCAGCGGCGAGAACATCGTCCTGGTGCTGCCGGTACGCCGGGCCGGCAGCGAAGATGTGCTGTTTGACGAGCGGCCCGAGGCGCTGGCGCGCTATCAGGCCCGGGAACAGGAAGTGGACGATCTGAATGCCGTGGCGGTTGGCAGCGCGGTTATCCAGTTCGGGCATCTGCGTCTACGGCTAATGGCGGAAAGCGATCTCACCGCCCAGTGGTGCGCCCTGCCGGTGGCGCGGGTGATGGAAAAGCGCAGCGATAGCGCCCTGCGCCTTGACCCGGCGCGGATCCCGCCGATGCTGAACTGTTACGGCAGCCCGCAGTTGAAAGCCTGTATCGAAGATCTTGCCGGGCTGCTGCAACAGCGTAGTCAGCAGATGAGCCAGCGCCTGCTACAGCCCGAACGCGGTTCCGGTTCGGATATGGCCGACTTTATGCTGCTACAGTTGGTCAATCGCTACCTCGGCCATGCCAGCCACCTGCGGCAACTTAACCAGTTACATCCCGAGCGGCTGTTTGCCGACTGGCTGCAGTTCGCCGCTGAGCTGGCGACCTTCAGCAGCGCCCGAACCCCCGATCTCCCTCTGCCCGTCTACCAGCACGATAACCCGGCGCTGTGCTTCGATAAGCTAACGCGTCTGATACACCAGGGGCTGGCGGTGGTCTTTGAAGAGAACGCCATCCATCTGCCGCTGGTGGAGCGGGCCCACGGGCTTAACGTGGCGACCATCGCCGACGGACGCATGATGCACGACTTTGGTTTTGTGCTGGCAGTGCGCGCCGACGTCAGCGCCGAATCCCTGCTCAGCCACTTCCCGGCGCGGATGAAGATAGGGCCGGTAACGCGGATTCGCGATCTGGTACAGTTGCAGTTGCCCGGCATCAGTTTGCGCGCCATGACCAGCGCGCCGCGCCACATCCCCTGGCATGCCGGTCACAGCTATTTTGAACTGGAAAAAAACGGCGAACTGTGGCGTGAAATGGAAACTTCCGGCGCCTTCGCCCTGCATCTGGCGGGGGATTTCCCGGGGCTGGAAATGACGCTGTGGGCGATTCGGAGCCACCCATCATGACCGCCGCGATACCTGACAACGCGTTGGTCGCCGCCGCTAACCCCCTGCTCAACGCCATCTCGATGCTGCAGCTCTCCGCCACCCATGCCGATCCCGGTCAACTGCGCCAGCAGTTAATCGATGAAGTGCGCCAGTTCGAATTAACCAGTCAGCGCGCCGGTTTACCCTATGAAACCATTATCGGCGCCCGCTACTGCCTGTGCACCGCGCTGGATGAAGCTGCCGCCCTGACCCCCTGGGGCAGCCAGAGTGTCTGGTCGGCCAGTGGCCTGCTGGTAACCTTTCACCACGAAACCTGGGGCGGCGAGAAATTTTTTCAGCTGTTGGCCCGTCTGTCCCGGGAACCGGGCAACCATATTCAGTTGCTGGAATTGATCCATTACTGCCTGCTGCTGGGATTCGAAGGGCGCTACCGGGTGATCGACAATGGCCGCTCACAACTGGAAACCCTCAAACAGCGCCTGCTCCAGCTAATTCGCGGAGTACGCGGCGCTGCCGACCCGGTACTGTCGCCCCACGCCCGGGATCTGCCGGTACAGGCGCCGCGCTGGAAACCGCTGATCCCGCTGTGGAGCGGCGCGGCGCTGGCCGGTTTTCTGGCATCGCTGCTGTTCATCGCCCTGAACTGGCGGTTAAGCGACGCTGCCGCGCCGGTACTGGCGGCGATGTATCAGACCACATTTCCTGGCGTAACCGCCAGCCCGCCTGCGGCACAGGCTCCGGTGCTGAATCTGCGGCGTTTTCTCGGCCAGGAGATCGCCGAAGGTCTGGTGGCCGTACGCGACGAGGCGCATCAGAGCGTGGTGACCCTGCGCGGCGACGGCCTGTTTGAGTCCGGCGCCACTCATCTGCGCGCCGACTGGCTGCCGGTCATTGACCGAATCGCCCATGCCATGAACAGCGTCAACGGTAATATTCTGGTCAGCGGCTACACCGACAATGTTCCAGTCCGCAGCGCGCGTTTTGGCTCCAACTGGGAGCTGTCGCTGGCGCGCGCGGAGTCAGTCGCCGTCCGGCTGCGCCAGCGGCTGAACGATCCGCAGAGAGTCACGACTGCGGGCCGTGGTGAAAGCAACCCGCTGGCGCCTAATGATACCCGGGAAAACCGCGCCCTTAATCGCCGGGTGGAAATCACCCTACTGGCGGTTCCCGATGGCGTGCGAACGATGCCCGGCGACCACCTGACCGGGAATACACCGCCATGATCGGGCGACTCTTTTCCTTAATAACCCATCGTCTGCTGTGGGGATTCCTCGGCATTCTGGCGCTGGCGTTTATTGTCTGGCACATTGGCCCGTTGCTCGCCGTGGGAGACTATCGTCCGCTGGAACAGGAGTCGCAGCGGATGATCGCCATCGCCATCATTCTGCTGATCTGGATACTGTTCCGGCTGGTGCCGCGCCTGTACAGCGCCTGGTTCAACAGCCGGTTATTAAGCCAGTTGCGCGCCGCGCCGCCGCTGCCAGACAGCGCAAGCCCCGACCTGGCGCCGCAGGATCAGCAATTAACCCAACGTTTTCACGACGCCGCGCAACTGCTGAAAAAGGCCCGTTTCACGCCGGGACAGAAAGCCCCCGGACGCTGGGCGGCTCGCTTCAATAGCCAGTATCTCTACCAGTTGCCATGGTACGCCATTATCGGCGCGCCGGGAGCCGGTAAAACCACCGCGCTGGCGAACTCCGGGCTGCAGTTTCCGCTGGCGGACCACTTCGGTAACGCGGCGCTGCGCGGCGTCGGCGGTACCCGCGACTGTGACTGGTGGTTCACCAGCGACGCAGTACTGCTGGATACCGCCGGGCGCTATACCACGCAGGAGAGCCAGCGCCAGCAGGATGCCGACGAATGGCGGCATTTCATCGCCTTACTCAAAAAGTACCGCGCCCGCCAGCCGCTGAATGGGGTGATTATTACCATCAGCGCCAGCGATCTGCTCAGCGACGACGACGCGCAGCTTGCCAGCCAGGCCACTGCGCTGCGCAAACGGCTCGGCGAACTCAACGAACAGCTTGGCATCTCCTTCCCGGTCTATGTGCTGGTCACTAAACTCGACCGACTGACCGGATTTATGGATTACTTCGCCCGTCTCGATAAAGCCGGGCGCGAGCAGGTCTGGGGCTTTACATTTGCCCACCAGCAAACCCTTGAGGCCGACTTTCAGCCTGAACAGGCCTTTGCCCGGGAATATTCTCTGCTGGCGCAACGTCTGAACGACCAACTGCCGGAGCGGCTATTAAACGAGCACGATGCGCGCCAGCGGGCGGAATGCTATCTGTTCCCTCAGCAGTTCGCGGCACTGCGTCCGCGACTTGGCGACTACCTTAAAACCGTGTTCAGCGCCTCGCGTTTTGATACCCGGATAATTCCCCGGGGAGTCTACTTCACCAGCGCCACCCAGGAGGGGTTGCCCTTTGATCAGGTGATGGGCGAGCTGCGCCGCTACCTGCAAATCGAACCCGTCCCGCACACGGCGCCGGAAACGGGCCGTGAACCGCTACTGGCCGATGGCCGTGGGAAAAGCTTTTTCCTGCGCGAACCGCTGGAGGGGGTGATTTTTAAAGAGGCCGGGCTGGCTGGCAGCAACCGCTGGTGGGAGTACCGTCACCGGGCGCTGCATATTGCCGGTTACCTCGCGCTGGCGACGGCATTCGCGGCGCTCTCCGGGCTGTGGCTGGTCAGCTATGGCAACAACCGCGCCTGGCTCGACGATATTCACCACCGCCTGGCGACCATCGAACGCCCGCCGCCAGCGGTTACCGACCAGCGGGACATCCTGGCGCTGCTGCCGTTTCTCGCCACCCTGCAGCAAATTACCGACAGCGAACAGTTTACGCCGTCGTCGCCGTCGCTGACCTGGCGTATGGGGCTGTATCGCGGCAGCCAGATCAACGACGCCAGCGTCGCGCTGTATCACAGCGCGCTGAAGGCGCTGTTGCTTCCCGGGGTGGCGCGACTGGTGGAGAACACCCTGCGCAATGACAACCACAGCGACGCAGATTTCAGTTATGAAGCCCTGAAAGCCTATCTGATGCTTTACCAGGCCAGGCACTACGAGGGTAAATTCCTGCGCGCCTGGGTGATGCTCAATGTGCAGCGCGCACTGCCGCCGGGTACATCGCGGGCGCAGTTACAAGATCTGGAGCAGCACCTCAGCCAGTTACTGGATAACCAAATCCAGACCTCGCCGTGGGGACGTGATGACGCGCTGATCGCCGCCACCCGGCAAATCATTAACCGTGCCGCCCCGGCGCAGCGCATTTATAGACGTCTGAAGCGTACGCTGTCCAGCCAGCAGGATTCCCGGGCCGTTAATACCATCACTCTGGCCGGTCCCCAGGCGGGGCTGGCTTTCGCGCGCCGCAGCGGTAAACCGCTGTCCGAAGGGATCCCGGCGCTGTTTACCGCCCATGGCTACTGGAATCTGTTTAATCAGAATATTCATCCGGTCAGCGCCGCCCTGCGTGACGAAGACCAGTGGGTGCTCAACAACCCGCCCGTGGAGCAGCAGAATGGCGAACTGGATAAGACCATCCGCCAGTTATACATGGAAGACTTTATCCAGGCCTGGGATGAGTTGTTAAACGATCTACAACTGGTCGGCATCGACAGTCTGGAGCAGCGCATCACCAGCGCCCGACTCCTGTCCGGCAGCGCATCGCCGCTGCGCAATCTGGTGGTCAACAGCGCCGCCGGCATCACCCTGTATGACCCACAGGGCCGCGACGCCCGTTCCCTGTTTGAACAGACCAGCGAGCGGATTAACCAGAGCGCCAGCCGCACCCTCGAAGCGCTGTTCGCCCCGCGCGCGCCGCAGGCCGACGGCGATCTCTCCGCCCAGCCGGAACAGGTTGTCATGAACCATTTCGCCGCACTGCTGGAGCTGGCCCGCAGTGCGGATCCCGGCCAGAGCAACGCGGCGATCCCCTTTGACGCTACCCTCAAACAGGTCGATGAGCTGTACCACTATCTGATGGCGGTTCAGGGGGCGGCCAACAGCGGCATTCCGGTGCCGCCCGGGGATATTATTCCGCGCCTGCAGGCGGAGTCCGGCCGGTTACCGGCGCCGCTGCGCCAGATGCTGTCGCAACTGGCGGTGGGCGCCAGCGGCGATGCCCGGCGCAAAGAGATGGAAAATATCAAAAAGCGTATCGGCTTCGAAGTCGGCAATTTCTGCCGCCAGGCGATCGCCGGCCGCTACCCGCTGGCGGCGCGGGCGCAGCAGGAGATCACCCCGGACGATCTGGCGCGCATGTTCGCCCCGGGCAGCGGTCTGATGGACAGTTTTTTCCGTGACAATCTGCAGGGCAAAGTCGATACCACCCGCGCCAGCTGGCGCTTCACGCCCGGGGTGGATGGTAAAACCCTGGCGGATGGCGACAATATTCTGCGTCCCTTCCAGCAGGCTCAGCGGATACGTAATGCCTTTTTCGCCAGCGGCACCGCCACCCCCTCGTATCGCCTGACAGTACGGCCGGTACGCATGGACAACAGCATCCTGGCCATGACCCTTGACGTGGACGGGCAGCTATTCAGATACAGCCACGGCCCCCATGTGCCGCTGGTAATCAGTTGGCCCGGCACCCGCAATACCCATCAGGTACATTTACAACTGGCGCTGGCCAACGGCGCCAGCGCCAGCCTGTCGACCAGCGGTCCGTGGGCGCTCAACCGGCTGATCGATATGGCCCAGCGCGCCAGCCCGGGCGATGCGCTGCGCCAGCAGGCCACCTTTAACCTGGACGGCCACCGCGTCACGCTGGAATTTACCGCCAACAGTATTCACAACCCGTTCCAGCTCCCTGCTTTCCACTGTCCGTAAACGAGGCTGCCCGTGACGCATTCGCTGCCCTATTCATCTCAGGATACCGGCTGGTACGGCAAGCTACCGGCCACCGGCGATTTTCTCCACCGTCGGCTGCCGTCCGCGGTGGTTAATCACTGGGCACAATGGTGCCACAGCGGGCTGGCCGAACTGCGCCGCCGCCTCGGCGATGACGACGCCCGGGTATTCAGCGCCGCGCCGGTGTGGAATTTCATCATTCCCGCCACCCTCAACAGCCGCTATATCCGCATGGGCTGCATGTTGCCGGCCCGGGACAGCGTAGGCCGCCGCTATCCGCTGTGCGCCATGCGCCTGTTTACGCCGCAGGACTGGCCGGCGACCCAGCTCAGCGCGGCGGGCGACTGGTACCGGCAGGTCGGCTATACGTTGCTCTATGCCGTGCGCCACGGCGTTTCCGCCGCCTGGCTCGATCAGGCGCTACAGGAGATCCCGCTGGCTACCGCGGCTGGCGATAGCGACATTCTGGCGATTATCGCCCCGCAGGCGTTGCCCGCCGGAGTCAACTGGCAGCAGGCGGCGGACTGTTTTGACCCCACCCGCTACGCCAGTTTCTGGTGGAGCAATCAATGCGACGGCTATCCGCTCTATACCCACGTTCATAGCGGCAATCTGACCGTCCAGCTGTTTTCGCAACTGTTCGATCCAGGCGGCTGGGCCCGAAGCGGCCGCGGCGGGCAATACCCGAAGATGTTTGACTAAAGGAACGCCATGCTTATTGAAACGCTGTTAACCCCGGTCGACCCTCAGGCGCCCTGTGGAGAAAATCTGGAATATGACGCCGATTTTCTGGCCACCGAGCAGGCCAGCACCGGAAAAACCGAACAACAGTTCGGCAGTACCATCATTCCCGCCCAGCCCCCGGACTGGATTCAGGTGGAGCGGCTGGCCAGCGGTCTGCTGGCGCGCAGTAAAGACCTGCGCATCATGATGTACCTGACCCATGCCTGGGTTCATCTGCGTGGCCTGGCGGGCTACGCCGACGGTCTGGCGTTAATCCATCAGGCACTGTTGCGCTACTGGCCGACGCTGCACCCACAGCTGGAAATCGACGGAGAAGCCGATGCGCTGTATCGCGCCAGCGCCCTTGCGTGGCTGGGAGATAACTCCGCGCTGACCGCCAGCGTGCGCAATCTGACGCTGCTGTCGGGGCCGGCGGGAGAGATTACATTACGCGACGCCATCAGCCTGCTCGACGGCAGTAAAGCGGAGTGCCCGAGCTGGCCTGGCGGCCTGGGGCGGCTGAAAAACGAGTTACACCATCCGCAACAGCCGGTGCGCGAAGCGCTTGTCCGGGCAGCAGAGTATCTCAACGCCATCCGCGCCACCGTTATCGGCCATCTCGGCGACGGCGCGCTACCGGAAATGACCGGGGTGATCAGGCTTTTCGCACAGCTCAGCCTGCGCCCGGACGCTGAGCCGGCCGATAGCGCCGCCCCGCTTCCTGATACGCCGCCGGCAAGCGCCGCGCCCGCGCCGCCGCCCGACGCGACCGTAGACTGGCGCGGCGCGCAAATCCGTACCCGGGATGACGCCAGGCGCATGCTCAGTCTGGTCATTGACTATTTCCATCACCACGAACCCAGCCATCCGGCGCCTCTGCTGCTGGAACGGGTACAGCGCTTAATCGAAATGGACTTTATGCAGTTGGTTCGCGACCTCGCCCCGGACGGGATGAACCAACTGGAAAATGTACTCGGCCGCCCGGACTCCGAAGAGCGCGCCTGATTATCTGAGCCGCCGCCGGCGGACGCCAAGTAACCCTCATGAGGAAGTCACCCATGACAAGTGCAACATCACGCAGCGGGCAGAAATTTATCGCCCGTAATCGCGCGCCGCGCGTGCAGATTGAATACGACGTGGAAATTTACGGCGCAGAACGCAAAATCCAGCTGCCGTTCGTAATGGGCGTCATGGCCGATCTGGTAGGGCAACCCGCCGAACCGCTTCCCGGTATGGAAGAGCGTAAATTTCTCGACATCAGCGCGGAAAATTTCGACGAGCGCATGAAGTCCCTGAAGCCGCGCGTCGCCTTTCAGGTCGCCAATTCACTGACCAACGAAGGTCATCTGAATATCGATCTCACGTTTGAAAGCATGGACGATTTTTCCCCGGCGGCCATCGCTCGTCACGTCGGTCCGCTGAACGAATTACTCGAAGCGCGCACCCAGCTTTCGAACCTGCTCTCGTATATGGACGGCAAAAGCGGCGCCGAAGAGCTGGTCTCGCGGCTGTTACAGGATCCCACCCTGTTGAAATCCCTGACCAGCGCCCCGCGGCCGGACGCGCCGGACAGCCACGACGCGCGCGAGGAGTAATCAATGAGCCAATCGCCCCAACAGCAAACCCGGCACAGCCAGGAAACCCGGACTGACGACGAATTCAGCGCCCTGCTCAACAAAGCCTTTCGTCCCGCCACCGACCAGGCCAGAGAGGCCGTGGAGGGCGCAGTGAAAACCCTGGCGCAGCAGGCGCTGGAAAACAGCGTAACGATATCGTCCGACGCGTATTGCACTATTCAGGCGCTGATTGCCGGCATTGATGAAAAATTGTCGGAGCAGATTAACCAGATTATCCATCACCCGCAGTTCCAGAATCTGGAAGGCGCCTGGCGCGGGCTACACTATCTGGTGAACAGCACCGAAACCGATGAGATGCTGAAAATTCGCTTTATGAGCGTGACCAAACAGGAGCTTCATCGCACCCTGAAACGCTATAAAGGGGTTAGCTGGGACCAGAGTCCGATCTTCAAGAAAATTTATGAAGAAGAGTACGGGCAGTTCGGCGGCGAGCCGTTTGGCTGCCTGGTCGGCGATTACTACTTTGATCACAGTCCGCCGGACGTCGAGCTGCTGGCCGAGATGGCGAAGGTCGGCGCCGCCGCGCACTGCCCGTTTATCACCGGAACGGCCCCGGCGGTGATGCAAATGGAATCCTGGCAGGAGCTGGCCAACCCGCGCGATCTGACGCGCATTTTCCAGAACACGGAATATGCCGCCTGGCGCAGCCTGCGGGACTCCGAAGATGCCCGCTACATCGGCATGGCGATGCCGCGCTTCCTGTCCAGGCTGCCGTACGGTATTCGTACCAACCCCATCGACGAATTCAACTTTGAAGAGAATACCGACGGCGCCACTCACAGCCATTACACCTGGGCAAATGCCGCCTATGCCATGGCGGTCAACATTAATCGTTCGTTCCGCGAGTTTGGCTGGTGTACCGCGATCCGCGGCGTGGAGTCCGGCGGCGCGGTAGAGAATCTCCCCTGCCATACCTTCCCGGACGACGATGGCGGCGTGGACATGAAATGTCCGACGGAAATCGCCATCAGCGATCGGCGCGAAGCGGAGCTGGCGAAAAACGGCTTTATTCCGCTGGTACACCGCAAAAACTCTGACTTCGCCGCCTTTATAGGCGCCCAGTCGCTGCAGAAACCCGCGGAATACCACGACCCGGATGCGGCGGCCAATGCCCAACTGGCTGCTCGATTACCCTATCTGTTCGCCTGCTGTCGCTTCGCCCATTACCTGAAGTGCATCGTGCGCGACAAAATAGGTTCGTTCCGCGAACGCGATGATATGGAAGCCTGGCTCAACGACTGGATCATGAATTATGTCGATGGAGATCCGGCCAACTCCTCCCAGGAGACCAAATCACGCAAACCGCTGGCGGCGGCGGAGGTTCAGGTGGAAGAGATTGAAGATGCGCCGGGCTATTACAGCGCCAAATTCTTCCTGCGTCCCCACTATCAACTGGAAGGCTTAACGGTCTCCCTGCGCCTGGTATCGCGTCTCCCGTCGCTGAAACAAAGCGAAGCATAACATTGCGCCAGAGGCTGTTTTCTCTGGCTTTCCAGCCGGTACTGGTGTGAGCCGGTTATTTTCTGTCACACCACCTGCGGCGCCGACAGGTATGCCGCGCTATGACAAAAAGGACCTTAAATATGGCAATTGATATGTTCATGAAAGTGGAAGGCGCCAGCGGTGAATCCAAAGACGCCCATCATCAAGGCTGGACCGATATTCGCTCTTTTTCATGGGGTGCCTCCCAGCCAGGCAACATGAGCGTGGGCGGCGGCGGCGGCGCCGGCAAGGTGTGCTTTAATGATCTGCACGTCAGCGCGCTGATCGACAAGTCCACTCCGGCGCTGCTGAAACACTGCGCCAGCGGCAAACATCTGGTGAAGATTGAGCTGTCTATCTGCAAAGCCGGCGGCGAGCAGGTGGAGTACGGACGCATCACCCTGGAGGACGTGCTGGTCACTAATGTGCAATATACCGGCGCCCGGGATGAAGATACCGTGGGTATCGCTTACGCCTTCCAGGCTGCCAAAGTGAAACAGCAGTACTGGGAGCAGACAGATAAAGGCGGCAAAGGCGCGGAAAGCAGCGCCGGCTGGAATATCAAAGAGAACCGCGAAGCCTGATCCCCCCTCCTCCGGCCCGGCCGGAGGAGGTTTTGCCCACCCGTAAAGCGATTATTCGACTCAATCCGCCAGTGTTTTCCTCCAGCCGTTTGCGGCGCGCGGATTTTTTTGCAGGAGCTGTTATGCGCTTCACCATTGTTCACCCCAAAAATGGTCATACGCCTCCCCGGCAATACTGCGATTTTCAGCCCCCGGGCGGAACCATCGGCCGCAGCGTGGATAATAATCTGGTTCTGCCGGATGAGGAGCGGGCGATTTCGCGCCTCCAGGCCATCGTCCATGTGTCGGGCGACGGAGAGTGCCGCCTGACGAACCGCGGCAATATTACCCACGTTATATTAAATAAAATCCCGCTTGAGCGCGGCCGCGAAGTCGAACTCCAGCCCGATGATATTCTGGAAATCGGCGATTATCGCATCGAAATCAGCCCTCTCACCGGGCAGCAACCGTCCCCGGCGACGCCGACGCCACAGGTACCCGGCGATGTCTGGGACAGCCTGATGAGCGAATTTCCCCCGCCCGCCGCCAGTGAAAATACGCCGCCGGACCCTGACGACCCGGGCGACAATCCGCTCCAGCGCCCGGCAGTCGAACAGCGCAATCCCGCCGACCCGCTGGCGCATTTTGCCGATGGCCTTGAGCTGCGCCACCTCAGCGAGCAGTCCACCGACCCTCAGCAATTATTCCGCGACGAGACCATTCTCGCCCGGCAACATATTCTTGCCGATACCTCGCCCAGCGCGCTGCTGAGCGACGAAACCCTGCACGCCGCGCCGTCTGACGGGCCGCAACGCGACCGCGAGGTGGATCCGCTGGCGCTGTTTAGCGACCACCCGACCGCCACGGCGCCGGATGCCGATCCGCTGGCGTTACTGATGGCCGACGCCGCGCCGCTGGCCAACCCCGGGGACAGCGCCGCCGCGCCGCCGCAAAGCCCGGCGCCGCCCGCGGCGCCTGCGCCTGAGATTCCCCCTGCCGCCGCCCGGCCCCAGGCGGCCCCCGTCGTTACGCGCCCCGCGGCGCGCCGACTGGCCATCGATCCGGTCGTCACCCCGACAATCCCCGCGACCGACAGCGAAGACAGCGGCGCACAGCGACTGGACGGCCCGCAACTTGAGGCCCTGTTACAGGGGCTTGGGTTGCACGATATCCAGCCGCAGCCGCAGTTCGACACCCGGCGCCTGCACCAGGCGGGACGGCTACTGAGTCTGTTCTCCCAGGGCACCGTGGCGCTACTGTCGTCGCGTTCGATCCTCAAGCGCGGCGTTAAGGCGGAGATGACCATGATTCTCGATGAAGCCAATAACCCGTTTAAGCTGTTGCCCTCCGGCAAAACGGTACTGATGCAGATGTTCGGCAGCGCAATGCCGGGGTTTATGCCGCCGGAGCAGGCGGTGCGCGATGCGTTGATCGATTTACAGGCTCACCAGTTGGGGATGATCGCCGGTATTCGCGCCATTATCGCCGCGATGCTGCAATCCATAAACCCGGAACAACTTGAAGAAGAGGCCCGGCAAAGCGGCGCCGCGCCGCGCCTGGCGCTGCCATCGACCCGTAAAGCCATGCTGTGGGATTACTTTGTCCGCCGCTACCAGCAAACCGCCGGCGAAATTGAGGACGATTTTCATACCCTGTTTGGCGAAGCCTTTCTGCACGCTTACGACATCGAAGTGAACCAGTATAAAGACGCCCAGACACAGACCGATACGCCATGAACATTACCACTGCCACCATCAGCCATCAGGGTAGCCGCGACAGCAATCAGGACCTGACCGGCGCCATTGTCGGCTCCCGCGCTGCCTGTTTTGTGGTCTGCGACGGCATTGCCGGTACTCCGGGCGGCGAAATTGCCGCCCAACTGGCCTGCGACACGATTCTTGAGCACTTTGACGGCGAATGCCACTTTGACGCCCAGAGCCTGCGCGAGCGCATCCGCCAGGCCAATACGGTGATTCAGCAGAACCAGAAGTCCCTGAAAACCTACAGTAAAATGGGCACCACGCTGGTCAGTCTGTTTATCGATCGCGACTTCCAGTTGGCCTACTGGGCCCACGCCGGCGACAGCCGTCTTTACCTGTTCCGACGTGGTAAATTACACAGTGTTACCGCCGACCACAGTATGGCGCAGCAGATGCTCGACGCCGGTCTCGACGACAGCCCGGTCAATAATAACCTGCTCTATTTCGCCCTCGGCGTGCCGCGTGAGCGGGACGCCACCAGCTACAGCGATATTCTGCAACTGGAAGACGGCGACATTTTCCTGCTGTGTACCGACGGGTTCTGGCACAACGTGACCCCGCAGGCGCTGGAGCAGACCCTGCTGCTGGCCGGCTCCCCCCAGGAGTGGTTCGATCTGCTCCAGCCGACGTGGGCTGACGCCGCCAGCGATAATTACAGCGCCATCGCCATCTGGATCGGCTCCCCACAGGAGACCACCCGGTGCCACTCACTGCCGGACGCCCGGCATTTTCTCCCCCCCCGGCAGCGCCAGGAGTCACCATGAGATACCGCTGCGTGCTATTCACGTTGCTGCTGTTGCCGCTGGCGGCATCGGCCATTGATTACCGGCTGGCCTACTCTCCGTCCCGCCAGTTAGAAGCTTTTATTGATAATGTCGCGGACAGCGAGGTGAAAAGCTGGTGTTCGCCGCACATTAACCTGCGACTGGTGGCCGGAAAACCGGACAATCCGCAGGCGCAGTTAAATGATTTTATGCCGTTGGTCGGTGGCTTACTGAAAAAGCAGTGCCCAACGGTGGAGGCCATTCGCTGGGTATTGCATAACCCCCAGGGGGCTGAGCTGGCCGCAGGCGATGCCCGCGCCGCCGAACGCTGGCAGCCGCAATTCGCCCCCGAAGCGCCGCCTGTCGTGACCGAAGTCCCGATCCCACCGCCGCTTAGCGACCCGACGCCGATACCGGCATTTGAGCTACCCGACGGTTGCCGCTTCCACGCCTGGTGGCACAGTGGCGACGATACGCTGTTTATTCCCGCTACCGATACACTCGAGTGCCGCGAGGGCCGGGCGTTCGGATTCGCCACCGTGACCGCTGGCAACCAGCCGCCGCAGCCGGTCACCTTTATCCACGGATACCCGCTGATGCATCTGACCGCCGCCGAGCCGCCGCCGCAGTTGGTCAGCGCCAGCCGCGAGCGCATACTTCTCGGCGCCGCCGGGGCCGACACGGGCAGCTATTTACTGTTGCCTTTCGACGCGCAGCACAACGCCTGGGTCTTTACCGGCACCGTGATCGTTGAAATGCCCCGCCAGCAGGCCAGCGATGCGCGGCAGGTCGCCGCACGCCTTGATTCCGCGCGACGTTTCTGGCAGCCCCGGATGACCAGCCCAATCCCCCTGACCTTTCTCTGGGTAGAACAACTTATCCCCGACCTGCTGGATCCCGCCTCCGGGCACTATCGGCCCGCGGCGCTGGACGCCGCCCCACAGCCATAAGGAGCAGACTGTGAATACATTATCCCGGTTGTTACAGGACAGAAATCTGCACGACGCCATCAGCGCGCTGGAAAGCCGCGTCAAATCCGCCCCGGCAGACGCCGATCTGCGCGCCGCCCTGACTCAGTTGTATTGTCTGGCAGGCCGCTGGCAGCGGGCCATTGCCCAGCTCCCCGCCTGGGAAAGGCTGACGCCCATCGCCCGGCCCACCACCCGTCTGCTCCACCAGCTACTGGAGGCGGAAAGCGCCCGCGCCGATACCTTCAACGGTCTTTGCGCCCCGGCGTTCGGCGCCACGCCCACCGACTGGCTGGCGCTGATGGCGAAAGCGCTGCGCCTTGAGGCCAGCGGCGCGCAGCAGGCGGCTCATCAGGCGCGCACTCTGGCGCTGGATGCCGCCCCGGCGCAGAGCGGTACTGTCCAGCTCGCCGACGCGAACGAGCCCCGGCAACAGCGCTTTATGTGGCTGATGGACGGCGACTGCCGGCTCGGTCCGGTGTGCGAAGCGATTCTCAACGGCATTTACTACTGGCTGCCGTTTACCCTGATCGAACGTATCGACTTTCAGCCGCCGCAGGGGGTTATCGATCTGATCTGGAGCCATGTCCAAATCCGCTTCACGGATGGTCGCGAGCAGACCGGGCATTTGCCGGCGCGCTATCCGCTGCCGGACAACGCCGAAGAGTCGCTGTTACTCGCCGCGCGCACTGAATGGCTGCCGACCGATGACGACGCCCACTACCGCGGCATCGGCCAGAAAACCTGGCTGAGCGAATCCGGCGTCTTCCCGCTGCAACAACTGCGCGCGGTCTGCTTTACTCCCGGAGGCGCGCAATGACCGGAAAATCCCGGTCGACCCGCCAGGGCGCGCTGCGCGATCCGCTACGTCCGGTGCTACTCGATCTGCTTACCGATAACCAACCGCAGCACCGCCAGGAGACCCGCCGCCAGGCGCAACTTTCCCACAGCGAACTGCGCCAGCAGGTTCTGCGCGATTTGCAGTGGCTGCTTAACTGCGCCAGCTACGAATCCGACCACTCCCTCGCCGACCTGCCCCGGGTACAGCATTCAACCCTCAACTACGGCATTATTTCACTGGCCGGTAAGCGCATGTCGGAAATCGAATGGAGCGATATTCGTCAGTCGCTGGGGGACGCTATCCAGCGCTTTGAACCGCGGATCCTGCCTGGCACGCTCCAGGTGCGCTGTCTGTCAGAACTCGGCTCTCTTGAATTGCACAACATTCTGTCGATTGAACTGGCGGGACAGCTCTGGTGTGAACCCTTTCCGATTGATTTTCTGTTTCGCAGCGAAATGGACCTCGAAAACGGCCATGTGGAACTGCGGGATGTGGGGAACCCATGAACCGCAAACTGCTGGAATACTATAATCGCGAGCTAAGCTGGCTGCGCGAGATGGGGGCCGAGTTCGCCAGCCAGTACCCGAAAGTCGCCGGGCGGCTGGGGATCCTCGAAAACGAAGTCACCGACCCGTATATTGAACGCCTGATGGAAGGCTTCGCGTTTCTTACCTCGCGCATTCAGTTGAAGATGGACGCCGAGTTTCCGCGCTTTACCCGCCATCTGCTGGAGATGATCTACCCCGGGTATCTGGCGCCGACGCCATCGATGGCCATTGCCGAGCTGCAGCCGGACGACGCCAAAGGCGATATCAGCGCCGGCTTTGTGGTGCCGCGCGGCACCCTGATGGAGAGCCTCGCCCTGAAGAAAAAAGGCATCTCCTGCTGCTATACCACCGCCAGTGAAGTGACGCTCCATCCGCTGCGCCTCAGCGACGCCGCGCTGGGCGGCATTCCAGCCAACCTGACCCTCAGCACGCCGGGTAATCCGCTCTCCACCAGCGTCAGCGCGCTGCGGATTCGCCTGTGTTGCTTTAACACCGTCACCCTGAAGGGACTGCAACTTGATGAATTAATGTTTTACCTCGCCGGGCCGGAGCGGGAGGCGTTACAGTTGCTGGAGCTGGTCATGCAGCACGCCACCGGCGTGATATGCCAGACCGTGGAGCCCACGCCGCGCCGGGTACTGCTGGCGGAAAATGCCCTGCGCCAGCAGGGATTCGCCCCCGAACAGGCGCTGCTGCCCGGCGATCTGCGCAACTTTGAGGGCTACCGTCTGTTGCAGGAGTATTTCGCCTTCCCGGCCCGATTCCGCTTTTTTAGCGTTCACGGCCTGCAGGCGCTGTTCAGCCGTTGCGCCGCGGATAAAAAAGCGCCGCGCGAATTCGAGATCATCATCCTGCTCGACAAGCAGGAGCCGGCGCTGGAACGCCTGATTGACGCCAGCCACCTGGCGCTGCACTGCACCCCGGTGATTAACCTGTTCCCCCGAGTCGCCGATCGCCTTTCCCTCAGCGAACACCGCCATGAATATCACCTGGTGGTCGACAGGATCCGCCCGCTGGATTACGAAGTGTTTTCAGTTCAGCGCCTGCTGGGCAGCGGACGCGGCACCCGCTATGAGCAGACGTTTCTGCCCTTTTACCACACTGGCGGCCAGGAATCCGGCGACCATAGCGCATGGTTCTCACTGCGCCGCGAACCACGCGCCCTTTCTGAGCGCGCACGCCAGTCCGGCGCACGGACCGGTTACGCTGGCTCCGAAGTTTACTTCTCGCTGAGCGATAGCCGCCATGCCCCCTGGCACGGCGATCTTCACTATCTGAGCGCGGAAGTGTTGTGTACCAACCGCGATCTGCCGCTGCTGCTGCGCCAGCAGGATCCTGGCGCCTTTGTGGTGCCGGATTCGATTCCCCTGCGCCAGGTGGTGTTCCGCGAAGGCCCCACCGAGCCGCGGCCAGCGCTGGCGGAAGATCGCATTACCTGGCAATTAATCAGTCAGTTGCAGCTCAATTACCTGAGCCTGATGGATCGCGATCCGCAACAGGGCGCCGCCAGTCTGCGCCAGCTGTTAGGTTTATACGGCGATCTCTGCGACCCGGCGGTGGCCCGACAGATCGACGGCGTGCGCCATTGCCGGCTGCGCCCGGTGTATCAGCGCGCGCCGCTTCCCGGCCCGGTGGCCTTCGCGCGCGGCATCGCCATTGAGCTGACGCTGGATGAGCAGGCGTTTTCCGGCAGTTCCCCCTATGTACTGGGCTGCGTGCTGGAACAGCTGTTCGCCCGCCTGGTGGCCATTAATGCCTTTACCCGGGTAACGCTGATCAGCCAGCAGCGCGGTGAAATCGCCCGCTGGCCGGCGCGAATGGGCAACAGGATGCTGATATGAGCGCCGACGCAGAAACGTACCACGACGACACCCCGGGCGGCCTGACGCCGGCGTTCTGGGCGAACCTGATGGCGCAGCCATGGCGCTACGATCTGTTTCAGCTACTGCGCCATATCGACGCACGCGGCGGCTCCCCGTGGCCCCTTGGCCGGGGAGGTCTGCCGCGCCATGAAAGCGTGCGCCTCGGCCAGCAGCCGTCGCTCTCTTTTGCGCCGTCGAATATCGCCGGCATCACCCCCCGCGACGGTTCGCCGCTCTATGACATCGCCCAGTACGGGTTTGGCCTGTTCGGCCCCAACGGGCCGCTGCCGCTGCACCTGACAGAGTATGTGCGCGAGCGGGTTTTTCATCACCAGGACCGGGCGCTACTGGCGTTCGTCGATCTGTTCCACCACCGTCTGTTAACCCTGTTCTACCGGGCGTGGGCCGACGCGCAGCCGGCGGTCAGTCCCGACCGGGCGGATAACCAGCGATTTAACCACTATCTGGCCAGCCTGCAGGGCGCGGCGCAGCATAGCGGGCAAACCGACAGTATCAACCGCCACGCGCCGCTGTTTTTCACCGGTCACCTGATTCGTCATGGTCGCGACCCGCAAGGCCTGGAAAACATTCTGCGCCACGCCTTCGCGCTGCCGGTGCGCATCATCGAAAACCTGCCCTGCTGGCTACCGATAGAGACCGACGAACAGGCGTGCCTGAAGGCTGGTAAAGATGCGCCGCGCCTGGGGGCCAACGCCTTTCTCGGTATCGCCGCCCGCGATGTGCAGCACAAATTTCGCATTGAGCTGGGGCCGATGTCCCGGGACACTTATCGCCGTTTTCTGCCCGGCGGCGCGCTGTGCCGCCAGTTACGCGACTGGGTGCGCCGCTATCTTGGTATCGAATACCAGTGGGATGTCCGGCTGATACTCCAGCCAGAGCACTGTCAGGGGGCGCGCCTCGGCGACGGCGACCCTCTGGGGCTCAGCACCTGGCTCGGCGCGCCGGTGCCGCCGGACAGCACCGGCGCGCTGATTTTCACCCCTGAGGCGTGCCCCGACGCCTTTTCTGCCGCCGGATAACCGTTGCCGGCAACGCATTTCTGAGGACCATCATGGCTGAAATAAACCGTTCGGTACTATTTGCAAAGCTCAATCCGCTACTCTTTTCGGCGCTGGAAAGCGCCACGGCATTCTGCAAACTACGCGGCAACGCCTACGTTGAACTGGCGCACTGGCTACATCAGATAATCCAGACCCCGGACAACGATTTGCAGCTGATCCTGCGCCACTATGAGATAGCCGATCAGCGCGTGGCGCAGGATATTATCAGCGCCCTCGACCGCCTGCCGCGCGGCGCCAGCGCCGTGACGGACTTTTCCGAGCATATCGACAGCGCTGTGGAACAGGCGTGGATTTACGCTTCGCTACAGTTCGCCGCCAGCCGGATTCGCAGCGGACACCTGCTGGCCGCGATCCTCGAAACCCGCGCTCTGCGCCGCATACTGCACAGTATCTGCGGCGAGTTGGCGCGTATCAGCGCCGACCAACTCAGCGAACAGTTGGCGCAGATTACCGCTCACTCCTGCGAGCAGCCTTCTGAACCTCAGACCGCGGCTCCCGCCAGCGGAGACGGAGAGCGAGCGCTGGCGCAGTACGCTCAGGACATGACCGCCCGCGCCCGCCGCCAGGAGATAGACCCGGTCACCGGCCGCGATGAAGAGATCCGCCAGATGATCGATATTTTGATGCGCCGGCGCCAGAACAACCCGCTGCTCACCGGGGAGGCCGGCGTCGGCAAAACCGCGGTAGTCGAGGGGCTGGCCCAGCGTATTGTCAGCGGCGAAGTGCCGCCGCCGCTGCGCGATGTCGAACTGTGGTTGTTGGATACCGGTCTGTTGCAGGCCGGCGCCGGCGTAAAGGGGGAATTTGAAAAGCGGCTTAACGCCATCATCCACGAGGTGCAATCCAGCCCGACGTCAATCATTCTGTTTATTGATGAAATTCACACCCTGATTGGCGCCGGCGGCCCTCAGGGTACGGGGGATGCCGCCAACCTGCTCAAACCAGCGCTGGCGCGCGGACAATTGCGTACGATCGGCGCCACCACCTGGTCGGAATACAAAAAATATATCGAGAAAGATCCGGCGCTGACCCGCCGTTTTCAGGTGATTCAGGTTCAGGAGCCACAGCAGGAAAAAGCGCTGCAAATGCTGCGCAGTATTGTTACGCCGCTGGAACGCCACCACCGCGTGCTGGTGCTTGATGAAGCCATTGAGGCCGCGGTCCGGCTCTCCCACCGTTATATCCCGGCGCGCCAGTTGCCGGATAAAGCCATCGCCCTGCTGGACACCGCCTGCGCCCGCGTCGCCGTCAGCCAGCACGCCCGGCCGGACTGCCTCCAGGATTGTCTCCAGCGGATCCACGCCCTGGAAACCGAACGGGAAATTGTCCTGCGCGAAGCGCGCATCGGCGCCGGCGACCCGCTGCGCGGCGCGCAGATCGATGACGACCTCGCAACCCTGCGCCACAGCCTGGCGCAGCTCACTGAACGCTGGCAGCAGGAAAAAGCGCTGACGGAAAAGATTATCGAACTGCGCGCCGCTCTCCATCAGACCGCGGTTTCCCCGCCACCGGCGCCGGAAGAGGATTTGTGCGCGCAACTGGCGACGCACCAGGCGCGGCTGAAAGCGCTTCAGGGCGAAACGCCGCTGGTATTCGCCGCCGTCGATAGCGCGGTGGTCGGCGCGGTGGTCTCGGACTGGACCGGTATTCCACTGGGCAGAATGGTGAAAAACGACATTGATGCGGTGCTGAATCTGGCCGATACCCTGAGCCAGCGGGTGACCGGGCAGCGCCACGCGCTGGATGCGATCGCCCGCCAGGTCAGAACCTCCCGGGCGCGGCTTGACGATCCCCATAAGCCGGTCGGCGTGTTCCTGCTCGCCGGCCCCTCCGGCGTGGGGAAAACCGAAACTGCGCTGGCGCTGGCGGATACGCTGTACAGCGGCGAGCAAAATCTGATCACCATCAACATGAGCGAATTTCAGGAGCCGCACTCGATCTCAACCCTGAAAGGCGCGCCGCCGGGCTATGTCGGCTATGGCGAAGGGGGCGTGCTGACCGAAGCGGTACGCCGCCGCCCGTACAGTGTGGTGCTGCTGGATGAAATTGAGAAAGCCCATCCCGACGTGCATGAAATCTTTTTCCAGGTGTTCGATAAAGGCTGGATGGAGGATGGCGAAGGACGCCATATCGACTTCCGCAATACCGTTATCATCCTGACCTCCAACGTCGGCGCCGATTTGCTCACCGATCTGTGCCGCGATCCCCAGCTCCTGCCGGAGCCGGAGGCGCTGACCGCCGCCCTGCGCCAGCCGCTGCGCGCAGTCTTCCCGGCGGCGCTGCTCGGGCGGTTGCAGGTGATCCCTTACTATCCGCTCAGCGACGCCAGTCTCGGGAATATTATCCGCCTGCAACTGGAACGCATCCGCCAGCGCCTGGCAGATAATTACGCCATCGCCACCGACTGGGACGATGCGCTGGTTGAGCGCATTATCAGCCGCTGCTGTGAAGTGGAATCCGGTGGGCGCATGGTGAACGCCATCCTGACCAGCACCCTACTGCCGCGCCTGAGCCACGAACTGTTGAGCGCCGCGGCCGGTGAACGCCGCTACCGAACCCTGCATCTTTCTGTGCAGGACAATGAATTTATCCACCAGTTCCTGGAATAGCGGCATATAAAGACCCGTAACGCCAGGCCGGAGGCAGGACGAAGCCGTCCGTGCCTGGCAGTCCTGAAATGCCTTTTTCGCTATTGTTCGCCATTTGAGAGTCCCTGATATGTCGCAACAGACCACCGGGCCACACGCCCGTCATCTCCCGCCAGGCTACCGGTTCAGCGAGTTCGAAATTCGCGATGTGATCGGCGAAGGCGGATTCGGTATCGTCTACCGCGCCACCGATCACCAACTGGAGCGCACCATCGCGATTAAAGAGTATATGCCCGACCAGTTAGCGCTGCGCCGCGCAGACCATAGCCTGGCCCTGCGCGGTGAACGCCTCAAAGGGGCATTCGATGCCGGTCTGAGCAGCTTTATCCAGGAGGCGCGCCTGCTGGCGCGATTCTCCCATCCCGGGCTGGTGCAGGTGCTACGTTTCTGGGAACAGAACGGTACCGCTTATATGGGAACGCAGTATTACAGCGGAACTACGCTGAAAAAACGCCACCAGCAACAGCCCGGTAAAATCAACGAAACCTGGATCCGCCGCATTCTGCCGCCGCTATTCAGCGCCATTGAGACGTTACACCATCAGGGCTATCTGCACTGCGATATCTCGCTGGATAACATTCAGATCCAGGACAACCAGATGCCGGTGCTACTGGATTTCGGGTCGGCACGTAAAGCTATCGGGAATGTGTCGGATACCACCGAAATGATGCTCAAACCGGGCTTCGCGCCCTTCGAACTGTATACCGACAGCGACGAGGGCGATCGCGGCGCATGGACTGATATCTATTCGCTGGGCGCGGTGCTGCATACCCTGGTGGCCGGCGCGCCGCCGCCGGTTAGCGTGGTGCGCAGCATCGAAGATAACTACCAGCCGTTAATGACGCTACGTCCGCCGGGTTATTCCGCGGAACTGCTGTATGCCATTGACCAGTCGCTGGCCTTAAAACCGCAGCACCGGCCGCAGAGCCTCCGTGAACTGGCCGATCTGTTGCGTCTGCCGATCGCCGGTACCCCAGACACCGCGCCATCGGCTGCTGCGCCGACCGCGCCGGCGCCAGCGACCAGCCCATCCCCGGCAGCACCGCGCGAGGTTAGCCGCCGCTGGCCGTTGATAGCCGGCGCTGGCGCGGCGCTGGCGCTTATTGCCGCCGTTGCGCTGTGGCTGATGCGCCCCGGCGACCCGGTGCCGTCTCTTCCCGACCCGCAGATCGCGGGCGCCTCACCGACAATACCGCCTGGCGATGCCCCCGTTAACGCCGCGCAGGTCGCCCCCGCTGCGCCGCCGACGGCGCCCATCGTTGAGTCTCCTCCCACGCCTCAGGCTCAGGCTCAGGCTCAGGCGCAGCCAGATAACGCGCCGATCGCCGTGGTCTATTTCGCTTATTCCCCCGGCCAGCAGGTCACCCTTAACGGTCTGCGCCACGACGTGAGCAGCGACCACAGCGGCACGGCAAAACTGCGCCTCGCCGCTGGCGATCATCTGCTGGAAGTCACCGATAACGGGGGTTCTTATCGCCATACATTATCGATAACCACCCCCGGTACTTATTTGCTCGGCACCAGATGAGCTTGTATGATGATCGGCTAATAACCGATTCAGGTCATACAAGGTGTCAAATGCTTGACTTAAAGTTAAGGGAAGTGAATAACAGCCTGTCTGCCAAAGAGCGCTTTGTCGCTGACTATATTCTGGCGAATAAGTCATCGTTAAAGAGTATGAGTATTCAGTCCCTTGCTAAAGCCAATAATGTCAGCACCACCACTATTTTGCGTCTCTGCCATAAGCTGGGTTATCAGGGATTCAGCGATCTTAAGATTGACCTGATTACCTCGGCGGGCAATCGCAAACACGATAATATCCTGCAGGAAGATATCAATCTTGACGACTCTATCGAGGCAGTGAACCGTAAAATTCATTTAATCGAAAAGTCGTCGATTGATGAAACGCACGCCATCGTTAACGTCGAACAATTAGAGCAGGCCACCCGGCTTATCAGAAACAGCAATAAGATCATTATTTATGGCGCCGGCAGCAGCGGCCTGGTGGGAAAAGAACTTGAATACCAGCTGATCAAAATTAAAAAAGATGTCAGCTGTCACCCGGACTACAGCATTCAGTACAGTATCGCCAATACTCTCGATAAAAATGATCTGGTGATCATTATCTCCCACTCCGGTGAAAACCTCGAAGGCGTGAAGTTGCTGACTGTCGCGCAGCAGCTTGGCGTGCCGTCGATAGCCATCACCAAAATGGGGCAAAGCCGTATCTCCGCCCTGGCCAGCGTGCTTTTGCACACCATCACCAGCGAGAGCATCTCGCGCCTGATCCCCATCCGCTCGAAAATGTCCCAGCTTTCAGTGATCAACATGCTGGTGACTAACCTGTTTATCCAGCAGTACGATGAGCGACTGCTAAAACAGATTCAGAATCGCGCCGAACGCTTCTACAACCAGAATCACAAGTCATAGCGGCTTGCCTTACTTCCCTTATCCTCTCTCTGTCCTGTCCCTCTGGCCCGAAGCCTTTTCCTCTGTGACCTGCGTGATACCGCGCGCCAGCCGAACATCATTAACACTATCAATACATGAAGAGTGACATCCCTCGCATAATCAATAAATGGGCTTTTTGACGCTGTATTCCCCCGCCTGAAAGTAATAGTATTACTAAAAATAATAAAACATTAAGTAACATTGTCACACTAACCGCGGAGCGGGAGTCAATATGCCAACTGAAATTCCAGTCATTCTGGCCAGCCATGGCCCCTTTGCCCAGGGTGCGCTCTCCTGCGCAGAAATGCTGCTCGGGAAACAGCACAACGTGGCGGTGGTCGCGCTACAGCCGGAAACCAATATCAATGATGCCCGCATCCTGCTGGCAGACACCTGCCAGGCCATCAACCAGGGCGATGGGGTGGTGATTCTGGTCGATATGATGGGCGGTTCACCGTGCAATTTAGCCAGCGAACTGTTGCTGACCCATGACGACATCCTGCTGTTCTGCGGGTTCAACATTCCCACACTGCTTGAAGTGCTCAGTAATCGTGACCTGCCGTTACAGGAGATAGGCAAGGTGATCGAAGAGGTATTTCCGGGCAGTTGCTTTAACGTCGGGGATCGGTTACAGGCTGAACAAACACATTCAATGGATCTGTAGGGGGAAATAACTATGCCAATTAATCTTGCCAGAATCGACGACCGCCTGATCCACGGGCAGGTCATCACTACCTGGGTAAAAAATCATGACATTGAGCAGGTGCTGATTATTAACGATAAAGTGGCCGGCGATAAAGTTCAGCAGTCGGTATTGACCATGTCGGCGCCGCCGGAATTAAAAGTACAGGTTTTCGGCGTCCAGCACTTTATTGAAATCCTCAAGAAGACCGAAATTAAACGCCGCACCATGCTGCTGTTTACCAATAGCGTTGACGTGAATACCCTGGTGGAGGGCGGCGTAAAAATCGATAAGCTCAATGTCGGCGGCATGAGAATGCAGGAAGGGAGAAAAAGTTTATCGCGCGCTGTAGCCGTTACGCCGCAGGAAGAGCAGGCCTTTAAAGCGCTGATCGCCAGAAATATTCCCGTCGAAATACAGATGGTCCCGAAAGATCCCATTGTCGATCTTCAGACATTAATTTAGCGCTGCGCTTAATCAACAGGGATAGAGCTATGTTAATTGAAGCTATTTTAGTCGCCATCTGGGCCGGTATTTGCTCAATGGATGACGTTGGGCCGCAGATGCTGCGCCGGCCGCTGCTTACCGGCACCGTGGCGGGGATTATTATGGGCGATATGGTTCAGGGGTTGGCGATCAGCGCCACCCTGGAATTGATGTGGATGGGTATCGGTAACGTTGGCGCCTATTCCGCCCCGGATATTATTGCCGGGTCGATTATTGGCGTCGCGCTGGGTATCGCCTCCAAAGGCGGGATCGCCGCCGGGATCGCCCTCGCTGTGCCGGTCTCGATACTCTGCCAGCAATTACTGATTATCTGGCGCTCTTTCGCCAGCTTCCTCAACGTCTGGGCCGAGAAGTCTATTCAGGAAGGCGATTACCGCGGGCTGCTCAAGGTCCACTATTTCTCCACCCCGCTGTGGTTCCTGATTCGCGCCGTTCCCTGCTTCCTGGCGGTCTATTTTGGCGGCGATCTGGTGAGCCGCATTCTGGAGTCGATACCGGAGAGTATCCTGACCGGTATGGGCGTGGCCTCGAAAATGATCCCGGCGATCGGGGTATGTATTCTGCTGCTGATGCTGCTGAAAGGCCGGATGTGGTTTTTCTTCCTGCTCGGTTTCATGCTCACCACCTATTTAAAGCTACCGATTATTCCCATCACCTTTATCGCCCTGGCCTTCGCTGTGCTTTATGACATGGCCTACAGCAATGCCAACAATAACGCCAGTAACGCGCCAGCAAAAGAGCAACAGTCCGACGCTGAGACTGAAGAAGGATATGATTTATGAGCGACATCGCCTCCTATAACGTGGCCGATCATTCAGCCCAGGATAAAAAGCTGACGAAGAAAGACCTCAACCGCATTTTCTGGAATATCCAGTCAATGTCCTTTTCCTATAACTATGAAAAGTTGCAGACCATTGGCTTTGCCCACTGCATGATTCCGGTGCTGGAGCGGTTGTATGAAAACGCCGATCAAGCCACCCGGATTAAAGCCATGAAGCGCCACCTCGAATTCTATAATTCACAGGTCAATACCGGCGCGCTGATCCTCGGGGTTACCGCAGCGCTGGAGGAAAAAACCAGCGAAGAGGAAAAAGAGGCCGTGGTGTCGGTGAAAGCCGGTCTGATGGGGCCGTTCGCCGGTCTCGGCGACAGCCTGCTGAAATTCACCTGGCTGCCGATTTGCGGCAGTATTGGCGCCGCCTTCGCCCTGCAGGGCAACCTTATCGGCCCAATCCTGATGTTCCTGTTATTTAACATCGTCAACGTCGGTTCCAAATATTTCTTTATCCACTATGGCTATAACAAAGGCGTGGATTTAATCGAGCAGTCGAAGAATTCCAACATCATTCAGCGTATTTCCAATATTGCCAACGTGGTCGGGGTGATGGTGCTGGGGTCGCTTATCGCCACCACGGTGAAAATATCCACGCCGCTGGTTATCGCGGTTGGCGAGCAGTCGATCAAAGTGCAGGAGATGTTCGACAAGGTGATTCCCAACCTGCTCACCCTGCTGTTCTCACTCGGCATCTTCTTCCTGGTCAGGAAGTTCAAAGGCAAGCATACCGTGGCGCTGATCGTCGGCATGATGTGTCTGGGAGTGATTTTTTCGATGCTCGGTATTTTAAATTAAGGGATGAGGTATGAATGAAACAGTGCAGTTTTCAGTAACCCGCAGCAGCCGGACGCAGCTTGAAATTATCTTTTCCCCGGCGCTGAATAATGCCGCCCTTTACTGGACCCGGGATAATGATATTAACAGCGCTGACCGGCAATTAATCAGCGAACACGCCACCAGTCCGCTGCAATTTACCGATCCCCTGGAGGGCCGGCAGCGAATCTATTTTATTATTGAGCGGCACGGTAAAGCGTGGCTGTTTGCCGAACGTACCCTGCCGGTGCCCGGAATAAATAATTTTCGCGATCTTGGCGGCTATCGCGGCGCGGAGGGAAAAACGGTGCAATGGGGGATACTGTATCGCTCAAATCATCTCTATAACCTGACTCCCGAAGCCCGGGTCTATATTGAAGGGCTGCATATTCAGACGATTATCGACTACCGCAGCGCCAATGAAATCGCCAAAAGCCCTAATTGCCCGGTTGGTGAACGCCAGACCTTTCACCTCGACGCCACGGCGCAGACCGCGGAATTAGCCGCCCAGTTCGCCGCCGAGCCGAGTAACGAAGACCGCGCCCTGATAGAGAGCGTGATGCGCGATATTGCGCCCGAGCTTATTAATGGTCAGGGCGCCCAGGTGATTGAGCAATATCGTCATTTTGTCACCAGCGCGAAATCGAAAAGCGCCTTTAAAGCGATGATTCAGGTACTGCTCGACGCCGGTAATGTGCCGAATATTCAGCACTGCCGCGGCGGCAAGGACCGCACCGGCTATGGCGCATTATTGATTCTCGCTATGCTGGGGGTTGCCGAACAGGACATCATTGATGACTATATGCTCACCGGGGCAAACCGCCTGACGCGTAATCAGGTGAAAATGGCCGCCTACCAGCAAATTACCGATAATCAGGATGTCCTCGATTATTTGCATACGCTGATTGATACCCGCGAATCCTTTATTATCGCCGCCATCGATGCCATGAAACAGATATCCGGTAGTGTTGCCGACTATATAAAGAATGAGCTGGGCTTTACCGATAACGACTTCAGAAAAATGCAGGAGAATTTTTTAATTACAACGCCGTCATAATTTCTCGCCGTCAACGTTTGTTATATCAGGTAATTTCCTGGCGGAATGCTTTTTGCACGGTCCGAAGACGGCTATTGCATTCCGCCAGCCTGCCCCGCAGCGAAACCGACGGAACGCTACCCAAAAGTCTCTGGTCATCGCCTGTCATCCCGGTAATATAAGCGCCACACTTCACGGCCGCGGATAATCATTATGACCGCCAATATTGCACCGCAAACGGACTGGCTATTGCTGGCGCTAAAAAAGATTGCCGGAGAGGCGCTGCTGGCGGTCTATCTGCACGGCTCCGCGGTCGCCGGCGGGTTAAAGCCGCACAGCGATATCGACCTGCTGGCGGTGATTGATCGTTCGCTGACAGCCAGCCAGCGCGCTCGCCTGCTCGCCGAACTTTTACAGATTTCCGCCCGTTACCCCGCTGAACCGGGCGGTCCGCGCTGTCTGGAAGTGATGCTGTTTCTCAGGGCGGATTTACAGCCAGCCCCTTTCCCGGCGCGCGTCGACTTTATTTATGGCGAATGGCTGCGCGAGGCTTTCGAAGCCGGCGCCGCCGCTGCGCCCTGCAGCGACGCCGAATATACCCTGGTGCTGGCCCAGGCTCGCCAGCAGGCTCATCCCCTGTTCGGCCCTCCCGTACAGCATCTGCTGCCGGAGATCGCGCCGGCGCAGATTCGCCGGGCGCTGCGCGATCTTCTGCCGGAACTGATGGCAAATCTGCGCGGTGACGAACGTAATGTGCTGCTGACGCTGGCGAGAATCTGGTATACCGCCAGCAGCGGAGAGTGGCTGGCCAAAGATAGCGCCGCAACGTGGGCCCTTGCCCGGCTCCCCGCCGAACGGCGTGCGTTGCTGGACATCGCCCGCCGCGCTTACCGCGGTGAAATCACTGACCGCCAGCCGGAACAGTATCGCGAGGCGCCGCGGCTGGCAGACGATTTACTGGCGCGTATTACGCCGCTGCTCTGAGCCGTGCGACGGGTCCGCGCCCGGGCAGATTAAGGTAATAAAAATCATTCACATACCGCATGGTCATGCAGATCCGCGCCGCTTCACACTCCGGGTAACAAATACCGCGACGGCGCAGAGAAACGGCTAGTATGGGGTATTCAGAAACGGCAAATACCGCCGGTCTACGGCAAGGAGTGCAACGTGCTGATCCCCGTCAATCCGGATGCGGAAATGCCTTTATATCTTCAGGTGGCCTGCAGTATTAAAAAATACCTGGAAAGCCATCCTACCGGCCATAAACTCCCTTCTCAACGCCATATCGCCACCCTGCTGCAGGTCAGCAAAACGACGGTGGTCGAAGCGTTTAACGTGCTGGCGGATGACGGCGTCATCACTACCCGGGAAAAGTCGCGCGCGGTCTCAAGCCTGAAAGCTCCGGGCATCGACTGGCCGCTGATTATCCATAAGGCGCGTCAGTCGCGGGCCCGGGACGATGCGGCGGAGCCCCACGGCAGCGCTTACAGCAAAAGTCTGTTGATGTGGCCGGGTATGGATTTTTCTCCCCAGACTCCGCTAATGGAGGTCTCAGAGGCGGTATCGCGGCGCATCGCCAGCGCGGATTTTATGAATTATGACGATATCGGCTTCCTGCAATTACGCGAACTGCTGGCGCAACACCTGAAAAGCCGCCTGGCGATAAGCTGTTCGCCGGAAGACATCGTGATTACCAGCGGCATCTCTAACGCGCTGTACATTATTGCCTGCGCCTTTTTTGGCCGTTTCGCCCCGGTGATGTATGAAGCGCCTGGTTATTACACTTCGATTCTCACCAGCCAGGGGGCGCCGGCGATCCCCATTCCGATGGGCGCCGACGGTATCTCGCCGCAGGTGCTGCAAAACCATATCGCCCGCCATCGCCATGCGTTTTTCCTCACCACGCCGCTGGACCACTGGCCTACCTGCCACATGACCAGCGAGGCCAATAAACAGGCCCAGTACGCCATGTGCCGCCGCCATGATATTCCGGTGATCGAAATCGACGCTATGCGCGGCCTGTTTGACGCACCGCTACCGATGCGTTCTTACCCTGGGGCGGAATCCAGTGTTATCTACATCGGCACCTTTACCAACACCATCGGCCACAGTATGCGCCTGGCGTGGATTGTCGCGCCGCGCAACACCGTTAAACGGTTACTGGAGGTCAAATCCCAGGTCGAGCCGCGCATCAGTAATCTGATCCAGATTTACGCCGAAGAGATCCTGCGCTCCGGCGCCTACCATCGCTATCTGGACACCCTGCAACATCGGGTGCTGGCGCGCAATCAGGGGATTGAAGAGATGCTGCGCCGCCATCTGGGAGCCAAAGCCATCTGGCAAGGGCAGCCGGGCGTCAGCCGGATGATTACCCTGGACTGCCCGCCCGACGCCAGTGCAGTAATACGGATGCAGGGGCGGCAGATCAGTCTGCTGCCCCTCGGCGCGCTGGACAGCACCTATGCGAATTCGCTGTATATGTACTGCGCGGCGGATTCCCTGCCCAATACTGAAGCGTTAATCCGCCGCCTGAGCCAACTCTGTACGCGGTAAAACGGTTACGACCCGATAGCGACCTCGCTCTGCCGGGCGCGTTTCGCCGCCCGGATACGTTTTTCCTCAGCAAAAGCCACTATCGACAGCAGCACAATGCCGAAGAACACGCACCAGTAAAAGATAACGAAGACATCGTGCCAACCGTGCAATGTGGTATTGAAAAAACTCACCCCCTGTTTGGCGGGATCGGCAATCATCGCCAGATACACCTTGGCGATAGAATCCCCCAGCATGTATGCGAAGAAGCCCGACAGCCCGGTGGTCATACTGACGGCGTTTTTCGGCACGAAGTCCACCAGCGCGATGGTGATCATCAGTTGCGGCCCGAAAATCAGCAACCCCAGCGCCGCCAGCGAGGCGTTAATCATGAATACCGAGGTGGAATAGCGGTAACTGAGCAGCGCGAAGATAATCAGCACAAAACAGCCCACCGCCACAATCGCCCGCCGCCCTTTGAGCAGATCCGAGATGTAGCCCCAGAACAGGCTGGCCACCAGCGCCCCCATCTCAAAGTAGAAAATGGTATTGACCATGTCGCTGCGCGACCAGTTGAACTGTTCAGAGACATACAGCGGCGCCCAGTTATCCACGCCGATGCGAATCACATAGACAAAGATATTTGAGATGCAGAGGATCCAGACAAACGGGTTGAACAGCACATGTTTTTTAACGATCTGCCACTTACTCTCGTTCTCATGGCGATCCATCTCCGCTACCGGCTCGTCAAAAATTTCTTCCGCCCGGTTCCAGCCCAGCTCCCGCGGATCGCCTTTGCCCAGATAGTAGGTCACCACGGCAATCAACAAGGCGACAAGCGACGGGAAAATAAACATCCCCACCACATTGCCATCGAAAAAGACGTTCGCCCCCCACAGCGCCAGCGCCCCTGCCAGACCGCCGCCGACGTTATGGGACATATTCCACAGCCCGAGATAGCGCCCGCGCTTTACTCTGGGCGTCCAGCGGGTTAACGCCGAATAAGACGCCGGCCCGCCGGCGCACTGGAACAGACCGTTCAGCCCCCACAGGGTGATCAAAATGCCGATCGGCGAGCCGTGGTAACTCATGACCAGCCCCATCGCCAGCACCGAAAACGCCGACAGGGCCAGCAGCGCCGCCAGGAACTTCTTGGTGTTTTTACCGTCGATGTAGAAACCGACTAAAACCTTGCATCCTCCGTAAGTGATGGAAAAGCCCAGGCCAATCAGCCCGAGCTCGGTGGTGGTCATATCCAGTTGTTCTTTCAACATCGGCCCGGCGGCCTTGAAGTTATTGCGGATCAGGTACATCGCCATGTAACCGAGGAAGACCGCCAGGAAGGCTTTGAGAAACTGCACTCCCCACTGGCGACGCTGCGTCGCCAGACTAATCGACGGATCCCGGTAATTTTTCAGGGCAAATAGAGCCATAAGATGTTCCTCGCATATCGTTGTTATAGTTCTACAATGACTTTGGTATAAGTCACCGTGCGGTGCTTCATATCCCTCATGAATTGCGGCAGCGCGTCAAGCGAAATGGTGTGAGTAATCAGAGGTTTTGTTAGTAAGGCACCATTTTGCATGTAATCGATCGCCGCCGGCCATTCACGGCCGGGGAACGGCGCGGAAAATGAATTCCACGAGCCGGTGAGCGTCAGTTCGCGGCGCAGCAACAGTTCGAACTGCGCCGCGGGAATAACCACATCGGCATGAGCCGACCCGAGATACAACACGCGGCCATGCTTGCGGGTAACCGCCAGCGCCTGCACCTGGGTAGCGCAGGCGCCGGCGGTTTCCACCGTCACATCCGCCATCCCCAGCGCGCTAATGGTTGCTAGCGGATCGACAGAGCGGGCATCAATGGTTTCCGTCGCCCCCATCTGGCGGGCCAGCACCAGTTTGTCCGATGCGATATCGCTGGCAATGATGCGCGTGGCGCCGAGGATGCGCGCAAACTGAATGGCGAACAGCCCCAGCGCGCCGCAGCCCAGCACCGCCACGCAGTCTCCGGCGCGGATCCCGGCGCGCATCATACCGTGCAGCGTTACCGCCGCCGGTTCCACCATCGCGCCGCTGGCGAAGTCGACATCATCCGGCAGCCGCACCAGATTCTGCTGCGGCGCGGCGACATAACCGGCGAATCCGCCGTCAGTACGCGAGCCGAGGTAGTTGTAGTGATCGCACAGACCATAGTCTCCCTGCTGACAGTAGTCACAGTGGTAACAGGGCAGGATCGGCGCCACCGCGACCCGATCGCCCGGCGCGAAGCGCGTTACGCCGTTACCCACTTTCGCCACCACGCCGCTGAATTCGTGTCCCGGAATGGTCGGGAAACGATAGGTGCCGGTGGTCATAATACGGTCGATATCCGAGCCGCAGATCCCTGCGGCTTTCACCTCCACCAGTACTTCATCCTCCCCGTAGCCGGGCAGTGCAACCTGCTCAATGCGCAGATCCGCCGGGGCATGTAGCACCGCGGCTTTCATCGTCGTCCTGTTCATCGGCTAGCCCTCCACGACCAGCGCCTTCATCCCTTCACCGGACAGGGCGTAGCGGAAAGCGTTGTTGATGTCGTCGATAGTGAAACGCGCCGTAGCCAGCGGCAGCAGAGAAAGTCGCCCTGCCGCCACCAGCGCCATCGACTCGCAATAGTCGTTAATGCTGGAGCCGGTCGTACCAAGCACCGTCAGCTCCTTGTAGTGAATCAGGTTGGTGTTGAGCGGCACGATCTCCTTGCCTTTTGGCATACCGCCAAACAGGTTGATACGCCCGTGGGTGGCGGCGATCTCCATAGCCAGCGCCTGTACCTCCGGTACCGAACAGGCGGTAATCACCACCGAAGCGCCCTCGCCGTCGGTTTCCGCCAGCACCGCTTCGCGCAGATCGGTAGTCGCCGTGTTGATGACCACATCGGCGCCCAGCGCTTTCATCTCCGCCAGACGGTTATCCTGTACGTCCGCCACCATCACCCGCGACGCCCCGGCCAGACGGCTCATCAGCACATGGCAGGCGCCAATCGGGCCAGCGCCAATCACCACCACGCTGTCGCCCGGGCGGATATTGAGCGCTTTGTAAGAGTGATAAGCGCAGGAGAACGGTTCCACCATTGCCGCCTCTTCCCAGGAGATCCCATCGGGAATCGGCACCACGTTGCCGCGCTGGATGGCGTTGCCGGGCACCCGAATGTACTCCTGGAAACCGCCGTCGTAGCTGATGCCGAACGCTTCATAGGTCGGGCACAGCTGGGTATAGCCTTTACGGCACATGGCGCAGGAGCCGCAGCCGACGTTAGGCGGCAGCGCCACGCGCATCCCGGGGCGGAAATGCTTCACCTGCGCGCCGACCTGTACCACTTCACCGGCAATTTCATGGCCCAGTACGCGCCGGGTGCCGGCGGGTATTTTGAAATGGCCGAACTTATAGATCCGCAGATCGGTACCGCAGATGGCGCTGGCTTTCATCCTGATGACCAGTTCATCCGCCGCCGCCTGCGGTACCGATACTTCTTCCACCCGGATATCGCTGGGGTCATAAAAATAGGCTGCTTTCATGTGATACCTCATAAATACTGTGGAATGATTTCGGTCAGGGCATACGCCACGCCGTCTTCATCATTAGAAGGAACAATGTGATCGGCTATCTGCCGCAGGCGGGTAAAGGCATTGCCCATGGCGATACCAACTCCGGCGGTGGACAGCAGTTCAATGTCGTTGTCGCTGTCGCCGATGGCGGCGACCTCGCCCGGCGCGATGCCGAGATGGGCGCAAAGGTGTTGCAGCGCCACCCCTTTATTCAGGCCCCGGGGCAGCACTTCAAAGTAGTGATGATGGGACGCCACCAGCGAAACCGCCGGCAACGGCGCCAGCGCGTCGCGAATACGCTGGCGCTGGCTTTGGTCCCGGCACAGAATAAACATCTTCACCGCCGGTAACTCGCCGGGATCGCTGAACGGCTGGAGCTGGTCGGCGAAGCGGCGCAGGTACTCCTCTTTCATGCCCGATGCGCCAATATTGTCCAGCCAGTGCCGGCGTACATGGACCCGGTCGCGGGTGTAGATCTGGTAAAACACCCCCAGTTCATCCAGCAGTTGGCTGATAAACCGCACCGTCGCAGCGTCCAGCGCCTGGTCGTAGAGCTGCTCTCCGCTGTGCAGATCGAGAGTCTGGGCGCCGTTCATCCCGACAAAGTAACGGGTCGCGCCAATCGCTTCGGCGGCGAAGCGCGCCTCCCGGTACATCCTGCCCGTCGCCACGACGGCCAGGATGCCCTGCTGTTGCAGCACGTTAAAAGCGTCAACCGATGCCCTGGTTAAAGTGTCCTGCGACGTCAGCAGGGTGCCGTCCAGATCCGTGACCACCATTTTTAACGACATGCCCGGCTCCTTATTGCGGGTAACGCTGCCTGAACTCCTCAAGGATTTTCACGCTGTTGGAGCTACCGATACGCTCGGCGCCGGCGGCGATCATTGCCAGGCAGGTATCCAGATCGCGCACTCCGCCGGAGGCCTTCACCTTCACCGCGTCGCCCACGGTTTTCTTCATCAGCGCCACGTCTTCCACCGTCGCCCCGGCGGTGCCGAAACCGGTGGAGGTCTTCACAAAGTCCGGTTTGACTTCCCGGGCAATCTCCGCCACCCGGACAATCTCATCTTTGGTCAGGTAACAGGTTTCAAAGATGACCTTAGAGCAGACGCCGGCGGCGCGGCAGAGAGTGACAATCGCCCGCATCTCTTCTTCTATCCACGCGTAGTTGCCCTCTTTGAGCTTGCCGACGTTGATGACGTAGTCGATCTCATCCGCCCCTTCGGCGATAGCGCGCTCGGTTTCGAAGCATTTCACCGCAATGGTGGTCTGCCCCAGCGGGAAGCTAATGGCGGCGCCGACATGGACATCGCTGCCCGCCAGCAGCGCTTTGCAGGTCGCCACCGGCACCGAGTTAATCGCCACCATCATGAAGTTGTGCTGTTTTGCCTCCGCGCACAGCGCGCGGAAATCATCCTCAGTGGCGTAAGCCTTGAGTTGGGTATGGTCGAAGTATTTGGCCAGTTGGTCCGCCGTCAGGTTATTCATGACTTTTCTCCTACACTTCCATGCCGTAGCGGTGAGCTTTGTGGGTGGGGTAGAACGCCACGGTCGGGACGGTAACGTCCGGGGTGCGGGTGGCGATGTACAGGGCGATTTCGGCGACGTTTTCCACATCGATACAGCTGTTGTAGATACCTTCGCGCAGCTCTTTTTCATCCAGCCAGCCGTCGGTATGCACCTTACCGCCGTCATAAACGCCGCTGTCGAGCACTTCGGTCATCGGGGTTTTAACGTGAGACGGGTTAATCACTGTCACGCCAATGTTTTTATTCATCCCTTCCAGCAGGATGTTTTTGCTCAGCCCCATCATGCCGTGCTTGGAAGCGCGGTACGGGCTGTGCCCCGGGCAGGACGCCATGCGGGCGGAGGAAGAACCGATGTTCATAATGCGCCCGCCGCTCGGTTGCTTTTCCATGACCCGGAAAGCTTCACGGCAGCACAGGAAGACGCCGGTCAGGTTCGGACCAATGGTCTTGTGCCACTCTTCGAGGGTGGTTTCTGAAATGTGCGGCGACAGGGAGTCGCGCCCGGCGCTATTGACGACCAGATCGATATGTCCCCAGCGCGCCACGGTCTGGCTGAACGCCGCCATCACCGGCTGCTCGTCCACCACATCGACCACCATTGAAATGACATCGCCGCCCAGATCGGCAATTTCTTTAGCGACCTTTTCCAGGCGCGGCGCGTCAATGTCGAGCAGCGCCACTTTGCAGCCTTCTTTGACGTACGTTTTGGCAATCGCTTCGCCAATACCCGATGCGCCGCCGGTGATCAGCGCCACTTTTCCTTGCAGTTTTCCGCTCATGCTAATTTCTCCGTTGCCAGGTTTGCGCCCGGGCCTGAGGCCGTATCGGGCGTCGTCTGACACAGACCTTAGCAAGGGGGAAATGGTGGCTTAAGCACCAGATTGTCAGAAAAAGGCGACCAGATTGGCGGGACGGAAACGTCAGCCGGGGACCAGACAAGCGACAAAACGGCAATCAATGCCGCCACCGCGCGACGGCATAAGCGCTTTACCAGGGTTCCAGCCGCCAGCCCTGCGCCGTGGCCAGTAATCTGTCGGTGAGTTGCAGATGGTCGAGGAAACAGGCGTCGTGGGACACCACCACTATGGCGCCCTGATAGCGGCACAGCATGGTTTCCAGCGCCTGTAATGAAGGGAGATCGAGATGATTGTTCGGCTCATCCAGCAGCAACAGCTGCGGCGGCGGCTCAGCATACAGTACGCTGGCAAGCGTAGCCTTCAGTTGCTCCCCGCCGCTCAGTACGCCGACGGGTAGCGCGATTTTCTGCGCCTCCAGCCCCAGTTGCGCCAGGCGCATACGCAGTTCGCTCTCCGTCAGGGTATGATTCAGCGCCCGCAGTTGCTCCAACAGTGGCCGGGTCGTATCAAGACGCCTCAGCCACTGGTCAAGATACACCTTGTGCGGCGTGGTATGGCACACCCCGGCCAGCGGCTCAAGCTGCCCGGCCAGCAGTCTGAGCAGCGTGCTCTTGCCGCAACCATTCGGCCCGACAATCCCGATCCGCTGGCGGCCGCCGATCGACATGGTGATCTGGCGACCCGGCCCGCGGATAAACGGCAGGGTCACTGCCTCCAGCGCGGCCACCAGGCGTTTAGCGCCCCCGCAGACCTGCGGCCCATGGACATTAACCGCGGCATACTCAGCAACCTGCTGCGCGGCGGCGTCCACCTCGCGGGAGAGGCGCTCGCGTATAGCGTCATGGCGCAGGCATAGCCTGGCGGCGGAGTCGTCACTGCGCTCTTTCTGGCGGTCCAGCAATATTTTCGCCTGATTAGCCTGTCTGCCGTGGCGCTCGCCGCGCGCTTTACGTCGCGCCTGGCGTTCGCTCTGCTGGCGCAGCGCCTGCTCCTGACGCTGGCGTTCCAGTTTGCGCGCTTCCAGCCGCTGCCATGCCGCCTGCTGTTCCTGCGCCTGAGTGTGGAAATAGAAGGAATAATTGCCGCCATAGCTGCGCAGGCCCGTTGCAGACAGCTCCACGATACGATCCATGCTATCAAGCAGTTGCCGATCGTGGCTAATCACCAGCAGGCCGCCCGGCCAGCCCCGCAGCCAGTCAATCAGCGTTGCGCGGCTCGGGCTATCGAGATGGTTAGTCGGCTCGTCGAGGATCAGATAATCCACTTCCGCCAGCATTATCCCTGCCAGGGCGACGCGCATGGCCTCGCCGCCGCTCAGGGTTCTGGCCGGGGTCTCCGCTTTCAGGTAGCCGAGACCGTGATTTTTCAGTTGCGCCTCCAGCCGCTGGCGTACATCCCAGTGTTCGCCGAGCGCGTCAAAATCCTCAGAGGCGCAACTGCCCGCCTCAATACGCGCCAGCGCATCAAGCAGCGGTTGTACCCCCGCCAGGCTGGCGACGCTGGCATCCGCCGCCGGCGTCGTCTGCTGCGCCAGCCAGCCAGGCTTGCCGTTGCAGATACAGCGCCCGCGGGTGGGCGACACACTTCCGGCCATGATCCGCGCCAGCAGCGTTTTGCCCACACCATTGCGCCCTACCAGACCGGTGTGCCGGGCGTCAAACTGCGCATTGAGATCGGAAAAAAGCGTTCTGCCATCCGGCAAAATAAACGATACGCCTTCCAGCGTGATTGAAGGATTGATCATAGATTGTTGCTCCAGAAATGCCGGTCATTCCCTGCCGCCCGCGGGCAGAAGGGGCAAAACAGGCCGTCATGGCGACGGCGGCATTAATGGCGCATTGGACCAATCCTCAGGATGAAGAGATGGAATTGACAGAGATAGCGTATCAGTTTCCGGCAAATGTCCATGGCCGGCAAGCAAATAGCGGTAATCTGTCCCCTGGTTGCGATCGCAATCGCATAATTCACCACAACCCGGATCCCGGGATTAAAAGAGATTGAACATAACCGCATCTGACGGTATTGGCAGTTAGCATTACGCCACTCAAAACATATATACTAAATACACATTATATAACCGGGAGGAGCAAAGACGATGTCCGACGCGCCACGCATTAACCGGGAAAAGCGCACCATTGCCCGGATGATCGCCCTCTACCAACAGCGCTGTCCGGCAGCCCTTGCCGATCGGGAGCACTACGACCAGCTACGCGCTTATGCCTTCAAACGTCTTGACCGCTGCGTGTTCGGTAGCGAAAAACCGGCCTGCAAACAGTGTCCGGTACACTGCTACCAGGCCGCCAGACGCGAAGAGATGAAACAGATCATGCGCTGGGCCGGCCCGCGTATGCTGTGGTGCCATCCTGTCCTGACGCTGTGGCATTTGATTGACGATCGCCGCCCGGTACCTGAGCTGCCGGAGAAATATCGCCCGAAAAAGCCGACAGCCGATCGCTAAGCAGGTCCGCCATCGCTCTCCGCCAGCCGGGCGATATCATCAAAAATCGCCTCCCACTCCGCCTGATCTATCGTCATCAGGCCAAAGTAGCGCAGCATGAAGGCCCCTTCGGTAGCCAGAAACACCAACCGCGCCCGGCGCCCCGCCGCGCTGTTTAAATCCAGTTGCGCAATACGCTCCCGGTACCACTGGCGGGTACTGTCAAGGTGTTGCGGCGTCTGGATCAGCGCCGCCATCAGCCCTGCCGCTTTGGCGCTGGAGGCCTGATCATAACGGCGCGTGGCCAGCATGTGGGCGCGAACCACATTCGGCGGCGAATCATCGGCGCGCAGCGCCTGCTCAAATACCTCGTCATAGGCTTTACCCCAGCGCTCAAACATCGCGTCGATTAACGCGTCTTTGCTGCCAAAGCAGTACTGCACGCCTCCCTTGGAGATATCCATCGCCCTGGCAACCGCGTCAATAGTCAGCGCCGCCGCCCCCTGGGTGGCGACAATGGTTTCCGCCGCGTCCAGCACTTTTTCCCGATCGATAGTTCGTTGACGCCCCATAGCACCCCTTTTAAATACGAACGTATGGATTTATATTATAACGGTTTCCCCATTCCGGGAAACGCACTGCTAATGGACGTTATTATGCACACAAATTTTCGCTGGTTGATCCTGACCCTCGTGTCCAGCGCACTGTTTCTGATTGTCGTGGATATGACGGTACTGTACACCGCTCTGCCGCAACTCACCCTGGCCCTGAACGCCAGCGCCAGCCAGAAGCTGTGGATCATCAATGCCTATCCGCTGGTGGTGGCGGGACTGTTGCCGGTTTGCGGGATGCTCAGCGACCGCACCGGACATAAAAAAATGCTGCTCAGCGGGCTGGCGCTGTTTGGCGCGGCATCGCTGGGCGCCGCTTGCGCTCCTGACGCGCCATGGCTTATCGCCGCCCGGGTAGCGCTGGCGGTCAGCGCCGCCCTGATGATGCCGGCCACCCTGTCGGTGATCCGCCACGTCTTCCGGCAGCCCCGGGAGCGGGCGATGGCTATCGGCGTCTGGGCTGCCGTCGCCTCCGGCGGCGCGGCTATCGGACCGGTGGTCGGCGGCGTACTGCTGGAACACTTCTGGTGGGGAGCGGTGTTTCTGATCAACGTCCCCATCGTACTGTTGGTATGGCCGCTGGCGGCGACGCTGATTCCGACGCTGGCGCCGCAGCGTCAACGCCACTGTGACTGGGCCGGCGCGCTGCTGGTTATGCCCGGGCTGGTGGGCGTGGTCTGGGCCCTGAAATCCTTCAGCAGCCCGACAACGTCGCTGCCGCTGTTTGCCGCCACGCTGATCGGCGGCAGCGGTTTGCTGCTGGCGTTCTACCGCCGCCAGCAGCGACTGTCGCAACCCATGATCGATTTTAGCCTGTTCGGCAATGCGCTGTTTCGCAGCGGAGTCGCCGCCGCGCTGCTCGCCATGGTGGCGATGGTCGGGGTGGAACTGGTGCTCAGCCAGCGCCTGCAGCTGGTTGCCGGCTTCACGCCGCTGCAGGCGGCCCTGTATCTGCTGCCGATCCCTGTCGCCTCGGCGCTGGCGGGACCGATTACCGGGCGCTTGCTCGGCACACTGCCGGAGCGGCATATCCTGCCGGGAGGATTTATACTCACCGGCCTCGGTATCGCCGGGCTGGCGGCAAGCTGGCAATGCTCTGCGTTACTGACCGTATCCAGTCTGTTTGTGATGGGATTCGGGATCGGCGCCGTGTTCACTGCCGCGTCAACGGCGATCATGCTTAACGCGCCGGATCACAAATCCGGCATGGCGGCGTCGATTGAGGATGTCGCCTATGAGCTGGGCAGCGTCTTCGGCATCACCCTGCTGGGTGGGATGATGTCGGCAATTTACAGCCGCAGCCTGTCGATTCCGACGTTCCTGAATAACCGCGAAAGCATCCTGGTCCAGGACAGCATCGACGAAGCGCTGCGCGTGGCCGGCGCGCTAAACAGCGATCAGGCCGCGCTGTTGATACAGCGCGCCAGCGGCGCATTTGACCATGCCTTCTCTGTCGTGCTGATCAGCGCGCTGATCCTCGCTTTTATCGGCGCGGTGGGGCTGCGGCGGCTTTTGACGCGCGCGGAGCAGCCGGCGAAATAACCATCGCCCGGGAGCACGGATGCGCCCGGCGTTGAGCTGCGATTCAGGCGCCTTATGGAGAATATCCCGTAAGGAGGAATCACCCCCATGCACTATCTGGAAACCCTGTTAGTCAGCCACCCTCTGCAGCCTCTCCATCTGCTGGGGCTACTGTTTATCATCGCGTTCGGCAAATCGACTATCGCTGTCTCCTCCTTTCTGCCGCCGGCTTCGGTGATGCTGGTAGCGGTGATTGCGCTCGCCGCGCCACAAACCCATCCCCTGGCGCTCTGGCTGGCTATCACCCTCGGCGCCACGCTTGGATCGGTCTGTAGCTACCACGTCGGCGCGGCGATCGTGCACTACAATCGCTTCAGTAAGCTCAGGGAACGTTACGCTGTCACACTGGACAAAGCGGCGTGGCGCCTGGCCCACGGCGGGGTGTGGGTACTGTTTGTTTCACGTTTTCTGGCGGTGTTGCGCTACGTCACACCGCTGGCTGCGGGAATGTTATCCCTGAAAAGAAACCTGGTCTACAGCGTCAGCCTGGGCTCCGCCGCTGTCTGGGCGGCCATGCTCATCGCTATTGCGCGCGGCGGCGCGCAGTTGCTTCCTTTCCTGTAAAAACAGGGATTTTCCACTGGCGGAGTTCTCCGTCAGGCTAATCTTCGTCTAAGGTTTTCCTATGGTTTCGCAGCACATTTCTGCGCCCCAATGGAGAATAAACGATGACCATCCCTTCTGTACCCCGTTCCCGTCCTTTGTTACTGGCCGTTGCGCTGGCGCTGGGCGCCGCGCTCCCACATAGCGCGCTGGCTGATGATGCGCAGAAAACCTGGCCCCAGCCGCCGGATGCACTGCTGGGCCCGCTGTTTACCGCTGTACAGGAAGCCAAACTGTTCGAGGATCAGAAAACCTTTGCCGATGCGGTTCCCAAAGGGGACCCGCTGATGATTCTCGCCGACTACCGAATGCAACAACATCAGTCAGGGTTCGATCTGCGCCACTTTGTTAACGTCAATTTCACCCTGCCGAAAGAGGGAGAGAAATATGTTCCCCCGGCCGGACAAACGCTGCGCGCCCACATCGACGATCTGTGGCCGGTATTGACGCGCTCCACCGGCGAAACCGCTAAATGGGACTCCCTGCTGCCGCTGCCGAAACCGTATGTCGTGCCCGGCGGACGTTTCCGGGAGGTCTACTACTGGGACAGTTATTTCACCATGCTCGGGCTGGCGGAGAGCGAACACTGGGATAAAGTGCAGGATATGGTGGCCAATTTCGCCAGTGAAATTGATGACTGGGGACACATTCCCAACGGCAACCGCAGCTATTACCTGAGCCGCTCCCAGCCGCCGTTCTTTGCCCTGATGGTCGAGCTACTGGCCAGCCACGACGGCGATGAGGTCTATAAACAGTATCTGCCGCAGTTGACTAAAGAGTACCAGTACTGGATGAACGGCGCCGACGCCCTGAAAGCCGGGGACAGCGCCGGGCGGGTGGTGAAAATGAAGGATGGCGAAATCCTCAACCGCTACTGGGACGACAAAGACACGCCGCGCCCGGAATCCTGGCTCGATGATATCACCACCGCGAAAAACAACCCGAATCGCCCGGCCACCGATATCTACCGGGATCTGCGCGCCGCCGCAGCTTCCGGCTGGGATTTCAGCTCGCGCTGGATGGATAACCCGCAGCAGTTGAGCTCTATCCGCACCACCAGCTTTGTACCGGTGGATCTCAACGCCCTGATGTACCAGATGGAAAAAACCCTCAGCGCCGCCAGTAAAGCCGCCGGCGATAGCGATGCCGCCAGCCGCTACGACCAGTTGGCCCAGGCGCGGCAGCACGCTATTGAACGTTATCTGTGGAACGATAAAAGCGGCTGGTATGCCGATTACGATCTCAAACGCCACGCTGTCAGCGACCGGCTGACCGCCGCGGCGCTGTTCCCGCTGTACGTGAACGCCGCCGCCCGGGATCGGGCAGATAAAGTGGCGGCAGCCACCAGGAAACAGCTTCTCAAGCCGGGCGGGCTGGCGACCACCACGGTGAAAACCGGCCAACAGTGGGACGCGCCGAATGGCTGGGCGCCGCTACAGTGGGTCGCGGTAGTCGGACTGGAAAATTATCATCACCAGACGCTGGCCCGGGAAGTGAGCTGGCGGTTCCTGACCAATGTGCAGCACACTTACGACCGGCAACAGAAACTGGTGGAAAAATACGATGTCTCCACCACCGGTACCGGGGGCGGCGGCGGTGAATATCCGTTACAGGACGGGTTCGGCTGGACCAACGGCGTAACGTTGAAGATGCTGGACCTGCTATGCGAGCGGCAGAAACCCTGTGATAACCTGCCGGCGCAAAAAACCGTCACCGAAGCGACGGGGAACGCGCCGACAACGACGCAGCAGCCGCAGCCGCAGCCACAACCGGCGCAAAGCCTGTAACGCAACGGCCCCGGGAGGGGTCGACCATTGTCATTTCGCTACCGAACTGGCCGCTGTCAGCTGATAGCAAGCAAGGAAAATCAATGGAATGATTTTCGGCTGAAAGCGCCAAAGGAGGAAAAAACTATTTTTCCTCCTTTGGTTACAGTCTGACGCCCCGGAAGGCGCCGAACCGATTAACGGCACTGGCTCACGGGCGGTACGGTTAACCAATACTGTTCATTGCCTGAGTTATCTTCCACAGGTAGCGCGGCGCCTGAGGCGCCGGATGATTGTCCGCGACATACTGCCAGAACTCGTCCGGCGACATATCGTTGATCTTGTCGATAGCTTTACGGCGATCGGACGAGAAGGTGCGCAACAGCGCGCCAGCGCCATTGACATAAGCCACGATCAGCGCGTATTCCATGGTTTGCGGATCGTTAATCCCCGCCAGCACGCCGTTCTCCATAATGCTCAGATAGGCGGTGCCGGCGGAAATATTGCGCTCAGGATTTTTCAGTTCGCTATTGGTCGGTTGCCCGCCCCAGCCCATGTAGCGCCACACCTCTTTGCCGGAGGTCGACGCCTTGAGCTGCATCAGGCCAACGGCATTGGATTTACTGACCACGCTCGGGTTGCCGCCAGATTCCACGGCAATAATGGCGACAATCAGCCGCGGGCTGACACCCCACGCCTGACCGGCCTGCCGGGCGATCGGCATCCATTGCATGGCGCGCTGGACCGGTACCTCCGGCTCCCACGGCGGTTGACGGTAATCATGGCTGGAACAGCCGGCAAGGAACAGAACAGCAAGGATGAACCATCTCAATTTCACAGTAATTTCCTTTTCAGGGCCGACGCGCCGACGCCGGCCAGTGACAACCATAACGCTAAACGGCATGATAACCATTTCACACGCCAGGTCAGCAAGGAATTATTATGTCATCGATCCATCTGGTTGCCCCCTCGGGCTATTGCCTGCAACAGGAGGCGGCGCTGCGCGGCGTTCAGCGCCTTGAGGACGCGGGACACCAGGTCCACAATCAGCAGGTTATTTCCCGCCGCTACCAGCGCTTTGCCGGCGACGATAGCCAACGCCTGGGGGACCTCAACCAACTGGCGCAGTTGCCGGAGGAGCGACAGATTGTGCTGGCGGTGCGCGGCGGTTACGGCGTCAGCCGCCTGTTGAACAGCGTCGACTGGCAAGGGATCGCCCGTCGGGCGGCGCGCCGTCCGCTGCTGATTTGCGGCCACAGCGATTTCACAGCGTTCCAGCTCGGGCTGTTACAACAAACCGCGCAAATAACCTTTAGCGGCCCAATGCTGGCCGGTAATTTCGGCGCGCCGCAAATCAACGACTATACCTGGCGGCACTTCTGGACCGCACTGCGCGAGCAAACCTTCGCGCTGCGCTGGCAGAGCGAGGCGCCGGCAGCCCGGGCAACCGGTAAAGTGTGGGGAGGAAATCTGGCGATGCTGGTTTCGCTGCTGGGTACCCCCTGGTTCCCGGAGATCAGCGACGGAATTCTGGTCGTGGAGGACATTAACGAGCATCCCTATCGGGTGGAGCGCCTGTTGTTACAACTTGAATATGCCGGCGTTCTCGCCAGGCAGCGGGCAATTATTTTAGGAAGTTTTAGTAATAGTGTGTCGAACGACTATGATGCCGGTTATGATTTTGCGACAATGTGTTACGTGCTGAGAGAACGTTTGTCCATACCGGTGATAACCGGGCTACCCTTTGGTCACGAACAGGAGACGGTTACCCTGCCTCTCGGCGCCCGGGGTGAGCTTAATCATGATGGAACACACGCCACGCTGACCCTGAGCGGCCACCCGACGCTGGAAGATTAACCGCCCGTCACCGCGTCGCGCTACACGACATCCTCCGGGATGCGCACAGGCGACATGTCCCCGGCTATCACACGTCGCCGGGGCCACAAAGGCGGGCGCAGCGCCGCTGGCTATCGCCGCCGGTAGTCAGGCGCTGCGTGGGCTGGCGCTAAGCGCAGCCGGTAAGAAACACCCTGAAGATAGATAACGCACGCTGCCACCAGCCGGATTAAGGAGAAACTACACGTTGGACGCCGGGACGATCATTAACCTCTTTATTCTCTGCTCTGTGCTGGTGACCTGCAGCATTCTGTTGAGTACCTTCTCATCGCGCCTCGGTATTCCGATTCTGGTTATCTTCCTCGGCATCGGCATGCTCGCCGGGGTGGACGGCATCGGCGGTATTCCGTTCGATAACTACCCCTTCGCCTATTTAATCAGTAACCTGGCGCTGGCGGTTATTCTGCTGGATGGCGGGATGCGCACCAAAGCCAGCTCGTTCAGGGTGGCGCTGGGCCCGGCGCTGTCGCTGGCGACCCTTGGCGTGGTGGTAACTTCTGGTCTGACGGGGCTGGCCGCCGCCTGGTTGTTTAACCTGAGCTGGCTGGAAGGTCTGCTGATTGGCGCTATTGTCGGCTCAACCGACGCCGCGGCGGTGTTTTCGATGCTCGGGGATAAGAACCTCAACGAACGCGTCGGCTCGACGCTGGAAATTGAATCCGGCAGTAATGACCCGATGGCGGTGTTTCTGACCATCACACTGATTGAGATGATTCAGCGGCACGATGCCGGGCTGAGCTGGATGTTCCTGGTGAGTATTATTCAGCAGTTTGGTCTGGGGATTATTATTGGCGGGCTGGGCGGCTGGCTGCTACAGCAAACCATCAATCGCATTACCCTCTCTCCGGGGCTGTATCCCCTGCTGGCGCTCAGCGGCGGGATTATGCTCTTTGGCATCGCAACCGCCCTTAACGGCAGCGGTATTCTGGCAGTCTACCTGTGCGGCTTCCTGCTCGGCAATCGCCCGGTCCGCAACCGCTTCGGTATCCTGCAAACCTTCGACGGACTGGCGTGGATGGCGCAGATCGGCATGTTCCTGGTACTGGGGCTGCTGGTAAATCCCCGCGATCTGTTGCCCATCGCTATTCCGGCGCTGCTGCTGTCGGGGTGGATGATCTTCTTCGCCCGTCCGGTATCGGTGTTCGCCGGGCTGATTCCGTTCCGCGGTTTTACTCTGAAGGAGCGGGTATTCATCAGTTGGGTGGGGCTGCGCGGCGCGGTACCGATTATTCTGGCGGTGTTCCCGATGATGGCCGGTCTGGACCACTCGCGGCTGTTCTTCAACGTTGCCTTCTTCGTGGTCCTGGTGTCGCTGCTGCTACAGGGCACAACCCTGAGCTGGGCGGCGGGTAAAGCCAAAGTGGTGGTGCCGCAGACCAGTCAACCGGTCACCCGGGCGGGTCTTGATATCAACACCCGCGACGCCTGGGAGCAGTTCGTTTACCAGCTCAGCGCCGATAAATGGTGCGTCGGCGCCGCCCTGCGCGATCTGCATATGCCCACCGGCACCCGCATTGCGGCGCTGTTCCGCGGCAATGACCTGCTACACCCCAGCGGCAGTACCCGGCTGCGGGAAGGCGACATTATCTGCGTTATCGGCCGGGAGCGCGATCTGCCGGTACTTGGCAAACTGTTCAGCCAGGCGCCGCAGGTCTCACTCGACCAGCGTTTCTTCGGGGACTTTATTCTCGAGGCCAGCGCCCGCCTGAGCGATATTGCGGTAATTTACGGTCTTGAGTTAGAACCGGAAGCCGCCATGCCTGAAACGCTTGGCGAAATGGTCGCCAGTCATCTGGGCGGCGCGCCGGTGGTCGGCGATCAGGTGGAATATGCCGGGATGATCTGGACCGTCGCGGAAAAAGACGACAACCAGATCCGCAAGATTGGCGTCCGGGTCGCCGAAGAAGAAGAGAGTTAAAAGCAGGCCGGGCAAGCCCGGCCATACTGGCGCAGCGGTGATGTTACACCGTCACAAACGCCACGCGCGGCGCCACTGCGGACAATAATTCATAGCCGATAGTGCCGCAGGCCGCTGCCACATCGTCAACCCGCACATGTTCCCCCCACAGTTCCACATGGCTGCCAATACCCGCCTGTGGACATGGCGTTAAATCCACCGCCAGCATATCCATCGACACCATCCCCACAGTCCCGGTCATCACGCCGTCTACCCGTACCGGAGTGCCGTCCGGCGCCACCCGCGGATAGCCATCGGCATAGCCGGCGGCGACAATACCAATCCGCTGCCCGGCCCGCGCCCGGTAGCGAGCGCCATAGCCCACCGCATCGCCGGCACGCAGCGTCTGAACGGCGATAATCTCACTGCTGAGGGTCATCACCGGGCGCAGTCCGCTGGTGGCGACATCCCGCCACTGGCCGCTCGGGGAGGCGCCGTACAACAGGATCCCCGGGCGTACCCAGTCGTAGTGGGTTTGCGGCTGCCAGAGAACCGCCGCCGAATTGGCCAGCGACCGCGGCGCGACGATCCCTTCCACCGCCAGCTCAAAACGCGCCAGCGCCTCGTTCGCGCCATCCAGCTTTTCAGCGCAGGCAAAGTGGCTCATCAGGGTAATCTCCCCAACGTTACGCAGCCCGCGCAGTTGTTGCCAGACGTTATTCACCCGCTCCGGCGCCAGCCCCAGCCGGTTCATACCGCTGTTGATTTTCAGGTAGATATCCAGCGGCGCGCCCAGCCGGGCGTCAGCCAGCGCTTTAACCTGCCAGTTGCTATGCAGCACGCAGGTCAGGCGATAACGGTCAAAAACCGGTAGTTCGTCGGCATGGAAAAAGCCTTCCAGCATCAGAATCGGCCCTTTCCATCCCTGCTCGCGCAGGCCAATCGCCTCCTCAGTATTGAGCATCGCGAAACCGTCGCTCTCCCTGAGCGCCGGCCAGACATGGTCAATACGATGACCATAGGCATTGGCTTTGATCACCGACCAGATGCGCGCCCCCGGCGCCGCGCGGCGGGCTACCTGTAAATTGTTTTTTAACGCTGCACTGCCTATGCTGGCCACCAGAGGACGCCCCATTGCTGTTCCTCCCGGTTAACCATGAGCGCCGTGCAGGCGCGACGAGGTAGAGGACGAATGCCCGCTCAGGTAGCGGGAAACCGCCAGATCCTCAAAAGGGATCGCCGGCGCTTTCCCGGAGATTAAATCGCTCAGCAACTGGCCGGAACCACAGGCCATCGTCCAGCCCAGCGTACCGTGGCCGGTGTTCAGCCACAGGTTTTTCAGCGGCGTGCGCCCGACGATCGGCGTACCGTCCGGGGTCATTGGCCGCAGGCCGCTCCAGAAGGTCGCCTGTTCAATATGCCCGCCGCGCGGATACAGATCGCGCACCACCATCTCCAGCGTCTCCCGGCGTCGCGGCACCAGTTCCTGATTAAAGCCGACAATCTCCGCCATCCCGCCGACCCGGATGCGTTGATCAAAGCGGGTAATGGCGATTTTATAAGTCTCATCCAGCACCGTGGACAGCGGCGCCGCGCTTTCATCGGCAATCGGGATCGTCAGGGAATATCCCTTCAGCGGGTAAACCGGAATATCAACAATATCTCTGAGCAGCGCCGTGGACCAGGCGCCGAAGGCCACCACGAAAGCCTCCGCGTTAATCGTCTCATCGCCGCAGCGCACCGCGCGAATATGCTGCCCCTCACGCACCAGCTCATCCACCCGGGTATTGAAGCGAAACCTCACCCCGGCGCGCTGCGCCATATCACTCAAGTTGCGCGTAAACAACTGGCAGTCGCCGGTTTCGTCTCCCGGCAAGCGCAGACCGCCAGTCAACTTATCGGCTACCTCCGCCAGCGCGGGCTCTGCCCGGTATAACTGCCCCGCTTCCAGCAGTTCATAAGGCACTCCGGCATCTTTCAGTACCGCGATATCCCGGGCGGCGTTGTCAAACTGCTGAGCGGTGCGAAACAGTTGCAGGGTACCGCCCTGGCGGCCTTCATAATGAATACCGGTGCTATCGCGCAGAACTTTCAGGCAATCACGACTGTATTCCGCCAGCCGTACCATGCGCGCTTTATTTTCCGCATAGTGACGGCTGTCGCAGTTGCGCAGCATTTGCCACATCCACTTCAGTTGAAAAGCGCTGCCGTCGAGGCGGATCGCCAGCGGCGCATGGCGCTGGAACATCCACTTTATGGCTTTCAATGGGATCCCCGGCGCCGCCCAGGGCGCGGCATACCCCGGAGAGATCTGCCCGGCGTTCCCGGCGCTGGTCTCCTGCGCCGGGCCTGACTCCCGGTCGATAACCGTCACTTCATGGCCCGCCTGCTGTAAATACCAGGCGCTCGCGACGCCAACCACACCACTCCCCAGAACCACCACTCGCATTTTTGCGCTCCAGTTATCCAAAAGAATAATCATCTGATTACATACTGATAACCTGAAATAAAATATTATTCAACATACGACTTATTTATGGTGACTACCCTCACAGTTGGCGCGACCGGCAAGGAAAGCGGCGAATCAGCATCTCCTGCTGCACGCCTGTTTATGACAGAATAAAATTTCAGTGATACGGCGGTTCATCGCGATTCCGCCCAGCGAAATCGCGTGAAAAAGATAGCCGCCGACAGACTTATCCTGACGCCGTGTTCTATGCTTGAAATGAGGCTTTCCATCCAGAGAAGGCCACCGACAATGAGGGCGCGCTAATGGCTACTGTGACTGATTCACCTATCAGGGATGCTAAACGTCTGAGCGATGGACCAGACTGGACGTTCGAATTGCTGGAAACCTACCTGGCGGAAATCGACAGGGTTGCGAAGCTCTACCGGCTGGATACCTACCCGCACCAGATCGAAGTGATTACCTCAGAGCAGATGATGGACGCTTACTCCAGCATCGGGATGCCTATCAATTACCCTCACTGGTCGTTCGGTAAAAAATTTATCGAAACCGAACGTCTGTATAAGCACGGTCAGCAGGGACTGGCTTATGAAATTGTCATTAACTCCAACCCCTGTATCGCCTATCTGATGGAAGAAAATACCATCACCATGCAGGCGCTGGTGATGGCTCATGCCTGCTACGGCCATAACTCGTTCTTCAAAAATAATTATCTGTTCCGCAGTTGGACAGATGCCGGTTCGATTATCGATTACCTGATCTTTGCCCGTAATTACATCACCAAATGCGAAGAGCGCTATGGCGTGGATGAGGTCGAAAAACTGCTCGACTCCTGCCATGCCCTGATGAACTATGGCGTCGATCGCTACAAACGCCCGCAGAAAATTTCTCTGCAGGAGGAGAAAGCGCGCCAGAAAAGCCGCGAAGAGTATCTGCAAAGCCAGGTGAATATGCTGTGGCGTACGCTGCCGCGCCGCGAGGAGGAGAAATCGGTCGAGACCAGCCACCGCTTCCCCTCCGAGCCACAGGAGAATTTACTCTACTTTATGGAGAAGAATGCCCCGCTGCTGGAGCCATGGCAGCGCGAAATACTGCGTATCGTGCGTAAGGTCAGCCAGTATTTTTACCCGCAGAAACAGACCCAGGTCATGAACGAGGGCTGGGCGACTTTCTGGCACTACACCATCCTTAACCACCTGTATGATGAAGGCAAAGTGACCGAGCGGTTTATGCTGGAGTTTCTCCACAGCCATACCAACGTGGTCTACCAGCCGCCGTATAACAGCCCCTGGTATAGCGGCATAAACCCCTATGCGCTGGGGTTCGCCATGTTCCAGGACATCAAGCGCATCTGCCAGTCCCCGAGTGAAGAAGACCGTTTCTGGTTCCCGGATATTGCCGGTAAAGACTGGCTGGAAACGCTGCACTTTGCGATGCGCGATTTTAAAGATGAAAGCTTTATCAGCCAGTTTCTGTCGCCGAAGCTGATGCGCGATTTCCGGCTGTTTACCGTGCTGGATGACGATCGCAATAACTACCTGGAGATCTCCGCCATCCACAATGAGGAAGGGTATCGGGAAATCCGTAATCAGCTTTCCGCGCAATATAACCTGAGTAATCTGGAGCCCAATATTCAGGTATGGAATGTCGATCTGCGCGGCGATCGTTCCCTGACCCTGCGCTACATCCCCCATAACCGGGCGCCTCTGGATAAAGGACGCCGCGAGGTCTTGAAACACATTCATCGCCTGTGGGGGTTTGACATCATCCTTGAACAGCAAAATGAAGACGGGAGCGTAGAGTTGCTGGAACGCTGCCCACAGCGTCTCAACAATCTGTAAGTATCCTAACCACAAGGACCAGAGGCGTCGCCGCTTCTGGCCCTTGTCTTTTCAGTAAGGCTCAACCCTTTGCCTCAGCGGCTGTGCAGCGCCATCTCTCCCGGCATGGATTTTTGCATCCGGTGCCAGATATCGCCGCTTTCACGTCCATAGTTACGCACCACTTCGTAAACCTGTTCGTGCAAACCTTCCCGGCACAGATCCGCCAGTTTATGGTAGAAGCCCAGCGCCAGGCTGCGCGCCTGCGGATTGGAAAAATAGTTGCGGCCAATCCGGGTATATAACCCTTTCATGCCATTGAGGATTAACCCGTAGATCGGGTTGCCGGAGGCGAAAGCCAGGCCGCGGAAAATGTTGTAATCCAGCTCGGCAAACGCATCCGCGTGATCTTCCACCGCGCCGGACATCGCCAGTACCTGCTGCGCCTGCTCAGGATGCTGGCGAATAGCGGTACGAATAAAGATAGTGGCAATATTGGTGCGCACCGACAGCAGGTTATCAATGAGCTGGGGAACGCTGTCATGATCCAGTCGCGCCAGGGTTTCCAGGATATTGAGCCCGGAGGTTTCCCAAAAATTATTCACCCTGGTCGGCTTACCGTGCTGTATGGTCAGCCATCCGTCTCTGGCCAGACGCTGCAACACTTCGCGCAGCGTGGTGCGCGTAACGCCAATCAACTCGGAGAGTTCTCGCTCCGCGGGCAGTATCGACCCGGGGGGAAAACGGCTATTCCAGATACTTTCAATAATATACTCTTCCGCGAAACCCGCCGGGCTTTGCGCTTTAATGACCATAGAGTGATTTCCGTTACACTGAAAAATTCACTCATCATACCAGACGCGGATGCGGTCAGATAGCATGAACCGGAGTGCAAATGTGGATCGCGGTTTCATTTTTATAAAATCACGGTCGAACCCTCGGTTTTCCTGGCTTGTCACGTTGGTACGCGGAAGGTATTCTCAGAAAAATTAACAAAAAAACACAAGGAAAACCTATAGACGATGGAAATATCGACAGGGCGAGCGATCTACCGCAATTTTCTGGGCCAGTCCCCCGACTGGTATAAACTTACCCTTATTATTTTTTTAGTGGTCAACCCACTGGTTTTCTTCCTGGTCAGCCCTTTTGTCGCTGGCTGGCTGCTGGTCGCAGAATTTATTTTCACCCTGGCGATGGCGTTGAAGTGTTACCCGCTGTTGCCTGGCGGGCTGCTGGCTATCGAGGCGGTAGTCATCGGCATGACGACCCCGGACCACGTGCGCCAGGAGATAGCCGCCAATCTGGAAGTCCTGCTGCTGCTTATCTTTATGGTGGCCGGGATCTACTTCATGAAACAGCTATTGCTGCTTATCTTCACCAAACTGCTGCTGGGGATTCGCTCCAAAACGGCGCTGTCGCTGGCGTTTTGCGCCGCCTCCGCTTTCCTGTCCGCCTTTCTTGATGCGCTGACCGTGGTGGCGGTCATTATCAGCGTGGCGCTGGGCTTCTATGGTATCTATCACAAAGTCGCCTCGCACCACAAAGCGGATGACGATATGCAGGATGACAGCAATATCAGCACTAACCGCCGCCTGGTGCTCGATCAGTTTCGCTCGTTTCTGCGCAGCCTGATGATGCATGCCGGGGTCGGCACCGCCCTCGGCGGCGCGATGACTATGGTCGGCGAACCCCAGAATCTGATTATCGCAAAATCCGCCGGCTGGCAGTTTGGCGACTTTTTCCTGCGTATGTTGCCGGTGAGTTTGCCGGTGCTCATTTGCGGTTTGATAGTATGCTGGCTGCTGGAACGCACGGCGTTGTTTGGTTACGGCGCCCAGCTACCGATGCGGGTGCGCGCTATTCTGCGTCACTATGACAAGCAGGCCAGTAAAAAACGCACCCGCCAGGATAAAGTGCGCCTGGTCGCTCAGGCGATTATCGGCGTCTGGCTGGTGGTGGCGCTGGCGCTGCACCTCGCCGAAGTGGGGCTGATTGGCCTGACGGTGATCATTTTCGCCACTTCGCTGAGCGGCGTGACCGACGAACATGCCATCGGTAAAGCCTTTACCGAAGCTCTGCCATTTACCGCCCTGTTGACGGTGTTCTTCGCGGTGGTGGCGGTGATTATCGACCAGAAATTGTTTGCGCCGATCATTCAGTACGTTCTTCAGGCGTCGCCCCATGCCCAACTGTCGCTGTTCTATCTGTTTAACGGCCTGCTCTCGTCCATCTCAGATAATGTGTTCGTCGGCACCGTCTATATCAACGAAGCCCGCAGCGCGTTTGAACAGGGAATTGTTGATCTGAAACAGTTTGAATTGCTGGCGGTAGCCATCAATACCGGCACCAACCTGCCGTCGGTGGCGACGCCAAACGGCCAGGCGGCATTTCTGTTCCTGCTCACCTCCGCGCTGGCGCCATTAATTCGGCTCTCGTATGGCCGCATGGTGGTGATGGCGCTGCCCTATGCTATCGTCATGACGCTGGTCGGCCTGCTGTGCGTGGAGTATCTGCTGATTCCCGCTACCGACTGGATGTTGCTACACGGCTGGGTCACCACCCCGCCTCCGCAGGCCATCGGCCACTAATCCCACAGGGGCTACGGCCCCTGTATAGTCCGATAAGCATGTAAATATAAGCTTATTTTTACGGGCACTAGTGGCACAATAACGCAATTCGTTTACACTGCCCTCTTATCGCAAGTTCCAGGGAATTTATTATGTTGCGTTATCTCAATCAATGCTCACGCGGGCGCGGGGCCTGGTTATTAATGGCGCTCACTGCGTTTGTCCTTGAGCTGGTTGCGCTCTGGTTCCAGCATGTGATGTTGCTGCAACCGTGCGTGCTGTGTATCTATGAGCGCTGCGCGCTGTTTGGCATTATGGGCGCTGGACTGGTTGGCGCTATTGCGCCGAAAACGCCGCTACGCTATGTGGCGCTGGCTATCTGGATTTACAGTGCCTGGAGAGGTCTCGAGCTTTCCTGGCAGCATACAATGATGCAGTTGCATCCCTCGCCGTTTCTGACCTGTGATTTCGCGGTGCGCTTCCCGGGCTGGCTGCCCCTTGATAAATGGCTGCCGCAGGTATTTGTCGCCTCTGGCGACTGCTCAACCCGCCAGTGGGAGTTCCTGTCACTGGAAATGCCGCAATGGCTGGTAGGCATTTTTGCCGCCTATATGATTGTCGCGCTGCTGGTGCTTATCGCCCAGCCATTCAAACCGAAGCGCCGGGATCTGTTCGGCCGCTAATTCCTCTCAGCCCTCCAGCCGGAGGGCTGTTTTCTTCTGCGATACTGGTTGTGGCACGGAGCCTCATGTAGGATTGGTGGTATTCTTTATTAGTATGTTGTAACTAAAAATCAATAATATGACCCCTGATCGACCCGGTGTGTTGATCACGCATCAGGAATGACCGGGTATCCTTATCCGTGCCATTGCACAGTCAGTCGGCCCAGTCGGGTTTATTGAGGATATGATCCTGCCAGTCGCGCACCTCAGATTCCCGCACGGCAATATGGCGCACGGAAATCCGCTCGGCGTGCATCGCCGCTTTGGAACCGCTGACCAGCGGATGCCAGGCCGGCAGGTCTTTGCCTTCAGCCAGCAGGCGGTAGGCGCAGGTATGCGGCAGCCACTCAAAAGTGGGCAGATTTTCCCGGGTGAGCTTGATGCAGTCCGGCTCATATTCGAAACGCCGGCTATAGTTCCGGCACTGGCAGGTTTTGATATTCAACTGGCGGCAGGCGACATTGGTGAAATAGATTTCATCGCTGTCTTCATCCATCAGTTTATGCAGGCAGCACTGGCCGCAGCCATCACACAGCGATTCCCATTCGGCGTCGCTCATCTCATCCAGTTTTTTTTTGCTGCCAGAACGGGCGTTCGGTCATAAGCATCATCAGTCAAAAAGTCAGCCGCACCTTATATACGCTCCGGCACCAGGATGCAAGCACCAGCGCCCGGAATCTCCCCCGGGCGCCCCGGCGATTACAGCACGCGCGTAGTCAACGCCTGGCCGTTTATCGCCACTTCAATCTCATCGCCGCTAACCAGCGGGCCGACGCCTTCCGGCGTACCGGTCAGCACCACGTCCCCGGCGCGCAGGGTAAAAAAGCGGCTCATATAGGCTATTAGCGGCACAATCTTATGCAGCATATCCTGAGTATTACCGTTCTGGCGCGATTCGCCATTAACCTTCAGCGACAACGCGGTATGCTGGGGATCGCTGGTAAATTCAGCAACCGGGATAAATCCTGAAATCGGGCAGGCGTTATCAAAACCCTTGGCTTTTTCCCACGGGCGTCCAGCCTTTTTCAACTGGGCCTGCACATCGCGCAGCGTAAGATCGATAGCCACGCCGTAACCAGCAATGGCTTTAGTGACATGCTCTTCCGTCGCCTGCCTGAGAGTCGCGCCAATCAGCACCGCCAGCTCCACCTCATGATGCACTTCGCCCAGCCCCTGGGGCAGCGCCAGCGGCTGATGGATATCGCACAGCGCGCTTTCCGGTTTTATAAACAGTACCGGCTCATCCGGCGTCGCACTGCCCATCTCTTTGATATGGTTGGCATAATTACTGCCCACGCACACCACTTTATTTACCGGGTAATCCAGTAAAGCGCCCTGCCAGTTGCGATGCTGATACATAACGTTCCCCTGTGTCGTCGTCGGTAATAAGTTGCCGCTACTATCCGCGCCTGGCGCAGAGAATGTCAATGATATCGTTACCTATAGCGACAACGGGCTGGATGCCAGGGGGATTATTCAGAATATCTGCGCAGGAAATTGTTATTCCGGCAGCAAAACAGCATCGCCGCCGGAGAGAAAATCTTATTTTTTAATGGCGGTATCAAGATGCATTTTGAGTAAACTTTCCGGCGGCGGAGGTAGTTGCAGATAATACCCCTGATCAATAAGGGCCTGTTTCACATTTTGCCAGTCGGCATTCGCCAGTTTTTTACTGCCGTCGAGCCGTAATATCATTGCCAGTTTCGGCTCGCCGAAACTTTTCAACAATTCTTCCGGTACCCGGGAAAAATCGTCTTTTTTTTCGACATAGAGATAGGTCTGGTCGCGTTTAGCACTCCGATAGATCACACAAAGCATGTTTTTACTCTAAATTCACGGGATGGTTACTTGCCTGAATATAACAGGGACTATAACATGCCTTCTATACTTCAGAATATGTTCCCGTTATTTCGGGATAAAACAGTATTGAGTAAGGCCAGGATGTCAAACACGCCCATTGAGCTAAAAGGCAGCAGCTTCACCTTATCCGTGGTTCATTTACACCACGCACAACCTGAGGTTATCCGCCAGGCGCTCGAAGATAAAATCGCCCAGGCTCCGACTTTCCTGAAACATGCCCCCGTCGTCGTCAACATCGCCGCCCTCGCAGGCCCCGTGGACTGGCACGGTCTGTATCAGGCGATTAGCGCGACCGGTCTGCGGGTGATTGGCGTCAGCGGGTGTAAAGATGCCGCTCTCAAGCAGCAGATTGACGCAGAAGGTATACCCTTACTCACTGAAGGCAAGGAAAAAAGCGTCCGCGCGCCGCGCGCTAAAGCGCCGGAGCCAGTCATTGAGCCCGTCGCGGCGCCGGTGGTAAAAACGCGCTTAATCGATACCCCGGTCCGTTCCGGCCAGCGGGTCTGGGCGCCGGGCTGCGATTTAATCGTCACCAGCAGCGTCAGCGCAGGCGCAGAGCTGATTGCCGACGGCAATATTCATGTCTACGGTATGATGCGTGGTCGCGCGCTGGCTGGCGCCAGCGGCGATCGGGACGCGCAAATTTTCTGTACTCACCTGGCGGCGGAACTGGTTTCTATCGCCGGGGAATACTGGCTGAGCGATCAAATCCCGGCCGAATTTACTGGCAAAGCCTCCCGCCTGCGTCTCGCCGGCGGCGCTTTGGCAATTGAACCTTTATATTAACAGGCCCTTTTAACAAGGAATTCCTTTATGGCACGCATTATTGTTGTTACATCAGGTAAAGGGGGCGTAGGTAAGACCACGTCCAGCGCGGCCATCGCGACGGGGTTGGCCCAGAAGGGAAAGAAAACTGTCGTTATCGATTTTGATATCGGCCTGCGTAACCTTGACCTGATTATGGGTTGTGAACGCCGTGTCGTATACGATTTTGTTAACGTCATTCAGGGCGACGCCACCCTGAATCAGGCGCTGATCAAGGACAAGCGCACTGAAAACCTCTACATTCTGCCCGCTTCCCAGACCCGCGATAAAGATGCGCTGACCCGCGAAGGGGTTGAGAAAGTGCTCGACACCCTGAAAGAAATGGATTTTGAATTCATCGTCTGCGACTCGCCGGCGGGAATTGAAACCGGGGCGCTGATGGCGCTCTATTTCGCCGATGAAGCGGTGATCACCACCAACCCGGAAGTCTCTTCGGTTCGCGACTCAGATCGCATTCTCGGTATCCTGTCGTCAAAATCGCGCCGGGCGGAAAACAGCGAAGCGCCGATCAAAGAGCACCTGCTGCTGACCCGCTATAACCCGGGGCGCGTCAGCCGCGGCGACATGCTGAGTATGGAAGATGTGCTGGAGATCCTGCGTATTCCGCTGGTTGGCGTGATCCCGGAAGATCAGTCGGTGCTGCGCGCCTCCAACCAGGGTGAACCGGTGATTCTCGACGACACGTCCGATGCGGGTAAAGCCTATGCCGATATGGTGGATCGTCTGCTGGGAGAAGAACGTCCTTTCCGCTTCGTAGAAGAAGAGAAGAAAGGTTTCCTCAAACGCCTGTTCGGAGGATAAGTTATGGCATTACTTGACTTTTTTCTGTCGCGAAAAAAGACCACCGCCAACATCGCCAAAGAACGTCTGCAGATTATTGTCGCGGAACGCCGCCGTAGCGATACGGAACCCCATTATCTGCCGCAATTAAAGCGCGACATTCTGGAAGTGATCTGTAAATACGTACAGATTGATCCGGAAATGGTAACCGTCCAGTTGGATCAAAAAGGTGACGATATCTCAGTTCTGGAACTTAACGTCACCCTGCCGGAAGCCGAAGAATCTAAATAACGGCCTTATCATTCCCCCGGATATACCCGGGGGAGTGTTTATTAACTGCGCCGCAATAGCGGGAACTTTCTTATATATTATTGCCAGGAAGAGATTAATAAATACTTTTCCTGTATTTATTTACAGTGTTATCAGGTTTTAATATTCCTTAACCAGCGCTTTCAATGACTCACCTAACAACTCATTACGCCAGCCACTTATTAACTCCGGCGGTAAGCTTTGCGGTTTAATTTCCCAGTGCCAGTTGAGTAATTGATTAATTTGCCGGCGCGACGCGAGTAATTCAGCGCTTACCCCTTGCTGCTGAGCAACCTCCTGCACCAGCGCCTTGATGGCTTTAAATGCCTGGCGATACCCCGGCATATCCACCAGATTGGCTAATGGCGCCGGCAGTGCCTCTTCCGGCAATGCCTGCGCCTGCGCCACCATCGCGAGCAGCGTTTTACCGTGGAAACGAATCTCGCTGCCGGAAAGCCCCAGGCTGTCCAGTTCGCCGAGCGACCCCGGCATATAGCGCGCCACTTGCCAGAGATGCTCTTCACGCACCACAAAATTTACCGCCAGATCCCGCTCCCGCGCTTTACGTAAACGCCAGGATGCCAGCAGTTGCAGGCAGGCGAGCTGGCGGGAGCGCAACTGCCACGCATTGCCAATCTCCCGCCACGCCTCCTGAGGATCGAGAATGTCTTTGCGGCGGGCGATCATTAACCGGCACTCATCTTCAGCTGCGGCCATCCATCCGCTGCTGGCAGTGTCCTCCAGCAACTTCCTGGCAATGGGTAATAAATACCAGACGTCCGCCGCCGCATAACGACACTGCTTTTCTGTCAGAGGACGGGCCAGCCAGTCGGTACGGGATTCGCTTTTATCCAGCGCCACGCCGCAGATCTCTTCGACCAGGGCGGCAAACCCGCAGGACAGCGCCTTACCACAGAATGCCGCCAGCACCTGAGTGTCAATCAGCGGCTCCGGCATGATGCCAAAGCTGTTCCAGAACACTTCCAGATCCTCGCTGCCGGCGTGCAGCAATTTGGTTACCGCGCTATCGCTGAGCAGAGCCTGAAACGGGGTCCAGTCGCTGATGGTCAGGGGATCAATCAGCGACAGCCGCTCACCGTCAAACAGCTGTATCAACCCCAACTGCGGGTAATAAGTTCGGGTACGCACGAATTCGGTGTCCAGCGCCACGGAAGTATACTGGCGGGCTGCCTGGCAGACCTCCGCCAGCGCGGCATCGGAAGTGATCATCTGATAGTTCAATATCGGTTCTCTCTGGTTCAGGCCAAAAAATGCCGGCAGGGCCGGCACAAGGCTAATGACAAACGTCGGCCGCGAACAAACCGGCCTGAGCAGTCATAAAATAAACAGCAAAATCAATATGTTGATTTTCGCCTGGATACGACAAAGCCGGCGCAGAGGCGACGGCATAAAATCTCAGGGGGTATTGTTACCTGTCGCGGTCGCTTCGTCACGCAGTTCTCGCCGTAAAATTTTCCCTACATTCGATTTCGGCAGCTCATCGCGAAACTCCACCAGTTTCGGCACTTTGTAACCGGTGAGATGGCGGCGGCAGAAGGTAATCAGCGCCTCTTCGGTGAGCGCCGCATCTTTACGAACTACAAAAATCTTCACTGTCTCGCCGCTGGCGCCTGCCGGTACGCCAACCGCCGCCACTTCCTGAACGCCACTGTGCTTCATCACCACATCTTCGATTTCGTTAGGGTAGACGTTGAAGCCGGAGACAAGAATCATATCCTTCTTGCGATCGACAATGCGCATAAACCCCTGCTCATCCATCACCGCAATATCACCGGTATATAGCCAGCCGTCTTTAATGATTTCATCGGTGGCGTCCGGGCGCTGCCAGTAACCGAGCATCACCTGCGGTCCTCTGACGCACAGCTCCCCGGGTTCGCCCGGAGCCACTTCGCGATTGTCCTCATCCACCAGCCGCACTTCTGTCGATGGCACCGGCAGCCCGATACTGCCGGTATGATGATCAATATCGTGGGGATTGACGCTCACCAGCGGCGCGCACTCCGTCAGGCCGTAGCCTTCGAGCAGAAACTGGCCGGTCAATTTTTCCCAGCGCTCCGCCACCACCTGCTGCACCGGCATCCCGCCGCCGGCAGACAGGTGCAGACTGGAGAAATCCAGTTGCTGGAACTCTTTATTGTTGAGTAGCGCATTGAATAGCGTGTTAACCCCGGTCATCGCCGTAAAGCGGTATTTCGCCAGCTCTTTCACCAGACCCGGAATGTCCCGCGGGTTGGTGATCAACAGGTTCTGGCCGCCCAGCTCAATAAACAACAGGCAGTTCATGGTCAGGGCAAAAATATGGTACAGCGGCAGCGCGGTCACAATCAGCTCTTTGCCCTCATGGAGCAACGGGCCGTAGGTCCCCTTCACCTGCTCGAGGTTCGCCAGCATATTGCGGTGGGTCAGCATCGCCCCCTTCGCGACTCCGGTAGTGCCGCCGGTATATTGCAGAAAAGCAATATCGTCGCCGATCAGTTCCGGGCGAATGTACTGCAGCCGGTAGCCCTGATGGAGCGCACGACGAAACGAGATGGCGTCCGGCAGATGGTATTTCGGCACCAGGCGCTTAATATATTTGACCACAAAATTGACCAGCGTCCCTTTTGCCGTTGAAAGCTGATCCCCCATGCGGGTAAGAATAACGTGGCGCACCTGGGTTTTATCCACCACCTTTTCCAGGGTGTGGGCGAAGTTCGACACAATGACAATGGCGCTGGCGCCGCTGTCATTAAGCTGGTGTTCCAGCTCGCGGGGCGTATACAGCGGGTTGACATTCACCACGATCATCCCGGCGCGTACAATACCAAACAGCGCTACGGGGTACTGCAGCAGGTTTGGCATCATCAGCGCTACCCGGTCCCCCTTTTTCAGCCCCAGACCTTCCTGAAGATAAGCGGCAAACGCACGGCTGCGTTCTTCCAGCTTACGGTAGGTCATCACTTCCCCCATGTTCATGAACGCCGGCCGGTCTGCAAAGCGGCTGACAGCCTGCTCAAACAGCGCCACCAGGGAAGGGTATCGATTGGGGTTAATTTCGGCCGGAACATCGGCTGGATAGCGGTTAAGCCATACCTTCTTCAAAGAATCACCTCTGAACTGATTTATCGTCGTCATCGCGGCCCCAAACAATACACATGTTGTTAACATTATTTTAACTCAGCGTACCAGTTTATTAATTGGCCTGTTTGAAGGTTGAGATGCACGTCACTAATTATTTTTTATTTCGTCCTGCAAATAAATAAACAGCGGACCAGCCGCTGTTTATTTATTGAGTCACATCGAGGCCCGCATTAAGGCATTATTCGGTGACCACGCTCTGTACCTGCGCCGGTCCCGGGTTATACCAACCCCAGCCGCCATATCCCCAGCCCCAGGGGCGTGGCCCATGCCACATCCAGGGATCGATAGGCTGCGGCGGCATCACCACCTGCTGCACCACGCGCCAGCGTTTATACCCGTCGGCGCGCATCACCATAAATTTATACGGCGTATTGCCGACTTTACCGTCCACCGCGCCGGTGATCGGCCCCACCACGGTAACCAGTTGATTATTAAAATCAACCGGGTCAAGGAAGCCATTCACCTCGGCATAGATCCGCCCCCGGGACGGTTCGCCGAGGATTGGCCGGGCGCCGGCGTCAAGAGGAACGGTGGCGATTTCCAGCCGGGTCTTACCCTGCTGATTGTGCATAGCCACCACCCGCCCGCCAAAACGCGCCTCCTGGCCGACATACAACTGCGGAGCATTCATCACCCGCGCCAGATCCTGTTGCGGGGTGGGACTGTTGCCCTTTACCGCGTCCGGCACGCTGACGCAGCCGCTCAGGGTCAGTGCCGCCAGCGCCGCAAGGAACCACCGGGATTTTATCATCACGCTATTCGCCATTTCCGCCTCCTGACCCGCCCGGCTAATGCCGCGGATCGACTATTCTTTACCGGGGAGCTTCTTCCATGCAACTTCATTACGCAGGTAGACCGGTTCCGCCTTTTCCACCGCCACGGTTTCCTGACGCGCCAGCTTAACGCAGGCCAGCGGCAGCATATCTTCCGCGGCGGGTAGTAATATTTGCCCGTCCTGAATATCAAGGCCGCAACCAGCCGCCATCTCCGGCCATGCCTGCCAGCCTGTTCCTACTGTAACCCAACTGCCGCTGAGTTGCCGCAGCCGGGCGCTAACCGCTTCGGGCTTTAGCACCGCTTCGCTCTCTTCGCCGTACCAGACGCCCTGCTCATCACGCTGGTATTCGGCCCAGTACACTTCGCCCATGCGGGCGTCAATAGCCGCCAGCACCCGCGTGGCGCCGGTTTTACGCCAGGCGCCCTGCGCCATTGTGGCCAGCGTCGACACGCCAATCATCGGCAGTTCAGCCCCCAGCGCCAGACCCTGGGCAATACCGATGCCGATGCGTACGCCGGTAAAACTACCCGGCCCGCGACCAAACGCCAGCGCGCTTAGCTGAGACAAAGAAATATCGCCCTGGTTCAGAATATCCCGCACCATCGGCAGGATACGCCGGGTATGTTCCCGCGGGCAGAGTTCAAAATGGCTGAGGGTGGTGCCGTTGAGCCACAGTGCAACGGAACAGGCCTCGGTGGCGGTGTCGATAGCAAGGATCTGCATGGGGTTTAACAACCTCGGTGGGTATTTACATCGGCGCGCATCATACCATAACCCGGCGCGAATTACTGCGCCGGCGCCTGCATCAAAAAAGCGACTGCGCGTTTAATATCCCGGGTGCGCGGCGCCGCGGGCAGACTGTTAAGAAACACCGCGCCATAAGGCCGCATCACCAGCCGGTTATCGCAAATAACCAGCACCCCGCGATCGTCCACGTCGCGAATTAACCGCCCCACCCCCTGTTTGAGGGCGATGACCGCTTCGGGAAGTTGCACCTCATCAAAAGGATCGCCGCCGCGCAGGCGGCAGTCTTCCATGCGCGCCTTGAGCAGCGGATCGTCCGGCGAGGTGAATGGCAGTTTGTCGATAATCACCAGCGACAGCGTATCGCCACGCACATCGACCCCTTCCCAGAAGCTACTGGTCGCCACCAGCAACGCATTGCCGGCGCTGACAAACTGTTTCAGAAGCTGGCCTTTACCGGTCTCCCCCTGTAACAGTACCGGCAGCGTCATGGTGGCGCGGAATTCCGCCGCCAGGTCGCGCATCATAGCGTGAGAGGTACACAGCATAAAGCAGCGACCATTGTTGGATTCAATCATCGGACGCAGCATTCTCGCCAGTTGCCGCGCGCCGCCGGGCTGGTTGGGCGACGGCAGATTGCGCGGCACGCACAGCAGCGCCTGGCGGGCGTAGTCGAATGGACTGGGCAACAGCAGAGTCTGCGCAGCGCCGATCCCCAGACGATCGGTAAAGTGGCTGAGACGGTCGTTCACCGACAGGGTCGCCGAGGTGAAAATCCAGCTTCCCGGCTTGCGGGCGATCACTTCCTGAAACTTCTCGGCCACCGTCAGCGGAGTCAGAGCCAGCGTAAAATGGCGCGAGGTACATTCATACCAGTAGCTGTAGCCCGGCTGGCTGGTCTCTTTAAGCCGTTTCAGGCGCGCCCGATACAGCGTGGCGCGTTCAAAGGCGGCGTCGAGCAGCGCCGAACGCCCCAGCGACAATTTCGCCACGTCATAACACAGCTCCAGCGCATCATCCAGCAGCAGCAACGCTCGCTGAATCGCCGCGTCGGCGAGCAAATCGCGCAGATTGCCGCGAAATCCCGGCTCCCCGAGTTGCAGGCGAAAATCCTGGGTGCTCTGGCTAAGCCGGTCGGCGCATTTTTGCAACTGTTGAGTATCTTTCAGCTCGGTACGGTAAGCGATGGTGATATCTTTCGCCAGGTCCAGCAACTGGCGGCTGGAGAGCGACTGACCGAAATACTGGCTGGCAATATCCGGCACCTGATGCGCTTCATCAAAGATCAGCACGTCGGCGTCGGGGATCAGCTCGGCAAACCCGCTCTCTTTAACCACCATATCGGCCAGAAACAGATGATGGTTGACCACCACCACATCGGCGTCCAGAGCTTTTTTGCGCGCTTTCACGACAAAACAATCTTTATACAGCGGACAGTCGGCCCCCAGGCAGTTATCGTTAGTGCTGGTCACCAGCGGCCAGACCGCGGCATCTTCCGCCACGCTGGCGCAGGCGCTGATATCGCCGTCAACGGTTTCATTAGACCAGCTACGCAACAGGATCACATCGCTCAGGGTTTGCACCGGCAGGTCGCCGCCGGCCAGCGCCTGCTGCTCCAGGCGTTCAAGACATAAGTAGTTGGAGCGCCCTTTCAATAGCGCCAGCTTACCGCGGTAGCCCAGCGCCTGCGCCACGGTGGGCAGATCGCGCGCGTAAAGTTGATCCTGCAGCGCTTTTGAACCGGTGGAGATAATCACTTTCTTCCCCGAGCGCAGCGCCGGGGCCAGGTAGGCGTAGGTTTTGCCGGTCCCGGTTCCCGCTTCCACCACCAGTTGACGCTGATGTTCAATAGCGTCAGTCACGGCGGCAGCCATCTGGCGCTGCGGTTCACGGGGGCGAAATCCCTTAATGGCCTGAGCCAGTTGGCCGTCTGCTGCAAAATCGTCTGTCACGCTATGCCTTATATCATTGCCATACGCCGCACCGGCGCGCTACAACCCTGGTTAAATTGCCAGTGATTATGTCAGGCCGCAGGCAGTTTCGCCAGCAAAGAGGTGACGCCGCCGACACAATATGGCAGGCTTTATGCCCTGTTTCTTTGTCACTGAAAGGATGAATTGATGACTATCGTGCGTGTAAAACCGGAGGCCCGCTGGTCCGATGCGGTCATTCACAACCAGACCCTGTACTACACCGGGGTACCGGAAAATCTCGACGCCGGAGCCTACGAGCAGACCGCCAACACGCTGGCGCAGATTGACCAGATGCTGCGTGAACAGGGTAGCGACAAGAGCCGCATCCTGGACGCCACCATCTTCCTGGCGGACAGCGGCGATTTTGCAGAGATGAACCGCGCGTGGGATGAGTGGGTGGTCGCCGGCCAGGCGCCGGTACGCTGCACGGTGCAGGCGACGCTAATGAAAGCGCAGTTCAAAGTGGAAATAAAAATCATCGCCGCGCTGTAACTGGCGTCAATGAGGAGCAGGCTTATGCCTGGTCCTCCTGAGACTGTTGATCAACCCCATCTCATTGCCGTATTTGCCGATATCACTCGATAACAAACAAGGAAAATCGATTTATTGATTTTCGGCTGATAACCACAAAGGGGTAAAACCACGCATTTTCCCCTTGTCAGCCGCCAGAAGAGGCGCAGGCTTATGCCTGGTCCTCTTCATCATCGTCAAAGCGCGCCACAATCCGATCGCCAGTGTGCGTTGCGCGAATCTCTTCCGCCACCTGGGCTATCGCCTGACCGCTGCTCATCCCCTGCGCCATCAGTTCCTGAATACGCTCCACGGCTTTTTGCTGCTGTTCGTGGCTCAGCGAAGGTAAACCTGCAAACATTCTCAACTCCTGCTACATTACTGGCGCTTATTATTTCACGCCCGGATCGTGGAAACCAGTCAGCCGTGTGTTGTTATTGTAAATGCAGGAAACCCCGTCATGCCTCATCCGTCACCTTCCCTGTCGACCCTGCCCTGGGAGCAGGACGCGATTTGTCACTACTTTACCGCCATCAGCCATCAGCCGTGGTCGATGCTGCTGCATTCCGGGTTTGCCGAGCATCCGCACAATCGTTTTGACATTATGGTCGCCGACCCTGTCGCTACTCTGACGACCCGCGGCGAAGTCACCGAAATCACCACCCGCGACGGCACAACCCGGCGCCGGGACGATCCACTGGCGCTGGTACAGCAAATCCTTGAGCGGTACGGCGATGCCCCACCGCCGCCCTGCGCCGATCTGCCGTTCCAGGGCGGCGCGCTGGGGCTGTTTGGCTATGACCTCGGGCGCCGCTTTGAAAAATTACCGGCCTGCGCCTGCCAGGATCTGCAAACTCCCGATATGGCCATCGGTATTTATGACTGGGCGCTGATTGCCGACCATCAGTCGCAGCGCCTGACCCTGGTATGCCGGGGGGATATCGCCGCCAGACGGCGCTGGCTGGAACAGCTTGTACTGCCGCAGCGTCCGGCGTTCCGTTTGACCAGCGACTGGCAGGCGAATATCAGCCGCGCGCAATATGGCGAAAAGTTCCGCGCCGTTCAGGATTACCTGCGCAGCGGCGACTGCTACCAGGTGAACCTCGCCCAGCGATTTTGCGCCAGCTATCAGGGCGATGAATGGCAGGCGTTTACCCGGCTCAATGCCGCAAACCGCGCTCCTTTCAGCGCCTTTTTACGCCTGCCGGAGAGCGCCATTCTCAGCCTTTCGCCGGAGCGTTTTATCCGCCTGGATGAACGGCAAATCGAGACGCGGCCGATTAAAGGCACCCTGCCGCGTATTCACGGCGATGCGCAGGCCGATGCCCGCCAGGCGCAAAAACTGGCTGACTCGCCAAAAGACCGGGCTGAGAACCTGATGATTGTCGACCTGATGCGCAATGACATCGGGCGGGTTGCCGTACCGGGCAGTGTGCGGGTCCCGGAATTATTTGTCGTGGAACCTTTCCCGGCGGTACACCACCTGGTCAGCACCATTAGCGCCAGGCTACTGCCGCATCTGCACGCCAGCGATTTATTACGCGCCTGTTTTCCGGGCGGTTCTATCACCGGCGCTCCGAAACTACGGGCGATGGAGATCATTGAGGAGCTGGAACCGCAGCGCCGTAACGCCTGGTGTGGTTCCATCGGCTATATTAGTTTTTGCGGCACGATGGATACCAGCATTACCATTCGCACAATTACCGCTGAACGCGGGCGCCTCTACTGTTCCGCCGGCGGAGGAATTGTGGCGGACAGTGATGAAACCGCGGAATATCAGGAAACGTTTGATAAAGTAGACCGCATTCTGCACCTTTTCCGGAACTGACCAATGGATGACGCTTCATTAACGCTGGAGAGTTTTCTGTCCCGTTTCCAGCTACTGCGACCGGCGCCGCGTCGGGTAACCATTAACCAGCGCCAGGCGGCGGTATTAGTACCGATTGTCCGCCGCGCCCGGCCTGGGCTGCTGCTGACCCAGCGCTCCCCCTATTTGCGCAAACATGCCGGACAGGTCGCTTTCCCGGGCGGTTCCGTCGACAGCAGCGACCTTTCTCTGATCGACGCCGCGCTGCGCGAAGCGCAGGAAGAGGTCGCTATCCCGCCATCCCGCGTTGAGGTGGTCGGCATCCTGCCGCCAATCGACAGCGTCACCGGATTCCGCGTGACGCCGGTTGTCGGCATCATTCCGGCCGATATTGCTTATCACGCCTGCGAAGATGAAGTCTCGGCGGTATTTGAAATGCCGCTCGCCGAAGCGCTGCGTCTCGGTCGCTATCATCCTCTGGATATCTGGCGGCGCGGCAATGCCCATCGGGTGTGGCTCTCCTGGTACCAGCACTATTTTGTCTGGGGGATGACGGCTGGCATTATTCGTGAGCTGGCGCTCCAGATTGGCGATGAGTTGTGACTATACTTTTAATCGTCGCCACAGGGGTGAGGTGCGTTCTGGCTATACCTTCAATAGTCCGCTTGATGGGGCAACCCGCTGCCGATACCTGATATAATCCACTCAGGCGCGTGGCTCAGGAACAGCGCCGGAGACAAAACGCACATTTTGCGTCATGGAGTATTTTCATTCTGCATTTTCACCACCGGATAGCATAATGTCCGGAATAATGGCTCTGCGGATAACTATTTTCATGGGTGACGCATTAGTTTAATTCATGTGAATAGTTAACTATCCGCCGACAGAACCTCTTACACTAGCGACAATTTATACCCGGTCGCCGCCTGACGCGGCGCCCCAGGCAGGAGTATTAAAAGTGATTAGCATTTTCGACATGTTTAAGGTCGGTATTGGCCCTTCCAGCTCCCATACCGTTGGCCCGATGAAGGCCGGGAAGCAGTTTGTCGACGATCTGATTGAAAAAGAGTTACTCGACATCGTCACCCGCGTCGCAGTGGATGTTTACGGCTCCCTCTCCCTGACCGGTAAGGGGCACCATACCGATATCGCCATTATTATGGGACTGGCAGGCAACCAGCCGGATGATGTCGACATCGACGCTATCCCGGCATTTATCCGCGATGTCGAGCACCGGGAGCGTCTGCTGCTGGCAAAAGGGCTGCGTGAAGTGGATTTCCCGAAAGATAACGGAATGCGTTTTCATAACAGCAACCTGCCACTGCACGAAAACGGCATGCAAATTCACGCTTACAGCGGCGAGCGGGAAATTTACAGCAAAACCTATTACTCCATCGGCGGCGGTTTTATCGTCGATGAAGAGCACTTCGGCAATAACAGTGATGACCAGGTCACTGTCCCCTGGCCGTTTCATTCGGCAACCGAGCTGCTGGCCCATTGTAAAGAGTCCGGGCTGTCGCTTTCCGGGCTGATTATGCAGAATGAACTTGCGCTGCACAGTAAAAAAGAGATTGAAAGCTACTTTGAAAATGTCTGGCAAACCATGCGCGCCTGCATCGATCGCGGTATGAATACGGAAGGGGTGCTCCCCGGCCCGCTGCGGGTACCGCGTCGCGCCTCGGCCCTGCGTCGCATGCTGGTTTCCAGCGACAAGTTATCCAGCGATCCGATGAACGTGGTGGACTGGGTAAATATGTTTGCCCTGGCGGTTAACGAAGAAAACGCCGCCGGCGGCCGGGTGGTGACCGCGCCGACTAACGGAGCCTGTGGAATCGTGCCCGCGGTACTGGCCTATTACGATCACTTTATTGAGTCCGTCAGTCCTGACATTTATATCCGCTACTTCCTGGCGGCCGGGGCTATCGGAACACTGTACAAGATGAACGCGTCAATCTCCGGCGCCGAGGTGGGCTGCCAGGGTGAAGTCGGCGTCGCCTGTTCCATGGCGGCGGCCGGGCTGGCTGAACTACTTGGCGCCAGCCCGGAGCAGGTTTGCGTGGCGGCGGAGATCGGTATGGAACACAACCTTGGCCTGACCTGCGATCCGGTCGCCGGACAGGTACAGGTGCCGTGCATCGAACGTAATGCCATTGCCTCGGTGAAAGCCATTAATGCTGCGCGTATGGCGATGCGCCGTACCAGCGAACCCCGCGTATCGCTCGATAAGGTCATCGAGACCATGTATGAGACCGGTAAAGACATGAACGCCAAATACCGCGAAACCTCGCGTGGCGGTCTGGCGATAAAAGTTCAGTGCGACTAACGGCGGCGCTGCAACTGCGTGCCGCCGGGGATGGGCCTGCAATCACTTATCGCGCATTTCCGGCTTCCAGCACTAACCGGCAGCCATAAAAAATCCCCCTGAGTCGGGGGATTTTTTTACATCACAGGGGAGCGTTTATTGCTCTTCTTCGTGCTCGTCGTGGCCTGGTTCCTTAACGATCCGCACCAGATCGACCCGATAGTCATTGGCTTCCAGCACCTCAATGCGTAACGGCGGCACCGTTAACACATCCCCCTGGCGCGGGATCTGACCGTTAACGGCAATCACCAGCCCAGCCACCGTGGCGATTTCGTCATCATCGTCCACCAGACCATGCAGATCGAAACGCTGCTGCAGCGCGTGCAGATCCGTGCTGCCCTTCACCAGCCAGCCTTCGCCGTCCGCGACAATCTCCGGCGTTTCATCGGCATCAGGGAATTCACCGGCAATCGCTTCCAGCACATCCAGCGGCGTCACCAGCCCCTGCACTACGCCAAACTCATTGTTGACGATGACAAAACTCCCTTTGGCGCGACGCAGCACCCCCAGCAGATTAATCGGGTCAAGGGTTTCCGGCACCACAATGGCCGGCGACGCTGCGGCAATCGCCGCCACGTCAACGCCCTCTTCCAGCGCCACCAGCAACTCTTTCGCGCGCACCACGCCAATCAGCTCATCCAGTTCGCCGCGGCACACCGGGAACAGACTGTGCGGCGATGACAGGAGCTGACTGCGAATCTCCTCAACGCTGCGGCTGGCATCCACCCAACTGATCTCGCCGCGCGGCGTCATAATGCTGCGCAGCGAGCGCTCCGCCAGGGTCAATACGCCGTTAATCATATAGCGTTCTTCTTCAACAAACGCCTCGTCAGGCACCGGGATCATGGCATGGGTAGACTCCGGCTCCTGGACTTTTTTACGCTTGCCTTCCATCAGGCGCAGTACCGCCGCCGCCGTTCTGGCGCGCAGCGGCTGGTTCGACTGATGGCGGATAAAATTGCGTCGGGCAATCTGGTTAAACAGTTCGATAACAATCGAGAAACCAATCGCCGCATACAGATACCCTTTCGGAATGTGGAAGCCAAAACCTTCGGCCACCAGGCTCAGACCGATCATCAGCAGGAAGCTAAGACACAGCACCACCACTGTCGGATGCTGGTTCACGAAACGGGTCAGCGGTTTTGAAGCCAGCAGCATCACGCCCATGGCGATAATCACCGCCGCCATCATTACCGGCAGATCGTTGACCATCCCGACCGCAGTGATAACCGCATCCAGTGAAAAGACCGCGTCCAGCACCACAATCTGTAACACCACCACCCAAAAGCTGGCGTAACCTTTGCCGTGGGAGCCTTCATGCTGGCGATTTTCCAGCCGTTCATGTAGCTCGGTTGTAGCCTTAAACAGCAGGAACAAACCACCCAGCAACATGATTAAATCCCTACCGGAAAACGAAAAATCGCCTATGCTGAATAGCGGGCGCGTCAGGGTCACCATCCAGGAGATCAGCGACAACAGGCCCAGACGCATGATCAATGCCAGCGAAAGACCGATCAGGCGAGCTTTATCACGCTGTTTCGGCGGTAGCTTATCCGCCAGTATGGCGATAAACACCAGGTTATCGATACCCAGGACGATTTCCAGCACGACAAGGGTAAGTAAACCCGCCCAAATGGAGGGGTCCATTAAGAATTCCATGACAAGCTCCTGCAACAGGAATAACTAAGCGACACCCCAGGATTCACGGGCGCGAAACAGAAAGAAGGAACGAAATAAAAGTATGAAGCACAAGAAGGCAGCGCCAGTAAGGGCTGATTAAAGAAGCGACATCGGTGACGGTCCATATAGTGGGCGGTTGCCCCAAACTCCGGGTAATTAGACAGACCGTTAACATAGCAAACTGGTTTACGTTTTGGCAAAGATTTACCTGAATTTGCATTACAGTCGCTGGCGCGGAGCTGTTCATATTTTGCGCTGCAAAATTATCTTGACGGGGGGATGGCTAAATTACGGATCTTCATCACATAAATTATTTTTTCACTGTCTAAAATAAATCGCGAAGAGTGGGATTTTTCGCAACCCTGAAAAATCTGAATCGATTCACCAGATACAGATTCGCATGCGCACTCGCCTGAGTGCGTTAATGACACAACAGGAGGTAGCAAGTGACCATTGCTATTGTCATAGGCACCCATGGCTGGGCAGCAGAGCAGTTGCTGAAAACGGCCGAGATGCTGTTGGGCGAGCAGGAAAACGTGGGCTGGATAGATTTTGTTCCGGGTGAAAATGCTGAAACCCTGATCGAAAAATATAACGCTCAGTTAGAAAAGCTTGATACCAGCAAGGGCGTGCTGTTTCTCGTCGACACCTGGGGAGGCAGCCCGTTCAACGCCGCCAGCCGTATTGTCGTCGATAAAGAGCACTATGAAGTTATCGCCGGCGTGAATATTCCGATGCTGGTTGAAACGTTGATGGCGCGGGACGATAACCCGACATTCGACGAGCTGGTAAGTCTGGCAGTGGAGACCGGCCGCGAAGGCGTGAAAGCGCTGAAAGCGCAGCCCGTTGAAAAACCCGCTCCCGCCGCACCGGTTGCCGCGCCAAAAGCTCAGGCTTCCGCCCGCCCGATGGCTGCCAACGACTACATGGTGATCGGCCTGGCGCGTATCGATGACCGCCTGATTCACGGCCAGGTCGCTACCCGCTGGACTAAAGAGACTAACGTTAAACGCATTATCGTCGTCAGTGATGAAGTGGCTGCCGATACAGTACGTAAAACGCTGCTGACTCAGGTTGCCCCGCCGGGCGTTACCGCCCATGTGGTGGATGTGGCGAAGATGATCCGCGTCTACAACAACCCGAAATATGCCGGCGAACGCGTTATGTTGCTGTTCACCAACCCGACAGACGTTGAACGGCTTGTCGAAGGCGGCGTGAAAATTACCTCGGTTAACATCGGCGGTATGGCTTTCCGTCAGGGTAAAACGCAGGTTAACAATGCGGTGTCGGTAGACGAAAAAGATATCGAAGCGTTTAACAAACTCAATGCGCGCGGTATCGAACTGGAAGTACGTAAAGTCTCCAACGACCCTAAACTGAAAATGATGGATTTAATCAGCAAAGTGGGTAAATAACCCCCCTTGCTCAGATTTCACACTTAGTCTGACTATGTCATAGGAGAAGTACAATGGAGATTACCTTTCTTCAGATTGTGCTGGTGTTTATCGTCGCCTGTATCGCGGGTATGGAATCGATACTCGATGAATTTCAGTGCCACCGTCCGCTGGTTGCCTGTACGCTGATTGGTATCGTTCTTGGCGATATGGAAAAAGGGATCATCATCGGTGGTACCCTGGAAATGATCGCCCTGGGCTGGATGAACATCGGCGCCGCCGTTGCGCCTGACGCCGCGCTGGCATCAATTATTTCCACCATTCTGGTCATTGCCGGTAACCAGAGCATCGGCGCCGGTATTGCGCTGGCGATTCCGCTGGCGGCAGCCGGTCAGGTATTGACCATTATCGTACGTACCATCACCGTGGGCTTCCAGCACGCGGCGGATAAGGCGGCCGAAAACGGCAACCTCACCGCCCTGTCGTGGATCCACGTGTCATCCCTGTTCCTGCAGGCGATGCGTATCGCTATCCCGGCCGTTATCGTCGCCATTTCTGTCGGCACCAGCGAAGTTCAGAACATGCTGAACGCCATTCCAGAAGTCATCACCACCGGTCTGAATATCGCAGGCGGCATGATCGTGGTCGTCGGTTACGCGATGGTGATTAACATGATGCGTGCTGGCTATCTGATGCCGTTCTTCTACCTGGGCTTCGTTACCGCTGCTTTCACCAACTTCAACCTGGTGGCGCTGGGTGTGATTGGCGCCGTAATGGCCATCCTCTACATTCAGTTGAGCCCGAAATACAACCGTTCCGCCGCAGGTGCCGCTCCACAGGCCGCTGGTGCTAACGATCTCGACAACGAACTGGATTAATAGGTGAGCGAAATGGTTGATACAACGACTCCTACTGCAAAAAAACTGACTCCGGGCGATATTCGCGGCGTGTTCCTGCGCTCGAATCTGTTCCAGGGATCATGGAACTTCGAGCGTATGCAGGCGCTGGGCTTCTGCTTCTCAATGGTGCCGGCAATCCGCCGCCTGTATCCGGAAAACAACGAAGAGCGTCGCCAGGCGATTAAGCGTCACCTGGAGTTCTTCAACACCCATCCCTACGTGGCGGCGCCGGTTCTCGGCGTGACCCTGGCGATGGAAGAACAGCGCGCCAACGGCGCAGAGATCGACGATGGTGCGATTAACGGTATCAAAGTAGGTCTGATGGGGCCGCTGGCCGGTGTCGGCGACCCGATTTTCTGGGGTACCGTGCGCCCGGTATTCGCCGCCCTCGGCGCCGGTATCGCCATGAGCGGTAGCCTGCTGGGTCCGCTGCTGTTCTTCATCCTCTTTAACGTTGTGCGTCTGCTGACCCGTTACTACGGCGTGGCCTACGGCTACCGTAAAGGGGTGGACATCGTCCAGGATATGGGCGGCGGCTTCCTGCAGAAACTGACGGAAGGGGCGTCGATCCTCGGTCTGTTTGTTATGGGGGCGCTGGTTAACAAGTGGACCCATGTTAACATCCCGATGGTGGTGTCGCGCATTACTGACCAGACCGGCAAAGAGCAGGTCACCACGGTACAGACCATCCTGGATCAGTTGATGCCGGGTCTGGTGCCGCTGCTGTTGACTTTCGCCTGTATGTGGCTGCTGCGCAAGAAAGTAAACCCGCTGTGGATCATCCTTGGCTTCTTTGTCATCGGTATCGTCGGTTACGCTATTGGTCTTCTGGGGCCGTAGTCGGTAAGTGACCAACAGCCGGGGGCCATTGCTCCCGGCTTTTTTATTTCAGGAGTATTCATGACCTTAACAGATGGCATTCTGGTTCTGCTGATCGTTCTACTGCTGCTCTGGGCGCTGTACGATGAGGTTATTCAGGATAAGCGCAAAGGCAAAACGCTGCTCAAAATCCCCCTGCTGCGCCGTAACCGCGTGGATTACGCCATCTTTATCGGATTGATCGCCATCCTGGTGTACCAGAATGTCACCCGCCAGGGACCGACTCACACCACCTGGTTGCTGGGCACACTGGCGCTGATCGCTATATATCTTGGCTGGCTGCGGCAACCCAAAATATGGTTCAAAACTCAGGGTTTTTTCTATGCCAATGCCTGGATTGACTACCAGAGAATAAAAGCCATCAACTTGTCAGAAGATGGCGTATTAGTCATCCAGCTTGAACAACGGCGCCTGCTGATACGGGTCAGAAATATTGACGACCTGGAGAGGATTTATAAACTTCTCATTTCCCGTCAATGAGTTACAAATAAGAAAATTCACACATCCCACGCGGGGGAAATATCAGCAATAAAATAGCCTTTGCTATATTCCCCCGCCCTCTTGTCTTATTTTCAGCTTAAAATTCACCCATAAAAAACAATGAAAATCGTTATCATTTAAGATCTAAAAAATATGATCGCATTTATTGTGTTTAGCAAAAAAAATATGTTAAGGTGGCGCCGTCATTTGGGGAGTAGCTAATTTTCACTACGGTGAGAATGCACGTGTCAACATACTCGTTGCAAAACGTGGCGCGTGCGGGCAGATAGCATGTTCTGTCAGGCGAGACCATAGGCACATCGGCTGCTGATACTGGGGGTAGCGGGTGTGTATATGGAATTCCCCGGTCAGGATCTTCAGATGAACTTATCCGCCACTCTTCTGCTTGCCTTCGGTATGTCGATGGATGCTTTCGCCGCTTCTATCGGGAAAGGCGCCACGCTGCATAAACCACGGTTTTCCGAAGCCTTACGTACCGGACTGATTTTCGGTGTTATTGAAGCCATTACCCCGCTGATTGGCTGGGGGCTCGGTATGCTCGCCAGCAAAGTCGTACTCCAGTGGAATCACTGGATCGCTTTTGGTCTGCTGCTGTTTCTCGGTATCCGTATGATTGTCGAAGGTCTGCGTACCGATAATGAGCAAGACGCTGAGCCAGTGCGCCGACATGGGTTCTGGCTGCTGGTGACCACCGCGATCGCCACCAGCCTTGACGCCATGGCGGTTGGGGTCGGTCTGGCGTTTCTTAACGTCAACATCATCCAGACAGCGCTGGCTATCGGCTGCGCCACCATGATCATGTCGACCCTTGGCATGATGATCGGGCGTTTTATCGGCCCACTGCTCGGCAAGCGCGCCGAAATTCTCGGCGGCCTGGTACTGATAGGTATTGGTTGCCAGATCCTCTGGAGCAGCTTTAGCGGTTAAAGCGCCTTGCGCCACACCCGAACATTGAAATCCGCTTCGCAATCAAACGTCGTTTGCCCGGCCAGATGCTGCCACACTTCGGGTTTTGCCCGCCAGGCAAACGGCGTCATCTGTAGTAGCGCAACGGCGTCCTGCCCGGACAGCGCCATGGGATAATTTAACGTTGACGCCTCTTCAGGGGTGAAGCCGTCAAGGGTTTGCGAATCGCTGTCGTGCAATTTCACCTGAGGATAAATCAGCGCCTTAAACTGCGCCAGATGACGCGGCCCCGGGGTAACGGTAATGACCACCCCCTGCTCCTGCACCACCCGATACAGTTCCGCGGCATGACAGGGCGCGTAGATCCGCGTCACCGCGGCGAAGGCGCTATCGGAATACGGGAGCCGCTGGCTGGACGCCACGCAAAACACCGCCTGCGAATAGCGCTTCGCCGCCAGGCGGATAGCCACTTTCGATACATCCAGCCCATAGCAAAGCCGCCCCTGCTCAGCCGCCGCCTCAGCCAGAGTCGCGGTGTAATAACCTTCGCCGCAGCCGATGTCCAGCACATCTCCCGCAACCTGCGACAGTTGCTGCCGCAGTCGCTGTGTCACCGCTTCACGCAGCGGCTGATAGTAACCTTTTTCCAGAAACGCCCGCCGCGCGAGGATCATTTCGCTGTTATCCCCCGGCTCCCGGGAACGTTTATGCTGCACGGGCAACAGATTAACATACCCCTCTTTGGCAATATCAAACTGGTGTCCCTGCGGGCAGTTCCACGTACGATGTTGCTGGGTAAGGCCCTGATGGCATAACGGACAAAGATAAGACATGACCACTCCGGCTGGCGAATAAAGGCGGCAAGTTTAGCGCTAATTGGCGCCGGAGCCAACGCGTCGTCGACCAGATGCCGCAACAAGCCCGGCTCACGACAGGGGAACGCCCTTCGCAGCGGAGCGCAGTCGCACCAGGCTATCGGCCCCGGGGGCGATACCGTCTGGCGCAATATTTTCCAGCCGCAGCACCTGTCCCATGATCTCGCTGAACACCGGTGCCGCTACCGCTCCGCCATAATAATCGCCGTTATCAGGATCGTTGATCATAACCACCAGCGCGAAACGCGGTCGGCTGGCCGGCGCCACCCCCGCCGTCCAGGCAAGGTATTTATCTACATAGCGGCCGTCCGGGCCTATTTTCTTCGCCGTTCCGGTCTTCACCGCCACCCGATAATCGCGCACCGCCGCTTTAATACCTCCGCCTCCCGGCAGCGCGACGCTTTCCATCATATGCTCGACCTGATGAGCGATCCGCTCAGGCATGACCCTGCGGCCAACCACCGGCGGATCAACCCGGGTAATCGACAACGGGCGCGCCAGGCCAAAACTGCCTATCGTGGCATAGGCGTGCGCCAGTTGGAGCGGCGTGACCATCAGTCCATAGCCGAAGGAAAATGTCGCCCGATCGAGCGCGCTCCAGTAACGCCGCTGCGGTAGCCGTCCGGCGCTTTCACCGTTGAGCCCAGCGGCGGCCGGAGTACCGAAACCGAAGGATTGGTAGGTCTGTCGCAAGGCCTGCACCGGCATCGCCAGAGATAAACGCGAAACGCCAGTATCGCTGGATTTCTGCAAAATACCGGTCAGCGTCAGACGCGGATAGTAACCGACATCGCGTATGCGGTGTCCATCCACCCGATAAGGATGGGTATCCACCACGCTGTCCGGTTCAACGATGCCCTGCCGCAGAGCCGTCATGATCACCAGCGGTTTAACCGTCGAACCAGGTTCGAAGGTGTCGCTGATTGCCCGGTTACGGAAATCCTCCGGCCTCGCGCCGCTGCGGTTATTGGGGTTATATGACGGATAGCTGGCCATAGCGAGAATTTCTCCACTGCCAACGTCGATCAATACCGCCGCGCCGGACCTGGCCTTATTCCAGCACACCGCATTGCCTAACGCCTCTTCAGTGATAGTTTGCAGACGTTTATCAATACTGAGAATAATATTCTGCCCCGGAGAGGAGGACCGTCGGGTGATATTTTCCACCACCTGCCCATAGCGGTCTTTACGCACCCACCGCTCCCCGGGGGTGCCGGTCAATTGGGTATCAAAACTCTTTTCAATCCCCTCAATTCCCCGACCATCGATATTAGTGAAACCGATCAGGTTCGCCGCCACATGACCGGATGGATAAAAACGCCGGGATTCGACGCGCAGATAAATCCCGGGCAAATTGAGTTTAGCGATGTATTCCGCCTGTAGTGGATCCAGTTGCCGGGCCAGGTAGACGAAACGCTCGTGCGGGTTATGCCCGATTCTGGCGGCGATCCCGGAAAGCGCAATGTGCAATGTGTCCGCCAGCGCCTGCCAGTGCCGGGTGACGCGCACGCCGCCTTTTTCCATCACCACCTGCGGATCGGCCCAGATTGCGTCTACCGGTACGCTGACGGCCAGCGGCAAGCCATTACGGTCCTCAATCATGCCGCGCGCTACCGGAATTGGTTCTGCGCGTACCGAACGCCGGTCTTCTTCTTTGACCAGGGGGGCCGGCGCAATAATCTGCAGCCATGCCACTCTGGCCAGTAATAGCAGCAGACTGAATAATATCGCCGCCCACAGCAGCCCAAAACGCCAGTTAACAAAATTACTTACAGAAACGGAGGCGGGATATTTCACAGCCACTCCCTGAGAGATACGATGATGATGCAGATTAAACCGGAAATGACACCATCAAGGGGAGTGACAGTGCTTCAACTGTAATGGCTTTGCAACAAGAGGCGACATCGGGGCCAAAGCGGCAACACTTTGAAATAGAATACAAAAAGCCCCGCATTATGCGAGGCTTTTACTGCATCAGACGTGCGCGCAGCGCAGCAGTCTGGCAACAGGGGATCAGATTGCGGTTACGTTAACAGCAGCCGGGCCTTTCTGGCCATCCTGAATTTCGAACTCAACGTTCTGGCCTTCAGCCAGAGTTTTGAAACCGTTACCCTGAATTGCGGAGAAGTGCACGAACACGTCTTTGCTACCGTCAGCAGGCGTAATAAAACCAAAACCTTTAGACTCGTTGAACCACTTAACTTGACCTTTAATCTTTGCCATTTGCAAAATTCCTTAGAGTGTTTTCTTTGCCCGCAGGCATAACTGAGATGAAACAGAGACATTACTGCTTGAGGCACTAATATAAGGTTCGGCAGAGAAGCTGTATTCAACGACAACGTGTTTACTCGGGACTTCTATACTGAAAATGCCACACATAGACAGAACTGTACCTCGTTTAACCCAAAAAGTGTTATCACATACAACGTAAACAATGGCAAGCCATTTTTAAGTATGATTAGATCTGCCGCACAGAATCCTTAGCACATCTGTCCGAACTGCAAATTTATTCACAGCCCGCGCCGCATTGCGGCCATAACCAGAGCTCATATTTTCACGCTAACAGCAAGAAAATACTTACCTTTTTGAACATAGACCAAAGCGCCCCCCTCGTCCAGCCAGGAAGATAAAAAAAGCTTAAACATTATATATCCTAATGTTTAACTACCAGAAGCGGCACGCTTTCTGTTGCGCAACGGCGCATTTTCGCGCAAAAGCTAAGAATGTCTGAAAAACGAAACCCAGCCGCAGAAAACTGTGGAAAATGCACCAAAATAATGAAGCTTTAATGACAGTGCATCAAAACGATGCATAACTCAGGGTTGTTGAAATAATATGGCAATGGTTTTTATATTCCCGGGAATATTAACTCTGGCGGGCATTTTTATTAAGCATTATCATTTTTTGTCTAAACGGATAAATTCGCCGATTTTGATCGGCGAGAACCTGGTGCCCTCTTCCCCGGCATTGCGCAAAGCTGCATTCAACTCAAAAACCGGCGCGTCAAGCGACTCATCCGCCAGTTCAAAAACGCCCCAGTGAATGGGAACCGCCAGGGGTCGCCCTATTCCCTGCCACAGTCTGACGGCATTCTGGGGATCGATATGATGAGTAGACATGAACCAGCGCGGCGCATAAGCGCCAATCGGCAGCGCCGCCGCGTCCAGCGGCCCAACGCGACGGGGAATCTCCAGTAGTTCCGGCATCCAGGCGGTATCGCCGGAAAACCAGAAACGCTGGTTATCGCTTTCAATTACCCACCCGCACCACAGGCTACGATTACGATCCCAGGGGGTGCGCATGCTCCAGTGCCGGGCGGGAACACAAGTCAGGGTTAACCCTCGCCAGCGAACACTCTGCCACCAGTCGAGTTCAAAAACGTTTTTCATCCCACGTTGCACAAACCAGCGCTTTAAACCCAGCGGTACAAAAATTTGCATCTCCGCGCAGCGATGGCGCAGGCGACGCAGCGTTCGGCTATCCAGGTGATCGTAATGATTATGAGAGATAACGACAGCGTCCGGCAGCGCCTCAGGGCAGGAAAGATCCAGCGCAACCGGCGTTTTACGTTCAGGACCATAAAAAGAAAACGGGGAAGCGCGACGGGAAAATACCGGATCGGTGAGGAGTGTAATGCCGTTAAGCCGCAGCATCAGCGCGGCATGCCCCAGCCACCAGACGCCATCACCCTGGTGACTAAGATCGGCCGGTTGCCACCAGTTTTCAATAAACTGCGCATAGCCGCCCTGCGGAGGAGCGGGCAATTTCTGCTCCCGACGCTCGCGATGCCAGCGCCGGGCATCACCCGGCCCGTGCTGCCCGGGCTCAAAATTGGCGAAGCCTTGCGGACGATGATGCGCCAGTAGTGGATTATACCAGGGGTTTTTCCAGCCCACGATGACTCCAGGGTCGCTAAACAAACGCGGATTCAGCGCTCCGCCACCAGCCTTACCAGACCATCTTCGTCATCAGCGTCGCCGGCGCTCACCCGCTCCGCCGCTGGCTCGTCCTCTGGCTCATTGGCTTCACACAGGCGCCGCAGTAATACGGTTTGTCTTTTTTGCTGATCCAGCAAGGCTTCCAGCAATTCAATCTGCTCACTGGCCCGGACGCTGGCGCGGTTTACAAAAAACCAGACCACCAGTCCAACCACCAGCACAGCCAGAGAAATAACCAGAGAAACGAGATTTATCGTACCAGGCATCAATTCGTTCATCATACCACCTCAATAAAAACCCTATTCTACCACCAGCGATGACCTGATAGCAGTGGCGTCATTACCAGGGGATAAATTTATTGATGGTACAAATACCATTAAAAAACTGAACGTCCTGATCGCACATCACATTCAACATTTGCGTCCACAGCAGCAGGCAGATGATCAACACGACAATCAGCAACACCCATCGGTATTTTCTCACTACACACTCCGTTCGCCAGAATATTGACCGCAGACTACCAGCAGTTTCCTAAACCGGAAATCACTACAGCGATCATTTGGCCATCCAGGAATCATCATATTGCCAGCCGACAAGAGGATTGCCACACTGGCAGGTATCTTCAACCCGTTTAAGAGGGCACTATGCGTTTGATTATCCGTCTCATTATGATCGTGGCGTTAATCTGGATTGGCCTGCTGTTGAGCGGTTATGGCGTTCTGATTGGCAGCCAGCAAAACGCCGGCGGTTTTGGTCTGCAGTGTAAATACCTGACCGCGCGGGATGTCGTTACTACGCAATATCTGCACATCGACAGCGGCATTGTCGGGACGCCGGATTGCCCGATTTTACGTAAAACCAGTAAGACGATTGATAACGGTTAACAGCGGCGCCGCAGGCCCGGGCCTGCGGCATACTGTCGATATCAGAAAGGATAGTCGTGATAACCCATTTGGGAAGAGATCGTCCGCGCCGCATTATGCAGCATACTGACATACTCGTGCAGCTTATCTTCTGAAAAGCGCAGGGTCGGGAAAGAGATACTCAAGCCGGCAATCACCACGCCGAAACGATCGAACACCGGCACGGCGATACAGCGCAGCCCTTCTTCCTGTTCTTCATTATCTTCACCAAAACCCTGCTCGCGAACCTTGTCCAGCACCGGCAGCAGTTCTTCTGTGCTGGCCAGCGTACGGGCGGTACTACGGGTAAACTCAACGTGAGAAAGAATCTCTTTCACCTCTTCGCGATCGCGCCACGCCAGCAGGACTTTACCTATCGCGGTACTGTGCAGCGGGTTGCGGCGCCCGATGCGTGAATACATACGCAGGTTATACATAGAATCAATTTTATGGATGTAAACAATGCTGTCTTCATCCAGCGCCCCAAGGTGAATCGTCTCTTTGGTCAGGCGGGAGAGTTCACGCATCTGGATATCCGCGCTGCGGATCAGATCGACGTTTTGCAGCGCCCGGGCGCCCAGCTCAAACAGTTTGAGGGTCAGAGAATACTTTTCCGACTCCCCTTCCTGGGCGACATAGCCCAAGGATTTCATGGTTTGCAGGAAGCGATACACGGTGCTTTTAGACATCATGACGCGCTGCGACAACTCGGTAATACCTATTTCACGTTCTTCGCCCAGCGCCTGAAGAATACCAAAGACCTTCAGGACCGAAGACACCGAGTCGGGTTGTTTATCCAGATCTGCAACAGCCATTCATCACCTCGATCGCATGTGTTTTATAAAAATCAGAACTGGTTTTTATTATAATTTGACCGCCGATCTACCGCAATGCATCTCTGCGATTTCGTTACAGATCTGCGAACTGTAGCGGGTCCCGGCGTGCTAAAATCACTGCCTGAATAATAATCAACTGAAGACAATTTTTGTTTATGGCACAGACTTATGCTGATGGTTTACCGGTTCCGCGCCGTTACGGGGCGATATTAACTATCGTCCTCGGGCTGGCGATTTCGGTGCTTGACGGCGCTATCGCCAATGTCGCGCTACCAACCATTGCCAGCGATCTGCGCGCCAGTCCGGCACAATCGATTTGGGTGGTCAATGCCTATCAGATAGCGATTATTATCTCCCTGCTGCCGCTCTCTTTTCTCGGCGATATGGTCGGCTACCGGCGTATCTACCGCTATGGACTGGTGGTATTCATATTTACCTCGTTGTTCTGCGCCCTCAGCAGTTCACTGGAAATGCTCACCCTCGCCCGGGTACTGCAGGGGTTTGGCGGCGCCGCGCTGATGAGCGTCAACACCGCCCTGATCCGCCTGATCTACCCATATAAACACCTTGGCCGCGGCATGGGCATCAACTCCTTTGTGGTAGCAGTCTCATCCGCCGCCGGCCCGACGATAGCAGCAGCCATCCTGTCGCTCGCCTCCTGGCAGTGGCTATTTTTGATTAACGTGCCGATCGGCGCAGTGGCGCTGCTCCTGGCGTTACGCTATCTGCCGGAAAATCCGCCGCGTGCGACGGCTCAGCATTTCGATCTCCCCAGCGCTATCATGAACGCGTTAACCTTCGGCCTGTTGATTATTGCACTGAGCGGGTTCGCCCAGGGGCAACCGGTGGCGCTGGTGGCTGCGGAACTGGCTCTGTTGCTGGTTATCGGCTACTTTTTCGTGCGCCGCCAGCTGTCGCAGCCGGTTCCAATGCTGCCGCTCGATCTGCTGCGGATCCCGATTTTTTCGCTGTCGATCGGCACCTCGGTCTGCTCTTTTTGTGCCCAGATGCTGGCGCTGGTGGCATTGCCCTTTTTTCTCCAGAACACGCTGGGGCGCAGTGAGGTGGAAACCGGATTGCTGTTAACACCGTGGCCGCTGGCGACGATGGTCATGGCGCCGCTGGCGGGCTACCTGATTGAACGTATTCATGCCGGATTGCTGGGAGGTATCGGGCTTGGGGTGATGGCCTGCGGACTGTTTGCCCTCGCGCTACTGCCGCAGGCGCCACAGGACGCCGACATCATCTGGCGCATGGCGCTGTGCGGCGCGGGGTTCGGATTGTTTCAGTCTCCGAATAACCATACCATTGTCTCCAGCGCCCCCCGGGAACGCAGCGGCGGCGCCAGCGGTATGCTGGGTACCGCGCGGCTGACCGGCCAGAGCTGCGGCGCGGCGCTGGTGGCATTGATGTTTAACCTGTTTCCCGACGCCGGGACCCACGCTTCTCTGCTGCTGGCAGGAAGCTTTGCCACACTGGCCGCTGTGGTCAGTAGCCTGCGAATGACCCAGAAAACTGCTGGTCATCAGTAAATCACAGTCACAAAAAAGCCTGCGCGCGGCAGGCTTTTTTACCATTAACGCCAGTTACTTCAGATACTGACCGCTACGCAGCGCTTCAATACGCTTGTCCAACGGCGGGTGTGTCATGAACAGTTCGCTCAGGGACTTCGACTTACCGTTGATGCAGAACGCCATCATGCTGCTGGCTTCCTGCGGCTCATAACTGGTTTTCAGACGCTGTAGCGCGGCAATCATTTTTTCACGCCCGACCAGGTTCGCCGAGCCGGCATCGGCGTGGAATTCGCGGTAGCGCGAGAACCACATGGTGATAATGCTCGCCAGAATACCAAACACCAGCTCCAGAACGGTGGCGACCGCGAAGTAGATCAGCGGATTACCATTGCTGCTCTCTTCCCCGTCACGGTTGCCGGACAGAAATCCGGACGCAATCTGCGCAATAATACGGGAAATAAAGATCACAAAGGTGTTCACCACTCCCTGAATCAGGGTCATGGTGACCATATCTCCGTTAGAGATATGGCTGATCTCATGGGCAATGACCGCTTCCGCTTCGTCCTGGCTCATGTTCTGCAACAGGCCGGTACTCACCGCCACCAGCGATGCGTCACGACGGGCGCCGGTAGCAAATGCGTTAATATCCGGCGCGTGATAGATAGCCACCTGCGGCATACCGATACCGGCCTGCTGCGCCTGGTGGGCAACAGTATCCATCAACCAGCGCTCAGTGGCATTGCGCGGCTGTTCAATCACTTCACCACCCACAGAGCGCAGCGCCATCCACTTCGACATTAATAAGGAGACGATTGACCCACCAAAACCAAACAGCAGGGCCATAATCAGGAGCCCCTGAACGCTACTGGACTGGATTCCCGTCAGGCTTAGCACCAGCCCGAAAACGACCATTACCGCAAGGTTGGTCAGCAGGAAAAGACCGATTCGCATCATAATTTTCTTTTTACCTCGGTTTAACAAAATGCGTTATGCAACCCTTCACATCGTAGGGGCGCGGCGGCTATTTTCAAGCATTCGCGCCACCCAAGTGACTAAAAAAACATAACTTTACATTTTGTAGCATTTGGCTGACGGATCAGTAACGCAGATAAAAAAACAGGCACAATTTCTTGTGCCTGGGAAGAGATTATTTGACGGGGGCCGGCTGCTCCGCCGGACGGGCGCTTTCCATATGCGCCAGGTCGAGGGCGATATGGACCGTTTCATCCAGATAGGGATCCGGCTCCTGGTAATCTTTGGGCAGATCTTCCAGTTTCTTCAACGCCGGCTTCCCTTCACGCTTAAGACGATCGTTAATCCGCCCCAGGCGAGTCGCATCCTCCTCCTGGTTCTCTTTTTCCCGCTGGGCAAGGTTCAGAGAGATGATATTACGCTTGTCTTTCATCGCGTTATAGCGCTCGATATCTTTCACGATGTACTGGAACTCGGCATCTTTCGCTATACGATCCTGATGCTGTTTCAGTAACTGGGGTTCGAAAGGCTTCAGATCGCCGCTCTTCACATAACTGGCGGCGTTGATGCTGTCCCACGGCAGCGCGTTATCTTCATATTTTTCACCGGTTTCCACATCCTGAGTGCCGGTCGGCATCACGATATCCGGCGTAACGCCTTTACGCTGGGTACTGCCGCCATTGATACGATAGAATTTCTGAATGGTATATTGCACCGATCCCAGCGCCGGCCATTCCGGGCGCAGCATCTGATCGTAAATGCGGTTCAGAGAGCGGTACTGCTGTACCGTACCTTTACCAAATGTCGGTTCCCCGACCACCAGCGCGCGGCCATAATCCTGCATTGCCGCGGCAAAAATTTCCGACGCCGAGGCGCTGAAGCGGTCCACCAGCACCACCAGAGGGCCTTTGTAATACACTACGCCGTCGGTGTCGCTGTCTTCACGAACTTTGCCGTTATTATCCCGCACCTGCACTACCGGGCCGCTGGGAATAAACAGGCCGGAAAGCGATACCGCTTCGGTCAGCGCGCCGCCGCCGTTAGTACGCAGATCGATAATAACGCTGCTGACATTCTGTTTTTCCAGTTTCTGCAACTGAACTTTGACATCATCTGTCAGACCGACATAGAAGCCCGGGATATCCAGCACCCCGACTTTCTCTTTGCCGACGTTTTTCACTGACATTTTCACCGCCCGGTCTTCAAGGCGAATACGCTCACGGGTCAGGGTGATAACACGCGTCTTCGCCCCTTTACCGGCCGGCAGGATCTCCAGGCGCACTTTGCTACCCTTCGGCCCTTTGATCAACGCCACCACATCATCCAGCCGCCAGCCGATCACATCCTGCATCTGCTGCCCGGTCTGGCCAACGCCAACAATGCGATCGCCAACGCTAATCGCTTTGCTCTTCGCCGCCGGACCGCCGGCGACCAGGGAGTTAATCACCGTGTAGTCGTCGTCCATCTGCAGCACCGCGCCAATCCCTTCCAGGGACAGACTCATTTCAGTATTGAACTGCTCGGTATTGCGCGGCGAAAGGTAGTTGGTATGGGGATCGATTTCCCGGGCAAAGGCGGTCATCGCCAGGGAGAAAACATCTTCGCTGTTGGTCTGCGCCAGACGGCGGATGGCAAACTTGTAGCGTTTGGTGAGGGTTTCGCGGATTTCCTTTTCTGTTTTACCGGTGAGCCGAAGGTTCAGCTCATCATATTTCACTTTACCGTCCCACAGCTTATTCAGCTCGTCTTCGCTGGCAGGCCACGGCGCTTTAGCGCGATCCAGGTTAAACGTTTCGTTGCCGGTGAAATCCATCGGCTTTTCCAGCACCTCCAGCGCATATTGATAGCGCTCAAAACGCCGCTTCTGGGCCAGATTGAACAAATCATAAAAGACATCCAGCTTCCCGGAGCGAAACTCATCTCCCAGCGTGCCTTTCTTTTTGGCGAACTGCTCGATATCGCTGGCCAGCAGCACATTGTGGCTGTAATCCAGCAGATTCAGGTAGCGATCGAATATTTTTGCCGAAAAGGCCTGATCGAGATCGAACTGGCGGTAGTGAGAACGTGTAAAACGGGAAGTAACCCGTTCACTCACCGTTGCGTGTTGAGGTTCTTCTTTAAGAACCGGAAGCTGGCTGGCGCTGGTGATGTTGATATTTTCTGCCGCCAGCGCGCTGCCAGCCATAACGAACAGGCTGGCGATAGCGGTAAGTCTTAAAAATTTGTTCATGCCCCGGTTGACCTCCGTTTCAGAACAAGAGATGTTCTGCGCGTACAATCATTGACATACCAGAAGCCAGCTGTACACGGACGCCATCTTTGGTAATTTCCTGAACGGTCGCATCCATGGCATTGTTACCCGCTTTCACTTTCAGCGCCTGACCGGGCGTCAGCGCGGAAATATCGGTAACCGGAGTATGACGTTCTTCGCGGACCGGGCGCTGGGCTTTTTCCACCGGCCGGGGGCGCGAGGTTTACGTACCGCATCGTCTGCGCGGCGCGGTTTGCGTTCGCGACGGCGGGTAGTCGCGCCCTGTTCATCGGTTTTCCCCTGCGCGGCAGCCGCTTCACGCTTTTTAGCCTGCTGTTCGGCACGCTGCGCCTGAACGCGGGCTTTGGCCTCTTCCAGCTGCTTGCGGGCATGCTCGACATGCTGCTCGTCCAGTTCACCGCACGGATTACCGTCGAGATCGACACGGGTTGCGCCAGGCTTGATGCCGTAAAGATAGCGCCAGCTTGACGTATAAAGACGTAATGCGGAACGAAGCTGGGTTTTACTGAGATTCAGTTCACCCTCAACACGCTCAACCAAATCCTGAAAAATGCCGATTTTCAGAGGACGTGCTTCGCCTTCGGCGCTGAAACAGCGTGGAAAACGCTCTGCCAGGAAGGCGATAACTTCTTTACTGCTATTCAACTTAGGTTGATTTTCCATGAAATTTCCTGATTACAACGGGTTTGCCAACGAGCCGCAGGCATGAACAGGCGACATTATAATGACGCCATCAGCAAATGCTACGTTAACCGTTGTTTATCCTGCGTCAGACGCAAAGAATTTTTTAAGATCACAACGCGCAAGCACGCTTTCCAGCTGTGAAACCAACGCGCGCAGCCCCTGCTCATCCTCAGCGTCGAAGCGGGCAAAAGCGGTACTGTCAATATCCAGAACCCCGATCGTTCGACCGCCCACGCGCAGCGGTAGTACAATTTCCGAATTGCTCGCCGCATCGCAAGCGATATGTCCGGCGAAGGCGTGAACATCCTCAACGCGCTGGACTTCGCCGCTGGCGACCGCGGTACCGCACACGCCTTTCCCGGTCGGAATACGCACGCAGGCAATCTTACCCTGAAATGGCCCGAGCACCAGCGTATCGCCTTCCAGAAGATAAAATCCCGCCCAGTTTACTTCGCTGAGGCGTTCAAACAACAGCGCGCTGGTATTCGCAAGTGTGGCCAGAAAACTGGTTTCTCCTGCCATTAATGCATCAAAATCGCGGTTCAGATCCGCGTAAAATTGTTTTTTGTTCATCGGTTAACCATAGGTTGTCTTACGTATACTGCACGTCACTAAAATAAACATTAAATGCTCTCCGGCTCAAGATTTATAAATTATGAGATAATATTCATTCAACATATTCACAGCTCGCAGGCACGATGGCACTAAAACCCAAATTTGCGCCCTCCGGCAAACCGCTCAGCATTCACCACATTGGATCATCGCTGCCTCATTCGCGCTATCAGCGCTGCCCGCAGTGCGACTTGCTGTTTCAGCTGCCGGCGGTGCTGCCGCACCAGAATGCCTGGTGTCCGCGCTGCAACGCCAAAGTGCATAATGGCCGCGACTGGTCTCTGACCCGTCTGGCGGCCATGGCGGTGACCATGCTACTGCTGATGCCCTTCGCCTGGGGAGAACCGCTACTCAAACTCTACCTGCTTGGCACCCATATTGACGCCAACCTGCTGCAGGGAATCTGGCAAATGACCCGCCAGGGCGATGTCCTGACAGCTTCGATGGTGTTGTTCTGCACGGTTGGCGCGCCGCTCACCCTGGTAGCGGCGATTGCATATCTGTGGCTGGGCAATATTCTTGGTATGAATTTACGCCCGGTACTGCTGATGCTCGAGCGTCTCAAAGAGTGGGTGATGCTGGACATCTACCTGGTCGGCATCGGCGTGGCGTCAATTAAAGTCAAAGAATTCGCGTTCCTTCAGCCGGGCATCGGCCTGCTCGCGTTTGCGGCGCTGACCATTCTCAGTATTCTGACGCTGATCCACCTTAACGTCGAACAACTCTGGGAGCGTTTTTACCCCCAGCGCCGCGCCAGCCAGCCGAGCAGCAGCCTGCGCGTCTGTCTGGGATGCCACTACACCGGCATTCCCGACGCCCGCGGACGCTGCCCGCGCTGCCATATTCCGCTGCGTCTGCGGCGCAATATGAGCATCCAGAAATCCTGGGCGGCGCTAATCGCCTCGCTGATTTTCCTGCTGCCGGCCAATCTGTTGCCGATATCAATCATCTACGTCAACGGCGTGCGCCAGGAGGACACTATCCTGTCGGGGATTATTTCGCTGGCCGACAGCAATGTCGCGGTGGCGGCGGTGGTGTTCTTCGCCAGTATTCTGGTGCCGTTCACTAAAGTGCTGGTGATGCTGACCCTGCTGCTCAGCGTGCGCTATAAATGCGAGCAGGGGCTGAAAACCCGAATTATTTTGTTACGTTTTATTACCTGGATTGGTCGCTGGTCGATGCTCGATTTGTTTGTCATCGCGCTGACAATGTCGCTTATCGATCGCGATCAACTGCTGGCATTTACCATGGGTCCTGCGGCGTTTTATTTCGGCGCCGCGGTGATCTTAACTATTCTTTCCGTGGAATGGCTGGACAGCCGCTTACTTTGGGACGCACATGAGTCAGGAAACGCCCGCTTCGCCGACTGAAGCGCGAATAAAAAACAAGCGCCGTATCTCTCCTTTCTGGCTGCTGCCGCTGATTGCGCTGTTTATTGCGCTGTGGCTCATCTGGAGCAACTGGGAGGAACGCGGCAGCACCGTCACCATCGACTTTATGTCCGCCGACGGCATTGTCGCCGGCCGCACGCCGGTCCGCTATCAGGGGGTGGAAGTTGGCACTGTGCAAAACATCCGCCTGAGTAAAGACCTGCGCAAAATCGAAGTCACCGCCAGCATTAAAAGAGATATGCAGGATGCGCTGCGCGCCGACACCCAGTTCTGGCTGGTCACGCCGAAAGCCTCCCTTGCCGGGGTTTCCGGGCTGGACGCGCTGGTCGGCGGTAACTACATCGGCATGATGCCGGGTCAGGGGGAACCCCAGGATCACTTTGTCGCCCTCGACAGCCAGCCCAAATATCGCCTCAATAACGGCGAGTTGATGATCCATCTTCACGCGCCGGACCTCGGCTCCCTGACGACGGGTTCACTGGTCTATTACCGGAAAATTCCGGTGGGCCGGGTCTATGACTACGCCATCAGCCCCAATAAACGCGGCGTCACCATCGACGTCCTGATCGAGCGCCGCTTTACCAGTCTGGTAAAAAAAGGTAGCCGCTTCTGGAACGTCTCAGGCGTTAAGGCTGACGTCAATCTCAGCGGCGCCCAGGTACAGCTGGAAAGCCTCAGCGCGCTGGTCAATGGCGCCATCGCCTTCGATTCGCCGGACGACTCCGCCGCGGCAAAGCAGGATGACGAGTTCGGTCTGTATGAGGATTTGGCCCACAGCCAGCGCGGGGTTATCGTCAAGCTCGATCTGCCCGGCGGCGAGGGACTGAAAGCCGGCAGCACCCCGCTGATGTATCAGGGGCTGGAGGTTGGTACTCTCACCAAACTCAATCTTAACCCCGGCGGCGCCGTTACTGGCGAGATGACTGTCGATCCTTCGGTGGTCAATTTACTGCGCAGCGGCACGCGGATTGAAATGCGCAGCCCGAAACTCTCACTCGATAACCCGAGCGTCAGTAGCCTGCTGACCGGTAGCACTTTTGAACTGGTGCCAGGCGAAGGCGAAACCCAAAATCACTTTACGATACTGCCAGCGGATAAAACGCCGCTCCAGCGCCCGGATGTGTTGACCCTGACGCTCAATGCACCGGAAAGTTATGGTATTGAAGGCGGCCAGCCGCTATTGATGTACGGGGTTAAAATCGGCCAGGTGCTGGAACGCAATCTGACCGCCAAAGGGGTGGATTTCGTGGTGGCCGTCGATGGCCGCTACCGCCACCTGGTACAGGGCGACAGTAAGTTTGTGGTGAACAGCCGCATTGACGTCAAAATGGGTCTCGACGGCGTTGAATTCCTCGGCGCCAGCGCCAGTGAATGGATTAATGGCGGGATCCGCGTACTGCCGGGCAAAAGCGGCGCCATGAAAAAATCGTACCCGCTGTACGGCAATCTGGATAAAGCGCTGGAGAATAATCCTGGCGAACTGCCGACCACCACCCTGACCCTGACGGCCGACGCGCTGCCGGATATCCAGGCCGGCTCTGTGGTGCTGTACCGTAAATTTGAAGTGGGCCAGATAATCAACGTCCAGCCGCGCGCTAACGCCTTCGATATTGATGTCCATATTAAGCCGGAATTTCGCAAGCTGCTGACCAGCGACAGCGTATTCTGGGCGGAAGGCGGCGCCCGGGTGCAGCTTAACGGCAGCGGGCTTACTGTCCAGGCATCCCCGCTTTCCCGGGCGCTGAAAGGGGCGATCAGCTTCGATAATTTATCCGGCGCCGGCGCCGGCCTGACCCGCGGCGACAAACGCATTCTGTTCCCGTCGGAAACCGCCGCGCGGGCGGTGGGTAGCCAGATTACGCTGCATATGTTCGACGCCGGCAAAGTGTCGGCCGGCATGCCCATCCGCTACCTGGGCATTGATATCGGCCAGATAGAATCCCTGAAATTGATCACCGAGCGTAATGAAGTCCAGGCTTCCGCGGTCCTGTATCCGGAGTACGTGTCAACCTTCGCCCGCGCCGGCACGCGTTTCTCGGTCATTACGCCGCAGATCTCCGCCGCCGGGGTGGAACACCTCGATACCATCCTCCAGCCGTACATCAACGTTGAGCCGGGTAAAGGCAAGGCGCGCCGCGATTTCGAGCTTCAGGAGGCGACAATCAGCGACTCCCGCTATCTCGACGGTCTGAGTATTGTGGTGGAGGTACCGGACGCCGGTTCGCTGGGTATCGGCACGCCGGTCTTGTTCCGCGGTATGGAGGTGGGGACGGTTACCGGTATGAACCTCGGCACCCTGTCCGACCGGGTGATGATTGCCCTGCGCATCAGTAAGCGTTATCAGGATCTGGTGCGCGAAAACAGCGTATTCTGGCTGGCTTCCGGCTATACGCTGGATTTCGGTCTCACCGGCGGCGTGGTGAAAACCGGCACCTTTAACCAGTTTATCCGCGGCGGTATCGCTTTTGCCACACCGCCCGGTACACCGCTGGCGCCGAAAGCGCAGCCCGGCAAGCACTTCCTGCTGCTGGAAAGCGAGCCGAAAGACTGGCGCCAGTGGGGAACCGCGCTGCCACGCTGATCCCCGCCCTGTTAACAGAAGCCCCGGTGCCGCAGCGGGGCTTCTGTGCTACACTTCGCGCCCGGTTTCTCTTTTCGGGATCATTTTGTGGCTACAACCTCCTCCCCCTGGCTACCTGAGTCGTTTCTGGATGTCATACGCGACACCATGCCTGACGCGCTCTCTATGGAGAGCTTTATTGATATCTGCCAGCGCCCGCTACGCCGCAGCATCCGCATTAATACCCTGAAAATCAGCGTGAGCGACTTTCTGGCCCTGGTGGAGCCTTACGGCTGGCAACTCACGCCGGTGCCGTGGTGCGAGGAAGGGTTCTGGATTGAGCGCGAACAGGAGGCCCGGTTTCCGCTTGGCAGTTGCGTCGAACATCTCAGCGGGCTGTTTTATATTCAGGAAGCCAGCTCTATGCTGCCGGTGAGCGCACTATTCGCCGCCGGCGAAACGCCACTGCGGATTATGGACATGGCGGCGGCGCCGGGTTCCAAAACCACGCAAATCGCCGCCCGCATGGGCAACCGCGGCGCGCTGCTGGCCAATGAATATTCCGCCAGCCGGGTCAAAGTGCTGCACGCCAATCTGAGCCGCTGCGGGGTGGCGAATGCCGCGCTGACCCATTTTGACGGGCGGGTATTCGGCGCCGCGTTACCGGAAAGTTTTGATGCCATCCTGCTGGATGCTCCCTGCTCCGGAGAAGGTGTGGTACGTAAAGATCCCGATGCGCTGCGCAACTGGTCGATGGAGAGTAATCTGGAGATTGCCGCCACCCAGCGCGAGCTCATCAATAGCGCGTTTCATGCTCTGCGCCCGGGGGGAATGCTTATCTATTCCACCTGTACCCTAAACCGCGAAGAAAACCAGCGCGTCTGCCAGTGGTTACTGGAGCAATATCCTGACGCCGTCGCCGTCGAGGCGCTGAGCGATCTGTTCCCCGGCGCCCGGGAAGCCGCAACCCGCGAAGGCTATCTGCACGTTTTTCCGCAGATTTTCGACAGCGAAGGGTTCTTTGTCGCCCGACTGCGCAAAACAAAATCCGTTCCTCCCCTTCCCGCGCTGCGCTTTAAGGCCGGCAATTTTCCGTTCACTCCCCTGACAGGCCGCGAGGCCGCAGTAGTGCAACAGGCCGCGCAGCAGTCTGGCCTGCACTGGTCGCAGGAAAGCCGCCTGTGGAAACGCGACAAAGAGCTGTGGCTGTTCCCGGCGCAGATGGAAGCGCTGTTCGGCAAAGTACGCTTTTCACGTATCGGCCTGAAACTGGCCGAAACCCACAACAAGGGCTACCGCTGGCAGCATGAAGCAATTATCGCCCTGGCGCCCGGCAATGGCCCGGTGACTTTTGCTCTCACGGCGCAGGAGGCCGAAACCTGGTATCACGGCCAGGATATCTATCCGCAGCTTCCGCCAGAGCGGGATGAAGTGATTGTCACCTGGCAGGGGCAGCCGCTCGGGCTGGCGAAACGTATTTCCGCCCGGCTCAAGAACAGCTACCCCCGGGAACTGGTGCGTGACGGTAAACTTTCCACCGAGGGTTAGCGGCGCGGACAAAAAATAATCGCAATTTATTTGGCACTTTTTGCAAAACCCTCCAGGATTAAAAGGTACGGCGCCACTGGTCGTACCACATCCACCCCCCCGGGAGAGTTTGTTTATGGCCAAAACCAACGTAAAAATCGGCATCTTTGAGATCGACGATGCCGAACTGCACCATGAAAATCACGGAAATCGAACGTTAAGCATTCCCTGTAAATCGGATCCCGATCTGTGTATGCAGCTTGATGCCTGGGATGACGATACCAGCATTCCTGCCGTCCTGAACGGCGAACACTCCGTCCTTTACCGTCACCGTTACGATAGCCAGTCCGATGCCTGGGTCATGCGTCTTGCATGATTCACTGAACCCGTCGAGCGAGGCGGGTTATTTAACATCACCATCCCGTAAATGCCGAACATCCTCTACAATAATGCCAGGGGAGAGATTTTTTGAGGCCGGGAATGTACGCGCTGGTGCTATTTATCTGTTATCTGGATGGCGGCTGCGATGATATCGCCATTGATATTTTTCACACTGAAGAGCAGTGCCTGGCGGCAATGAACGAACAGCGCCTGCGGCATGCCGGCTGCTACCCGATAGATGAGTTCATTGACGGATTCTGGCGACCGGCCCAGGAGTTCAGCGATTTCTGAAGTCAGCAAATCTGTATCAGTGTCAGGGTATTGCCAAATACCGCGCCAGTATCGATATAGTGTTGATTATAAAATTGCAGCGGCCGTTTCAGCGGCGTATGGCCGAACCAGAAGTGATCGGCGCCGTGGATCTTCTCCCCCTTGCCCTGCAAATTACGCATTAGCCGCGCCCGGCTCCACACCACTTGCCGCCAGTCCAACGGCTGCTGCCACGCATACCGGCTGGCCGGGTAGTCCGCATGAGCAATGATATGTATCCCCTGCGCCAGGCGCAGCTCAATAATCAGCGGCAGCCTCCGGCAGCGCCGTAACCGCTGCAGTGCCGCCTGACGCTGCTGCGCCGACAGCGCGTCAAACCACTCTCCGCCGTTTGCCCGCCATAGCTCCGCGCCATTTTCCAGGGCGTCAATCGCCATCTGCTCATGATTACCCTGTACGCTATAAAACCACGGTTTATCGAGCAGCGACAGGCAGCCAGGACTGTTATCGCCGCGGTCAATCAGATCGCCCACCGCGATAAGCAGATCCTGCCATGGGTCAAAATGCGCGTCGCGCAGCGAGCTTGCCAGCTGCGTCAGGCAACCATGCAGATCCCCCACCAGCCAGATATGCCGCCAGCGTTCGCCGTCCAGAGACTGATACATTCACCGCACCTCCCGTGAAGGAAAAGTATAGTCAGGCTGCGGAGGACGGTGGCTCTCTCAGATAAACCTGTACCGATTTCTGGCGATAATCCGCGAGATGGCTAAACCGGAATCCCAGTTTTTCGGCAAGGCGGATTGAGCGCAGATTTTGTTCATCAATAATGCAGCACAGGGGCGATCGCAGTTCGCTATCCGCCCATGCCAGCGCGGCGCTCATTGCCTCCCGGGCATAGCCCAGCCCCTGCGCTTCCGGGATCAGCGTCCAGCCTGCTTCCGGCCAGAGCAGTGCGGGAGCGATATCGCGGCCGGCATTTTGCAAACCCAGGCCGCCGATATTCTTTCCTGTCTCTTTTTCTTCGCAGGCCCAGTAGCCGTAACCCAACATCTGCCAGTGCCTGATATAACGTAACAGGCGACCCCAGCTCATTTCTCTGCTGTGCGGCTGACCATCGCCGATATGGCGCACCAGGCGCAGATCCTGCCAGCAGGCCGCCAGCGCCGGAAAATCCTCCATAGTCCAGGGGCGCAGTATCAAACGTGGAGTTTCAATGCGTGGAGCAATATGAATCACAGGCACTTCCTTATACAATCGGCGCCCGATATAAGTTCTGGCGCCCGAAAATGATTATCAGACATACCAATTTCACCGAAATTGTCCGGCTACACCAGCAGATTCCGGAGCTTTTTCCGCTTCACGACAGCGCAGTACTGGCAGAACGCATTGGCGACAAGCGCTGGATCGGCCTGCTGGCGGAAATCGATGGCGCCACGGTGGGCTATCATCTCGGTTACTGGCTGAATCCGACCCACTTTTATTTCTGGCTCGGCGGTGTGCTTCCGGCCTGGCGCCGCCACGGCGTTGCCAGCCATTTGCTGGATGCCCTGGAGCAGCAGACCAGCCGCGAAGGCGCCCACACCCTGAGCGTAAAAAGTATGAACCGCTACCCGGGAATGCTGATTTTCTTAATCCGTCGCGGTTACCAGATTGACGGCTTTTGCGGCGCTGAGGCGCAAAACGGGAAAATCCATTTTACCCGACGGCTACCGGCCAGCGGATCTGTTCAGTATGGCAATAATCACTATTAGTTAACTATCCCGCAAAAGTTATTATTTTCAGTGAAATATTACAATACCCACCATAACTACAGCACATTAAGCAAATCATTAAGGTTAAATTAAGCAAGTTTTGCTAATACCCGGCTTTTATTTACATTTATGTTTCATCTCAGGACACAATAAGAGGTGAGATGTGACTAAAAACAACGCGATCATTGTTAAGCAATTTCTTATTTTTCTGCTACTTGCAGCACTCACGGGATTAATATCCAGCTTTGTACTTATCGACGTTTTGTGGCTGGAAAGCGGCGTCAGAGAAATTTCACTTACCGAAATTTCTCAGGAACTGTTTCTGCTGATCACAGCGGCGCTGTATTTGCGCTGCGCCATCAAGCGTGAAGAGATCCGCGGGGGATTGCTGCTGATCGCCGGGTTTTACGCCACCCTGTTTATCCGTGAACTGGACTACTGGTTCGACTTCATTCAGCACGGCGCCTGGTTATGGTTCGCCCTGAGCGCCACGGGACTGGCGCTGTTTGCCGCCTGGAAAGCGCGGGATTCTGTCGCCAGAGGCCTGGCGACATTTATTCTGCATCCCGGCTTTGCCTATACCCTGTGCGGGCTGGTCACGGTACTGATCTTTTCCCGGGTGTTCGGAATGACCATGCTGTGGGAAACCCTGCTCAATGATGGCTACGCGAATATCGTTAAAACCAGTATTGAAGAAGGCACGGAGCTGTTGGGCTATACCCTGTGCCTGTTTTCAGCTTGCTACTTCAGTCTGGCGCCGCAGCCTGCGGCGGTGGCTGAACAACATTTCGTCGCGGGCGTTATCTCCGGCCGCCAGAAAGAAAGCTATCACTGGAAATAACCGCGACGCGCAGCGTCATGGGCAGCATTCCTGTGGCCTGAAATCGCCCATATAGCGCAGTTATTAGCGCCTTCAGGCAGATGATTATTTTTCTTGTAAAAGAATTGTTAATGGTAAAAATGATGTGATATAACGGATTCGAGGTCCAGCGCCGGACCTCGCCCGGTTCCGGCACCATGGCACTAACAACGCCAGATTGCGGGAATAAAAAAAGACCGAATACGAGTCCTGTTCTCGCCCAGACACCTAAAACATATTTAAAAATCAACAAATTAAAAAAATATGAGTACGTATTTTAATCAAAAAAAGATGCAAATACGTGCGCTAAAAATCAAATACATAGCATTTTTTTCGTGACGATTCGTGGAAATTTCGGCCCCAAAAAACCATGGTAGAGACCCTACCCGCAAGTAACATAGGATTAACAAAAAGCATTCATCGCATAATATTATGAATTTCCGTGTGCTAATCTGTTGGATAGATCCCTTATGTGTCACATTTGCAGACTAAGTTTTATTGTGCGATGCGTTGTTCAATGTTAAGTTTTATGTAGAATATCGCACCCACTTAGAAAGCGGACTGTGGAGACTGGCAAGTGTGTCATCCATGAGTGGTGTAGTAGTCAATGGAGGATTTATGCGGTTTTCAATAAACAGAAAATCAGACTATTCAAAGGTTTTTGAACCAGTAAAAGAAAAAGTCGTTTCTGCTGAATTTGTTGCACATTTGTCTGTTCAGCAGATGGAAAGTGTTGAAAAAATAGTTTGCCCCGCGCTGGCGGGGCTTTACTTACATCATCTCTAAAACGGCATCCATGTCCGCATCGCTGATCGCATTATCAAAAGCTAACAAATGACCGTAATTTCCAAAGCGTGATGTGAGGGAGCCCTCGTTATTCACCAGACCGAACTGGAAATTGGGGTGCAACGCGGCACTTCGCATCACATCATCCTGCACGATTTTAGTGTACGATCCTCCTACACGCAGAGTGACGGTCCCTGTGAGTGCGTCGATTCTGAAAATCACAGCTACAGCAGTTCCGGGAGTTAATGTCGGCCCGTCGTAATTTGATGCGGCCCATGTGTACGAACCAACACGAAATGTCAATCTTCCTGCGCCATCATCCATGATCCAGAATGTCGAATCTGCCGGCGCAGAATTACTTGAGATCCCAACTGTATTTGCTATTTTTGCCGCAAATGTAGCCCCCTTGTTGAATTCCGGCACAGTAGCGCGCCAGGAGGTATTCTGGCTACCGATTATCACGGCAGGACTTGAGTCTGGTAGCGCGCCTATAGAAAATGATGGTGACGCGACGGTTGTTAGTGCGTCATCTGTCAGACGATCGTAGAGCGCCTGCGGACTAGACCCGGGAACACGCCCGTAAATATCGTTAATATACGGCCAGTAAACTAACCCCGGGATATTAGCCACGGCAATTTCCTCCAGTGTAATATCCAGAGGAATTGTACCTGCTTGCCCCTGAATGTCGTCGAGAACAATAGCTGTGCGAGTAACCATATTTAACTCCCAATCATTGGTTGATTGTCAGGGATTTCCCGACTGAAAAATTATATATAAAATCGTTGTCAAAACTGGATTTATCGCGCTCATCACTATCGCGAACAGCACCGCCCGCGCCTGTTTCTCCGATTGCATATTTAACAACCGAGCCAGCAGTTGGAGCAGCAGACAGAGCAATATCAACAGACGATCCATCCGTTCCGATAGCAACTGATAAAATCGTTACGCTCGTGTCAGAAATATAAAATCCATAATTTCCGTTGGGGTTTTTACCGCGCAGAGTGTCAAGAACAAGACTTCCTATTGGTCCTGCTGTGTTAACATCGCCAGATACAGAGTTATTAAATTTAACTGTCAGTGTGGTGCCTGATAATACCGCAGCCACTGGACGTAAGCAGTCCCATTTTTTACCATTTAGCATGAATCGTTTTGCTCGTGCTCTTAATTCACCGACTTTTACATACCCCTCTGCTAGCATATGCTGCGCGTCGTAATAGGGAAACTGGTATTTAGGACAGTAAAGAATGAAATTATCATCAGTTTCATGTAGATTAATCTGTGCAGCGGCAACCCCCTCGGATGCAGTTCCACCAGTTGAGCACTGACTAAACGTCATTTTAATTGAGCGGGCTGTTTGTCCTGTTCTGCTAACTGCATCAGTGCGGAAGTCACTAAGCCACTCACGACAATAACCCTCATATTCAGCCTGAGTAGTATTTATTTCTGCCTCGCCATGCATTGTGTCCAAATCACCAACTCTGTATATCCAACCACGCTCTTCTACTAAATATTGTGCGGCATCAATTGCAGCAAACATCGCATTCCAAACATTTGTGCCGCGCTTCAGTGAATTATACGTGCTGGCGCCCTTACCGGAAACAATAGGCAATAAACGGAAGCTGACATTTTTTTCATTTTTTAATGATGTCATCAAAGAATTTGCATATGCAGACCAGATAGTTTCTCCTAAAACACCATTATCCCATCGCTCGTAAATTGGCTGGACGCCAGTAAAGTCATCAATGGATGGCGGGGTATAATTGTCATTATTAACAAAAACCCTAACGCCCATGCTATTTCCAGGTGAGTCCTCTCCATTAAGCATCAGGCATAAATCACCATGACGAGATGGCTCTGAAGAAAACACCTGCCCTGAAATAGCACCACCAGGTGCTGTATTGATAAAACCACGCGAGCCCAGCGCCAGTGACTGCCCCGTGCCGATATCACTACGTACCACACCCGGCGCATAAACAGAATCAGATGCATCGCTGATCCCATCAACGTAATTGCCATCATCATCCAGATACCAGCGATATAATCCGCCAACAATTAACCCCGACGTTACTTTTTTTGGCCCACGCGGTATACGTGATGGTGATGCTTTTACTATTGCAGATATAAGTACTGGATTACCAAGATTTTTAAATGTGTTTTCATAGTTTTCGTGATTATGCGTACTAATTAAGACGCCAGAGACATCTACTGCAATCAACCAGAAACCACCAGAAATAACACCCCAGCGAATATTGCTGGGTCCGCGAGGTATTCTCTTTATAGACTGGTATGACGCAGAAGAATAAAGCGCACTGGAAACGCTATCCAGCGCATATTGCGACGTCATTTTTCTACCAGTAGGCTCAAGAACTCCCCCATTGTTTATATATTCATCAGCAAGAGAGCTTCCGTCATCGCTTCTGATATATGTAGCAGAGCCATCAGGTATATTTTCTATATCTGCCTGAGCTTCAGCAATTGACATATATTGCCTGCTGAGTGGTATTAGATTCTGTCGTGTATTCTCAATGACACGATCACCCTCATGCTTAATGCCATCAGCAGTATAATGCTCACCTCCAAGGCGGTCTGTGTATGTTAATTCCCTGCTTGTAATTATTTTATCAAGCATAGCGCCAGCATATACAGAATCTCTTATATCAGAACTTGGCACTGGTTTATTTGTTGGTACTGGTAATGAATCTGCCATTATATTACCTTTATGAAAGTTATGCAGACATATCAGAATAAAATCTGACACATCGCACACAAATTAATTACTGGTATATTTCGTCTGAATATTCAGTCAGGGTTAATGTCTGTGTTTCATCACCGTTGGGTTTAGCACTGTCCACTCTCCACAGGGTAGAGTTAAGCTCTGAATCTGTGGCGATAAAATACCGACTGGGAGATTGTGTGTGTTTTCCATCATAAATGTTGATATCAAATTCCTCAGCGTTCGCGGTAAATGCCCTGGGATTTCCCTCTACCCGCTGCGCGCGCCAGCGGCCACGGAAATCTCCTGCGCTGTCACTCATCACCACCCACATATCGCCGTCGAATTCGATACGCTCAGATGTCAGAAACATATCGCCATCCCTGCCCCGCAGGTATCCGGTTTGCTGCCGGTTATCGTACATGTCCGGGCACTGCACGACAGAACCGCGTACAACCTGCGTTGACTCCAGAACCCGGGCGGTCATTGTGATACGGGAATGTAGCATCCTGCGCGCCTCCAGCCACGCTTTGTCGTTCGCCTGCACAGCATTGCGACAACCACTCAGGCTAATCTGCTGTGCGTTAATGGTCGCATCAGGAACCTCAGCTATGCCGTTTTCGTCAACCCGAAGATAGATGTATGATTTTTTATTTGTTACAGGATCTGTGTAATCAAGCGTCACGCCGTCATAGCCGCCGGGCAGTGACATCGTGTACTCGACCTTATAGTCCTCCCAGAACATATTTGAGCGCGCAAAAACAGCGTCAGGATAATCCACTCTCTCATCGCGCCAGAAGGTTAGCATGTCGCCGATTTGGTTTCCGCTCACCCGGGCAGCGTTGCAGATTGTCTGTATACGTTCACCCAGCGATTGTTTTTCGTCGCTGAATGTCCAGTCGAAATAACCAAGTCGAGGATCGGGCAGGCTATCGGCAATGGCGTATAGTGCGGCCAGATCTAGCCTCTCCGGATCCTGTTTACTCACAACGACCCATTCATGCAGCGCAGCATCAGCAAATGACCGGCTGGCACGCAGCGTGTAATCAATCCCACCCTCCGGCGTCCATGAGATCGTCATACGCTGCCACAGGCAGTTATATTTCGGGTCGCTGAGTGCTGTCGGGTTTTCAGTTTCCCGACGACTGACCATGATAATCGTGTCGTCAGGATAAACCACGTCACGACGTACAGTAACAGCCTGTGCACCATGGATATACAGAACCGAATCAGACTGAGAATTGTTGGTTCGCTCGATGCGAAACGCGTAGCGCTGAACGCCTGCAGCGGGTGTGATTTTTTTTGTTACATAGATATATTTCTGCCCGCCTGTTGGGTTATGTACCTCGATATCTACCGTTTCCTCTGTACCGGCGATCGCGTTATTGTCACTGTCCACAGCCCACAGCGTAACCCGCGCCGGCGCGTCATAGCGCTTCCCGAGGTTAGCGTAGAGATGTATCCAGAGTTGCTCTGATTCCAGAGCAGCGAAAAACGGCCCGATCACAATTGTTTCGTACTCGGTAATGGTAAACAGCGTTGAGTTAACAATGGTATCTGCCGGAAGTGCGTCATAATCGGCACCGGATAGGGTATCGAAATAAAAATTATAATACTGCTCCGGGTTTATCTCTGCGCCGTCGTCTGTAATTGTTGCGTTGAATAACGAGGCGTTAATTTTGGCGTCTTTTGTGACCGGACCACTGGCCGTGTTATATGAGACATTTACTGTCACAGCTACAGCAAGCGGTCTCGGAGAATCGTATATGCCGTCAAAATCGTTGTTTTTGAGGATCCGCGCATGGAACTGGCCGCCGCCAAAAATTCCACTAAGTAGACTATCAGTGGTTGCCTGCTGGCGAATCTCCTCGCTATCCTCGTTTCTGCCCGGGATTTCCTGCCCGTCCACATCATCAAACGCATACGGCTGGGGAATCTCCGGGATCACTTCACCGGGCTGATAAACACGATAACTGCCACCAGCCAGGGCGATCAGTGACGACTCAGAATACCGAACAGACGATATGATGCCGCGGCCAATCCCGGCATTCATCCATTCAAAAACCTGTTTTTTGTTGTCAGCAAATTCATAACCAGACTCCTGTATGAGATCGGGATAAATTCTTGTCAGTCCGTAGCTGTTTGGGCGACCACGGTACAGGCGCGCCCGGTTAGTCTGCTGTGTCAGATCGTTGTTCGGAGATTCTCCGGTGGAGATTGACGGCGATGATGTTTTTTGCGCCCCGCCCAGCCATTTCAGGCTGGTTGACAGAATTTTTGTAACAGGACGCAAAACAGATGTTATCAGATTGCCTACGCCACCCTCAGGCTGATCGAAAACATGCACTACATCGCGGTCGCGCAACGGGTAGCTAATGTCAAAATCGTCAGCCAGTTCGCGGCCATTCAGTTTAATGACCACGCAATTATGAAGGCGCTGACCATTCAGCCATTCCACCAAGGGTGTTCCGGCAGCTATAGCACCTCGCTCTTTCGGCGCCCCGGGCAGTCGCTGTAGTTCAAATTTTGGCATAACTCATATACTCCACACGACTGTAGATGCGCAGCAGCGCGACAGGGCTGTCTATCCTGACAAATCCGTGTTCGCCGCGGGAATGCAGGCATTTGACAGGGGTGAGCATTACGCCGGTGTGAGCCGGAACGTCACCACGATAGAACACGGCTATACACCCGGGCACCGCTGCCGGTATTGTGCGCCAGCACGACGCCGCCGATTCATAGCACGTCACAAAATCAGCGCCTGACTCGTAATCTGGCAGGTGGTGTAGCTCAACCCCCAATACATGCCGGTAATACAGCACCACCAGCCCCCAGCAATCCAGCTCATCAAACGTACAGGCGCGATTAGCCCACGGCCTGCCGGTGACAGTCCGTACAAATTCTATCTCTGTCATAGGCTCAGGAGTCCCGGGAATTGCTGATAGGTGTATATGGTGTTGTTGGCCAGCGTCAGGGGGTTTGTGTGGCCAGCGTTTACAGTGATATCCTCGGAGCCAACAGGAACGCCGATCACATAAACGCTATACGTTTTTAGCGACACCTCATCGCCGACTTTATCCCACAACTGATATTTCACTGAGATGGGCGACATACGCGCCTGACCGCGCCATTTTTTCAGTATCTGCCGCACCTCCTGAGAACCAGCCTGGAGGGTAATAGTCAGGGAAATATCCGTTGTTCCATCCTGTGCTGGTTCTACAACGGAAAATCTCGATGGCTGAAATTCATTACCGCCAAATGTCGCTGGTCGAAATGAATTGTTTACCAGCCGATAATAGCCAAATGTCGAATGATAAAATTCCAGCGTTTGTTTCAGATCACTGGCAGGCCTGCGCTCTTTCCATTCTCTCAGCGTTGTCATTTCGCCTCCGGCATAACAGCAGTTACCAGATAATCGAGCCAGTACCCGTAACCCTGCGGAGCCTCGACAATCCAGTCGTCATAATATTCGGTGATATCGGTTATCTCGTTACAAATAACAGTCGCAGTCCACGTCACTGTTATGCCGTTTTTACTGGTTTGCACCGGCATACTGGTGAAATGAACCTCCTGATCCTGCACGCCCTGCGTGTCGCCGAGGTCAATCGGTATCGTGAACCAGGCATTTCCTCGGTCGCAGTAATTTGGCGAACGTAGCCACGATTTAAACCGCTCTGCTTGTTCAAGGGTAAAAATCCACTTGAGTGACCACTTCCCCTTCAAATCGGTAGTTTGCGGGATGAAAATCGCAGGCCCGATCGCTGGCTGAATAGTCTGAAAACCAGTGTCCTGCGTAAAGTTCTGATCTGCCCGCTGGGGAAGCGGGAGCCAGTCTGGATAGCGTACTGTCGCCACTTTTCCTCCAGGAATAAAAAAAGCAGTTGTTGCTGCACTGATCTTTTATCAGGATTTTCGACACCACCTTACCAGGTTAGGCTAAATACCCTTGTAAAATTGGTGGGTAATATGGACATTGGTTTAATTATTGCTTCCCTTAAAACTGGTATCGGCGCTCTCTCTGCGGTTCAAAGCAACGAGGTGTTGCGCGAACGCATCGCTTTCATTGGCGAGCAAATTGACGTACTTCAAAAAGCCCATGCTGCCACCGTAGAAGAACTGTCCAAGGCGAAGGCCAAATGCGTAGAACTTACGAATGAGATAGAGCGTTATCGGGCACAAGAGCAGTTTGTCCAGCACATGGGAGCGGCCTTTAGAAAAGATACCTCTGGTGGTTATACAAGGGCGGTTTATTGTCCCAACTGTTTTGTAGCTGTCGGCTCTTTCTTCGATGATTTTGCTTACCATTGTGGCTCCTGTGGTTGGTCGTCAGGTTTTCTGGGGAGGGACCTGGAAACTGTCATGAATTCTCTACCTGAATGATGAACCAACCCGCCAAAGCGGGTTATTCGTTAATCAATATCAAAATGTTTGTCATGATGTACTGCAATATTTCACTACGATAGATTAAAAACTGCCATTAGCCCTGCGGTTGAGCCCGAATGTAGATTGCATGGCGCCGGAAAACTGTCCGCCACGCTCGATGTCGGTAATCAGCAGGTCGATAACCGCTGTGCCGTTTTGCTCGTATGCATCCTGCCGGGATACCTGAGCGCCAGTTGCAGCGTTGGTGATATTAATCTGAATATTCATCCCGCCGCTTTGCATATCCTTATTGCTGATTACCCTGCCATTATCGCCGGGGATCATGTACTGCTTCCCGGTACTGGCCCGGTATATCTCCGGTAGCCCTCCCTCGCCCACCTGGTACAGGCTGCCGGCAGAAACTGGACCGCCATTTTTACGGGCACCGGCCAGCGCCAGCCCCTGAGCGACTCCAACAGTTCCGGTAATGGCCCCGATTGCCGCCGCTGAATTGGTGCCCAGCGTTGCGAGTGACGCCAGTGCCGCCGCTGGAGCCCATGCCGACGCCACAACCCCGGCCTGTGTAGCTGCCGCCGCAGTGGATGCTGCGCCGAGAGTCTGGCCGAGAATGTAGTTTTTCAGCGCCTCAACGCCCACCTGCACGAGGCTGTTGATAACACTGTTCAGGATGGTGTTACCCAGCGAGCGAAACGCTTCTGTAGCGCTCATAGTTCCGGTTAGCAGCCCGGTGATAGCGTTGGAGGCGTTACCGCTGAACGCATCAATAGCGCTCGTCAGCATGTCATAGCCGAGGCTTTGCTGGCTGAGGAGTTCCCATTGCGCGTTAGTTCGCTCTGTTTCATATTTTTTGTCGGCTGCCGTTTTCAGCGCGATAGCCTGCTCATGCTCCAGCACTCCCTGCCGCTCAAATTGCTGTATGAGTGCTATCTGTTGAGCGTGCTGATTGGCAAGCCGTTGAACAGGATCAACCTCTGCTGCCGCTGCGTGTTTCGGCGTAACAACCTCACCGGAACGGATTTTTGCAAGACTTGCCTGGTGCTCCTGCTCTATTTTTTCCGATTGCTGGCTGAATGTCTGCTGATCGATAATCTGTGCATCCAGCGCAGCTTTCAGGTCTCGCGTCTGTTGTTCGTATCGCACCCCTTCACCAGCTTCCGGGATTAACTGAGCAATAGCTGCCTGAGCACGTATCGCTTCGTTGAGTCTCCATTGCGCCTCTGCATTTCTCTCCGCCTGCTGAATTTGCTGCTGTGACGCCTTGTTGCCAAGCGCCATCACAGCATCGTATTTAGCCAGCTCCAGAGAGCCCTCTTTGTAACCGGTGCTGAGACGTGCTATCTCCTCATTTTGGCGCTGTAACGCTGTAGCAGCCTCATCAGATGACTTAGCTGATGATTTTTGGGCGCTATTACGGTCGTTATCGGCTTTAATCAAATCGAACTTTTTAGCGGCCTCTTCTTCTATCTGGCGAAGTTGGTTTGATCCTGCCTCAACCCCGGTGCTAAGCGCTTTTTGCCTTGCCTCTGTAATTGCCCTTTCTCTTTTATCAGTAATGGAAAGTAACTGGTTTTGCTGACGCAGACTTTCGAGATATTTGTCGCCTTCTTCGCTACGCTCAACAAATAGACTTGTAGCGTTAAAGTTCGATTTTGCCCTTGCTGCGAAGTTAATGGCATCGCCAAGCTGATTCATCAATCCAGCTGTAACACCAGCCTCGCGACCATCGCGCTTAAGCAGATCAATACCGGTCCTGTATTCTCCACTTAGCTGCGCACGTAAAATACCCAGAGAACTAGTAGTCTGACTTAACTTGTTTTCTGCCTCTTCAACTTTTTCTGCCTGAATCGCCAGTTCCTGCTCGATTCTTTTTAGGTCTTTAGCTGCTCGCTCTGCACCTCTTATATTTGATGCTAACTTTATAAATCCTTTTTCGTCTTCAAGTCGCTTCTGCTCGTCAAGCAGGGATTTAATAGCTTCCTCCTGAGCTTTAATAGACTGTTCCGTTTTTGCTATTGCTGCATTTAATTGTGCTGTAGTCAGCTTATTAGTGCTGGATGTTAGCTCGTTCAGGCTATCAGCAAACGCAATGCTTTCCTTCTTTGCCAGTTCTGTTTTCTGATAAAGAAGAAAAATTGCTGTTGCTGCTGCCGTTACAACTCCAGATGGCCCACCGAAAAGCGCCAGAATAGATTTACCAGCAGTTAGCGCAGTATTAAATACTGCCTGCGCGCCAGCAGCCTGATAAGTTGTTGCTATAAATTTTAAATTAGCCTGTGTCGCAGTGATGAAGGATGCAGCCAGCCTTCCAGCAACAACACTTGCCAGAGCGATAGCTGCTACGGAGATCCCATCAATCACCGCTTTAAGGTTATCTGATTTTGAACTGAATTCGAGAATGGAATCCGCAATAGAGATGATCCCATTAGTAAATGCCTGTAGAACACCAGTCTGATTTTCAATCCCTGACAGTAATTGAGTAATCGCCGTTTTGAAACGAACTCCAGCATCTGTCAGGTTGTTTGCCATGTTCGCGGCCGCCTCTGCGTTCGCGTTCAGCGATGATCTCAATCCCTCAGTCAGTTCAGTAGCAGTCAGTTTACCAGCAGTGCCCAGCGCCCTTATCTGTGCCGATGATTTTCCACTTGAGGCAGCTATATCATCAATAACAGTTGGTACAGCAGTTATTATGGTTAGCCACTGATCGGCCGATACCTTGCCTGTGTTTACTGATTTCGTAAGTGCTGATATTGCTGATTCTGCGCTATCGGCACTGGTGGCATTTTTAACAAATGCGTAAGACAGTGAGTCCTGGACGTCGATCGCCTCGTCTGTCGTGTATCCCATGCTGCGGAGAGCACTGGCAGTACGGATGTAGAGTTCCTGCGCTTCAGATAATGAGCGATACGTGCCATTAGCAGTATTCAACAGGCGCTTTTGCACTCGTTCAAATTCCGCCTGACCAGTGGTGGCCATTTTTACACGCTCTGCCATCTCCTGGTATCTCTGGACCATTCCAGCAAGTTCGCGCAATGCTGTAGCTGCAATAACTCCCTTTACTACAGTTGCAAGTTTTGTAAGATTTGTATTTAAGCTGTTTGCAGATTTATCTAATTTATTAAAACCAGCCTCAACATTATTAATTGATGAGTTTATTTTTCTCTGGCTTTCAATAAGATTTGCTGTTTCTATGTCAATATCAATATACAGGGATCCAACTTGCATTTTATTTCTCCGGAAATAAAAAAACCCGCACTAGGCGAGTTTTTTATTTTGATATATTTGATAATTACTTTGCTTTATATAAATCAACTATATCAGCAAGACCATTGTTCATGTTTTTTAAAACATCAACCTTCTCTTTATTTATAAAATCAATTTTTTCAATAATTACACTTACGGTTAAAAAAATAGTTCCAATTATTGATACTGAGCTACCAACAATTGCATGTATTTGCCTGTGAGCCATTAACCCAGCGTTGTATACCTTATCTACATAACCAACGGTAACGCCCATTATTAAAGCATAACCAACCCAGAAAATACCTATTGCAAGTAATATACAACCAATCATTTTGAACATTTTATCTCACTTTAAAATAAAAAATGAATTTATTATTATTTGAAGCCATTTATCAGTTGGCGAACAGCAATCGCTGCCCTACATGCCTCTTCATTATCACGCTGTGCCTCTGTAAGTTCTTGACACTGGCTATAGATATCGCCTTCAGTCTGAACGCCTTTCATTAAATAACCAACAGCTCGCAAACATAAATCTGGTTTGCTATGCTCCCTGCATATTTCAGCATGTAGCTCCTTCAATTGTTTCATCTCTGGATATTCATCTGCGTGCGAGTAAGTGCTAAAAATTAAAACAATTAACGATAAAAACGCTATCCTCTTCATTATCTTCCCTCCGCAACTTTTCTCACATGTTAGCAAATGGTTGACACAAGGTCAGCGATCCACCTTAAACTTTTCGAGCGTTGCTAAGATTTCGTCCACCTTTCGCTCTGTTTCGACAACTTTTTTCAGGGTGTCAATCTGAGACTTAAGTACCAGGGAGTCACCTTCATTCAGGATAATCTCTGTTCCTTCGTCCCTTTCAATTACCTCGCCAAATGCTTTTCTGCAGGAAAATTCTATGGCAGCAACAATTTCAGCATTAACAGATCTTTTGTTCTGCGCCGCCAACGCATGAAGCTTATCCTTCAACTCCTGAGGCATTCTTACGTTTACTTTTGGTTCATCTCTAGCCATCGGGTCACCTCATAAATCATCGTTGACATGGTGGCACTGTGGGTCTACATTATCAATGGTTCCACCGTGCCACCAAGGAGAGTGAATGAAACAGGAATGGCAGTTAAAGGTAAGACTCCCAATGCACATGCGGGATGGCCTTTATTTAATAGCAAAAAACAATGAACGCTCGATCAATTACTTAATAGTTAAGGCAGTCACAGAATTTATCGCCAGAAACAGCGAAGCCCCAACTGCTGTAACAGTCAGGGCTTCTGATGTCAGTATATCTTCGAAGGAAAACCGACATGACAAGTATAGCAATTCTTGAAGCAGTTAACACCTCTTACGTACCGTTCAACGGCCAGCAAGTTTTAACTGCTGTTGCCGCTGGAGTGACTTACGTAGCGATGCGTCAGATTGTGGAGAACATCGGCATCGACTGGACAGGGCAATCAGTTAAGTTGCGTAAAATGAAGGATAAATTCAACTGTAGAGATATCTCTATGGTTGCCGTAGATGGCAAGTTGCGAAAGCTACTCTGCATTCCCCTGAAGAAGCTCAACGGCTGGCTGTTCAGTATAAACCCTGAAAAGGTACGCGCCGACATCCGCGACAAGTTGATTCAGTATCAGGAAGAATGTTTCACCGTTCTGCATGACTACTGGACTAAAGGATCTGCAGTCAGACCAGCACCAGAGACAACTGTTGATGACCGCACCCCATTGCGCGGGATTGTTAATCGTATTATGGGTAAGTACGGTTTGACCTACCAGGCTGTTTATAAGCTGGTACATAAAGAGTTTGGTGTAAAGCATATTGACGAGCTAACCACAAAACAGACGGCTGAAGCAGTAGAGTATCTCGCATCGAAAGTTATTGAGGGAGAGTTCATCGGCAAGCAGGAATTGCCCGCAACCGTACCAGGCGACCGCCTCAACTACTCTTTCCTGACGGTAATAAATGATGGTCAGGTCGCATACGTCCGCCACGCACAGGATGGCGAATGCTTTATGTCAGTAGAAACATCAATGGAACTGGCCAGACGCTCTGGCTATGTTGTTATCCACTGCGACGATCTTGAAACACTGGCAGTTCCGGAACTGGCTAAACGGGCAGATACCGCCAGACGAGAAATGCACAAGTGGGCGAAAATTGCTGCTCAGTAAGAGCGTGCCCCGGACTGTTTATCCGGGGCATCTCGTAATGATACGACAAAACCTCGCCGGTGCGAGGTCTACAAGATGAAAGTTAGTTTAAGAGTCCAGATTTAACTTCTGTGTTTGAATTATTAAACAGGTAATTATCTACAACGTCACCATTGAAAACGATTATGAGCTGCTTCATGTTAGTAGTAGCTCCGTTATCAAACAGCCCGTAAATAGGAATAAAAGCTTTACCGCTGACTTGTGTATTCGTGAATACATAATGCCATTGTTCTTTCCCGTCGCTAGAGATTGATACTCCAGTGGGATCGCCATATGCAGCCCTTACATCTTGCTTAGTCGTCTTCCCTTTGATTATTTTACTCTGAACGCCAATTTGTGTTTCTTGCTCAATAGACTTGTTCCCGCCAGAGGCGCAACCTGTAAGTACAATTGCTGTAACTGCAGCTGCAGCCAATGTAACTTTCTTCACATCCCCATCTCCATAGCAATAATTTGTTACAGGATAGCACTTGTTAGCGGGAGGGTCAGCATCAGATATCTCGTTTTGTACAGGATGCGAACTTAAGGAAACCTGACTTTAGCTACCAGTTTTTGCTGATCGCTACGACGCTACATGTTATCCTCATCATTACTAAGGTTTTGAATGATCACCACGCATGGTAAGGATAGCCGTGAGACCTGAAAAAATTGCATTCCTTTACCCGTATCATCGCATTGATGACGGTAACAAAATGCCGATGTTGGTTTTAGAAACCAGTTCGCTTCCGCTTACAACGGACATGTACTTCCAACTTCACTTTCTTGGCCTTTCGAGCGATACACCCTACTGGATAACGGCCAGCCTGTTAAAAATTGAAGGCAATCTGGAAGTAGATATAAGCGGTGAAAAAGGCGTCTGGATGAGAGCCAGGAGTGGCGAAAATCCAGCAAAAAATCTGGCTGCATCAATATCACTGAACTTTGATAAGTGCATATTTCATGAAGAAGGACACTACCTGATTAAGGCGTGCATTCATCACGATAACAAGCCTGTTCATTCCGCTCTGGCCTACTTTTTAGTGAGCATAATCCATGAAGAATGATAATATTATGATGGATGTATCTTTAGATGCTAAAAATCGTCTACGTCTTGTTCAGCCTGGTGATGTGGCTGGTAATTATGGCGGCGGCGGCGGAGGAGACAGCATGTTAGAAGCTCGCGTAGCAAAACTTGAGTCAGATGTGGAAAATATTAAAACCAATCTTTCTGAAGCAAGGATTGATATCTCCAGGCTGAGGGAATCATCAGCAAACACATCAAGGGATGTCGCCGTCATCCTTCAGAAAATGGTCGACTTTGATGCCAATTTATCCCAGAAGGCGACTAAAGATGATTTATCACAAAAAGCGACTAAAGAAGATATTCAGTCACTAAAAGCAGATATCCATAAGGATGCCAGCGCTCAGACATGGAAGATCGTTTCGGCAATTATCATTACCGTTTTGATTGCTATACTGTCAAAGCAATTTCTCGAATAATATCACGCCAGATGATGATGAAAACTGAGCCTCATCACCGAAACCACCGGCTCACCTTTGGCTCGACTTATCAGGTGAAAATTCCTCTGCCTCACAATCAAGAATTTTTCTTAGCTCATCACCAGCACACCGGAAATCACCCCCGATACTGCCGGAGTCGGACACTTTTTTCAGGCGTTCTGTGTAGCCTGCGGAAGGGGAAATATTAAAAACGCTGCCTATCGCCCTGGTGAGTCTGTGCAAAGAGTTTTTTTCATAGCCACCCAAACCCATGTGCCATAATTCCTGCCAGTCCCAGCACTGCGGCAATGAGAGCACCAAAAAGCAGCTTGAAGTCGCTCCGCATGTCCTGCCGCACTTCCCGGGCATCATCTTTGATATCACGCAGCATCGATTTAACGTGATCGATATCGGCCTCTATTCTGCTCAGGCGTGAATCCGTTGAGCCAGCCGGAAATTCGTGATAGCTGCCGTTTGTGTATTCTGGTTCGTCACTCAGGTCAGTATTCATGGTTATGCCCTGTAAAAAAAGCCCAGCAAAGCGGGCTATTCAAAAACCACAGATCCGTGGGTTTCACGCTTCGGTTAGTGCGCCAGGAAAACCAGGCAATACCAACTGACCTTGCTTGTCCAATTGCTCAATGCGCGAAAGTAACTGCGGTTTCTTCTCTTTCCCCCAGCGACGCAGCAGGCGACCAGACATACTGGCGACATCCTTTTCCTTCATGAACTCAAGCATCACAGCATTACGCTCCTCTTCAAACTGGCGCCGACCAACCTGAAGCATTGCGTACATCCAGTTAAAGGCGTTGATGTAGGCGATCTTGATGCGCATCGCCTCTTTTTTGGTGTAGGACATGACCAGAAGCATCAAGCCATCTTTGCGGAGTCGATAGAACTTCTGCGGCTTGCCGTTCTGCAACTCATTGTTTTTATAGCAAAGCTCAAAATTGAGTTTTGTATCGAACTCAGGAGGACAGGCCTCGATAGTTCGCTCAATGTCGCGAATTACGTTTTTAGGCAACTTTCCAAATGCCTTCGCCACCATAAACGAGTCAGTTACCGGGTCGTTATCGGCCACAAATACCAGATCGCGGAAGTCTAATCCATTAATTTCAGTTGGATATTTCATATCGGTATTACCTTTTAGTGATGAACCTTGTCTCACAGGAATCCGGCCCACAGAAAGGCACCGACAGCCAGCCGGTATCCTCAAGGGTCATCCTGAAAGGTTCTGTGTGAAATGCGCGTGAGATGCGCGGTGATATGCAGACACAAAAAAGCCCGGACTATGCCGGGCTGTCACTTAGTGTTTTTTTCTCTCTCCTTCTGCAGGCGTAGCTCTTTCCTGCGGAAATGCTCATCAACCACGGAGTCATATTCCTCTCGTGTAAATCCATGTTGACTGGGATATTTCGTGTTCAGCATCATGATAAATTCGGTCATCGTCAGGTTTTCAGCCTCCTGCCTGCTGATACCGAAATGGTGCCTTGCTGCGTTGATATACTCGATAGCATGGAACTCACCGACCGTCGCTGATGACTCATGCCGCTGTAATTTGCGCATTTTCACCCTGCCGATGATCCCATGCAGTATCAGAGACTGAGCTACCAGCAGCATTTCCTCTGGCGACATTTTACCGCAGCGCCAGAGCATCCCCTTTCGCCCTGATTTACCCTGTCGTAACTCACCGGTCAGTGGTGTAACATCATCATCACAGCAAGCCCGGATAATTGTGCTGGCAGCCGTCAGAGTCCTGTCATTTACCTGTCTGGTGATGTATGAGTTGATGTATTTCAGGATATACGGCGGCAGACAGCCAAACGTTTCCACCGCACCATCGATTACAGAGCGGATATCTGCAACATCCGGATCGGTGTTGTGCAGGTCATAAAAGACCCTGACTATCTCCCGTGGCTCACCAATCCTCGTCATCGCAGCAAATGACGGGCGGAAAAAATATTCCCGCCGGCCATCACCGATCAGGCATTCCCCGATTTCCGTTAATGGCGTCACAAAACCTCCATGGGTGACTGGCGCCGCCCGCTTAATCAGGGCGTCTCTTCTTCAGTAATATCGGTCACGCTAACCGTTGCCCCGTCAGCAACTTTGAACTCTGTAGACAGGGTGACAATGTCATCAGTGCCGCCGTCATTGCTGAGAGAGGTAATTACCATATATCCCTGGATCTGCAACTGGCCAAAACTCATGCGCACCCACAGCGTCGGCTGGCGCGAGTTGTTGACCTCAGTAACGTAATATTTGATGAATTTGTACACGCCGTATTGATCAGAGCGATCGTTAACGCGGACCTCTCCCTCAAACGACAGCGTCAGATCGTTAGAGGTCACGATGTTTTCTACCCAGCCCTTGGTATCATCAGCAGATGACGTCGTGGTATTCGGAGACATATCGAACGTTTTCGACGTTCCGGGCATCAGCAGCTTAAATTCAGCCTCTGCCGGTACTGTATCGCCGCAACCGTCAGCCACCTCCAGGAGGACAGCGCGGCCAAACAGTTTTGTATTGTCCGTTGTGCAATTCTCGGCCATGTGGGTAATTCCTCTTTGACATAAAGACGTAAAAAAGCCGCCCGGAGGCGGCAGGAGAAAATGTTTTGTGGATTATTCGCCGTACAGGCAGGCGAACTGGAGGCGGTAAATCAGGCGACCCTCAGCAGACAGAACGGGGGCCGGCACAGCACCAAGACAGGTTATCTGACCGAGACATGAGTCTGATATGGGGTTTTTCTGCACGTAATCGACGATTGCATTTACAGTATTATCAGCCCGATGATGAGCTGATGGTCCCCTTGCCGAGATAACATCAACCATGGTGTAATGTTCACTTCCCAGCTCCCTGTCAGGATTGGTTCCACCGTTAGGTCTGAATACAACGTAACTTTTGGTCTTTCTGGTATCGGCAATATCATCTGTCCAGATGAGGTTCTGGATGATGTATCCTGTCAGGAGTCCTGATTCAGCGATAAAATTTCTCACCCGCTTATACATTGGTGGCGTCATAACCTCATCTCCCTGGCGATGGCCCCTCTGACCTCGGTTTCTGTTTCTTCTGCAGCCTTCTTTAAAAACTCAGGTTCACCCGATGGGTCCCAGTAATTACCCCCTCCCTGCGATGCCGGGCGGCGCTTTCCTTTCAGAACCCCGGGAGCCTCATGCACATACACTGCATAGTTTGCAGAGTAAATTACCCTGCCGGTTATTCTGGTTCCCCTGGCTGTAACATCCTGCGCCAGTGAGTTGATTAGTGTTGATGTTTTACCGATCGGCGTATACTGCGCGGCGTGCAATGCAATAATTCCCGTCGCAACCTTCAGTGCCCTGACCGCCTTCTTTCCCTGAATGTCTTTCACTATGTCATCCAGGTTGCTTCTGGCCTGCTCAAATCCCCTTATTCGTACCGGCATGACTACCTCCCGGTTTTGATGGTGTAATCGTCCGGTGATGAATCGAACGCACTGGCATCCAGATCAACGCTCATCACCTCATCAGCGCCAGCCGCTACCGGGTCCTGGTCCATTGAAATACCGGGCATCATGTAATCACCGCGCCGGGCACCAGAAAACTCCGTCCAGAATGTGATTGTCGTGGTTATTTCCACGCCCACAGCATCCTGTTTCGCGGCTGTGGCTGATTTATACAGGCATTTGATGATAACCGGTTCAGCAAAACCAAGCGGATCACCGCTTTCATTAAAACCGAGATTTTTCCAGAACGTGGCATTTTTGGTGTAGCACCAGCTTGCAGTTTTGCTCACTCGCTATCCCCTCCATTTCACAACGGCCGGTTGTTGTGCTGCAAATTTCGGGCATAAAAAATTCCAGGTTCCATCGCTCCTGATATAGGCCGTTGTCTGCCGACCCGTGTCGGTCAGCACCCAGACCTTAACGAACGGCGTCGGTAACCCATCATCTACTGATGTCCACATCATATTAATTCCCGCACATACAGCCACCGCGACCAATCCACAACCCACCAAAAGCCGTTACGGTTGGATCAGGGGGGATCAGGTTGGTCGCGCAACCCTCCCTGTCGAGAGATCGCAGCAAATTCAGTGATCCACTCCAGCGATCTGCAAATGACTGGTACCGGAATGACTGAGATGCACCATTTGGCGCATGTTGTGAGCTGATATATTTATCCCCCTGCGCCAGCGCCAGTAATCCCAGCAGATACATCTGGATAAGGAGGGCTGTAGATTCAGGGTAATTAGCATCCAGGCATTCCTGAATACTGTTCACCTGCTCAATCAGGGCATTCAGCAGGAACTCAGGGAGATTTACGCCCTGCCCATCAAGATATTCACTCGCCTGTTCAAAGATGACCATCACGCCTCCCGAAAAAGAAACCCCGCCGAAGCGGGGCATAAAAAAACCGCCTTTCGGCGGCCAACTGGCGCAAACATGTCAGGACTTTTTCTGCTCTTTATTGCTGGACGCCGCTGGCGTTGCTGGTGTTACCTCTGCCGCTGGTGTTGCTGATGCCGCGGCGGCGGATGAAATCGGCCTGAGGTGAGATTTCAGAGACGGATGCAGTTTTTCAAACTCCACCACATCCCCCAGTGCCACACCATGCCATGGACGGACAACTTCATACTTAGCCATGAATCCCCCTTAGCCCAGATTTGCACCGTAGATAACCCCGGAATGACCCTCAGCATCACGTTTAACCTGCAGACCCTCAGCTGACATGATCTGGAAGTTATAGTTGTGTTGCGGCATTGTTCGCGGCACCGGAACAGTGCCCACCGCCATTCCCACCAGCGGTGACACGACGTCCTGCCTGCGCTCATAGCCGAGTAACTCATTGCCTGTGAGCGCGTAAGTCATCGCGATGTCACGGGCCGGAATAAACTGCCTGATTGCATCCAGAACTGTACCGCCGAGCAGAGCATTTGAACCACCATTTACACTGATAACATATGGCTTAGACACATTTGCCCAGATAGCGTCACTCAACCACAACTTATCAAGAGCGGTTATTTTATTGGCGCGCAGCGTCATACCAAACGGACCGGTGGGGCCGAAAAACTCCAGTAACTGTTCGGGTGTTGCTGTGGTCAGATCGATATTCGCACCACCAGCGCCAGAACCAAGGTTAATTTTGGCTGTGTTGCGATGGTTACGGAGCCCCTGCGCCGGATAGTTGGCTACCTGAATCTTGCTGCTTCCATCCAGATAGTAGGATACGCGCGCCTTGTTAAATTTGCGCATTTTTGCAGACTGAGATTCCAGAACAAGGTCAATACCAACCGTATTCAGTCCAGCGGCCAGACGCCAGTTAACACCATACCCCGCAGTGAATACCGGGATCGGATCGCCATCGCTGCCGAAATCAGTGTGATCGAATGAATACGGAGCCTGACCATCAATGCTTACAGCGACATCATCCGCAATATCACCAACAAAATTATAGAGTTTCGCCGTTTTTCCAATGGGTAAAACAGTCTGCACGCTCATCAGGTCATTGACGATTTCCATGCCAATTTCCTGATCCCGCAACTGGATAATCTGATTATCAACCTCTTTCCAGAAATCAATACCCAGACCATCGCCGAGCAGGGAGTTAGCGGCCAACGTCTCTGTGTCCATCGCACCGCGATAATTGTTAACCATCAGACGGTGGGATGTATTCCAGATATTGCGTTGCCCCCAGAGCGAATCCCAGTGAGCACGTAAACGGCTGTTTGTAGCCAGTGTTTTAGGGTCAAAATACATTATTTTCTCCTTACGCCGCCGTGCCAACGCGGAATCGCACGCGGATGAAATCGGTCTGACCGGCTGCAATAACAGCGTCATCCTGGCTATACCCGATCACCGAATCTGTATCAGATGATGCGATCGCCCCGCGGCCATTAGAACCAATCTTAATTGGTGTATCCTTGGCGTATGTGCCTGCAGGACACAGCACAGCCAGTTCACGCCCCTCCTCGACATAGTTACCACTGGTTGAATGACCGGAAGGGATAGTGTCAGTGATGCTCAGCCCCTCACTGAACGCAGGATCCAACACATACAGACGGCCAACCAGCGCTGATGCCTGGGTGAACTCATCGCCGTTAATCACAGCAAACGTGCCCGGCAGCAGATCAGTAGCTGCTTTGCGGGTTTCCGTTTTATACAGCGACTTACCATCAATATTCACACGACGATAGCGGGCCATCAGTTAGCACCTCCGAAGTAAACGGATGGATCTGGCGCACCGTTTGCCTCCTGCTGCTGTGCAGAGTTAGCCCCCAGCGGCGCAGACTGACCGATATTTTTGAACATCACATCCAGCGCTTCACCTGACAGCGCGTTAGCAACGATTTCACCGTGTACTTTCGCCACTGCCTCGCGCTTTGTCTTCTCCTCCGCCCGACTGTTGGAGGTCAGTGTTTCGCTGAGTTGCTGCTGATTGGTCTGGATAGCAGAAATACTGTCCTGTAATGGCTTGAGTGCCTTCTCGTTGTTGGCAGCGATTGCCTCACCGACGATAGCGCCGATCTGTTCCAGTTCTTCTTTGGTTAAAGGCATGTCGCCCTCCTGATTTGTCGCAGGCGTATCCTGCTGAGTAAAAAGTGATTTGATTTTGTTACCGATGATGGAGACCCATGACTCCTGCCTGGCAACCGGTGTTCCGGTATCGTCAAACGTGATTTTTCCGCCGTTTGCGGCATACCCATAAACCTGAGCACTGCCACCGTTGCGAACAATGACGGCCTGAGAATCAGTAAAATCAGCAACCCACGCATAATCATCTGAACCTGACGCAAACTTTTCCTGAGCTGCCCTCTCCAGCCTGCGCTCTCGTTCCCGGTATGATTCTCCCACCAGTGCGCCGGCGTTTGCCTGCAACGGAACAGCCTGATCTGCATTTACCATCAGACCGACGCCCTGCTCTGGTGTGGCAGCCCCAACCTCATGCAGCAGAATTGCGTCATGATCCATAGCGTGGATTTTCACAACCCATTGTGCACCAGCGGCTTTCTGCTCCTCGTTCGCCTCCAGTTGCTCGCGGAATACTGCAACACTGGTGTGAATTGGCGGAACATCATCACCACGTTCGATAGCTTTGATTCGCTCCAGTAATTCGCGCCCACCCGCTGACTCCTGAGCTCTGTTTACGTCGAGCCATTTCTCCAGATAGACACGATTACCGGCCTTTTTGACGTTGCGATTCCACGCGCCGATAAACCCAACATTCAGGCCCTCAGGTGAAAACGCAGAAACAAACTGACCGTTAACCGTGGGGTGACCTAACGGCGCCAGAGTGCCTTCCAGCCCCCGGTAATGAGCATCTATTTCAGACTCCGTATACAGTTCGTTATTCATGATGACATTGGCCGGCAACGTGTAGCTCGGTATAACAATATGCTCCCGCCCGTTGTGAACCTCCCGGCGGATAGACTGGTTATTCACCCTGGTGGTGACGTTGACCTGCATTGGCATAATTAATCCTCAGCCCATTCATAACCGCGGGCCCTGATTGTGTTGAATGTTTTTCTCGCCCTCTCGATAACTTTTTCGTCGAGAGGCTTCCCGTCATCATCGACCAGCACACTTATCTGACTGCATTTACAGTTGATAGCGTTAGCTCCGGTTGAGTACCACTCCCTGACATCATCAGTGGTGTACAGATGTGCATGGCGTGCGGCGTGTGTTGCCCTCGTCGTAGGGCTTAACGCTGAGATATGCATGAGTCTGCTTTTAATCCCGTACTGCTCTGTAGCGTCGTCAGACTCATCCCAGCGAGCACGCCGTAGTGCGGTGGTGATCTCTGTTCTGGCGATGCGGTTTGCTCTGCGTGACTCAATACCGGTTTGCTCGGTCAGTCGTTTTGCGATATCCCGTGGAGCCTGCCCTCTACCCAGTCCGTCTGTCAGGATCCTTGCCATGTTTGCCTTCACATCAGCACTTAGCCCCCTCATTTCCTCAAAGAGACGGGCCCGTAACAATGCCATCCGCTTCCGGAAAGGCGCGCTGATGAGGATTGTCTGAAGGTTTTGCTGGCCCGCGGCATATACCGCAGATTGCCGGGAGAGATTGGCAAATTCCTGTGCTGTACCTCGCTGATATGCCGTGCTGACGTAATCAGACCAGAACCAGTTATTTTCAGTGCTTCCGTAGAGTAATTCGTCAACATTGAGCGAGGCGTTATTCAGCAGCATTGTTAGAAGGGTTACATCAAGATCGAACGCGTAACGCTGGTTTACTGCAGGTGATGCCGGAATGCGCTCCAGAATATCGATGTAAACTTTTCTGATCCGTTTCATGCGTTCCGCGAATGCTTTCATGGCTCCGCGTTCCAGACGATCTACACCAGTCGGATCTTTAGGATTACCCGGGAGGACTGGCGATTTCGGCTTCTTCTTCATCGTCTTCACCTAACGGCTCTGGCTCACCCTCATAGCCAGCCGCTGTACGAATTTCTGCGCTACTGAACGGCTGCTCTCCAGCGGCCAGCATCGTTGCGTTTATCTGTGCCATTCTGTAAGCACCGTCCAGTTTTTCTGCTGCCGTCTGGGCGTTGAGGTCATCCCAGATGACTGTTTTTTGCTGGACATCATCAATAATCCCCAGCCCGACCAGCTTGTTGCAGAAATCCTCTATCTCGAACGAGAGATCTGCCCGATATGACTGACTGCGGGAATTGAAATATTTCTGGTCTTCCGTGCTGGCACGCTCACCCTGTTGATTACCAATGATGATTCTGGACGGGATATCAACAGCCGCGCAGGCAGTCTGCAGGTTGACGTTATAGGTTGGCGATGGATCCGCGACCTCAGTAACCATCGGAGTAACAGTTGCACCCTGGGTAATCAGCAGCACATCGTTACCCTGATTTATCTCCCTGGCGGCCTCGTTATATTTCTCCTGCAACTCACTAACACTGACGCCATACATCGCAGCAATGTTTTTGAAATCAATGCCGTCAGAAAAGTTGATATTCATCTGACGAGAGGCATTCTTCAGGAAAGACTCTCCAGAACCACCCTCAACCTTCTCCAGACTGACAAAGGCGTTATATGCAGGTTCAAGAAACCCGATAGCATCATCAGAATAATCACCCAGGATAAATACCCTGCCAGGATGAACATCAACTCTACGCGCCGATCCATTTGCCAGTTGCTCTGTGTATTCCCACATTTTCGGTTGGCCATAGGTCCGGGAGTTAATGCCCGTATCCCACTCCTTAACCTTGATTGCCCCAGCCCATACAGAGGTGACCTTCTCCAGAGCTCGCCCTCTTGTTGGCTCGGTATTCCACCCTCTGTTGTCCTTAATATGCAGGAGAATGGCAGAATATCGACCCACCAGCCGGCGCAGATCAGCATCAGAGAACACACGCCATAATCGGTTAGTAAATACGGTTTTTGTTCGCTGTTCCCACGCCGTAACTGCGTCAGATTCGTTCTTCTTCTCGCCCTCGATAATCTCAGGGTTTGTTTTCCAGACGTTGCCAGTCAGCTTATTTACCGCGCCGTTAGCGATCCCGTTTCGCCGGTAAAGTTTATACAGGTCAAAAAAATCGAGAGTTTCCTTGAATCCGTACTCACACCATGCAGTAGAGCGTTTCGCGTCAATACCCATGCTGTGATTGAGTAGTCCAGAACGCGCACGCGCTATACTGTCATTCAATGCATGGTTGACGGCCAGAGTGAGGTTTTTATTCATTCTGGGTCCTCACCAGGTAGTGGATGGTTTTCTATAACGGTTAGCAGTGTGGGTTGCCTTCTCGCCTTCAGCGTTAACAACTTCGACTTCGATGGTGGCTTTGGTGATTGCTCCACATTCAGAATGCGCAATCACAGAAATGAGGCCATTAATTGGCCTGCCATCCATCGTGCATACTCCGATACTGCCATTTTCCTCATATAGCCGCAGCCCGTTGTTAAATGCTGGCATTGATGCACTCATCTGAACCTCATTGCTGTATTTCAGGCAATAAAAAAGGCCGCCGTGGCGACCTTAATTCGTAACTTTAACTACTAAATAATTCTGTATTTAAGCGTAAGCGTTATCCGGTTCGATGCACTAGAACCTGGAAGTGCTGTTTGTTCAAAGGGATATATTTCACACAGAATATCTTCACCGTACATGAGTTGCTTAATGCTGCCAGCCATTCGCAACGAGCATTTCTTGGCATTTTCATCGTTAAACTCACCAAATCTTTTAGCAATGGCGGAGCGATAAACGTTTTCTTCTTCATGCTGTAACTGTGAAATGGCCTGAATACGTTTTTCATTCAGAATATCAACAGAGACGTCATTTTCCGCACCTCTAAGATTAACGGTGAGGGAATTTTTCATCTCAGCCTCGCCCATCTTGCAAGTCGTGCAGGATTGTTATGGCCTGAACTGCGCGAAATATTGCAGTACGGTATGCAATCTTATTTCCAAGCTCGTCACCTGGCAGCTCTTCATGCACATACTCCAAGTGGCATTCACTTACCGGATATCCAACGCTTGCAAATCGCTTACCTGAAGCGCTGTTTTCAGATGGTTTAACATGCAAACCGTACTTCACGATAAGCTCAAAGGAATCGCTGTTTTCATTGATGCTCATGTACAACCTCGCCTTAGTTGCTCGTCAGGTTATCAGTGGCAGGCGGTGACGATGCCGCTTTTCGGGAGCTACCCTAGCCACTTATTACTCAGTTTAACGACCTTGCAGGCGTTTTGGAATCATCATTCCCATCGGCTGAGTGCCGCCGAGTTCAGTGAGCGCATAAACTGCCGCATCGAGACGGTCGGGAGATTTCTTTGCCGTGGTCGGTATATATTCCATTAGCTGGTTTTCAAGCACATAGAGATTGCCGTGGTGGGCCACCCGACCCTGTTCATACAGCGCCGATATTGGCTCAGCGCGAGCGTACTTTCCTTTGCTGGCGTGCACGCGAATTATTCTCCCCTCAAAATCAGCGTTGCGGAGCGTCTCCTCCGCCATGTCACCGCCCTGGTTGGTTTCGATAACAATTGCGTCTGCTTCATGTTGCTCGTAAGCCCGGATGGCCCTCTTCGCCCATCCGGCAGGGGAATACTTACCGCTGTAATCGCCATCAACAGAGAACTGTTTTTTATCACCGGCACCGTATGAACTGGCAGCAACAATCCCTGTTTCATCGCTTTCATCACTGTTTGTTGCTTGCGGGTCAATAGCTACGACTGTGCGAACTTTGTCGTGATGAATCTGCAGATCGCGAGCCGCACTTATCATTACCTCAGTCCACAGCGCGCCCTCAGCATTAAACCGTCGAGGCTTCTGCATATACTGAGCTTCGGCGGTGCGCCTGTGCGAGAACAGCGATACGCGGTGCGATTCGTTATGCTTGAACGGCCATAGCCAGCCATCATGCAGCCCATGGTCGATGGGTATGGCGTGGGTGTTTTCGGGATATTGCGCAGCGTATGACTGGCTGTTGTCGATGATCACCGGCAGGTTCAGGTGATGCCATTTCTCACCACTCCCTCCACGCAGCAAATAGCCACTCAGGTCGTGGTAGTGAATACGCTGCATGATGACAATCATCGGCGTCGTTTCGACCGCCAGTCGTGATTTTATTGTCTCGTTAAAACGGTTATTCACGCCATCACGGACGATCTCGGAATATGCATCGTCAGGTTTAACCGGGTCATCGATAATCAACGCCCCCTGCCAGCCTGGCTCCATGTGCCCGGCACGAAATCCGGTAACCTGTCCAGCAGCTGACGACGCGTAAACGCCGCCGCCGTGCTCAGTCCACCACATAGCCTTACTATCTGCGTCATCACGTAGCGTCATAGGCCACATGGACTGGTACGCCTGCGACTTAATCATGCCGCGCGCCGTGGAGGAGTTCAGCAATGCCAGATTATGCGAATAGGACAGGTGCATGAAGCGGGCCCGGCAGTTTAGCGCCAGTCCGCGACCCATCATGTTAATGGTTGCCAGTTCCGTTTTCGTGTAACCCGGCGGGACGTTAATGATCAGGCGTTGTATCTCACCATCAATGACGCGATCCAGTGTTTTCTGAATCACCCTGTGGTGCGGCGCGACAATCATCTTTCCGCCAGTGCGCTGTTTGAAGAAGTAGCGAGCATAATAGAGCCCGTCTTCTTCGCACTCAATCTTACGGGCATAAGCCTTTTGCTCAGCAGTCGTCATCCTCCAGCATCTCCCGCCGCGCTGCTTTGTATTCTTCTTTTGTCATAGTTGCCATTTCGATGGGGCCACCGTTCTTGCCGGTGTGTTCGTGGGTTGCCTGCTCTTTGAATGCCATCACGTCAATGTGTTTGCCGAGCAATTCAATGTTTTTGACCTTATCAGGCCACTTAATTTTTTTTAGCAGCGCTGCAGTGTTGCCTTCTGATGCCATTTCCACGACCTCCAGACCTGATAGAGTCGTGCGCCATACTTTTGGCCATTCCACTACCGGCTTTAGCTCCCCGGTAGAGTTAAGGATGTCGAGAACGTCCATCTGGTCTATCTCAACGAGACGATTAAGGACGTATGTTGCATTTATGCCAACCAGATCATTGCGTTGCGATTTCAGTTCGGCGATTCTGGACTTGATATCAGGTTTTGACATGTTTTCGGACGCAGTGCGATTGGCTGTCTTTTCGCTGTACCCCGCCCGAATAGCCGCTTGCGTGGCGTTTAAATCGATGAGGTACTCGCGACAAAACATTTCTTGCTTGTCTGTGAGCGCCATAACAGAACATTCCTCTGGTTAAATAAATATAACACTCGGTAAAACCGAGACACCTCTGATTGAAATCAGATCGTTTATCCTGAAAATAGCCAAAGTAAGCAAAAAAACCAGCATAAAATAAATCACCGTTTTCCTTCGGTTCGCCTTTTCGCTTGCTTCCTGAGCACCTTCTTCATCCCGTGTTCGGTAGGTATGTGCTCCGGCTTGTCATCTATCCAGATATCCGGTGACCAGCCGAGGCGCAGACAGACCTCGGCTTTTTGCCTGTGATCGGTGAATATCACCTCAATCCCCAGCATGGCAGCAATCTGCAGGATATCGTCGTACCGGTTGTCAGGATGGCGATATGTGACAATTTTCACCTCATGACCAGCAGAGCGAGCATCAGCGATAAACCGTGAGAACAGACCTATAGCCATACTTAACGTACAGTCATAATCAATGGCTATTTTCATAATCGCCTCAGAATAAAAAAGCCACCAGCGGCCATTACGTTAGAAGGGGACGCGGCAGGTGCCGCTGGTATGCTTTGGCATTGCCTTAAACTCTCTTAGAGAAAGTTCTTGGCAATGCCTGATGGCATTTTTTGATAAATAAAAACATTGATTCCTAAATTTAGGAATGTTATAGTGTTTCCATGGTAAGGGGATTGGCCCCGACCAATAGCCAGAGGGCTTTAAAATGATGTTACGTCGCAAAAATAAAACTGCTGGTCACGCTAATGCTGTTATTGAAAACGGCGTTATTAACAAATCACTGATGATGAAACGCGCGTGGTCAATGGCTCGCCAGTTGGCGGGAAAGAAAAATGGCTGGGGTGAAGCGCTTTCTCTCCGCGACTGGTTTGCTCAGGCTCTGCGCGAGATATGGGCTGAGGTAAAGGCAGCACGATGAAACGAGAAAAACTTATCGCGGCCGGTGAGGCCGCTTTCGGAAAACGCTGGCAGACTGACATGGCTGCAGCTCTGTCAGTCAGTGACCGTACAATCCGGAACTGGGTATCAGGAAAATATCAGATCCCCGACCTGGTTTCCGCCGATATAACTGTCATGCTAAAAAACCGCAAAAAAAACATAGACGAGGCGCTAACTATGATCAAAGAAACATATCTCATGAACCCGGCTACAGGCTCCGTTGATACAGAAGAAAACTGGCTCGCAGAAATGCCGGAGTGGGAAGTAAACGCCAGCGGGGAGACACCAGAGCAACAGTTTGGTTCACTGATAGAGGTAGAAAAAGACAGCGCCGGAGAGTGGGTTGTAGTCGAATAGCATTATCGGCGGCTCTCGTAAAAGCCGCCTGTAATGCCTACCAGCATTGCTCTCTGATAAAATCCTGTAAATATTTTATTTTTTGTCGGTCGCTGATAATTCCGGCCCGGATATCGAGAATGTTTTGTCCAGCAGTTCCAGTGAGTTCGACGCTGGCAGCATTGCCCACGCTGCTGGCGCTGGCAGTTGCTGGCGAGGGACATTTACCGCTGACGAGCACCCAACCACCAGCGGCAACCCTGCGCCGCAAATCATCATTTTCAGCATTCGCACGCTGTAATTCCTCCGTATGTTGTGCATCCAGCACTGAGGCTTGTTGCTGTCGTGCTGTCATGTTTGCAATTGTGGCCGTAGCCTGCTGGAGTTGAAGATCTGCGGCGTCTGCCCGCTGGCGTTCGATCTGATATTTTTCGTAATAATGACTGGCAGACCAGATAATCCCGCCGATCAGCGTCGCAGCCAGGGAGATTAACATCACCTGATAGCGCAGTTTCATGGTGCCTCCATCAGACAGATATCTCGCTCTATCTCCCTGCGGTTGATCAGGCCCTGCCATTTTTTACCACCGGCATACACCCAGCGACGCAACTCATCACAGGCCCCGACACGGTCACCTGAATTCAGTTTTTTCAGCAGCGTGGATCCTGCAACAGCACCGGTACCAACGTTATATGCAAATGAATAAAGCGCGGCCCGGGTGGTTTCCGGTATTTCGGCTTTAATGAGGGGGTCTAATTGCCTGGCCACCGCAGCCAGATCGTCATGAAAAATGGCGTCACATTCAGGATCTGTGTATCGTTTTCCGGGGATGATGTCCTTCCCTGTGTGTCCGTCACAGACTGTTAGAACTCCTGCGACATCGCGATACGGAACGTACACTCTCCCCTCTAAACTATCCGGACCACTCAACAGCACAGTGGCAATCGCAACAGCACCGGCGCCGATAACGGCGGCGACTTTACTTCTGAGTGTTTTCAGCATTTTGCCCTCCGTTGCCTTTGCGTAACTCGTAGTCCTTGCGTTTGTAGTATGAATTAACCAGGAACGTCCCCAGCGTGCAGGCGATACCTACAATAATTGCCCAGTCGTTCAGCGTAATTGCGCCCAGCATGGTGGTGAACGATCCCCAGCCATATGAGGCGCCTGTTGTATATTTATCCATTCTCATAACCCACCCCACCATCCGGGGATTTATTCATGTTGAATAGTTGTTAAATGAACAAATCCATGCCAGGGTTATTTCGTCTGATCAGACGGGTGGGCCTTGGTTTTGTTCGTGACTCGAATCACGGGCAGAATGGCCGCCAGCTGTTCCACCAGCCAGGCGGTCGCCCATTTTCACGATTACTCTTTATTTAACGCTCCCGGCCGTATCCGCTGCAGTTATAAACAATTGATAGTGTCCGGCTTTTAGCGCGGGAGCGTTAAATAAAAAACCCCGCCGTGGCGGGGAATTAATCAATCCAGTTCTTCTTTGGTTTTTAATTCTAAAATCCAGATTTTCTTATGTTTATCGTACCATTTAACCGCCACCAGAACACGCGCACCATCTCTGACCTCTCCCAGTAAATGCAGTTTACGACCGTCTTTACTCGCCACCATATTGATTGCCCTCACCTTACGCATTCGACACGCTGGGCCGCAGAATATCTGGTCTGCACGACCTGGTGCATACCATCGCCCGCATACAGAGCATAAGTACAGCAGCGTGCCGCACGCGCGGCAAGGTCGCCTCACAGCAATGTTCTTCGTATCCATAACATTTGTTTAACGTTATTGATGAATGGGAAGCCGGAGACGAAAATTCTTATGTCTGACGACAGGAGGCTGACAATGGCTGAAGAAGACGTCGGTGAAGTTGACGACATCATTGCTAAGGATGTCGAGTTACATCACCACAAAGTTAAGCATAAACACAAGCACAAGCACAAACACGAGGACTCACATATGGAACAGCCGGTAAATGTTTTCACCACCCAACCCTACGGTTACGGCGGCGGTTACGGTGGCTGCGGCGATGGGTTTGGCGGCGGTGGTCTGCTCGGCGGTATCCTGGCTGCGTCTCTGTTCCGCGGCGGATGGGGCGGTGGCTGGGGCGGCGGCGCCGCTGCTGCCGGTATCACTGCTGCGGAAATCGCCGCTCTGAATAACAACAACAACAATTGTTGCTGCCAGACCCGCTGCTGCACAGTTGATGATGTCATGGACGTTCAGCAGTTAAGCGACCTGGGCGATATCAAGGCCGCTGTCCCGCTTGCAGAGGCAAATCTTCAACTGGCGCTGGCACAGGCTCAGGATTCACTGACCACCCAGACGCTGGAGCAGACCATCGCTCTGCAACAGGGGCAAACAGCAATTCAGCTGGCACAGGCTAATACCATGTTCCAGCTGAGCCAGCAGTTGAGTGAAACCCGGTACGATCTGGCTACCGCTACTCACAACGAGGGCGAGAAGACGCGCGCTCTGATTACTAACAACCAGATCCTGGAACTGAACCGCATCGCTGCTGAGCGTCAGGACGAAATCATCGAACTGCGTAATGAACGCAGCCGAGATCGTGATCGTCACGGGCTGGAAATCAACATGATCAACAACCAGAACCAGACAGCTGTGCAGTTCCAACAGCAGGCTCAGGCTCAGGCGCTGTTTTTCGACCGATTCCAGCGTGAGCTGTACGATATCGGGCAACTGGCTAAAGCCACCAATGCTCAGATCAACATTGGTAGCGGTACGCTCACTGGCGCGAGCCAGACTGCGAACCCCATCAACACCAAAATCTGATAATCAGGCCCCCTCGGGGGCCTTACTTCAGGAGCCAGAATGTTTAACAACCAGTTTCAGACACCGTACATGCAGCAACTCGAAAACATGAGAAATCAACTCAATTTCATGGCACAGCAACCGCAAATGACCTATCCCAACCCGGCCCAGTACCAGCAGCCATACCAGAATCAGTATCAACAGCCATTTATGCAGCCTCAGCAGGCCCCACAGCAGCAAATGCCACAGCCTGTTCCGAACATCCAGCAGCTCATTCAGCAGGAGGTTCAGCGGCAGTTGTCGTTACAACAGCAACCACAGCCGGCAGTAATTAATCAGACACCAGCGCCGGCGCAGCCAGCACACCCGGCAGTCGCCGTACTGAACTCCATCGGCGGCCAGATGACCGTTAACGATCAACAGTGGCTCAGCGCTAACCTGAACGGATTGCCTGGATTTTTCGCAACTCAGGACGGAAAGGAGGTTATTCAGCTCGCATTATCTGGCTTTAAAAAACACATGGGGATCGCCGATGAGTGATTTTCCAGCGCTTCCTGGAGCACCTCCGGATGACTATGATGAAAACGATGTTATTGACCTGCGACGGCTGGAGCAGGATTTTAATTCAATTTTCTGTGTAGAACGCGGCAGGGAAGATGATGCAGAAACCCCGCCGTGAGGCGGGATTGTCGTTTAATCAAGACGGCGATCATTGAATGAACGGAATACAACGTCCTTCATAGCTGTACACACCTCAAAATATGAGTCTGTATCATCATGACATGCAACAATGATGCTGCCAGGAACGCCGCCTACAGAAACATGCAGCATTTTCTCCTCATACCACATACCAATGCTAACGAGGTAATATTCTCCTGCATGTAGCCCATCATCACTCACCACAGTACTTATCATGAATTTCAGGCGTCGCTCTTCGTCAAGAGAAAATCCACTCACTGAACAGGGAGCAAATTTACCATTCATGAGGTAACCTGACTCAACATATGGCCTCCCTCGCCCGTCAGAACAAAACCATTCCGCTTTGGGTAAAGATAAAGAGTCACGATATGCGACCATCAGCTTTGCTGCATCCCCCCTGAGCGTCGCCTCACGAAAAGCTATCTTCTTGTCAAGCTCGTTTTTTTTATTCTTGATATCCTGAAATGTAATGCTCATTGCCGTCTCCTTGTGTGATAAATCACGAATAAGCATACGCCACCTCAGACAATTCATTATGCGATTTGGAGCTGAAAAATCTGAATCAATTCAGATCGCTATGAAACAAAAAGCCCCGGTGTTAAACCGAGGCTCTTATTAATCGTCGTCACTTAAAGCTCTGGCGACAATATCAAAATTTATTAAAATATATCTGCTTCACTTCAGTTTTGCAACTCCGCAATGAAAATTAATCGCTTTTTGTTGTGATCTGGCCCGAGAAACCGCCAATAATGCTTCGGCGTCCATTTTTCGATATATGCCCTTCATTGATTCCCAGTGCCCAGAAAAAGTTTCTGACCAGTTTGACGGCTTTACATCAACAAGTTCTGCCAGTTTCTGTAATTCATAAACATCCAGTCCAGCCAGTTCCATTTTTGTATCCTGAGCGGCGAGCCAGATTAATTTTTCTAGCCTTTCCATTGTTTTTTTTGTGACTTTTTTTTCACCGATACGGGATTTAAATTCCTGCCACCCCCAGCGGGTAATGGATATCTGGTGCTCAAATTTAATATTTTCACTGTAATTCCACAGCAACCAGGACTTCAGGTGATTCTCGAGAGAGATAACAGCTCTGCGCCATGATGATGATGAGTACTCAATCGGCTGAACAAGGGCTATCGACGTCCCCTTAGGGCAGGATTGTTTGCCAGGTATAGGTGGGTTACATGGGTTTACAAGCCGGCCCGTCTGTGGATGGATAATTTTTTTTCTGGTACGACTGCGTGCCGTTGGAGTGAACGTGGCGTTCTCAGCAAACGCCACCAGTTGCCCTTTTGTTGTTCCGCTCAGATCAGCGGTTGCCACGATGAGCTGTTGTCGAACAAACTCAAGATACTGTGTATTCATTTCGTGGCCTCTGCTCTTTGGATTAACCTGGCTGCGTTACGGATGATTCGGTAATCCGTCATAACCGATCCTGAAAAACGATAAAGGCGGAGGCGTTGCCAGTGTGCTTTAAGCGCTGCTATGGTTTCGGTAGTCATGCCGCCCCCCCGGTTTTTACGAGCTGACGCCTCAGGGCGCTGTAATGCCTCCTGATTTTTTCCAGTTCTTCGATGGTGTATCGGTGTGGGGAATTGTTGTTTTCCAGCGCTTCAACACGCTCATGCCCTATTTTTCGTATCAGCCAAATACGATATTGCTGCTGGTTACCTGACATCTGCACGTTGCAGTGATGGCACTGCTTGTTAATGTTGTCCTCGTTGTAGCGCAGGTGAGATGCTTTACCGCGTGAGCGGTAATGACCGGCTTCCCACTGCACCGTATCGAACGTGCCGCAGCTGATGCACGACAGATCGTGGTCACGCTCGCGGATATAGTCGTTAACGACCCGCTGAGTTAAATCCTCCCAGTGTCGAAGAGGTTTCACCGCTGCTTTGCGCTTGCGCCAGGCTGCGCGCTCTTTCTTCTCTTTCGCATTGGCCTGCTTATCGCGCTTCTTCTCCAGTTCCTGCATGGCAAATTCAGCGCCATGCTCAGGGCAGCACCAACGATGGTTTTCGAATGCTGGGGTGAATTTTGCCCGGCAGATTTTGCACCGGCGCTGAGTACGTTTAAGCATGTGGCCTCCTTGCTCTCAGGCGTAGCCACTTCTTATCGACCAAGCGAACGGTATAGTCTTTCAGGGTCGGGATATCTGACGGTTTAACTTCGACTTTGCGCTTGCGACGCGCCGGTACGCGGAATATGCCGCGCTCAATGACTTTGGCGAGTGGGCTATGCATTTCGTTCACCCCACTGCTTACTGCTTAATATTTGTTTAGGGCTGAACGTATGAAACTCATGCTTTGCTTTCAGGCGAGCTTCAACTGCATCTTCAAATGTGGAAAATGTTCCAAGATGGAATGTGCGACCTTTAAAGGTGATATGCGCCTTCCATTTTTTTGATTTTTCGCAGAAATAAACCCCCGCCACTCCACTTTTGTTATCTTTCCTTGGGGCAACATTCTGTTGGTTTTCATGGTCAGTACATTTACGGAGATTTTCCGGCCTAATGTTAAGCGGGTCCCTATCGATGTGATCAATATCGTGCTCTGGCCACTCGCCATATTTGATCAACCAGACAAGTCGATGAGCAAGATAAAGCGTCCCATCAATACGGATCTGCCTATACCCTTTACTATCAACTCCGCCAGCTACACATCCCTTCTGCGCTTTCCCTCCACGGTTTAATTTCCAAACAAAAACACCGTTTTTTTCATCAAAGGAAAGAAGTTGGTCAACTCGGACTTTACTGATCATTCTCACCCCCAAAACGGACAGCCCATTCGCGAGCACATGCAGACTCATCACTGAACTGCACATTACGTTCTGCTCCAAAGGCATGAATCAGGGTTATCAAGTCACGCATCTCACTGACGCGCATTTTGCTGGTTGACTGACCGAGCACAACAAATCCGCCGTCTATTCCAGGAACGGTCTGTTGCCCTTTTAGACTGGCGCTAAAAATATGTTTCCAACTTTCTGAGTTGAGTTTTTTTCCGTACCAGACAACTTGCTCTGAAACATCATTGAGACAAGACCAAAGCATTCTGTTTTGAGCAAGAGAGCGGGTCATCTCGCGGATATCCAGAACCAATGGGCGTTTTGCATCGACCGGCAATGCCCTGATGCAATCAATGGCGTTCTGCCGGATGTGTTCGTTGATGAGGTGGAATTGTTGTTTCATGCCGCCACCACGCAGGATGACAGACGCATAAAATCACCGGCGCGATTACACGTCAGTGATTGGGGAAAACTGCAGATTGTATGCGCCATCGGTATCTCTCCGGTGACGCGACAGGTGCCAGTTGTTCAGGCCGGCACTGATTATTATAAATCAGTTTCAGGAACAGGCAAGGGAGTCAGGCGCTCAATGCACTGAAAATGAGCCTCAGGCGTAATTAAAATTGCCGCATCCGGCAGTGATAGTGCCGTAAACTCGCCTTTTCCGTCAGAATAAACCTCATAGCGTCCCGGCACTCCTATAATTAACAGTAACTCTTTGCATTTCATAGATAAATCACCCGAACAAAAATTATTTTATGAAGATTTAGCGCACAGCCATCCAGGCGAAAAGGAAAATATTTTTTCCGCGTTGGTTACTGGATTGGCTAAAATTAACACTAGCGCAACATTAGATACTCAGCAATAAAATTAATATTATTTTAATTTTTCTTGATCCAAATCAATATTGCGTTAATAAAAAACATATTTACAATTATAAACTGTTGTTGTCATTATATTTTAATCCATTAAAAATCATATAGATAAAATACATTTGGTTTAAATTAATCTTGCTTTTTCAATTGATAGATTTTTTAGATCAAAACCAATTGTTTTGATCGTTATTTACGATCAATTGGAGTAAAGGGCTACCTATTGATAGCCCATAGCGATTGTGATTTACGAATTTCAGTTAAACGATAATTTCATTAGCTGCGGGATTGTCAGGCTGTTTAATTCATAACGGTTAATAACTAAATATCCATGCCGGCGCAGCATCTGGATATGGTCAGACATGGAGATCACGATGTGATCGTCAGTGAGATGCATCGTTCCCACCGTCACACCGTTCAGTTGGTAGCAAAGTATGCGATTGTCCCATTGTCGAGACTTCGATGGTGAACTGCTCTGTTCTCTGAGTCGTTTTTCGCACTCGATGAAATAGCTACGTATCTGCCGCCCCTTCTCGTTGCGCTCTACCATTGCCAGCTCTTTGGCTGTATCCAGAGTGAGGTGATAGTCTTTGCGGTTGTAGCCACCTCTACTACTTTTTAAGTGCTTTCCAGTTTTGGAAAGCAAAATATAATCATGATTCTCTATGAATCCATATTCCGCTATGCGGCTGGTAATCCATGCTGCAAAAACCTTTCCCACACCTAGAAAAGCGTGTAGATCTCGGGCGTTGCAAAGCGTGGTGGTTTCGTTAGATATTGTGCCGTTAAATACGGGGATGAGCTGGGTTTTCATGGGATTTACCTTTTGTCTGGTTAATCACCACTACTGATGCCAATCAGTGGCGGTGAGACATGCAGGGTTGGCATAACCGGAGGTAAAGAACCGGCGCACCTTTCGGCGCCCCCACATGCCCCACCATTGAGATGCGACTATGCTTAACGCATAAAAAAACCGCTGGCGCGGTTATGCGCTTTACCTTTCCAGGATGCCAATCCCGGCGCCGGATTTTGCCGACGCCTTAGGAATATATCCCCGGGAGATTGGCTGTGTCAATTGGCTGCCTCGCTTTTACCTGGCTGAGAAGAGCGATAACTTCCCCACGTGAACGCCAGCGTGCAACCTCCGCCGTCGTTCATGCGGTCTATCACCCTTTCACCGATGAATGCCGCCAGATCCTCTTTGCTCTGATTGCTAATTAAAATTGTTGGCCGCATACGCTCGTACCTGGTATTGATTACCTCAAACATGATTAATTTTTCTGCCTCGGTACCAAACTGGACACCGACCTCATCGATGATCAGCAGGTCGGGACGTGTGAAATGTCGAATGACATCATCCTCCGTCCTGGCGGAGTTTTTCGACCAGGTGGATTTAAATTCCCGGGCAATTTTCAGCGCTGTAGTGAACACTACCGGGCTCTGATACTGAGTTATCACCTGTCTGGCAATAGCCAGTGCCAAATGGTTTTTACCGGTACCGGGCTTGCCACACATAACAAGTCCGCCACCATTCTGCAGACGCTGAGGCCATTTCGATGCGTATGCCTGGCAAACCCTGAGCGCGCGTTTTGCGTCTGCGTTGACTGGCTCATAGTTTTCCAGCGTACAGTCTGAAAATCGCTCAGGAACGTTCAGCTCAGCCAGCAACCTGTCAGTTGTGTTTTTTCGTACCAGTTCCTCGCGATTTATTTTTTCTGCCTGCAGCCCTATCAGCTCCTCACGGATACAACCCGGACACCGTGAGGGAATCACCGGCAGCCGTATCGGCGCCTGGGCCGTGGATATGCGCCTGCGCTGTTCATATTCGCCATGCTCCGGGCAAATCTCACGACTGATAACCACCTCCGAGTGCTCGATAATCTGTGGAGGGCTGGCCAGCTCAATGAGTTTTTTTTCCAGAGCAGAAATTCGTTCGTCGAGATTCATGATCACTCCTCCATCCAGGACGGAATTTCAGTCTGACCATAGTTTTTTTCAGCAAATCCCTCAGGCGCAGGCCTGCGCTTTGCGGCCGGTGGAGTTGATCGGCCAAATTTTGCGGCGTTACGCAGCCAGGTATTCAGTGCCAGGGACCAGTCCCTGAACGTCGAGCCCTTGGACTGGTGATAATCGGCGAATGCTTCCATCTCGCCACGCAGATCGACCCCAAGATTTTCTGCCAGTGTTCGGTTTCCGTCTGTCGGAGTGAATCCAACGGGAAACTGCGTTGCCCGTTTCACTGGTTTTTTCTTCGCAGACTCCAGGGGGACTATAGGGGGTATATTTATATTGTCTTTATTGTCTTTTGTAATAGTGTCTTTTGTGTGTCCCTGTTTTGGTGACAGGTCTGTCACTGTTTTGGTGACAATTTTTGTCACTATGGTGGGGACAGTGTCACTATCGTGGTGACTGTAACTATCGTGGTGACACTTTGGCCCGCTTTTTACTGGTGGAATATTCCACTCATTGAGATTTTTATTCGGGCCAATTAACCCCCCCTCAGTGATGAGCACACGCATACCTATCAGCTCATTTTTTACAGCGTTAACCTTCTGTCTTGGCAGTCTGGTTAACTGGGCGATCTGGGCATCTGCAATGCGATCCATCCTCTTGTTAAATCCATACGTTTTCCGGCAAACCGCATGTGCCACTTTCGCCTGATTTCGCGTCAGATTGGCTCCAATCAGCTCTTCATAGAGTTCGTTTGCCAGACGAGTAAAACCGTCGTCTGTATCAGCCACTCGCTGCTCCTTCCAGGCAGGTTCAGGCCCGGGGAATTTGATAACCTTTGCAGCATTTGTCATAATGCACCCTGTATGTTGTCATGGTGATAATTCATGCAATACCAGAAATCCGTGTCTTCGCCCGACGCGGATTTTTTATTTGATAAAATCATGCTTCCTCCGGTCACTACATAACCGCCATTTGTTCGACGATCGGATACAGTGCCTGCAAACTTTCAATCAGTTTGTTCAGCTGAGACATGGCAGACGGGCAGCGGACCGTGATTGCTGACATCGTCTGACCGTATGCCTCCATGACTCTGGCCATTGACAGTTCTGGTGCGTCTGGTTGCTCCAGCTCCATGCGCTGGCGCGTTGGTATCGTCTCCAGAGCAACATCCCGAAGGTCTTCGGCCATCGCGCGATAATTGCAACCCGACAGCCCCTGCCAGATTCTCCTGACGCGCTGCACAGCGTTTCTGATGCCGTCCTCAGTATCTGGCGCCGGCAGCAGATCACCGCCCCGCTTCTCCTGATATTTTGCAGCCATGTCCACGCCCACGCTTTTCCAGCCAAATCTCTGTGCGCGCTGCTGAATTACATCTGCTATCTGCTCAACTGTCGGTGTGATTTTCATGTGTCAGCCTCAATTTCCATTTGTTGATAACATCCTCTGGAATTCCACTGGTTGGGTTGAGATGGATGTCGGGCCGCAATTCATACGGAGTGACAACCCAGCCGCCCATCTCACATAGCTTTGTGACACGGGTATCAGGGACCTTATTGCGAGCAATCCAGTTAGCGACCGACTGGACAGATTTAAGATCGAACATACGGGTGACGTAAGAGAGCGTCCCTACGGACTTAACTGCTTTTTCCGTGATGTTCTTGTAAGGCGTAGTGATCATTGCGTTCTCCTTGGTTGGTTGAACACAGAATACTACACAAAGTAGAAAAAGCAACTATTTAAAATAGAAATGACTATGTTGAACTACTCGCTTAATCTTCTACATATGGTAGAAGACAAGAAAAGACATCAGGACTTTGCTGACCGGCTAAATGCCGTACTTAAAGAAAAAGGCTATTCTGTCAATGATTTAAGTTCAGCTATCAAAGTCACATACGAGATGGCCCGCCGCTATACTATGGGTACGGCGAAGCCTCGCACCGAAAAAATGCAAAAGATTGCCACATGGCTTGGGGTTACCACCTCATGGCTTGACTACGGCGAGCACACAGTTCAGGAGGATACAGCTGAATACGCAACATCCCCAACAGAACAACTCCCAGCAATCACCAGCCAGGAAGAAAAATTTCCTGGATTGAGTGAAGATGAGATCCGATTACTGCTACTTTTCAGGAAATTTCCTGACATAGAAGCCCGCAACATGCTTTCCGCTTTCGAAATGCGATACAAAGAGTTGAAAGAATACTACACAAAATACTCTCGCTAACCACTCAAACAAAAAATCCGGCCTTTGTGCCGGTTTTTTTTCGTTCTTTTTCTACTAAATACACAATAAAAACAACAAAATACAATTTATTGTAGCTCAAACCCTTCTATTTTCTACTTTTAGTGTTGACTAATCTACTTTGTGTAGTATTCTAAGTTCATCGAAGCAACAGCAACAAGCTGGCGCGACAGGAAAACGTTCCGCTACCCGGCGTAAAGGGATACCAGAGGAGATGCAGGATGAGAGATTTCATGATGAAACCACCACAGCAGCAGGCAATTCCCCTTTCGCTGTTCTGGGTGATGGTTCGCCGCCTCTGCTACGTTCTGGCTCAGAAAGGCAACCCTGATTTAATCTGACAGCAAATTACCAGATCTAATTAATTATGCCGATAGCGGCAGGGATTTTTACACTCAGAATTCAGGGGTGATCGATATGCAGACTTATATTATGCATGACCGGGCAGAACAGTTACGCTGTGATGAGAACTGTGCACAAATAGCAATTGAGAAAATGGAATCAGACCTGGCTGATTTCTATGAGAGCGAACTCAAATATCACCACCTTGCAGCAATGATCAGAAATACACATGCAGATCACGCTGCAATAAACTCTCTAATGGATGATGTTGATTATCAGGATTTGGCCTCTGAGTTCATGCGTATCACAGCAGAAATGCTGGCAAAGAAACAATGTGAATATGAATATTCGGTGAGGGAATGATAATGAAACAGGGAATTTATCACGGAATATCAAATGATGAATATCATGGTGGTCCGGGGATAAGCAAGTCTCAACTGGATGATATTGCAATAAGCCCTGCTATTTATCAGTGGCGAAAACTTGCTCCAGTAGATAATGAAAAAACGAAATCTCTGGATATGGGAACCGCGCTTCACTGCTTATTACTTGAACCTGATGAATTTGATAAACGATTCATTGTGGCGCCTGAATTTAATCGCAGAACTAATTCAGGAAAAGCTGAAGAGGCTGAATTTATTCTTCAGTGTGTTGGTTTAAAAATGACGGTAATGAGCTCAGATGAGGGCAGGAAATTAAAACTGATGCGCGAAAGCGTCTTTGCTCACCCCGGCGCCAGGTGGTTGCTGGAACAGGAGGGAGATAGCGAGGCATCAATTTACTGGACAGACCCGGAAACCGGAGAACTATGCAGATCCAGACCAGACAGGATGCTGAGAAATCACCATTTCATAGTTGATGTGAAGAAAGTTGCGGATATGCAGAGATTTTCGCGTCATATCGAAGAGTTTCGGTATCACGTCCAGGAGGCCATGTACTGCGATGGTTACAAAATTATCAATGGCGTGGCGCCAAGATTTGCGTTTCTCGCAGTGAGTGAAAGCATTGATTGCGGTCGTTATCCGGTGAGGCTCTTTGTGCTTGATGATGATGATCATGATGCAGGATACCGGATTTATCGCCGTGACCTGCAAACATTCCACCAGGCAAAAATCAGTAATGAGTGGGGCCTGGGATTTGAAATGATACAGCGCCCTGCGTGGGCAAGGAATCGTGATGAATAACTCAGTAGCCAATCCGTTTGGTGCCCCGGCAACCCAGGCAGCAGGATCTGCAATGGTCGCTGTTGAACAGCAGCGAGCAATTCAGGAAGTTCAGGCGGCGATGGTTATCGCCAAAAAATTTCCGCGAGATCCTATATGTGCGATGGATAAAATTCTGCAGGCCTGCACAAGACCAACCCTCGCAGAGGGCGCGCTGTATTCGTATTCTCGCGGCGGCGCAGAAGTAACCGGCCCCAGCATTCGCCTTGCCGAGGCGCTGGCCCAGAACTGGGGGAATATCCAGTTTGGAATCAGAGAGCTGGAGCAGAAATCAGGTGAGTCTACTGTCGAAGCGTTTGCGTGGGACATAGAGACAAATACCCGGCAGGTTAAGACGTTTGCTGTACCGCATTTTCGCTACACCAGAAACGGAAAGAAAAAACTTGACGATCCGCGCGATATTTACGAGATGGTTGCCAATCAGGGGTCTCGTCGTCTGCGCGCCTGCATTCTCGGCGTTATCCCCGGCGATGTCATAGAAGCCGCAGTACGGCAATGTGAAATCACGCTGACCAGTACAGCAGATACATCTCCTGAATCGATCAAGAAAATGGTTGACGTGTTCCGCAGCGAATTCGGTGTGACATCAGAACAGATACAGAAACGCATTCAGTGCCGCGTTGAGGCAATGAGGCCGGCGCAGATGATTCAGATGAAGAAAATTTACGCCAGCCTGCGCGATGCTATGTCCACTCCTGATGACTGGTTTGAAAAAGCAGAGCCAGCAACAACAAAGGCCGACGACATGAACAGCATGGCCAAAGATAACAATTCAGGGGCTAAGTCATGAGCCGGAAATACACCATTATCTACGCAATTGAGGTTGTTAATTGTGACTCCGGAAGAACTGAATGCTCTGCGCTCAATAGCCAGAAAAGCCAAGGCGGAAATAGACCATGCGTGGAGTCAACCGGAAATAACCAGCAAATCACAGCGTGACGCAGCGGCAAGAAAGATATTACTGAGATACGAAAATAAATACGCCCCGCGATTTACCCTGCCGTGGATATCGTGGGGAATCGGACTAATAACAGGCCGGGTCAAATATGACTAAGGATATTATATGAGACTGATTAACCGCAGCAGGAAATCACCAACTGAAAGAGCGGCATGTGAGGCAGCTCTGACAGAGCATCACATGAGATTCGGTGAGTACGGCATACAGGGCAAAAGAACAAATTACACCGTAAAAGTTAATGGCAAAAAAATATTTGTTGAGGTTGTCAACGGCGAGTCAAGCTATATCGCTACAGCAATGACCGGTGCAAGAAGATTAACCGATTTACCTGGCAGGGTGTCGCCATGGTGAATTCAAATATTGTCGTATGGGGTTTCGTTATCACATTCTGCGCAATTTTCTGGGGATTAATCGCATTTATTTTATTCGCATTTTGGAGCTAACAATGAACACATCTGATTTAGCTAAAATTTTAGACGAGCACAGAGTCTGGATAGAGTCATCACGCGAATGCGGATCCAGAGCCAACCTGTGCGATGCCGACCTGCGCGATGCCAACCTGTGCGAT
>NZ_LLXO01000013.1 GCF_001484765.1 Entomohabitans teleogrylli | reverse complement strand
AGAATGGATGTGGAAAAATCCCGGCGCAGATTTCATCCCGCTCTATCGCCACGCGCAGCCAGCGCCGGTGGTGGTGGGTGACGGACGCGCCGATTTTGAAACGTGGATGCTAAAGCGCTGGGGGCGAGAGCGCCGTGATGATGACTTTGCTATGGGTAAATTCATCTATGGCGAAGACTACGCCGACAGCTACACACGATGCGTATGGAAAGCCTGGTCAGCAAGTCGCGCCGCAATGCTCAGCACCAGGGCAGAAACCGCACCAGTTCTGGATTCTGATGGTGAGCTGAGCGATTCCACGCCCAGGGTAAATGCGCAGGCTGTGCATGACCAGCAGCCCGGAAACTCTCAGGTAATCCCCGCAGGCTGGCAACTGGTTCCGCAGGAGCCGACGCCCGTAATGATAAGTGCGTGGCTATCTGAGGTTGCAAATTTCCGTGGTCACGTTGCGGGGTACAAAGCTGCGCTCGCAGCAGCACCGGACAAGGAGAAAAGCGCATGAGTTTTATCACATTTATTGTTGAGTACAGAGACGGCGCAGAGCCGCCAGTAAGTGCGGATATGAAAATACTGGGCGGTAGGCTGGTGGCCGTCAGTTGGTCAAACGCGCTGAAGAAAATTGAGTATCACCACGATCGGTGCGGTACATGCCGCGATGGCGCAAGAGGCGGATGCTCCAACTGCGCAATGAATAAGTAGCCGGGTGCAGCCGGTTTATGTGGAGAAGACTATGTCAAAGCTGATGAAAGCGAGTTTGTGGGGTCGTCGTGAATTTGAAGCTGGATCGGTACCGGATAACCGGACTATCAAGCGCTGGGTAGAAAATGGCATCCTGCGCGGCAAGGTTGTTGATGGCATGGCGTGGGTGTGCTCCACGGAAAGTTGGGGTGTTGAATCAGTCGTGTCTTCTACTGTCCATCGGCTCATTAAGGGCTAACCATGGCCAGACCTCGAAAACGCCAGTATCGCCACCTGCCGGATGGTCTCGTTTTTGATGTGTCAGCACAAGTCTACCGATTGACACTGACAACAGGCAAGCGGAAATCACTGAGGGACGAGCGGAACGGCAACCCGCTAAATCAGGCAATGGCGATCGCAGTGGCCAGAGAGTACAACAACATCATGCGACCGCTGCAGGGTGTAAATGTACGCTCGCTGATTAGAGAATCTGGGGGGCTCAATGGTGAGACTGAGCCGTTCGCTATTCACGCGCGGCGCTTGCTGGACAGAGCGATAACTGAGGAGAGCCCCAGCAGAGACACGCTTGACACATGGGAAAACGACATCGTCAGAGTGATGGAGTTTTTTGCTGATATACCGTCATGCGATATAGAACTGGAGCACATTAATGGATATCTCAGGAAATACCACGCATCGGCATCAGCAAACGTTCAGAACAGAAAAGTGGCATTCCTGAAAAAACTGTTCAGCTATGCTGTAGATGAGTCACTGATGTTCGATAACCCAGCAACAAGAAAGAAAAAGCGGCGCGTAGAAGGGAAGGTGCGGCGGCGACTTACTCTTGATGATTTTCGACGGATATATGAGGTTGCCGATCCGTGGCTGCGCACTGCAATGGATCTATCTATACAGACTACGCATGCGCGGCTTGAAGTTACGCGGATCAGATACTCAATCAAGCAGCCTAAAAACGGGGTTTGCGGCTGTGTTTGGTTTGACGCTCCAGACGCCCATGGTATCCACGGAGTTCTTTACATCCACCGACAGAAAACTCAGCACAAGGAGGCTGCGCACGTCGCAATCCCAATAGGCGACAAGTTGAAAGAGATCATTGACTCAAGCCGTGATAGCGTTGCCAGCCCATACGTAATTCACCGCCTGCCAGTGAAGCGAGCCAGGACGAGCCAGGAGGTTAATCACCCAACCCAGGTGGCTCCAGACTATCTAAGTCGCGCATTTTCTGACGCCCGCGATCGCGCTGGTGTTTGCTCCGCGCTTCCAATGGACGAAAGGCCCACCTTTCACGAGATCAGGGCTCTGGCTGCGCACCTTTTCGATGAACAGGGGATTGATCCTCAGGGACGCATGGCACACAGCGATGCAAAATCAACGAAAATTTATACACAAAACCACATCGACTGGATAATGGTTCCACATGGTGAGGTTAAAACAGGATAGGCATTACAGGCGGCTTTTACGAGAGCCGCCGATAATGTTATTCAGGAAAAGGCAAATCACGGCGATGACTGAATAGTTGGTGATCAACGACAATAAAGCCCTTATCTATCCATTGCGTCACTTGTTGCGCTTTCACGCCGCATGAGCGGGCAAATGCTGCCTGGTTGCCACCGTAATATTTTTCTATGTATTCGAGCAATGACATTGTAAACCCCTGGTGTCCCCACCTCGTGGGAAATGTTAATTAAAATTCAGTTTCCTCTAAAATTTCATTAACTTTTCCGGATGCCTTTATTGGGTTTCCGTTTTCATCATGCAGCATGACTGTAACAATCTGGCCAACCTCGATGGATTCTTCATAGATTTCACCTACGGTGTCATCATTAAGTAAGACTGTGAATTTTTTCATTGGAGTGTCCTTGGCTTTATGGGTTACCCCGCCACGGCGGGGATGGTTAGTGTTCAAACTGAGAATTTCTGAGCAATAGCGTCCAGGTCAGCGATATTTGTTTCTTCAAAAATCGCATTATTCATTGCGTCAATTGCGTTTTTGCGGTCTTGCTCATCGTTGTACTCATAGCGATCAGCAATTTCAGAAATCATTTCGATGGTGATGTCGTTACCTTTCATATTTAGTTCCTTCTGTGTGTTTGTATCTCGTCTTGATGAATATATAGTAAAACACTTTATAAATTATGTAAAGCGTTTTACTTTATTTTTTATGTCATGTGTCACAGTTTTATTTTTCTTCCATGGCTGACAGCGGCCACGCACTGAGAGGCGTTCCGGCAGCCTGAGCGTAAGCTATACGATGGTAAAACTGCGCCTAACCGCTTGATGTATATAGAGCGAATTTAGCGAAAAATGCACTGTTTGCATACACAGCTAAATGATAGGTAAACCTAGCAGTGGCGCGGGTTTAGCGTTATTTTATGCGCTGTCATGGGGTGTCAGGGGTCGGAGGTTCAAATCCTCTCGTGCCGACCAAAAATCCCCAAAGAAACCAGCCTTTTACGGCTGGTTTTTTCTTTTCTGCCGTCGCTGGCTGGGTTCGGGTTCGGTAAAGATTCAGTTCTGAGACAACGATAAAGACCCCTTTTGATTTGTTAAAACAGCTTGCGGTCTGGCAACTGCAAAAAGTTAAACAAGAAGCAAAAGGGGGTCCCAATAGAGGGACTCCAGGAGTTTAGCGCAGGTAAGGTGAAACTGACAATATCACACCATATTTGCCCCAAAGTACCGAAAACTGGTTTTCTGCGAAGAGAAATCCAGAACTCCAGGCGGCATATAAAATTAAGAAAATGGCGTGAATGAAAATTGTAAAAATAACGAAAGCCATGTTGGAATTTTTTCAGTACCTCTCACTGTAACGCCCCGGAGATCTTCTGTAAATTTTTATCCAGCCACGAGACTACCGCATAAGTAACATCCCTGAATCCATGGTAGTTTTGAAGATAGGCTGCTCCCGACCGGGGCAGTTGGGTACAGAAGTGCACCAGGTTAACTGCCGGAGAAAAAAGTTATCAATTTAATTAATGGAATAATAAAATGATAAATTTCATAAAACATATAATAAAAAATTCCCTTCCCGTTGTCTGATGCTGGCTTTGATTACTGAATTATGGCTCCTCTATTTATCTTTCATTCCTGAACATAGCATTAAATGAATATTAATATCGATCGCCATTATTATTTATATTGATATTAAATTCATTTCAAAAGAATGATATTTATAATAAAGATGACTCAACGACAGGACTGGCTCATTTATTCCATCAAAGCAAGGTACGAAAGAGCCAATTGCCTTTTTCAGAAATAAATTAAACGGATATCCCGGCAGTCACGTTTTACCGCCGGAAGGCGGGTATGGCGGATCGCCCTTCCACACCTGGCCCGGGGTTATTACAGTCCCACCGGACGCGGCACCTCAATATAGTTTCCATCAATATCGCGCTGGTAGTAACGGCCATCGCGGACATAATAACGTTTACCGTTATAATCCACGATATTCAGAGCTTCTGACGGCGGCGCAACCTGAACGTACTCTGCCCCGTACTGCCGGTAATAAACATCGTTAACAATATAGTATGTGAACCCACCAATGATTAACGTGGTAGCCAGTCCAGGCAAAACCCGCAGTCTCGGTCCGGGATGCGGCCGTGGCGCATAACGTACAGGCGGCGATATCGCAGGCCCCGGCCCAGGCGGCGGCACAACAACAGGCCCCGGCGCCGGGCGTGGCGCTCCGGGCCTGCTATGATTTGCTGCGGGTCGCGATACTCCCGGCTTAGCCGTATTCGGCGTCGGTCGTGATATTCCCGGCTTAGCCATATTCGGCGTCGGTCGTGATATTCCCGGTTTAGACATATTCGGTGCCGGTTGCGGCGCGTTCGCTCTCCCCGCTCCCGGATGCGCCGCAGAAGAGGACGACGGGGGGACCGGCCTGTCCCCTCCCCCCGGCGCGGCTGATGTCACCGCAGGTACGGCAAGCAGCATCGACATCATTACACTCAGTATGTTTTTTCTCATCAGAAACGCTCCTGTTCCCGGTAAATAGCTGGCGGATGAACAATCTTTTCTGATTATAAAAACGCCACCTCAGCAACCTCAACTCAGTTGGCCTGAATCCGCTAAATCTTCACATTTCTGTCAGTTTTCCCTGACAAACAAAGCATTAGTGCACCGATCTTTACAGGAACAGATAAACCATGACAGGCGCGGCGCTGCGCATCGGGAGTGAATATCTCGTCAAACCTGAGGTGGCTATTAAGTGAGTCCGGGAAACAGCTTACCGAGTGGCTGAAGGCCTGAAAAACTTACCAACAGCAAAAAACCTGCGGGAGGGGTATTGCGAACCTGGCGGCGGAAAAATGCCAGACCGCCGCCAGAAAAAGCAGATTACATTAAAAACACGGTCGCCAGACCAAGGAAGATAAAGAAACCGCCGGTATCAGTAATCGCCGTGATCATCACGCTGGAGCCCACGGCGGGATCTTTACCAAGCCGATTCATGGTCATGGGAATGATAACCCCCATAATCGCCGCCACCAGCAGGTTAAGCACCATGGCCAGCGTCATCACCGCGCCAAGGGCCACATCCTGGTAGAGCAACCAGGTTACGCCGCCCATAATGCCGCCCCACACCAGACCATTAATCAGCGCCACGCCCATTTCACGCAGCACCAGAAAGGAAAAGTTGCCCGGCTGGATATGCTGCAACGCCAGCGCCCGGACAATCATGGTAATGGTCTGATTACCGGTGTTACCGCCGATACCCGCCACAATCGGCATCAGCGACGCCAGCGCCACCAGTTGCGAAATGGTGTGCTCAAAACCATCGATAACCCTTGAGGCAACAAACGCGGTACACAGATTGATGGCCAGCCATGCCCAGCGCGTCCTTACCGCTTTGGTGACCGGCGCAAAGACATCCTCTTCGGCGCTCAGCCCCCCCATACGACGAATATCGGTATCGGTCTCTTCAAATACCACGTCAACGATTTCATCAACCGTCAGACGGCCCATCAGTTTACCGACGGAATCCACCACCGCGGCGCTGACCAGGTTGTCACGTTCGAAGGTTCGGGCCGCCTGTTCATCGCTGTCTTCCGGTGAAAATGTGGTCGGCGCCGACTCCATCACCTCACTGACCAGACTGTGCGTGGCGTTGAGCAAAATGGTTTTCAATTCCAGTTCGCCGATCAGCGTCTTATCCCGGGCGGTGACAAACAGTTTGTCAGTGTTCTCCGGCATATTGCCCAGCCGGCGTAAATACCGCTGTACCACGGCAAGGGAGACATCCGGGCGCACCGTGATTACCCCAAACTCCATGATCGCGCCGACGGTATGTTTATCGTAGTGGACGACCTGACGCACCCTGGCGCGCTCTTCCGGCGGCAGGGTGGCCAGTAACCGGCCCATCAGGTTACGGGGCAAGTGCTGCGCAAGATAGATCTGATCGTCAATATCCAGCGTGCTCAGCGCCTGCAACAGTGCCCGATCGCTCATCTCTTCGATCAAATCGTCCCAGACGTTTTCCGAAGCTTCGACCAGCACTTTACCGCGCCTGTCATCCTCCACCAGGCTCCACAGCGCATGGCGCTCTTCAGCAGGCAGGGCTTCAAGGGTATCGGCGAGGTCAGGCGCCGGCAGTTGCCTGACCAGAATGTTCACTTCATCAAGGTCGTCCAGCAGACGCCCGGCGTCTTCTTGCTCGGCAAGCGTTAACTTACCAAGCAGCGCAGAAGTGATGGATTTATCGGTAGAAAGTAGCCAGATGAGCCGCGCTCGCTCTTCGGCTCGGTGTTTAGCGCTGTTTTTAGCTATGACGGACATCAGTCATGCATCCCTGATTGAGTTGAAAAAATAGAACCATAAATTTGCTGCGATCAATCACCAGAACAGCGGCAAAAGCGCTTAAGCATAACGGTTGATTTTGTAAATGATAATAAACAAGCAAGACATTTGTATTAAGAGCAGACAAAAAGATGCAAAAAAGTGACGGACGCCGCGCAGGCCCCGCCACTGAGGGAGGATTAATGCCCGGTACGGGCCACCGCGTCGCGGGACGCCAGTGCGCGATCTTCACCGGTCAGTTCGCTGAGCTGCCCGTGGCGCATCTCCAGCAGGCGATCGGCATGAACAAAATAGTGATCGTCATGGCTGATGGCGAAAATGGTTTTTCCCATCTGCTGCATCAGCGGCAGCAGTACCTGGTAAAACTCGCGCCGGAAGTGCGGATCCTGATCCGCGGCCCATTCATCGAGCAAAATAATATCCCGCTCTTCCGCCAGCGCCAGTAACAGCGCCACGCGCTTTTTCTGCCCTTTCGACAGTTTCAGATCGACAATCCGCCCGTTATCCAGTTGCAGCTTCTCGCCCATTTTCAGGCGCTGCAACCACTGCGCCACCAGTTGCGGCCGGGCATCAGCGCCCTGCGGTCCCAGTAACCGATCAAACAGCCAGACATCGGTAAATACCGCGGAAAACAGCCCCCGATAGTCCTCATTATTGTCGGCATCCACCGCCTGGCCGTCCAGCAGGATGGTTCCGGACACAGGCTGGTAAAGCCCGGTCAGCAGCATCGCCATGGTCGATTTGCCGCTGCCGTTACCGCCGATCAGAAACAGCAGTTCGCCGCGGTGGATGGTCAGATTCAGCGGGCCGACGCTGAAGCCATTGCCTTCATAGCGAAAGCAGACATCGCGCAGCTCCAGAGTCTGCCAGTCGCGCGGCGCCTGCAGCGGCGGAAACTCCGCGTGATACGGCGCCAGAGAGAATTTATGCAGTTTATTAAACGCCACCTGGGCGCTGAGCAGCGTCGGCAGCGCCCCCACCGCCGAAAGCAGCGGCGTGCGCAGAAATAACAGCGTCAGCGAATAAGTCGCGGCAATGCTGGTATCCGCCCAGCCCAGCCCATTCGCCATCCAGAACACCAGACCAATGGCGCCCAGCATCATAATATTGGACCAGTTAACCGCGCTGAGATGGAAAGTATCGGCGCGAATAATATGGTGGCGATAAGCCCGGGCGTCTGGCTGGTAGCTATGGGTAAAAATATGTTCCGCGCGTTCGCGGTTGAGGGTTAATTCTTTGCGCCCTTCCAGCACCGTCTGATAATCGTGATACAGCTTATCTTCCGTTTCGCGCAGCGTAGTCATATGTTTATAGACTCGCGAGACCAGCAAAAAACCGCCCCAGATTGTCACCGCGACCCAAATAGCGGTGACCACCATCATTTTCGGCGCCAGCCAGCCCAGATAGGCCGCCGATCCCACAGTCAGAATGATGCCCTGCACCAGCTCCGGCAGACGAACAAAAGCAATGGTGATGCTGCGAATATCGCTGGTTAACCCGGCCAGCAACGAGGCGCTGCCCAGTTGCTCAATTCGTTCAACGCGGGTATCCAGTATGCGCTTAATAAATTCGCCGCGCAGACGAAAGACAAAATGATGGCCCAGGGTCGTCAACGCCAACTGGGAGCCGAGAGTGACAACCATCAGCAACAGCAGCAGGCCGAGAAACTCAGGCAGAACAGAGAAAGCGATCTCCGCGGTGTCGATCAGCCGTTGATTAATAAAGGCAATCAGGCCGATGCCCAGCGCGGCGCTGGCCAGACTCAACAATAGCACTATCAGAAATGGCCAGCGATACTGGCGCCAGACAAGAAGCAGAAGTTCCATAAACAGCATAACCAGGCAGAAAATACAGCTGGCAGTTTATACGGCGCTGGCGATACAGCAAAAATAATTCTTATTTTAATTCGCTTTAGCGGCCTGGCGGAATGTCAGGTTGTAGCGCAGTGTTCCGGTCAGGGGATGCGATAGCGGCTTAAGCGGCAGAATACCGTGATAAAACAACCGCGATGGCCCACCCCACACCACAACATCGCCATGCTCAAGCAACACCCGGCGCAACGGATCGCTACGCCGCAACCCGCCAAACTGAAACACCGCCGCGACCCCCAGCGACACCGATACGATCGGCGCCCGCAGATCGGATTCGTCTTTGTCCTGATGTAATGACAGTCGGGCGCCGGTTTCATAGCGGTTGATCAGGCAGGCATCAGGGTGAAAATCCCCATAATCCAGCGCCTGCGCCGCCCGATGGCACAATGCCAGAAACGACGCAGGTATCGCCGGCCAGGGCGCTCCGGTCAGCGGATCGACCGGGGCATAGCGATAACCCCCCGCGTCAGTTGTCCAGCCCAATGCACCGCAGTTAGTCATCGCCACCGACATGGTATAACCGCCGGGCGTCACCATATGGCGAAACGGAGCGCGGCGAGCTATCTCGTCAATCTGTTCGAGCAGTGTCGGAGCATCCGCAAAAGCAAAGCGCCGCAGAATACCGGCTCCCGGAGCCAGCGGCTCCAGCCACGGCGCTTCGCCGTTGAATAAATCAAGCATTACCCCTCCTCTTCGCCCTGCTCGCGGGCCAGTAGTTTACGCTTGCGCTCCACGCCCCAGCGGTAGCCGGAAAGCGATCCGTCCTGACGTACAATTCGATGACAGGGGATCGCCACCGCCAGTTTATTGGCGGCACAGGCGCCAGCTACCGCCCGTACCGCTGCGGGATTACCCACCAGGCGAGCAATGTCCTGATAGCTGGCGGTTTTTCCCGGGGGAATTGTCTGTAGCGCCTGCCAGACCCGCTGCTGGAAAGCCGTTCCCTGGAGATCGAGCGGCAGCGGAAACGCGCTTTCCCGGGACTCAAGAAAGCCGACAATCCGGGCAATATGCTCGCCCAGCACGTGTTCCCCCGGTTCCAGTCGCGCCTGCGGAAACAGAGATTCCAGTTGGCCGATCAGACTTTGCGCATCGTCGCCGAGCAGTATCGCGCACACCCCGCGCTCGCCACATGCCACCAGGAACCCGCCCAACTGACAGCGACCGATCACAAACTGAATGGTCAGGCTGGCGCCGCGCCCGCGATACTGGCGCGCCGTCATACCCAGCGCCCGATCGGCCTGCCGGTAGTAACTTCCCGCCGACGGATATCCGGCAGTGAGCAGCGCATCGGTGACGGTTTCCCCCTGCTGTAATGCTCCCCGTAAACGCGCCGCGCGCCTTGCCTGCTGCCAGGCTTTGGGCGTCATCCCGGTGGCCTGTTTAAACAGGCGATGGAAATGCCAGGGACTCACCGCCACCCGATCCGCCAGCGCCGCCAGCGAAAGCGGCGTTTCAGACTCCTCCAGCAGCCGACAGGCGAGAGCAATTTGCGCCTGACGGCGAGCCTCAGGCGCCCGGTCGGGCTGACAGCGTTTACAGGGGCGAAACCCGGCGGCCTGCGCCGCCCGGGCATCCGGATAGAAGATCACATTCTGGCGCAGGGGATGCCGGGCGCGGCAGGAAGGCCGGCAAAAGATACCGGTGGTCTTAACCGCAAAAACAAAGTGTTGATCGGCGGCACTGTCACGGCGCTCTACGGCCAGCCAGCGCCGCTCATCGGTAGCGTAATCGGGTAACATGGCATCCTCCTCAGACATAGACTATGTACCCACTATGCCCGGTTGAACAGCCACGAAAACCCGATTTCTTGCTTTTTAATTTCGCTCGCCGGCGAGGAAGGTTTTAAACTGCGGCGACATCCAGACTGAAAAACCATCACCTTCTTTAGTGATCAGATAGACCGCTAACCCCTCCTTTTCCGCAACCTGGCGGGCTTTTTCGGTACCGAGCACCATCAACCCGGTATCCCAGCCATCAGCCTCCAGCGCGGTAGGGGCGATGACCGTGGCGGAAACCAGCTTATGCTGGATCGGATGGCCGGTCGCCGGATCAATCACATGGGACAACCGTTTGCCGTCCAGTTCATAGTAGTTGCGGTAACTACCGGCAGTACTGATACCGTGGCCGTTAAGATCGACAATCGCCTGCACCGCATTTTCCCTATCGGTCGGCTTCTGGATCGCCACCCGCCACGGTTTGCCTTCGGCATTCAACCCGCGGGTCACCACCGCGCCTCCCACCGACACCAGATAACGGCTGATGCCCTGTTGAGTCATCAGACGCGCCAGATGATCGGCGGCATACCCCTCGCCCATGGTAGAGAGATCGATATACATATCCGGCAGATCTTTCTGCAGCCACTGCTGGCCGGCGGCGTTGATCACTTTCAGGTGTTGCAGACCGGTTTTCGCCCGGGCAGCGGCAATTTGCGCCTCTGAAGGGGGGGTTACCGGCTGCTTATCGGGACCAAATCCCCATAAATTCACCAGCGGGCCGACGGTAACATCCATCGCGCCGTCGGTTTTCGCGCCAATGCGCAGCGCCTCGGTCACGACATCGCTCATCGCTTCGCTGACCGGCCATGGATCGGTACTGCGCGACTGGTTAAAGCGTGACAGCGCGGAATCCGCTTTGTAGGTAGACAGTAAGCGGTCATCGGCATCCAGTTGCGCCTGCACTTTCTGACGCAGTTCTTCCGCCCGGCCGGCATCGACGCCCGCCACGCTGACGCGCCAGAATGTCCCCATGGTTTTGCCTTCCAGCACCAGCGGTTTTGCGACATTTGCCGGCGACGCGGAGTCATCGCAACCCGCCAGCATCAGCAGGCCCAACAGCCCGCAGCACACGTATTTGATATCCATCTTCGTCATCCTCAAAATCAGGCCCGGCAAGGGTACACGAAACGGAGCGCGGTGTGTGGAGTTTTCACGGCTGGTTTAGCCGCTATACAACGAAAAAGGGCCCCGAGGGGCCCTTCAGACTGTTGACAAAGGAGGAAAAAACGTGGTTTTTCCTCCTTTGTGGTTATCAGCCGAAAATCAACAGATTGATTTTCCTTGTTTTCTATCCGGAGATATCGCCTGGTTCAGCAATGCGATGAGGTTTGTCATCAAAGAAAAGGGCCCCAAGGGGCCCTTGTGCTTTCTGAACGTCGCTCTTAGAACTGGTAAACCAGGCCTACCGCTACGATATCGTCGGTGCTGATGCCAGCAGCGCGAGTGAACTGATTGCTGTCCAACTGGTTGATTTTGTAATCAACATAGGTGGACATGTTTTTGTTGAAGTAGTAAGTAGCGCCTACATCAATATATTTCACCAGATCCTGGTCGCCATAGTTTTCCAGATCCTTACCTTTGGACTGCAGGTAAGCGATGGACGGACGCAGACCGAAGTCGAACTGGTACTGAGCAACCACTTCGAAGTTCTGCGCTTTATTAGCAAAGCCCAGTGAACCGGCGCGAGTCGCGTTGTAAGTCTGGGTATATTGAGTCGCCAGGTAAATATTGTTGGCGTCGTATTTCAGACCACCGGTGTAGGTTTCAGCATCATCACCACGTCCCAGGGCCGGAACAGTGTTCTGCTCGCTGGTGCGTTTGGAGTGAGAGTAGGCGAAACCAGCGCTGATACCTTCCCAGATATCATAAGTGATAGCAGTGCCGAAGCCATCGCCATTCTGCTTCTGATAGCCACGACCATTGTTGGTCATGCCTTCGCCGCTTACGCTGCCGTTTTTGCCCTGGTACTGCAGAGCAAAGTTCAGGCCGTCAACCAGACCAAAGAAGTCATTGTTACGGTAAGTAGCCACACCGTTAGCACGTGACTGCAGGAAGTTATCAGAGCCGTAAGTGTCGCCGCCGAATTCCGGCAGAACGTCGGTCCAGGAGGTCACGTCGTAAACTACACCGTAGTTACGGCCGTAGTCGAAAGAACCGTACTCAGCGAATTTCAGGCCAGCAAAACCCAGACGAGTCCAGGACTGGTTGCTGGAACTTTCAGTGTTGTTCGCCTGAATGTTGTATTCCCACTGGCCGTAGCCGGTCAGTTGGTCAGAAATCTGAGTTTCGCCTTTCAGGCCGAAACGAACATAGGTCTGATCGCCATCAGAACCTTTGTCATCAGAGAAATAGTGCAGACCATCAACTTTACCGTAAAGGTCTAATTTGTTGCCGTCTTTGTTGTAAATTTCAGCCGCCTGAGCGGTGCCGGCTACCAGCAAAGCTGGTACCAACAGGGATAGTACTTTAACTTTCATGTTATTAACCCTCTGTTATATGCCTTTTATATGCCACTGCTAACTGATTACCCTCTAATCAGTCGGCCAGTTCATTGTGTAAAACAACATCGAAATAATCCAACACGAATATGATACTAAAACTTTTTATATGTTTCATTCATCACTACAGATGTAACAAAATGTAAATTGCAGGGAACTTTTTTTGCTACCACTGACACGCTATATACACACAAAAAATCAAAAAAATTAATTTTCACCTACAAATCATAAGGATAAATAGACATTAAAATGTCGCACCGAATGATAAAACGTTCCGGGATATTCTGTATAAACTTTTAAACGCTATCATCATTAACTTTATTAATTACCGTCATTCCATTGTGAATGATTGTTTACCCCTATTTTCCGACCGGATGCTCACATCCGGTTTTTTTTTGCTGTTTTACACATCTTTACACAAAGTTAATAAAAAACGACTACCTCCTGTCGATTAACTCAGCAACATCAATCGCCGCGGTTAAAATAGTTGATAGCGACGCCAGGCAAATTCCGCTCTACATTATGGAGCTGAAAACCCATTACTTTATGAAAAATAAGTATTTTCTCACCGTCAAAATTTTTCCAGGCCAGTGCTCCCGCTCTACCTACGCCTACCGGTACTCGTTCTGCGCAAGCTGGCAAAACAGCAGCCTGTTTATTGATATGACGACACACCATTTTCCCGGTATGCTTGCAGCCTGAATCGCCGGAAGCTGCCTGGCGCGGAGAACCGGTTTTCCTTACTATTTCAATTAATCAGTCATAATGAGCCGAACCACTCGCATGATCCCTGACAAGTTAACATTGATGCCCGGAAACCTGACCCGCGTTTTTCTGGCGTTAATTATTATGCTACTGGTGACGATGGGCGTGATGGTGCAAAGCGCCGTCAATAGCTGGCTGAAAGAAAAAAGCTATCAACTGATGGATGTCAGCCGCGGGCTTCACAAACGGGTAGACAGCTACCGATACGCGACCTGGCAAATTTACGACAATATCGCGGCAACAGCATCCGGCAATAGCGCCAGCGGCCTTCAGGAAACGCGGCTACGCCAGGATGTCTATTACCTTGAGAAGCCGCGCCGTAAAACCGAAGCGCTGATCTTCGGCTCTCACGACAGCGCGACGCTGGAGATGTCGCAGCGTATCTCCGCTTACCTCGATACGCTGTGGGGCGCGGAAAATAGTCCATGGTCGATGTATTACCTTAACGGCCAGGATAACAGCATGATCCTGGTGTCTACCCTGCCCCTTAAAGATCTGTCGTCCGGTTTCAAGGATTCCGGGATCGAGAACATCGTCGAACTCCGCCGGGCAGAGATGCTCCAGCAGGCCAATGCGCTGGATGAACGGGAAAGCTTTTCGCCTCTGCGCCAGTTAGCCTGGCAAAACGGCGCCTACTTTACGCTGCGCACGACCTTTAATCAGCCCGGACATCTGGCGACCATTGTCGCTTTCGATCTGCCGGTCAACGATCTGGTCCCTCCGGATATGGCGTTAAACAGCCTGCGCCTCGAAACAACGGAAACTATCGCCCCGCCGTCATCCGCCGCCGGGAAGAACAGCGTCAGAGCCGTAAATATCAATTTTAATGGCAGCCGGGTAGAGATCGCCGCCCCGGTTGAGGCGACGCCGCTGCGTCTGATCTGGCTGGTGCCGGTCAGCACTCTGCTCATGAACACGCTGCAGAACATCGCGCTGCCGTTCTGCCTGAACATCCTGTTATTGATTCTGGCGCTGTTCGGTTACCTGGCCTTCCGCCAGTCGCGAACCCAGGCGCCGGAATCGCCAGTCAGTCAAAGCGGAGAACTGCAAACGCTGCGGGCGCTGAATGAAGAAATTGTCGCGCAACTGCCCCTGGGGCTGCTGGTGCATGATATGGAAGCGAACCGGACCGTGATCAGCAATAAAATTGCCGATCATTTGCTGCCGCACCTCAACTTGCAAAATATCGCTACCCTGGCCGATCAGCACCAGGGAGTGATTCAGGCGACTATCAACAACGAACTATATGAAATTCGCCAGTATCGCAGCCAGATAGCCCCGCGCACGCAGATCTTCGTGATCCGCGATCAGGATAAAGAAGTGCTGGTCAACAAAAAGCTGCGCCAGGCACAGCATCTTTATGAAAAAAATCAGCAGGGGCGCACGGCGTTTATGCAGCATATTGGCGAAGCCCTGAAATCGCCGGCGCAGCAGATCCTCGAACACCTCCCGGCCCCAGGCGATCGCGAACGCCAGGCACTCATGTCGGCGGCGCAAAATATTGTCCGACTGGTGGATGAAATACAACTCCTGAACACTCTTGAAGCGGGGGAATGGAAAAGTACTCCCCAGCTCTTCCCGATCCAATCGCTGATTGATGAGCTGGTTCCCGAGGTATTGCCGGCTATCCGTCGCAAAGGTCTGCAGTTGTTAATCAACAACCAGCTTGCGCCAGGGGATAAGCGCCACGGCGACAAAGAAGCGCTGCATACCATTTTATTAATGCTGGTCAACTACGCGTTGGTGACCACCTGTACCGGTAAAATCACCCTCGATATTATCCAGGACGTCTCCGACAGCGAAGGTCTGACCCTGCGAATTCTTGATACCGGCGAGGGTATCAGCCACAGCGAGATCGATAATTTACATTTCCCCTTCCTGAATGAGACCAGTGAAGATCGCTATGGGCGGGCAAATGGGTTAACCTTTTATCTGTGCGATCGGCTGGCCCGAAAGCTGGGCGGGCATTTAAACATAAAATCCCGCCCCGATTTGGGCACACGCTATACACTCCATGTTAAAATGGCTGCTGAACCGGAAGAAACATCCGCAGACGAAGCCGAAGAAGGTTTACTGGATGAAGTCGTGGCGATGCTGGATATCACTTCAGGTGAGATCCGCGCTATTGTTACGCGTCAGTTAGAAAGCTGGGGAGCGACCTGCATCACCCCGGATGAAAGATTATCAAGTCAAGACTTTGATCTCTTTTTAACCGATAATCCGTCTAATCTTACTGCTTCAGGCTTGCTTTTAAGCGATGATGTGGATGGCGTAAGGCAACTTACACCCGGTCAGTATTGCGTTAACTTTAATATTAGCCACGCACTGCAGGAAGCGGTGCTAAAACTAATAGAAGAGCAGTTGGCGGAAGAGGTGCTGACGGAACCGGTTCCCTCCGGGGACGAAAGCGCCCAGCTTCATGCCAGCGGTTATTACGCATTATTTGTCGACACTGTACCCGACGATGTAGAGAAATTGTATACTGAGTCAGCGAAAAGTGATTTTGCTTCGCTGGCACAGACGGCTCACCGCCTGAAAGGGGTGTTTGCCATGTTAAATCTGGTACCCGGCAAGCAGTTATGTGAAACACTTGAGCATCAAATTCGTGAGAAAGATGTTCCGGTCATAGAAAAATATATCAGCGACATTGACGCCTACGTCAAGAGCTTGCTGTAGCAAGGTAGCCTATTACATGAACAACATGAACGTAATTATTGCCGATGATCATCCGATAGTGCTGTTCGGCATTCGGAAGTCACTTGAACAAATTGAGTGGGTAAACGTAGTGGGTGAATTCGAAGACTCCACGGCGCTTATCAATAACTTACCGAAACTGGACGCCCATGTTCTGATCACCGACCTTTCCATGCCAGGGGATAAATACGGTGATGGGATTACGCTTATCAAATACATTAAGCGCCATTTCCCGGGGTTATCGATCATTGTTCTGACGATGAACAATAATCCAGCCATTCTTAGCGCGGTGCTCGATCTGGACATCGAAGGCATCGTCCTTAAGCAAGGAGCGCCCACCGATTTGCCGAAAGCGCTGGCGGCGCTGCAGAAAGGCAAGAAATTTACACCGGAAAGCGTTTCACGCCTGCTGGAAAAAATCAGCGCCGGCGGATATGGCGATAAACGCCTGTCGCCGAAGGAAAGTGAAGTGCTGCGCCTGTTTGCCGAAGGTTTTCTGGTCACTGAAATCGCCAGAAAGCTTAACCGCAGCATAAAAACCATCAGTAGCCAGAAAAAATCCGCGATGCTGAAACTGGGGGTGGATAACGATATCGCCCTGCTCAACTACCTGTCGTCTGTCAGCCTGACGCCGGTCGATAAAGAGTAACCGTTTCGTCCTGCCCTCTCTACGGGCCGGACGCTTTGCGAGTAGTATTTGACATCCCCGGCGCTCCGCGCCGGGTTTTGTTGTGCCTGATTTCCGGAATATCTCCCGGCTTGCACGAATAAACATCCTCAGAATTAACTCAGCGCGACAAATGATTAATATCATCACCGGCTTAATCACTTCTTGCCGCGGCGCTGAAACAATCCCTCAATATATTATTTACGGCTGATGCCGCGACGCCAGGATATCGCGACGTCTGACGCCCGGTACATCCTGACCGCCCGCTCAGCCACGCTGCTTTCTGACTCGCCCGGCATAAACCGCCAGAGTCTGGCGGATAATATCCAGCGTCACCGGCTTCGACAGACAGCTATCCATACCGGATTCAATACAACGCTGTTTCTCCTCCGCCAGCGCGTTAGCGGTAACGCCAATCACCGGCAGCGTCAGCCCCAGCTCGCGGATCCGCTGCGTCAGGCGATAACCATCCATATTAGGCATGTTAACGTCGCTGAGAATAATATCGATATGGTGTTTACTCAGCACATTGAGCGCGTCGACGCCGTCTGCCGCCGTTCTGCACTGATAACCCAGCGTATTCAATTGATCGGCCAGCAGGCGACGATTGATGGGATGATCGTCAACCACCAGGATCATCATGTCATCATTCTGTTCGCTCACCACCGACGGCGCCGGCAGCGCGTTTTGCGCATCGCCGCCCGCCACCGGCACACTGTAAATCCTCCCCAGCAGGGTCAACAACTCATGAGGCGCCGCCACGCTGTGCAACCAGCACCCTGGCTCGCGCTCCACGGGCAGACCGATATGCCGCCAGCAGAAAAGTACCGTCGCGGTACCGCGCCATGGCGTTTCAGGCTCGGTATCGGCGATCAGCACATCATCCCTGCCCGGCGTTTCGCCCCCATAGCGCTGAAAATGCAGGCCGTGCCAGCTGAGCAAATTCTCCAGGTAACGATACAGCCGCTCATTACGCACCGCCAGCCAGCAGCGTTTATCCGCCAGCGCCTCAATAGCGCACGGCTCGACGCGCTCGACCTGGTACATGGGGATGCGGATAGTAAAACAGCTCCCCATCCCCGGTTCAGTTTCCACGGCGATATCGCCATCCATCATATTGATCAACTTCTCACAAATCGCCAGCCCGAGCCCGGTCCCCTGGAAGTTGCGCTGTACGCCGGTACCGGCCTGGAAGAAGGGATCAAACAACCGCACCACCTCTTTGTCCGGGATACCCACCCCGGTATCGCGCACGCTGAAGCACAGGTAATCCCCTTCCACCCGAACATGCAGCACAATACAGCCGGTATCGGTAAATTTGATCGCATTACTCAGCAGGTTTGACAGCACCTGTTGCAGACGCATTGGATCGCCGATCATCTGCTGCGGCACATCGGGCTCGATAAAGCAGTACAGACCAAACTGTTTGCGTACCACCAGCGGTAAATAGTTAGCGGTGATATGGCTCATCACCTCGCGCGGGGAAAACTCGCGGGGCTCGATTTTTAGCTGCTCGGATTCAATTTTCGAGAAATCGAGAATATCGCTGATGATTTTCAGCAGCAGGCTGGACGAGTTATGCATCGCGGTCACCAGTCGTTCAACGCTTTTCGGTAGCTCCCGGGTCTGCAATAAATCCAGATTACCGATGATGCCGTAAAGCGGAGTGCGTAACTCGTGGCTGACGGTGGCAAGGAACATCGATTTCGACTGACTGGCCTGTTCCGCCTCCCGGGCTGCCGCCTGCAGCGACTCCTCCATTTTGACGCGAGCGCTGACATCCACCAGCACGCAGATAGCGACATTCTCATTGCGATAACGGGAATGGACAAAACTGATCTGCAAATTGGTGTTATTGCTGGTCAGCACATCGACAAAATTCACCTGCTGGCCGCAGATAATTTGCGTTAGCCGCTGCCGATCTTCATGGGTCAGCATACTGAGATAGTTATGGGCCAGCTCATTACTGAGAATATTGGTGCCGTCCTGGGTACGCAGAATGCAGATCCCCACCGGCGCAGAAGCGACGATTTTACGGTTAAACTGTTCATGTTCTTCAAGGCGCTGGGCGTCGCTTTCGGCGGGAATAAAGATCCGCCGCTCATACATTCTCGCCAGCGCAAACAAAATGATCCCCGCCAGTACGTTGAGCAGTACCGCGTTAAGGATCAGCACCCGTATCCGTTCCAGCACCAGGTCTACCGGTACGGAATAGATAACGCTGAGGGTCGAGGGCGGCAGGTTCTTTTTCAGCACCAGTTCCCGGAACCCCTGAGTATATCCAAACCAGGTACGCTCCTGATTCCAGCGCGCATCCGGTCCGATGGCTGTCTCGTTGCCGGCCAGCGAGATCAGCGGAAAACCGTTGTCATCCAGAATGGTGACGTTCGCCGGTAAATTACTGGTGGTGAAAAAACTCTCCATGCGGATAGTTTGCTCAATCCCTAACAGCGCCTGCAGACGGTTTGCCTGATAGACTGGCGTCAGCGTATAGAAATAGCCGACCCCCGGGCGCGGCCCGGGGCTAATCCAGTAAATATTGCTACCGCGTTCGCCCTGCGGAGCGGCGCGATACTTAAGGATCCGCTCGTGCAGGGACTTAAGGGCTTTTTCGCGCTCCAGAGGGACATTCCGTAAACCGTAATCGGCAATACACAGTGAATCCCCGCCGATAAGAAATGCCCGGTTAACATCGTATAGCGCCGAATAATTATCCCGCCAGTAGCGCAGATACCAGGCCAGCGAACGGGAAGAAGACCGCCACGCATTACTGACCGCAGAGCAGTCGGAATCCTCGAACAACGGCATAAACTGCGGCGGCTCCGGGCGCTCCGTCTCACCGTTTCCCGTCGGGAAAGGCGCACTGTCGGCGGTAATTCGATTCTCAGCAATAAACTTTAACTCGCGCATCACATCAGAAGTGCGCTGAATATAGCGCTGAGCCTGATCAAAACTGAGATTAAATTCCTGGTGAACTTCCGACTCTTTCTGGTGGAGCGCATTAATAATGTAGAAGGCGGAAAAAAGTACAATCAGCAGCCAGACCAGCAGCACCAGTGCCCGAAACAGATAGCGCGACACTTTGAGCGTGGAGCGGAAAGAGACAAAGTATTTCAAAGTAGTACCACTGGCGATTGGTCTGTAAACAAAAATGATGTCGATAAGGTAGCCGCAAACGCGCCCAGCCGCAACGCCGGGCGATCTCCGGAGTTTGAACTCTCTCCGGGAATCATTATCGTTTCCGGCCGATAATAACCTATTGCGCCGCAGGACAGGGACGAATAATGCAGGCAGGGATACAGGCGCTGATACAGCGAGTAAAAAGATTCTACCCGCGTCGACTACGCAACCAGATGATTGCCATGGCGATAGTAATGGTGAGCGTGCCGACGCTGACCATCGGCTATATCGTCGAAACCGAAGGTCAGGCGGCCGTGCTGGCAGAAAAAGAAAAGAAACTCTCCGGCATCACCCGGCGGCTGAATGCCGAACTTGAAGAGCGTTTTTCCCACCATGCTTTTCTGCCGCGGGCGGAGCGGATTGCCGCTCTCAATCGCGAATTAAGTCCAATTACCGAAAAAATCGCCGAGGCCTTTCCCGGTATCGGCGCCGGTTACTATCACCGGGAGCTGGATGCCATCATTACCTACGCGCCGGCGGCTCTGTATCAAAGCAACGTCGGGATTACCATCAACCCGGACCATCCCGGTCGCGAAGTGATGACGACCCGCCAGGCGCTGGTCTCCTCCGGGCACCAGGTGCGCGGCCATATTATGAACTCGATGATCCCCATCGAACGCCAGGGAGAAGTGATCGGCTATATCTGGGCCAACGAACTCTCCGAAGACATCCGCCAGCAGGCCTGGAAGATGGACGTACGCATTGCGGCGGTACTGGTGTGCGGATTGCTGGTTAGCCTGCTGCTGATCGTAGTGTTTTCCCGCCGTCTTGGCACCAACATCGATGTCATCACTCAGGGGCTGGAAGGACTGGCGCAGAGTTTACACACCCGGCTGCCGCCGCTGCCGGGAGAGATGGGGCAAATCAGCCGCAGCGTTAATGCCCTGGCGCAGGCGCTGGGCGAAACCCGTACCCTTAACGATCTGATTGTCGAAAACGCCGCCGACGGGGTGATTGCCATTGACAGCGCCGGCTGCGTAACCGCCATGAACCCGGCGGCGCAACAGATCACCGGCTACAGCCGTGACGAGCTGCTCGGCCTCCCCTATGCGGCGCTGTTCACCGACAACGGCTATACCAGCCCGGTACTCGACACCCTGGAGCGCGGCATTGAGCACCGGGCGCTGGAAGTCAGCTTCCCGGCTAAGGAGCGGGCGATTGAGCTTATCGTCACCACCAGCCAGTTGCGTAACGATCGCGGCGAGCTGGTCGGGGCGCTGGTGATCTTCTCAGATCTGACCGCCCGCAAAGAGGCCCAGCGGCGGCTGGCGCAGGCCGAACGGTTGGCTACCCTCGGCGAACTGATGGCCGGGGTAGCCCATGAAGTGCGCAACCCGCTGACCGCGATCCGCGGCTATGTACAAATCCTCAAACAACAGGACACCCAGATCCACCATCAGGAATACCTGGCGATCATCCTTAAAGAAATTGACGCCATTAATCGGGTAATCCAGCAGCTACTGGATTTCTCCCGCCCCCGCCAGGGACCGCGCCAGGCGGTTAGCCTTAATCAGATGATCGATGAATCACTGGTGTTGATTCAGACCTCAGGCCTGCAGGCGCGCATCGACTTTACCTGCGAGCTCGCCCCCGACCTCGCCATGATCCTCGCCGACCGCGAACTGCTGCGCCAGGTGATCCTCAATATTCTGATCAACGCCGTGCAGTCCATTAGCGCCAGAGGCAGCATCTCCATCCGCAGCTGGCAATACGACGACGATCGCCAGGCGGTGCAGATCGCCGATGACGGCTGCGGCATCCCGGCGGAGTTGCAGCATAAAATTTTTGAGCCTTTCTTTACGACCAGAGCGTCCGGCACCGGGCTGGGGCTGGCGCTCAGCCAGCGCATTATCAGCGCCCATCAGGGAGATATCCTGCTGTCCAGCGAACCGGGGCGCGGCACCACGTTTACGATTATTTTGCCCGTTCGATCCCAGGGAAATAAGTAGCCATGAAAGCGAATTACCGTATTCTGATTGTCGACGATGAAGAAAATGTTCGTCGCATGCTAACCACCGCCTTTGCCCTCGCCGGGCAGGAAACCTTCTGCGCGAAGGACGGTCGCGAAGCGCTGCAAATGTTCGCCGACCATCCGCCGGACGTGGTGCTGATGGATATTCGCATGCCGGGACTCAACGGTATTGAGGCATTGCAGCAGATGCATGCCCTGCATCCGCGCATCCCGGTGATTCTGATGACCGCCTATGCCGCCGTGGAAACGGCAGTAGAGGCGCTGCGCTGCGGCGCCTTTGACTACGTGATTAAACCTTTTGATCTCGACGAACTGCAGATGGTTATTCAGCGGGCGCTTCAGCTCCAGTCGATGAAGCAGGAGATCAGCTATCTGCACAAAGCGCTCACGGAAAGCTGGCAGTGGGGACACATTCTTACCACCAGCCCATGCATGATGGAGATCTGCCGCGATACCGCCAAAATAGCCCTCAGCCAGGCCAGCGTCCTGATCAGTGGTGAAAGCGGCACCGGCAAGGAGTTGATCGCCCGGGCTATCCATTACAACAGCCGCCGCTCCGCCGGCCCGTTTATTAAAGTGAACTGCGCCGCCCTGCCGGAATCCCTGCTGGAAAGCGAACTGTTCGGCCATGAGAAAGGGGCTTTCACCGGCGCCCAGATGCAGCGCCAGGGGCTGTTCGAGCGCGCCCATCAGGGTACTCTGTTGCTCGACGAAGTGGGCGAAATGCCCCTCAACCTGCAGGCCAAACTGCTGCGGGTACTGCAGGAGCGAGAGCTGGAGCGTATCGGCGGCCATCAGACTATCCAGGTGGATATCCGCATTGTCGCGGCCACGAACCGGGATTTAGCCGCCATGGTGGAACAGGGCGCTTTCCGCCAGGATCTATTCTATCGCCTGAACGTTATCCATCTGGAAATCCCCCCGCTGCGCGAACGCCCGGAAGATATCCCGCTGCTGGCCAATCACTTCCTGCAAAAATTCTCGGCCGAAAATCAGCGTGAAATCATTGATATCGATCCGGCGGCGCTGGCGCTGCTGTCCGCCTGGCTGTGGCCGGGGAACATTCGCGAACTGTCCAACGTCATTGAACGAGCGGTCATCATGAGCACCGGCGCCATCATTTTCAGCGACGATCTACCCCCTGCGCTCCTGTCCCGCCAGCCGGGCGCCGGTGATGAAAAGCCCCCGGCGGTCCCTCACGAAGAACGTAATCTGAAAGATGAGATGAAGCGCTACGAAAAACAGCTGATTCTCGAAACCCTTGCACAACACGAAGGTAACCGCACCCGCAGCGCGCTGGTACTCGGCATCAGCCGCCGGGCGCTGATGTACAAACTCCAGGAATATGGCATCGACCACGCGCCGCGCCATGAAATCTAGCCCCGCGGACCGGGAAGAAAGTTGCGCACTGTGCAAAATCTTTCCCGGTCAGACGCGCCCGCTCTGTTGACAGCTCTGCAGCCTTAAGCCATTTAACCCATAAAAAACAATAATATAAAAAATACTCCAGCCAGTTTTTGAATCTGGCATCCCCCTTGCTATGTCCCGTGTATACCCAATAACGGAGTATGCAAAGGGAAAAGCAATGAAAAATAAACTTATCTCCTTACCCGAAGCCTGCCGCTTCTTCCGCGATGGTATGACCATCATGGTGGGCGGATTTATGGGGGTTGGCACCCCGCCCCGTCTGGTGAATGCGCTGCTTGACGCCGGCATCAGGGATTTAACCCTTATCGCCAACGACACCGCGTTTGTCGATACCGGAATCGGTCCGCTGATTGTCAATGGCCGGGTCAAAAAAGTGATCGCCTCGCACATCGGCACCAACCCGGAAACCGGGCGCCGGATGATCGCCGGCGAGATGGAAGTCCAGTTGGTGCCGCAGGGCACTTTGATTGAACAGATCCGCTGCGGCGGCGCCGGGCTGGGCGGCGTCCTCACCCCTACCGGGGTCGGCACCGTGGTGGAAGACGGTAAACAGACGCTGACTCTCGACGGCATTAAATACCTGCTGGAACGCCCGTTACGCGCCGATCTGGCGCTGGTTCGCGCGCACCGCGCCGACCGCAGCGGCAACCTGACCTATCAACTCAGCGCACGCAATTTTAACCCGCTGATCGCCATGGCGGCGGACATCACCCTCGTCGAACCCGATGAACTGGTGGAAATCGGCGCTATTGAACCGGATTGGGTAATGACCCCCGGCGCCGTTGTTGACCATATCGTTAACCCCGAGGAGTGCTAATCATGGATGCGAAACAACTTATTGCCCGCCGCGTGGCGCTGGAACTGCGTGACGGAGATATCGTTAATCTCGGCATCGGTCTGCCTACTCAGGTGGCGAATTACCTACCTGAGGGGATACACATTACCCTGCAGTCCGAAAACGGCTTCCTCGGATTAGGTCCGATTACTGAACCGCATCCTGACCTGGTGAACGCCGGCGGCCAACCGTGCGGCATTTTACCCGGCGCCGCAATGTTCGACAGCGCCACCTCGTTCGCCCTAATCCGCGGCGGCCACGTTGATGCCTGCGTGCTGGGAGGCCTGCAGGTCGATGAGCAGGCCAACCTCGCCAACTGGGTGGTGCCGGGCAAGATGGTCCCCGGCATGGGCGGCGCCATGGATCTGGTGACCGGCGCCCGTAAAGTGATCATCGCCATGGAACACTGCGCCAAAGATGGTTCGGCCAAGATACTGCGCCAGTGCACTATGCCGCTCACCGCCCAGCATGCGGTCCATATGCTGGTCACTGAGCTGGCGGTATTCCGCTTCAGCGACGGCAAGATGCAACTGTGCGAAATCGCCGCAGGCTGCGACGTAGAAACTATTCGCTCCCGGACGCAAGCCCACTTCGATATCGCCAGCGATCTGCAGACCATGCCCACCCACGCCGCGCGAGGTGTCGCATGATTGGCCGCATCTCGCGTTTTATGACGCGCTTCGTCAGCCGCTGGCTGCCGGACCCGCTGATCTTCGCCATCCTGTTGACCATATTGACATTTATCATCGCCCTGTGGCTGACGCCCCAGACGCCGATGAACATGGTGAAAATGTGGGGCGACGGCTTCTGGAACCTGCTGGCTTTCGGGATGCAGATGGCGCTGATCGTGGTCACCGGCCACGCCCTGGCCAGCTCCAGCCCGGTTAAGCGTCTGCTGCGGGTTGTCGCTTCTACCGCCAAAACCCCCGCCCAGGGGGTAATGCTGGTGACCTTTTTCGGTCTGACGGCGTGCGCCATTAACTGGGGCTTCGGCCTGGTGGTCGGCGCGATGTTTGCCCGGGAAGTGGCGCGCCGGGTTCCCGGCTCTGATTACCCGCTGCTGATCGCCTGCGCCTATATTGGCTTTCTCACCTGGGGCGGCGGTTTCTCCGGCTCGATGCCCCTGCTGGCGGCAACCCCCGGTAACCCGGTGGAACACGTTGCCGGTCTGATCCCGGTCGGCGATACGCTGTTCACCGGCTTCAACTTGTTCGTCACTGTCGGGCTGATTGTGGTGATGCCGTTCGTCACCCGCATGATGACGCCCAAACCGCAGGATGTGGTGGCCATTGATCCCAAACTGCTGCTTGAAGAGGCGGATTTCCAGAAGACCCTGCCGGCGGACGCTCCGCCATCCGAGCGCCTGGAAGAGAGCCGTATTCTGACGCTGATCATCGGCGCTCTGGGTATCGGCTATCTGGGCATGTACTTTGTCGAAAATGGCTTCAACATCACCATTAACACCGTCAACCTGGTGTTCCTGATCGCCGGAATGCTGCTGCATAAAACGCCGATGGCCTATATGCGCGCCATCAGCGCCGCCGCGCGCAGCACCGCCGGTATTCTGGTGCAGTTCCCGTTCTACGCCGGGATCCAGTTAATGATGGAACATTCCGGCCTCGGCGGACTGATCACTGAATTCTTCATTGATGTCGCCACCAAAGAAACCTTCCCGATCATGACCTTCTTCAGCTCAGCGCTGATTAACTTCGCGGTCCCATCCGGCGGCGGTCACTGGGTTATTCAGGGTCCCTTCGTGATGCCGGCGGCCGAAGCCCTTGGCGCCGACCTCGGGAAATCGGTAATGGCTATTGCCTATGGCGAACAGTGGATGAACATGGCGCAACCATTCTGGGCATTGCCGGCGCTGGCCATCGCCGGGCTTGGGGTCAGAGACATTATGGGTTACTGCATTACCGCCCTGCTGTTCTCCGGCGTGATTTTTGTTATCGGGCTCACGCTGTTCTGACACAGCGCAAAGACTAAGGAATAGAAGATGAAAAATATGGTTATCGTCAGCGCGGTGCGTACCGCTATCGGCAGCTTCAACGGCGCACTCGCCGGCACCAGCGCCGTAGATCTCGGCGCCGCGGTGATTAACGCTGCGCTGGAACGCGCCGCTCTCGACCCGACCCGGGTTGATGAGGTCATCATGGGGAATGTGTTACAGGCGGGGCTCGGCCAGAACCCGGCGCGTCAGGCGTCACTGAAAAGCGGCCTCGCGGCAACAGTGTGCGGTTACACGGTGAACAAAGTCTGCGGCTCCGGGCTGAAAAGCGTGGCGCTGGCGGCGCAGGCGATTGCCGCCGGCCAGGCCACGGCGATTGTAGCCGGCGGCATGGAAAACATGAGCCAGGCCCCCCATCTGCTCGACTCCCGGGCGCGCTGGGGATACCGGCTGGGCGACGGCCAGCTCGCCGACACTATCCTGCGCGATGGGCTAATGTGCGCGACGCATGGCTACCATATGGGGATTACCGCGGAAAACGTCGCCCGGGAATATGGCATTACCCGGGAACAGCAGGACCACGCGGCGCTGCAGTCCCAGCAAAAAGCCGCCGCCGCGCAACAGTCAGGCGCCTTTGACGCTGAGATCGTCCCTGTCACCGTTAAATCACGGAAAAGCGAGCGTATCTTTGCCAGCGACGAGTTTCCGAAAGCCGATACCACGCTGGAAGGTCTCAGCGCCCTGCGCCCGGCGTTCGATAAAGCCGGCACGGTAACCGCGGGCAACGCCTCCGGTATCAACGACGGCGCCGCCGCGCTGGTGGTGATGGAAGAGCAGGCCGCCCGTGCCGCCGGACTGACGCCGCTGGCGCGTATCCGCGGCTATGCCAGCGGCGGCGTGGCGCCGGAGCTGATGGGTATGGGGCCAGTCCCCGCCACCCGTAAAGCGCTGGCGCAAACCGGCCTGCAGTTAAGCGATATCGATCTGATTGAAGCCAATGAAGCCTTTGCTGCCCAGTTTCTCGCGGTGGGGAAAACGCTGGAGTTCGATATGTCGCGGGTCAACGTCAACGGCGGCGCGATCGCGCTGGGCCACCCGATCGGCGCCAGCGGCGCGCGGATTCTGGTTACCCTGCTGCATGCCCTGCGCGCCCGGGATAAAACCCTCGGTCTGGCGACGCTGTGCATCGGCGGCGGACAGGGTATCGCTATGATCGTCGAACGCCTCAGCTGATCGCCGGCATCACTTTTAAGGGGCTATCAAAAGAAAACCCCACCTTTCGGTGGGGTTTGTCTATGCAACCAGCAATGATCAACGATTACTCGTCAGCGTCATCCGCCGCATCATCGTCGTTATCGGTTTCCGGCGCGATTTCGTCTTCCCCTTCCGCTTCACTACCGTCAATAGCGTCCAGTTCTTCTTCATCCACCGGCTCCGCCACGCGCTGCAGACCGACCACGTTTTCCTCTTCAGCGGTGCGGATCAGAATCACGCCCTGGGTATTACGACCCACCACGCTGATTTCCGATACCCGGGTACGCACCAGCGTCCCCGCATCAGTGATCATCATGATCTGATCGCTGTCATCCACCTGCACCGCGCCGACCACATTACCGTTGCGCTCGGTGACTTTAATGGAGATAACCCCCTGAGTGGCGCGCGACTTGGTCGGGTATTCCGCCGCCGCGGTGCGCTTACCGTAACCGTTCTGGGTGACGGTCAGAATCGCCCCTTCGCCGCGCGGAATGATCAGCGATACCACACTGTCCCCTTCCGCCAGACGGATACCGCGCACCCCGGTCGCGGTACGGCCCATGGCGCGCACGGCGTCCTCTTTAAAGCGCACCACTTTACCGTGGGCGGAGAACAGCATCACCTCATCGCTGCCGGAGGTTAGATCAACGCCAATCAGCTCATCGCCCTCATTCAGGTTGACAGCGATAATACCGGCGGAGCGCGGACGGCTGAACTCGGTCAGGGCGGTTTTCTTCACGGTACCGCTGGCGGTGGCCATAAAGACGTTCACACCCGCTTCGTACTCGCGTACCGGCAGAATGGCGGTGATACGCTCATCGGCCTCCAGCGGCAGCAGGTTGACGATCGGCCGACCGCGGGCGCCGCGGCTGGCTTCCGGCAATTGGTAAACCTTCATCCAGTACAGACGACCACGGCTGGAGAAGCAGAGGATCGTGTCATGAGTGTTGGCCACCAGCAGGCGGTCGATAAAGTCTTCTTCTTTAATACGCGCAGCGGATTTACCCTTACCGCCGCGGCGCTGCGCCTCGTAATCAGACAGCGGCTGATACTTCACGTAGCCCTGGTGAGACAGGGTGACGACCACATCTTCCTGGCTGATCAGATCTTCGATATTAATATCGGCGCTGTTGGCGGTGATTTCGGTGCGACGCTCGTCGCCGAACTGATCGCGGATCAGCAACAGCTCTTCGCGAATCACTTCCATCAGGCGCTCAGCGCTGGCCAGAATATGCAGCAGCTCGGCTATCTGTTCCAGCAGCTCTTTATATTCGTCGAGCAGTTTTTCATGCTCCAGACCGGTCAGCTTCTGCAGACGCAGGTCAAGGATCGCCTGAGCCTGTTGCTCTGTCAGATAGTATTTGCCTTCGCGAATACCAAACTCCGGCTCCAGCCACTCCGGACGCGCGGCGTCGTCGCCAGCTCGTTCCAGCATTGCCGCCACGTTGCCCAGATCCCACGCCTGCGCCACCAACCCGGCCTTCGCTTCCGCAGGCGTCGGGGCGCGGCGAATCAACTCAATAATCGGGTCGATGTTAGCCAGCGCCACCGCCAGACCTTCAAGGATATGGGCGCGATCGCGGGCTTTACGCAATTCGAAAATGGTACGGCGCGTCACCACTTCACGGCGGTGGCGAACAAACGCTTCCAGAATCTCCTTCAGGGTCATGATCTTCGGCTGACCATGGTGCAACGCCACCATGTTGATACCAAAGGAGACCTGCAACTGGGTCTGGGAATAAAGATTGTTCAGCACGACTTCGCCAACGGCATCGCGCTTGATTTCGATAACAATGCGCATTCCGTCTTTGTCGGACTCATCGCGCAGGGCGCTGATCCCTTCGACGCGCTTGTCTTTCACCAGCTCGGCTATCTTCTCGATCAGACGCGCTTTGTTCACCTGATAAGGAATTTCGTGAACGATGATGGTTTCACGCCCGGTTTTGGCGTCGGCTTCCACTTCCGCTCTGGCGCGAATATAAATCTTGCCGCGCCCGGTGCGATAGGCCTCTTCAATCCCGCGCCGGCCATTGATGATCGCTGCAGTCGGGAAGTCCGGCCCCGGAATGTATTCCATCAGCCCTTCGACGCCGATGTCTTCGTTATCGATATAGGCCAGACAGCCGTTGATCACTTCCGTCAGGTTATGGGGAGGAATGTTGGTCGCCATCCCTACCGCGATGCCGGATGAACCGTTTACCAGCAGGTTAGGGATTTTGGTCGGCATGACGTCGGGGATTCTTTCCGTACCGTCATAGTTGTCCACAAAGTCAACGGTCTCTTTTTCCAGATCGGCCATCAACTCATGGGAGATCTTCTGCAGACGAATCTCCGTATAACGCATCGCTGCTGCGGAGTCGCCGTCGATGGAGCCGAAGTTCCCCTGGCCGTCGACCAGCATGTAGCGCAGGGAGAACGGCTGCGCCATACGCACGATGGTGTCATAGACCGCGGAATCACCATGAGGGTGGTATTTACCGATAACGTCACCGACGACGCGGGCGGATTTTTTGTAGGCTTTATTCCAGTCATTGCCCAATACGTTCATGGCGTAAAGTACGCGACGGTGTACCGGCTTGAGGCCATCACGAACATCCGGCAATGCGCGGCCAACAATAACCGACATCGCGTAGTCCAGATAAGAGCTCTTCAGCTCCTCCTCAATATTGACCGGTGTAATTTCTCTGGCAAGGTCGCTCATCTAACCGCTATCCCTCTACTGTATCCCGGATTCAAAGGTCGCAAATTATAACACAACCGTATAAAGACAGCTAAACCCGATAGCGTCTGGCGGCGGCTTTATTCATTCCGGCGTCCTGATATACTCGCAGTTCTGTGAAATAAGGAGTTACTGCATCCATGAATGCCGAAAACGCGCCCTGCGGACAGAACGTTGACCACACCGAAATCGCCAAGTTTGAAGCCGTCGCCTCGCGCTGGTGGGACCTGGAAGGCGAATTTAAACCGCTGCATCGTATTAATCCCCTGCGCCTTGGCTATATTGCCGGGCGCTGCGGCGGGCTGTTCGGCAAAAAAGTCCTCGACGTTGGCTGCGGCGGCGGCATTCTGGCCGAGAGCATGGCCCGGGAAGGGGCGACCGTCACCGGTCTGGATATGGGATTCGAACCGCTACAGGTGGCGCGGCTACATGCTCTGGAAAGCGGTATTCAGGTGGAATATATCCAGCGCACCGTAGAAGAGCAGGCTGAAAAACACCCCGGCGAATACGATGTCGTGACCTGCATGGAGATGCTGGAGCACGTACCGGATCCGCGCTCGGTGGTACAGGCCTGCGCCCGGCTGGTCAAACCCGGCGGGCAGGTATTCTTTTCTACCATTAACCGCAACCCGAAGGCCTGGCTGATGGCGGTGGTCGGCGCGGAGTATCTGCTGAACATGGTGCCAAAAGGCACGCACGATATTAAAAAATTTATCAAGCCTGCGGAACTGCTGAGCTGGGTGGATGAAACCCCGCTGCGCGAGCGCCACATGACCGGCCTGCATTACAACCCGCTGATGAACCGTTTTCACCTCGGCCCGGGGGTTGATGTTAACTATATCTTGCATACTGAGAACGCCATTCAGCGTTGATTCAGATTTTTATTAAGAATAATTGCGTAACATCATGTTGCGCAATTTCCCTGTTCGATGAAGAAATCAGCATCCGATCAAAATTTGGTTTTTTTCTTACTGGCCTTGACAGCCCAGCAAAGCCTTACAACTTGAGGACTTAGCGTTTTTCACCCTCTGGTAACCTCAAATTAACGTCAAAATCAACCCTTGTTCTCAAAAGAATCCCTACTAGAATACTCACCATATAGCGTTAAACTTATCATTCAACCCCTATATATAGTATTTATCCACAATGTTAGTCACAGGTCGGACATTGTGGATAAATGGGGGATATATTCATTTCACGGACAGGTACAACCCATGAATCAGAGTCTGATGGTGACAAAGCGTGACGGCAGCACCGAGCGCATCAATCTGGATAAAATCCACCGCGTGCTGGACTGGGCCGCAGAAGGGCTAAGCAATGTTTCCGTTTCCCAGGTGGAGTTGCGCTCCCATATTCAGTTCTATGACGGCATTAAAACGTCTGATATTCATGAAACTATCATTAAAGCCGCTGCCGACCTGATCTCCCGTGACGCGCCGGACTATCAGTACCTGGCCGCGCGACTGGCGATTTTCCATCTGCGTAAAAAAGCCTATGGCGAATTCGAGCCGCCGAAGCTGTTCAGCCACGTGGTAAAAATGGTCGAGCTGGGCAAATATGATAGACATCTGCTGGAAGACTACACGGAAGAAGAGTTCCAGCAGATGGACGGTTTTATCGACCACTGGCGCGATATGAATTTCTCCTACGCGGCGGTTAAACAGCTGGAAGGCAAATACCTGGTACAGAACCGGGTGACCGGCGAAATCTACGAGAGCGCCCAGTTCCTGTACATTCTGGTTGCGGCATGCCTGTTCTCCGGTTACCCGCGCGCCACCCGTCTGGACTATGTGAAGCGTTTCTACGACGCGGTCTCAACCTTTAAAATCTCACTGCCGACGCCAATTATGTCCGGCGTGCGTACCCCGACCCGTCAGTTCAGTTCCTGCGTGCTGATCGAGTGCGGCGACAGTCTGGACTCTATCAACGCCACCTCCAGCGCTATCGTGAAGTACGTTTCCCAACGCGCCGGTATCGGTATCAACGCCGGTCGTATCCGCGCGCTGGGCAGCCCGATCCGCGGCGGCGAAGCGTTCCATACCGGCTGTATTCCGTTCTACAAACATTTCCAGACCGCGGTGAAGTCCTGCTCTCAGGGCGGCGTGCGCGGCGGCGCGGCCACTCTGTTCTATCCGATGTGGCACCTGGAAGTGGAAAGCCTGCTGGTACTGAAAAACAACCGCGGCGTGGAAGGCAACCGCGTGCGTCATATGGACTACGGCGTGCAGTTGAACAAAATGATGTATACCCGCCTGCTAAAAGGGGAAGACATCACGTTGTTCAGCCCGTCCGACGTGCCGGGGCTGTACGACGCTTTCTTTGTCGATCAGAACGAATTCGAACGCCTGTATACCCAATATGAGCAGGACGAAAGCATTCGCAAGAAGCGTGTCAAAGCCGCCGACCTGTTCTCTCTGATGATGCAGGAGCGCGCCTCCACCGGCCGCATCTATATTCAGAACGTCGACCACTGTAACACCCACAGTCCGTTCGACCCGGCCGTTGCGCCAGTGCGCCAGTCCAACCTGTGTCTGGAAATCGCACTGCCGACTAAACCGCTGGAAGACGTGAATGACGAAAGCGGGGAAATCGCCCTGTGCACCCTGTCTGCCTTTAACCTCGGCGCCATCAACGGTCTGGACGAGTTGGAAGATCTGGCGGTGCTGGCGGTACGTGCCCTCGACGCCCTGCTTGATTACCAGGACTACCCGATCCCGGCGGCAAAACGCGGCGCAATGGGGCGCCGTACTCTGGGTATCGGCGTAATTAACTTCGCTTACTGGCTGGCGAAAAACGGCAAGCGTTACTCCGACGGCAGCGCCAATAATCTGACCCACAAAACCTTCGAAGCCATTCAGTATTACCTGCTGAAAGCCTCGAACGAACTGGCTCAGGAACAGGGCGCCTGCCCGTGGTTCAACGAAACCACCTACGCGCAGGGCATTCTGCCGATTGATACCTATAAAAAGGATCTGGACGCCATCGCTAACGAGCCGCTGCACTATGACTGGGAGCAGTTGCGCGCATCGATCAAAACCCACGGCCTGCGTAACTCAACCCTTTCCGCCCTGATGCCATCGGAGACCTCCTCGCAGATTTCCAACGCCACCAACGGTATTGAACCGCCGCGCGGCTATGTCAGCATCAAAGCCTCGAAAGACGGTATCCTGCGTCAGGTGGTGCCGGATTATGAGCACCTGAAAGATAGCTATGAACTGCTGTGGGATATGCCCGGCAACGACGGTTATCTGCAACTGGTGGGCATTATGCAGAAGTTTATCGATCAGTCGATTTCCGCCAACACCAACTACGACCCGGCGCGTTTCCCGTCAGGCAAGGTGCCGATGCAGCAATTGCTGAAGGATTTGCTCACTGCCTATAAATTTGGCGTGAAAACCCTTTACTATCAGAACACCCGCGACGGCGCGGAAGATGCCCAGGACGATCTGGTGCCTTCTATTCAGGATGACGGCTGCGAAAGCGGCGCCTGCAAAATCTGACCGCCAGGGCGGGGAAACCCGCCCTGCTCCGGCACCACTGATAATGCTTTGTAGACAGGATTAAATTCATGGCATACACCACCTTTTCACAGACGAAAAACGACCAGTTGCAGGAACCGATGTTCTTCGGCCAGCCGGTTAACGTGGCCCGCTACGACCAGCAAAAATACGACATCTTTGAAAAGCTGATCGAAAAACAGCTCTCCTTCTTCTGGCGGCCGGAAGAGGTTGACGTTTCCCGGGATCGTATTGATTACCAGGCGCTGCCGGAGCACGAAAAACATATTTTTATCAGCAACCTGAAATATCAGACCCTGCTTGATTCCATTCAGGGCCGTAGCCCCAACGTAGCGCTACTGCCGCTGATCTCCATTCCGGAGCTGGAAACCTGGGTAGAAACCTGGGCGTTCTCGGAAACGATCCACTCCCGCTCCTATACCCATATCATCCGCAATATCGTCAACGATCCGTCGATCGTCTTTGACGATATTGTCACCAATGAAGAGATCCTCAAGCGGGCGAAAGATATCTCCAACTATTATGACTCGCTGATCGAAGATACCAGCTACTGGCACCTGCTGGGGGAAGGCACCCATACGGTTAACGGCAAAACGGTCACCGTCAGTCTGCGCGAACTGAAGAAAAAGCTCTACCTGTGCCTGATGAGCGTTAATGCGCTGGAAGCGATCCGTTTCTACGTCAGCTTTGCCTGCTCATTCGCCTTTGCGGAGCGCGAGCTGATGGAAGGCAACGCCAAAATCATCAAGCTGATCGCCCGTGACGAAGCGCTGCATCTGACCGGCACCCAGCATATGCTCAACCTGATGCGCTCCGGCGCCGACGATCCGGAAATGGCGGATATTGCCCGGGAGTGCCAGCAGGAGTGTTATGACCTGTTTGTGCTGGCGGCCCAGCAGGAAAAAGAGTGGGCTGACTACCTGTTCCGCGACGGTTCCATGATCGGCCTGAACAAAGATATCCTGTGCCAGTATGTGGAATACATCACCAATATCCGCATGCAGGCCGTCGGTCTCGATCTGCCTTTCCAGACCCGTTCGAATCCGATTCCGTGGATTAACGCCTGGCTGGTATCCGACAACGTCCAGGTCGCGCCGCAAGAGGTGGAAGTCAGCTCTTATCTGGTCGGCCAGATCGATTCTGAAATCGATACCGACGATTTGAGCAATTTCCAGCTGTAAGCCATGTGCAACCGAATTACGCTGCGTATCAGCGGCGCTCAGCTTATCTGCCAGGAGGAGCACCCTTCCCTTCTGGCGGCGCTGGAGTCGCAAAATATTCAGGTGGAATATCAGTGCCGCGCCGGGTACTGCGGCTCCTGCCGGACCCGGCTGGTTAACGGCAATGTCAGGTGGCTCAGCGAGCCGCTGGCCTTTATTCAGCCCGGAGAAATTCTGCCCTGTTGCTGTCAGGCACAGGGTGATATCGAAATTGAAATGTAATAATGCCGCCGCCGCGCGGTATTTTTATTTCATTGAATTGCATTCGTTTTGAGCGTGTCTCGCATTTTTTTAATGTCGTTATTTTTTATATTGTATTATTTTCCTGTGATGGGTACTGTTTGTTTATCAACCCGCAGCAATATTTAACCAGGAGAAAAATGAGATGCGCTATTCTGATGAGTATGAAGGCCTGTAATTAATAAACCCTGTAATAATCCCGTGCAATAAAATATCTATTTCTTAACCCGGAAGCCTGGGTATATATTCCCCAGGCTTTCCCGGAATAACAGATATATGGACGTATCTGATGCCTGCAAACACCCTCATCTGGCTGACGGCTGGCAGCCAGATGCTCAGCACGCTGGCGGTCCTGCTCAGCGCCATACTGGCCTTCTTCACCATCATTTACAATGTCGGAATGGCCAGAAAATCGCAAACGGCGACGTTCTTATTTGAGAGCCGCTTTGATAAACGCTATCTGGATGGGCTTCAGGCACTACGACGTATTCACTATTCGGGAAGGTCTTTTCGAAGCTATATATTTTCGACACATAACATGACAGAAGAAGAGAATGATGATATTCAGAATATTATTTATTGTCTGAATTTTTATGAGCGTCTGGCCGTCAGTATTCGCCACGGCATCTATCATGAAATAATGATAAAAGACGTCTTCTATAGCTCCGTGGTTAATAATTTCGCTATTGCCGAACCCTTGATTAAAGCCATTCGTGAAAAAGAACAGCGTAATTCTTATTATCAGGAATATGAATTTTTGGCCATCGCCTGGAGCGGCACGCCGCTGGCGGTAAAGTCCGGTGGATAACGACACTGTTGATCCACCGGATAAACCATTATGCCCGCCGCTTAATAACTGCCGCGGGTATTACCACTGGCCTCTGTTCCCTTAAACAGCGCCAGTCTGGCGTCGAGGGCTTCGGTATAGAGCATAGTATCCACCCCAACCGCCACAAAATTCGCCCCCCACTCCAGGCTCCGCCGGGCCATCTGTGGATCAACCGCCAGGAAACCGGCGGCTTTTCCCGCTGCGCGGATACGGCGGATACTCTGTTCAATAATCCGCTGCACCTCCGGGTGGCCGGCGTTATCCGGATAACCCAGCGACGCGGAAAGATCGGCGGGGCCAATGAAGACGCCATCAATACCCTCCACTTCGAGGATCTGATCCAGATTTTCCAGCGCCGTTTTACTCTCAACCTGAATCAGCAGACAGAGTTCCTCATTGGCGCGCGCCATATAATCCGCGACTCTCCCCCAGCGCGCGGCGCGGGCCACGCTGGCGCCGACGCCGCGCACGCCCTGCGGCGGGTAGCGGGTAGCGGCCACCACCTCCCGGGCCTGCTGCGCCGTATCCACCATCGGCACCAACAGCGTTCTGGCGCCAATATCCAGCACCTGTTTGATCAGGCTGCGGCTACCCTCAACCGGTCGCACGACCGGCTGGCTGCGGTAAGGGGCGATAGCCTGAAGCTGGTGGTACAGATCCTGAATCGTATTCGGCGCATGTTCGCCGTCGATCAACAGCCAGTCATAGCCCGATGTGGCGGCGATCTCCGCCATATAGGATGTGGTGGAGCTTAGCCACAGGCCAAACTGTGTCTCTCCCCGGCGTAATCCGGCTTTAAAAGGATTAGATAAAATCGCGTCCATAGTGATCCTTACTACATTAGTTGTCATGAATGGTGCGCTTCGCTCACCGCAGGCGCCTGGCGGGAAACATTCAGCGTGAAGATAATCAGCGAGCCGAAAATCGCCACCGCCGCCAGGGTCAGCAGGCCCGCCGCATCGCTGGCGAACAGGGTCTCCGCCTTGACGCGCAGGATGGGCGCCAGGAAACCGCCCACCGCGCCGAACAGGTTGACGAAGCCGATACCTGCCGCCAGCGCCGTCCCGGAGAGTAACTGCGTCGGCATGGTCCAGAACACCGGTTGTACGGCGATAAAGCCCACAGCCGCCACGCACAGCGCCAGAATCGCCAGGAACGGAGACACCAGCCCTGACACGCCAATCCCGATCCCCGCCGCCAGCAGCGTCAGCGCCGCCACATTACGCCGCTCGCCAGTGCGGTCGGAATAGCGTGGAATCAGCCAGGTGCCGAACAGCGCCGCAACCCAGGGGATCGCCGTCACTACCGACGCGGTAAAGCCGACTTTAGTGCCCATCAGCGCCGCCACCTGAGTTGGCAGGAAGAAGATCAGACCGTATACCGCCACCTGGATGGTCAGATAGATAATCGCCAGTTGCCAGACCCGCCCATTACGTAGCGCATCCGTCAGGCGCGAAGTGGTTTTCTTCTCTTCTTCGCTGGCCAGTTGGGCGATAAGCACCTGTTTTTCCTCTGCGTTCAGAAAGCGCGCCTGCTGCGGCGTATCATCAAGCCAGAAGAAAGTGAAGAAACCGGCCGCCACCGCCATCAGTCCTTCAATGATAAACATCCAGTACCAGCCGGCATGCCCCATAAAACCGTGCATCTCCAGCAGCGCGCCGGAAAGCGGCGAACCCAGCGTCAGCGCCAGCGGCGCCCCCATATAGAACAACCCCATGATGCTGGCGCGATTGCGCTGCGGGAACCACTGAGAGGTCAGATAGATCATCCCCGGAAAGAACCCGGCCTCCGCCGCCCCCAGCAGAGTGCGCACAATCAGGAATTTCGCCTCGGTATCGGCATAGGCCATCGCCGCCGACAGCGCCCCCCACAGCAGCGTGGTGCCGCCAATCCAGCGCCGGGCGCCCCACTTTCTCATCAGCAGGTTGGCCGGCACGCCCAGAAAGGCATACACCACGAAAAATATCCCGGCGCCCAACGCATAGGCTTCATTGCTCAGGCCGGTATCAATCTGGTAAGTCTCCTTAGCGAAACCGATATTGGAACGATCGAGAAACGCCAGAACATACAGAGCGAGCATGAAGGGTATCAGGCGCGCACGGTTCTTCTTCACCACGCTATCCAGTAATGTGGTATTCATAGCAAAATCCTCAGCAGGATGAGTGGCGCCGCGAGCGCGCAGGCTGCGGCGCAGGTCCCGGAATTAGTGGCTGTAGGGCCGTTTCAGATTGCAGTCGCGGTTCAGCTCGACGCCAAAACCCGGCTTATCCAGCACCGATTTGTGGATACGGCCATTCACCGGTACCGGCTCGTCCAGCAGGATCGGATCAAACTGCGGACGCAGCGTAGAACAGTCCGGGCTGGTCATCAGGAATTCACTGAATGGCGTATTGGTAAAGGTAATCACCGCGTGGTGGGAGTATACGGAAGAGCCGTGAGGCACTACCAGTTGACCGCGCGCTTTGGCAATGGCGGCGATTTCCACCAGGGTGGTTAAACCGCCGCACCAGCCGACATCCGGCTGCATAATATCAATGCCGGTTTCCGACAGCGTGCGGAACGACTGTAGCGTACCATGATGTTCGCCGCTGGTGACCATCATCCCCGGCGGAGCGTTGCGCTTCAGTTCCCGGTAACCTTCGTACTGCTGCGGCGGCAGACACTCTTCAATCCACTTCAGGTTATACGGCGCGCAGGCGTGAGCCAGCTTCGTGGCATAGTTCACATCCTGACTCATCCAGCAGTCGAGCATCAGCCAGAAATCCGCGCCGCATTTTTCACGGTATTCCGCCACCATTGCCGCGTCCTTGCGAATGCCGGCATCGCCGTCATGGGGGCCCCAGTGGGTCGGCATCTTACCGCCGATGAACCCCATCTCTTTGGCCAGATCCGGACGCGCCCCGGTGGCATAAAACTGAATTTCATCACGCACCGCGCCACCGAGCAGTTTATACACCGGCAGGCCTACCACTTTGCCAAACAGATCCCACAGCGCCAGATCCACACAGGAGATAGTGTTCATCACCAGGCCGCCGGAACCGGAGTAGTACATGGTGGCGCCGAGCATCTGGTCGTGAATTAATTTGATATCGCTGACGCATTTGCCTTCGATAAAGCGATTCAGGTGTTTTTCAACGATAAAACACCCCATCTCTCCCGCCGTCGAGACCGCGAATCCGGTCTGGCCGTTGTCCGCTTCCACTTCGACAATCAGTGTCCCCAGCACATTAATGCCGAACGACTGACGCGACTGCTCATACTGCGGGTATTTACTCATCGGGGTGGCGATATGGTCATCAATCCAGTGATGGGCCCCCTGGTCGTGGTAATCGCCGCCGCCGGCGCCCTTCTCTGCTGTGGCTCCGCCGGTAAACCATGCGCGTACCTGTTTAATTTTGGGTAGGGTCATTACTGTTCTCCTGGTTATGAGGCTTGCAGTTCAAGCGGGCTTTTCCAGCCCAGTAAGCGGGAAATATCCCTGGCGCAGGCAATCGCTTTCCCGGCCAGGTAGTCGCGATTGTCTTCATTAATCTGTAACCGGGTGCCAACCACCGAAATCGCGGCGCTCAGGGCGCTGTCGGCGTTAAATATCGGCGCCGCCACACAGCGCACATCGCTATAGTCTTCGCCATTGTCGAAACTCCAGCCCTGGGCGCGAATACGCGCCAGCTCAGCGAGCAGATCGTCCGGGTCGGTGATGGTGGTCGGGGTGGCCGCTTCAAACTTCAGGTGATCGACAATGGCGTTGCGCGTCGCTTCCGGCTGCCACGCCAGCAGGCATTTACCAATCCCGGAGCGGTACAGGGACAGGCTTTTACCTTCGTGGGAACGCACGCTGATGGTGGAAGAGGACTCAATTTTCAGAATGTAATAGGCGTTTTCCCGGTCGATGATCCCGAGATGACACAGCAGCCCGGTCTCTTCCATCAGGCGGGTCAGACGCGGGCGCGCCGTATCGCGCAGGTCAAGTTTGCTCAGCGCGTGCCCCGCCAGCTCAACCAGTTTGGTCCACAGGCAGTAATTATCCTGGCTGTCCACGCTGATAAAGCGCTGGCGCTTTAGTTCCGCCAGCAACAAATAAGCGGTGCTCTTGGGGATCTCCAGCATTTCGATAATGGTTGCCGCGCTACACGGGCCAATGCGGGCGATCAGATTGAGGATTTCAATCGCGCGGGTGAGCGCAGGTACTTTGCTTGATTCCAACATACTGGACTCCGGTCTTTAATACTGGAATCAGTGTTACCGTTCCCCGCGCCGGGAATTGTGAAGCGTGTCAAAAACCCTTCGCCGTCCACACGGCTGGAGTGATTGCAGTTGGAAAATATGATACAGCGCACAGATTTTTTTATTTACAGTACAGCGGGTTGGACAACAGCGTCCGGAGCGGGGCGAATTTGCCCGCCAGGTGAAAGGGGGAACAGATCAACATGCGGTTTTTGAATGATCGGTTGCCCGCCAGGATCCGCCGCGACGGATTTGATAGCGGACAACGTCTCGCGCTCGCTTCCCGGAAAAGACACGATCCCGGGCAGCGCTTATAGTTCGAGGGTCTCCACGACATCAATCCAGCCATGTTCTGCCGCTACGTCCCAGCCATTCAGCCAGCGGCGCAACATATTCAGCGCCATCATCGCGCACACTTCCTGGCGGATAACCAGGCTATGACGATTACTGGCCATTTTGAGACGTACCCCATAGCCGCCCTGCGGAGTCACCAGCGCCAGGTTGAGATGTTCTTCCACCATCCCGCCCGCCGCCAGCGCAAACTCGCACGCCTTCGCCCGCGCCAGCGACTGGCCGCGGCGCAGCGTCTCCTCCAGCGTTTCCGACACGGTCGCCAGCACTTCGCCAGTCACCAGCGGCGCGTCAGCGCGGCTGAGCTGGAGCGCCAGCAGCCCGGCGGTAAACTGTTCGCTGGTCACTAACTTAGCGTCCCTGACGCGCAGTTGCTGCGCCAGCCAGCCCGGAAGCCCTATGGTTCCCTCAAACACGGTACTCTGGCCGGCCACCGCGCGAACCTCCTGCCACAGCGCTTCCATCTGCTGGCGTTGGCTGGCCGGCCCGGTCAGTTTCAGTTCGATTATTGGCATCGAAGAGCGATACCCCATCACCACCCCTTCCGGCAGTTGCAGGTGACTCAGGCAATGGGCTAAATCGCTTTCTGAACGGCCAAAGGTGGTCAGGCGCAAACAGAGCGGCGGTTCAGGCAATGCCAGGCGCTCCCGCAGGCGCGGCATAATTTGCTGATCCACCATCGCTTTGAACTCGGAAGGCACCCCGGGAGTAAAGAACATCAGGCACCGGTTGAGCTGGAGCACAAATCCGCAGGCGGTCCCCACCGGGTTATCAACAATCCCGGCGCTGGCGGGAATCTCCGCCTGTTTGCGATTGCTGGGGGCCATCACCCTGCCGCGTTCGGCGAAGAAACGCTCCATTTGCGCCAGCCACTCCTGATGCAGGATCAGTTCCTCGCCTTTGGCGGTCGCCGCGGCCAGCGCGCTGAGATCGTCGCTGGTAGGCCCCAGTCCGCCGTTGACGATCAGCACATCCGCCTGTCGGCTGCGCTCCTGCAATATAGCGACTAAATCGTCCAGGTTATCGCCAACGGTATTGCGCCGCGTCAGAGGTAGCCCCTGGCTGAATAGATAATCCGCCAGCCAGGCGGCATTGGTATCGACAATCTGTCCATGCAACACTTCATCGCCCGTGGACAGCATTTCCACTTTTATCATCATGTTACTCCGTGGCAAGGGAAGCGATAACTATAGCGCAGGGACCAACGGGGGGAAATGGCGCGACAGCGCGCGCCATGAACAGCTATCAGAAGCTGGCGCGAACCCCGACATAAGGGCCATCCGCCACGGCGTTATCACGCCTGCCGTCTTTGCCCGCCAGGTTGATATAACGGTAACCGGCCTCCACACTCACCGGGCGCAGAATGGTGTAGCGCGCCCCGGCGCTGGCCTCCTGATAGTCCTGAACGCCGCTGGACAGCGAGTCCGGGGAGTAATAGTAATCGCCGAAAACCGCAAAACTGTCGGTAACCGGCCATTTCAGCCCGCCACCGACCGCCACGGCATAACCGTCATTAGCGCTCTTCGGATTCAGATACAGCCCCTTGCCGCCAACAGTCGCCAACAGTGGCCCGAGCGGCAGGTTCAACCCCAGCCCCAGTCCCGCTATCTCGCCATCATCATCGTTATGGGCCCAGCTACCGCTCAGCGCCAGCCCCGGAGATTCAGTGCCAAATCCCACGCCAATCCGGGTGTACTCTTTACCAGCTTCTCCGCTGATATCCAGCGCGCTGGCGCTGGCAGAAACCAACATTAATCCGGCGATTCCGGCCACAAAAGAACATTTCATTGTCATAGACCCTGATAAATAGTGAAAAAAGCCATGCAAAACGTGCGTAATTTTAACCTGTTCCGCGCCAGGAGGATTATATTTGAAACGAATTTTAGCTAATTGTTTGTAACCAAATAATAAACATTCCGGGGGTACAACAGGCTTCGGGTATGGCAGTGATAGAAATTGTCAAATTGCTCCTGCCTGCTGCGTAGATGAGAATCCCCAAAGAAGATTTCCGTAGTGATCAGGAAATAGTGATAAGCAACGTTAACCGCTCCCAAGGAGACGATGATGAGCAAGAAAGGATTAACCACTGGCGCAGGCGCTCCGGTCCCTGATAATAACAATGTCGCGACCGCCGGTCCGCGTGGGCCGATGTTATTACAGGATGTCTGGTTCCTTGAAAAACTCGCCCACTTTGACCGCGAAGTGATCCCCGAGCGTCGTATGCACGCCAAAGGCTCCGGCGCTTACGGCACCTTTACTGTGACCCACGACATTACTCGTTACACCCGGGCAAAAATCTTCTCTGAAATTGGCAAGAAAACAGAACTGTTTATTCGCTTTTCTACCGTAGCCGGCGAACGCGGCGCGGCGGACGCCGAGCGCGATATCCGCGGTTTTTCGATGAAATTTTATACCGAAGAGGGCAACTGGGACCTGGTGGGCAACAACACCCCGGTGTTCTACCTGCGCGACCCGCTCAAATTCCCCGATCTGAACCATGTTGTGAAACGCGATCCGCGCACTAACCTGCGCAACGCCACTTACAAGTGGGACTTCTTCTCTCATCTGCCGGAATCCCTGCACCAGTTAACCATCGATTTCAGCGACCGCGGCCTGCCGCGCTCTTACCGTATGATGCACGGCTTCGGTAGCCATACGTTCAGCTTTATCAGCAGCAATAACGAGCGCTTCTGGGTGAAATTCCACCTCAAAACCCAGCAGGGGATCAACAACCTGATGGACGACGAAGCGGCGAATATCATTGCCCACGACCGCGAAAGCTCGCAGCGCGATCTGTTCGACGCTATCGAAAAAGGCGACTTCCCGCGCTGGAAATTCTACGTGCAGATCATGCCGGAAGCGGACGCCTCTAAAGTGCCGTACAACCCGTTCGATCTCACCAAAGTGTGGCCCCATGCCGACTACCCGCTGATTGAAGTCGGCGAACTGGAGTTGAACCGCAACCCGGATAACTACTTCTCTGAAGTAGAGCAGGTGGCGATGTCGCCGGCAAACGTAGTGCCGGGGATCGGTTTCTCGCCGGACAAAATGCTGCAGGGGCGCCTGTTCTCCTACGGCGATGCCCACCGCTATCGTCTGGGCGTTAACCACCATCAGATCCCGGTTAACGCGCCGCGCTGCCCGTTCCATAACTACCACCGCGACGGCGCCATGCGCATTGACGGCAACAGCGGTAACGGCGCCACCTATGAGCCGAACAGTTTCGGCGTCTTCCAGGAGCAGCCGGATTTCAGCGAACCGCCGTTGACTATCGAAGGGGCCGCCGACCACTGGAATCATCGCGAAGACGACGACTACTTCAGCCAGCCGCGCAAACTGTTTGAACTGCTGAGCGCAGAGGAGCATCAGCGCATGTTCCAGCGCATCGCCGGGGATATGCAGGATGTGCCGGAATTCATTCAGGAACGCCAGATTAGCCTGTTCAACCAGGTGCATCCGGAATACGGTGCCGGCGTCGCCGCCGCCCTCAGGGCCCTGAAAAAAGGCTGATAGCGACCAGACCCGGGAACCCGCTTTCCGGGTCTGAACCGCACGTTGATGCGGGAGACCATTTTCCCGCATCGTCTCTTCTTTCCTCCCCCTTAGCCTCCCCCTTTCTGTTACAGTAGTGCCCTGTTTCTTTCAGGGAGTGGCGCTATGCAACGTCGGGTAATTGTCTGTCCGTTAATTGAAAATCAGGGTCAGTATCTGCTGTGTAAAATGGCCGATGACCGGGGCGTCTTTCCCGGCCAGTGGGCGCTGTCCGGCGGCGGCGTTGAACCAGGCGAACGGATTGAAGAGGCGCTGCGCCGCGAAATTCGCGAAGAGCTGGGCCCGCAGTTAGCGCTGACCCGCATCACGCCATGGACCTTCAGCGACGATATCCGCACCAAGACCTGGCCGGACGGCACCCGCAAAGAGGTGTATATGATCTACCTGATTTTCGACTGCACCAGCGCCAACCGCGACATTGTATTGAACGACGAGTTTCAGGATTACGCCTGGGTCAGCCCTGGCGATCTGAAAAACTATGATTTAAATGCCGCGACCCGTCAGACCCTGACGCTGAAGGGCCTGCTGTAGCCGCCAGGGCAAATCGCACCCGAACCAGCAACCCGCCAAGAGCCGCGCTTTTCAGTAGCTCGGGCCGGGTGTCGTGCCAGGCGGCAATATCGCGCACCAGCGCCAGACCAAGGCCGGCGCCGGAATGCGCCGCGGCATTCTCCAGCCGGTGAAAGGGCTGTAGCGCCTGGTGAACCATCCCGGCGTCGATACCCGGCCCGCTGTCTTCGACCTCCAGGACGGCCTGCTGCGCATCACATGTCACCCGAATCGTCACCTCGCCGCCGTGCGGGGTATATTTCAGGGCATTATCCAGCAGATTGGCGCACAGTTCCCCGAGCAGAACGTCATCCCCCGGCACCCACACCGCCTGCTGCTCCCCTTCATAACCGTGATCGATCTCCTTACTGCGCGCCATCGCAAGACGCGAAAAACAGCATGTCCGGGCGATCGCCGCCAGATCGCAGCGCGTAAATCGCCGTTCATCTCCCGGCTCCGGCTGACGCAGGCGCGAAAGCAGCAGCAGCCGTTCCGTTACCTGAATCGTGTTATCCAGGGTGGCGCGCATCCCCAGCAGACTCTCGCGCCAGCGCTGCGGATCATCGCTGGCCAGCGCGACCGATACCTGGGTTTTCAGTACCGCCAGCGGCGTCTTAAGCTGGTGAGAAGCATCGGCGCTGAAGCGCGCCTGGCGGGCAATCATGCCGCGCAACCGATCGATATAGCGGTTAAAAGCCACGATTAACAGCCGGGTTTCCGACCATGGCAGCAGTTCCGGCAGCGGCGTAAGCAGCGCCGGATCGCGCCGAACCATAATCGCCGACAGTTGGCGCATCGGCGTCAGCACCCGACGCAGCAGCCATGCCACCAGAATCAGCGCCAGCAGCACCAGAACCCCCTGGGTAAACAGCGATGAGAACAGCAGATTCCAGGCCAACAGACGCCGGGATTGCAGGGTTTCGGCCACATAGATCTCCGCCATACCGAACACGCCGCCTTCATTGACCGGCTGCAACAGCCGCGTTACGCGAATGGCCTGGCCGCGATAACGGGTGTGATAAAACCACGCCAGCGCCGGATAGAGCGTGGTGCGCGATGTTGCCGGCGGCATCGCCGGCAGATCGTCATAACCGGAAATCACCCGCCCGTCGGGATCGAGCACTTTGTAATACAGACGATCGTTCATATTCAGCTCAAAACTGTCCAGAACGATCCACGGAACGCTGGCTTCCAGATGCCCATTGTGCGCCGTCAGCCGCTCAGCCACCGTACGGGCGGACGACAGCAGCGTGCGATCGTAAGCCTGCGTCGCCGCCTGCAGCGCGCTGACATAGCTGTTAAATGCCGACAGCCCCCACAGCAGCGCCAGCGGCAGGCCGAGGAACAGCAACAACTGCGCAAACAGCGACTGCGGTTTACGCCACTTCATCGCTGCATTCCAGCATATACCCCAGGCCGCGCAGCGTGGTAATGCGCACATTGCTATGCTGGAGTTTCTTGCGCAGCCGGTGAATATACAGCTCAATGCTCTCCTGGCTGACCTCATCGCTGAGGCTAAAAACCTGCTCAAACAGCTGCTGGCGGGACACCGGACGGCGGCGGCGGTACATCAGTACCGTCAGCAAAGAACATTCCCGCGGCGTCAGAGCGAGATTTTTTTCCCTCAGCCGAAAATAGCCCTCGTCCAGCAGTTCCAGATCCCCCAGGCGGCTGGTCTCATGAAGCTGCCCCTCGCTGCGCCGTAACAGGGCGCGCAGCCGGGCATCCAGTTCTTCGGGATCGAAAGGTTTCGGCAGATAATCATCAGCCCCGACATTCAGCCCTTTTACCCGTTCGGCCACCGTGCTGCGGGCGCTGAGCAGCAGTACCGGCAGCGTCTGCCCGCGCCGCCGTAGCCGCTGCACCACTTCCAGGCCATCAAGGCCGGGCATGCCGATATCCAGCACCGCCAGCGCGTAACTTTCACTCTGCAGCAAATGGTCCGCCCCCAGCCCATCAAACACGCAGTCAACGGCAAAACCGCTTTGCACCAGCGCTTTTTCCAGCCAGTGAGCCAGCTCACGATTATCTTCCGCTAATAGGAGACGCATATCACATCCTGGCAACTTTCCGTGGCCTTGAAAGGAAAATGAAAGGTTACTGTTTTAACAATCACGCAACGAAACCGCTACAGCGTACTTCACATAATCACAATGATAAATCTTTTTTCCCTGTTAGTTATCGTTCCGGCGTGAGGATTATTTATGAAAAAACAACTCATTAGCACCATTACCCTCGCTTCACTGTTGTGTGGATCGTTCTCAGTGGCGGCAGCGGAAGCCCCGGCGCGTACTGAATGTATCGCCCCCGCCAAACCGGGCGGCGGCTTCGATCTGACCTGCAAATTGATTCAGGTCAGCCTGCTGGAGACCGGCGCCATCGAGAAACCGATGCGCGTCACCTATATGCCCGGCGGCGTCGGGGCGGTGGCCTACAACGCGATTGTCGCCCAGCGCCCCGGCGAACCCGGCACCGTGGTGGCCTTTTCCGGCGGCTCGCTGCTCAATCTCTCCCAGGGCAAATTCGGGCGCTACGGCGTTGACGATGTGCGCTGGCTGGCCAGTGTCGGTACCGATTACGGCATGATCGCCGTACGCGCCGATGCGCCGTGGAAGACCCTGAAAGATCTGCTGAGCGCACTGGAAAAAGATCCCAACAGCGTGGTGTTTGGCGCCGGCGCCTCAATCGGTAGCCAGGACTGGATGAAAACCGCGTTACTGGTTCAGAAGGCCGGCGTTGACCCTCACAAAATGCGTTATGTGGCTTTTGAAGGTGGCGGCGAACCGGTCACCGCGCTGATGGGTAATCACGTCCAGGCGGTCTCCGGCGATCTCAGTGAAATGGTACCGTGGCTGGAAGGCAATAAACTGCGGGTGCTGGCGGTGTTCGCGGAAAATCGCCTGCCCGGCGCGCTGGCGCAAGTCCCTACCGCCCGGGAGCAGGGCTACGACCTGGTCTGGCCGATTATTCGCGGCTTTTATGTCGGCCCGAAAGTCAGCGATGCCGATTATCAGTGGTGGGTGGATACCTTTACCCGACTCCAGCAGACCGACGAGTTCAAAAAGCAACGCTCTCTGCGCGGGCTGTTTGAATTCAATCTGAACGGCAAAGCGCTGGATGAGTATGTCAAAGCCCAGGTTAACGACTATCGCGAAAAAGCGAAGGCGTTCGGACTGGCGAAATAGCGGAGACTGACCATGAGCGATCGTATTTTTGCCGCGATCTGGCTGACCCTGTGCCTGGCAGGGCTGGTGGTCGCCTGGCACATTAACAGCGAATACAGCTACGAACCGGTTGGGCCGCGCCCCTTTCCGCTAGGAATCATCGGCCTGATGCTGTTCTGCGCCCTGGCCCTGCTACTGCGTCATCCCGACCGCGTGGAGTGGCCGCAACAGCGCATTCTCCTGCGTTTACTGATCATGGTGGTGGTGCTGGTGGCTTACGCCCTCAGTTTTGAATGGCTGGGATTTCCGCTGGCCACCGCCCTGCTCACCGCGGTGTTCGGTCTGCTGTTCGGCGCGACGCTACCAGCGGCGCTGATTTCCGGCGCGGTGCTGGGTGCCGCTCTGTGGTACGCCTTTGATCGGCTGCTGGATGTCACCCTGCCGCTCGGCGCCTGGCTCAGTTAACGGAGAACGCTATGGATACCTGGATCTACCTTTCACAGGGTTTTGCGGTGGCGATGACCCCGGAGAATCTGGTCATTGCGCTGATCGGCTGCTTTGTCGGCACTATTGTCGGGCTGCTGCCCGGGCTGGGTCCGATTAACGGCGTGGCGATCCTGCTGCCGCTGGCATTCGCGCTGCATCTGCCGGCGGAATCGGCGCTGATCCTGCTGGCCACGGTGTATATCGGCTGTGAATACGGCGGACGTATTTCGTCGATTCTGCTCAATGTGCCGGGAGACGCGGCGGCGATCATGACGGCGCTGGACGGCTATCCGATGGCCCGCCAGGGACGCGGCGGGGTGGCGCTGTCGATCTCCGCCGTCAGTTCATTCTGCGGTTCCACCATCGCCATTTTAGGCATTATCCTGTTCGCCCCGGCGCTGGCCCAGTGGTCGCTGACTTTCGGCCCGGCGGAGTACTTTGCCCTGATGGTGTTCGCCATTGCCTGCCTCGGCAGCATGATGGCGCAGAATCCCCTGAAGTCGTTCCTGTCAGCGCTGATCGGACTGGGGCTGGCTACTGTCGGCGTCGACGCCAATACCGGCGTTTACCGCTTCACCTTTGATAACGTGCATCTCTCCGACGGTATTCAGTTTATTGTGGTGGTCATCGGCCTGTTCTCGGTTTCGGAAATCCTGCTGATGCTGGAAAGCACCAGCAGCGGCCAGACTCTGGTGCGGAAAACCGGGCGGATGCTGTTTAACGCCAGAGAGGCCGCCCAGTGTGCTGGCGCCACCCTGAGATCGTCGGTTATCGGCTTCTTTGTCGGTATTCTGCCGGGGGCCGGCGCCACCATCGCCAGCGCCATCACCTACATGACGGAGAAAAAAATCAGCGGCAACAGCGACAGCTTTGGTAAAGGCGATATTCGCGGCGTCGCCGCGCCGGAAGCGGCCAATAACGCCTCCGCCTGCGGATCGTTTATTCCGATGCTCACCCTCGGCGTTCCCGGATCCGGCACCACGGCGGTGATGATGGGCGCCCTGACCCTGTATAACATTACGCCGGGACCGACCATGTTCACCGAGCAGCCGGATATTGTCTGGGGGCTGATCGCCGCACTGTTGATCGCCAACGTGATGCTGCTGGTAATGAATATCCCGCTGATCGGCCTGTTTACCCGCATGCTGACCATTCCTTTGTGGTTTCTGGTGCCGGTCATCGCCGCTGTTTCCGCCGTCGGGGTTTATGCGGTACACAGCACCACCTTCGATCTGGTGCTGATGGTGGGCCTCGGGGTGTTAGGCTACATTTTGCGTAAAATGCATTTTCCGATGTCGCCGCTGATCCTCGGCTTTGTGCTCGGAGAGATGCTGGAGCAGAACCTGCGCCGGGCGCTGTCGATCAGCAACGGCGAGCTGGCGATCCTGTGGGGCAGCGGCGTGGCGAAGGGTTTGCTGTTGATGGCGGTGCTGGTCATTGTGATGCCGCCGCTGGTGAAATTGTGGCGCAAACGCCGCCAGAAACCGCTGCCGGAGGCCGGTTAACATAAAGACGGGGCATATGCGCCCCGTCTGACGATTAACCAGGGAGGAAATGCGTGATTTTTCCTCCCTTATCATTCTCAACACAACTCAATACATTGATTTTATTTATTTTTATTGGCCGATATCAACCGGTCCACGACTGATATGAGGCTTGTCAGCCATCTCCCGAAGCGCCCGGCTCATTATTTCTGTTCCGCGACCCAGAGACTCAGCGCCCGGCGGGAAATTTTAATCCCCCCTTCCCGGAGGCTGTCCGGCAGCCGGTACCAGCGCACGGGCTGCTGGAAGCGCGCCACCCGCCCTGCCAGCCAGCCCGGCAGCGCCGCCAGCAGCGCGTCGTCGGCGCACTCGACGATAGCCACCGGCCGCTGACCAAATTCCGCATCGGCGATCGGTACCACAAACGCCTGACGTACCTCCGGATGGGCGGCAATCACCCGCTCCACTTCCTCCGGCTGTATCCCCTCACCGCCGCTGAAAAACAGATTATCTTTACGGCCCAGCACCGTCAGACGTCCGTCGCGCATCTCGCCGCGGTCGCGGGTGGCGAACCAGCCCTGCTCATTGACCAGCGGCGTCAGTACTCCCTGGCGCCAGTAGCCGCTGGCGAGGCTGGCTGATTTAATCCAGATCTCGCCATCGACGATGCGCACTTCCCGACCGGGCAACGGCGCGCCGACGTCCGCCAGGCCATCGGCCCGTTTGGCGCACACCGTGGAGGCCAGTTCGGTCAGGCCATAGCCGCACCAGCAATGGATACCGCGCGCTTGCGCAGCCTGCGTCAGCGCCACCGGAATCGCCGCGCCGCCCAGCAGCACCGATTTCAGCGCCAGATGCGCTGCGCTGCCGTTTAACAGCCGCCAGAGCTGCGTCGGCACCAGCGAGGCGTGGGTACAGCCCGCCAGCGCCTGATCCAACGGGTGCATATCACGCACCACCAGCTGCGCCCCGGCCAACAGCCAGCGCCACAGAATCCCCTGACCAGAGACATGAAACAGCGGCAGCGACAATAGCCAGCTGTCGTGATGCGCCAGCGGGATCATCGCCAGTACTCCCTGGGCGCTGGCCAGATGCGCCGCCGCACTGTGGACCGCCGCCTTCGGCAGCCCGGTGGAACCAGAAGTCAGGGTCATGGAAACCAGGCGCTCCGCGCGCCATTCCACCGCGGCATCAACCGCCGCGTCCGCCGGCGCGTAAACCAGCGGCGCAACATCAGGCAAAGGAGAGGCGTTGAGCGCCAGCCCGAAATGCAGCGATAAATCCGCCAGCAGCGACGACAATAGCGCATCCGGTAACTGTGGATTGAGCGGCAGAACCCGCGCGCCGCACTGTAACAGCGCCAGCCAGCTCAGCAGGGCCTGCGGGCTATTCTTCGACCGCAGCGCTACCCCCTGTCCCTCGCTAACGCCCTGGGCGGCAAACCCGGCCGCCAGACGATCCACCTGTTGGCACAGGGTGTGCCAGTCCAGATTGTCATCCGCCAGGCGCAGCGCTGTCTCGCCGCCGCGCAGATGGCGCCAGTGGCGCCACGGCCAGTCAGCAAACGTCATAACAGCCTGTCCATCTCATCGGTTCCCCACAGCGGCAGAGAACTGTCCGGCCACGGGCGCAGCAGTTGCGCCTGCATCAGCGAGAGGGTATCAAGGCCCGGCACCACACCCGGCGTGAGCCAGGCGGCGATACGCGCCAGTTGCGTCAGGCCGAGGCTGGATTCGATTGAAGAGCTAATCACCGCCGTCATCCCCAGACGCTGCGCTTCGGCCACCTGCTCGCGGACGGTTTGCAGGTTCCCGGTGAGGGTGGGTTTAATCACCACCGCCCGCACCTCCGGCAGAGACTCCAGCACAAATCCCGGTTCGCGGACGGTTTCATCCCAGGCGATGGCAATCGCGGTTTCCCGGGCAAACTCCAGCGACTGTTCCGGCGTTTTGCAGGGTTCTTCAAGGAAGGCGATACGCGGGCGATATTGCGGGTTAAGGTATTTAGCGAACTGCCGGGCTTTCAGCGGCGTCCAGCTCCGGTTGGCGTCAAGGCGAAGAGTGAGGTCGGGAATCGCTTCCAGCAGCAGATTGGCCACCATACCGTCGCGCACCGCTTCATACAGGCCCACTTTGATTTTGGCGACTTTTTCGCCGGGCATGGCCTGCAGCGCGGCGAACAGTTCATCAGGATCGCCGCTGCACAGCGGCGCGGCGCGGTAATCAGCCGCCTGGGGCAGCGTGTCCTGTAGCTCCGCCAGCGCACAGCTAACGCCGAAGGCTACTGACGGCTGCTGTGCCGCCAGCGGCGAATCGCCGTCGCGCCAGGCTTCGCACCAGCGCAGCAGTTCATCGAGGGCATCCTCCACTGACTCAGCGCTAAACCCCGGCAACGGAGCGATTTCCCCCCAGCCCCGGCGTTCGCCCTCGGCCAGGCACAGGATCAGCCCATCGCGCACTTTCAGACGCCTGTCGCGCAGCACTACGCCGGCATCCATTGGCAGCTGATAGCGCCAGATTTGCACGCTGCGCATTACGGATTCCGTTTGAATTTACTGAAATCAGGCTGGCGTTTCTGATTAAACGCGTTGCGCCCTTCCTGACCTTCTTCAGTCATATAGAACAACATGGTGGCGTTGCCGGCCAGCTCCTGGAGGCCCGCCTGCCCGTCGCAGTCGGCGTTCAGCGCCGCTTTCAGGCAGCGCAGCGCCATCGGGCTGTTCTGCAGCATTTCGCGACACCAGCGCACAGTCTCTTTTTCGAGATCCCCCAGCGGCACCACGGTATTCACCAGCCCCATATCCAGCGCCTGCTGCGCGTCATACTGGCGGCACAGGAACCAGATCTCGCGGGCTTTTTTCTGGCCGACGATACGCGCCATATAGGAAGCGCCCCAGCCGCCGTCAAAGGAGCCCACTTTCGGGCCGGTCTGGCCGAAGATGGCGTTTTCCGCCGCAATGGTCAGATCGCACATCATGTGCAATACGTGGCCGCCGCCAATCGAGTAGCCGGCCACCATCGCCACCACCGGTTTCGGGCAAGTACGGATCTGGCGCTGGAAATCCAGCACATTCAGGTGATGGACCCCGGAGTCATCTTTATAACCGCCGTAATCGCCGCGGATTTTCTGATCGCCGCCGGCGCAGAACGCTTTGTCTCCTGCGCCGGTCAGGATAATAACGCCAATATTGTCGTCATAACGGGCATCGGCCAGGGCGTTAATCATCTCTTTCACGGTCAGCGGCCGAAACGCGTTACGTACTTCGGGACGATTGATGGTAATTTTCGCAATACCATCGCTGGATTTTTGGTAGCGAATATCCGTGTAACCTTCGGAGCAATCGTGCCATTCCACCGGGGCGTAAAGCAGTTGTTCATCTGGGTAGATCATGGTTGGTCCTTAGTGATATTGACGAAAAATCGTGTTCAGGCAGTGGGCGAAGGCGCCGGGCTGTTCCCGGTGCGCGTTATGGCCCGCCGCCATAATAGTATGGGAATGTACCGGCAGCGTCGCGGCAATTGCCTGAAATTTAGCATCGCGCTCGCCGCACAGATAGTGAACCGGTATCGCCAGTTGACGCAGCGCCGGGGTTAAATCCGGCTGGCGCCCCAGCGATGTGGCTTCAAGCATCGCCGCCAGCGCCTGCGGATCATTATTCCGGCGATCGGCCACCAGCTCGCGACGCTGCGCATCGCTCAGCGAAGAAAACACCGGCTGCTGATACCACGCCGCCAGCACCTGCTCCACAGGTTCGCCGCGCAGCCGCTGCGCCCAGTGGCGATCGGCGCGCAGACGTTGTTCGCGCAGCGCCGGGCTGGCGAGACCAGGGTTGCCCCCTTCAATGATCATGCCCTGTAGTCCGCGGCTATCGCCATGGCAGGCGTGATACATCGCCAGTCGGCCGCCGAGGGAGTAACCAATCAGCCAGTAGTTAAGTATGTTGTAACTAACCAGCGTATTATGCAGCCATTCACTGACCTGCTGAAAACTGTGCGCCGTACAGCCGGCCGAGCCGCCATGGCCCGGCAGATCGATAATCAATTGCGGCCAGCGGACGAAATCGCCGCGGGCCACCGGCAGCCATTCGCGGCGACTGCCGAGAAACCCGTGCAGCCATACCAGCCATGGCCTGTCACTGCCAGGCGCCGGCAGGTGCTGTGCGGCGAGTATCACAGTTGGCTCACCTGCGCCACCAGGTTTTGCAGAGTGCGGGCGCCGTCCTGTTCCGCAACCTTCAGCTCCACCAGGGTGGCTCCCGGGTGACGCCACGCATCCGCCACCACCTGTTGCAGCGTTTCCCGGTTGCCCGGCTGATGCCAGGGCAGGCCGAACATCGCCGCGGCATGATCAAAAGAGACATTCTGCGGCATGCAGTAAAAGCGCTCACGCTCACTGACCGGAGTCGGCAGCATTGAAAAGATCTGCCCGCCGTTATTGTTCACCACAATCAGTACAAAAGGCGCCGACGCCTGGCGCAGCAGCGCCAGGCTGTTGATATCGTACAGAGCCGATAGATCGCCAACCACCGCCAGCGTCGGGCGCGCCGTTGCCCGCTGTACCCCAGCCGCCGTGGCAATCAGGCCATCAATACCACTGGCGCCGCGGTTGCTGTATACCGGATAGCCCTGCGGCAACTGCGCCAGCGCGTCAATCAGACGCACCACCAGACTATTGCCGACAAATAACTGCCCCTGATGCGGCAGTAACTCGTTGATACGCTGCGCCAGTTGCGCTTCGCCGAAAGTGCCCGTGGCTGCCGCCGCCTGTCGCTGCGCCTCCACCGACAAATCCTCCACATCGGCGGCCCAGGGCGGGCGTTTTTCCGCCGGGTGCAGCGCCAGCCAGTCGCCAATGGGTGCAACCAGGCGCCGCCCGCGGTGGTGCGCCGGATCGAGCCGCCCGTTCAGCGAGTCGACAATCCAGTACTCCTCCGGCTGGCAGGCGGCCTGCCACTGCAACAGACGTTTACCGGTCAGACTGGCGCCAAACTGCACCACAATGCGCGCCTCATCCAGCCGCGTCGTGGCTTTACTGTTACTTAACCACAGGTCGGCACAGGGTAATGGCTGGCCGGTCTGGGACAGAACGTCGCCAATCAGCGGCCAGCCCAGGGTTTCCGCCCAGGCCGCCACCAGCGCGCCCTCCTCCGCCGTCAGGCGTCCGGCAACCACAATCCCTTTCTTCTGGCGCCAGAAAAACCAGTCGCGCCGCTGTACCGGCTGTAATTGATGGGCCATTTGCAGCCAGGGCGTTTCTGCCTGCCACCAGTCGCCGAGCGCCTGCTGCCATTCCACACCGGTATCGTCCATCTCGCCGTACAGCGGTTCGGCAAACGGACAGTTGATTTGTACCGCGCCAGCCGTCAGTTCCCCGAGCAAATTATCCACCGACGACACCAGCCAGCGGGCCGGTATATCCTGCGCCGGGCGCGGCAGGTTAAGCACCCCCGCGGTATGAGGACCAAAAATGCCCTGCTGACGAATCGCCTGATTGGCGCCGCAATCAATCAGTTCCGGAGGGCGATCGGCGGTCAACATGACCAGCCGCTCGCCGGTCAATCCCGCCTCAATCACCGCCGGGTACAGGTTCGCCACCGCAGTGCCGGAAGTAACGATCACCGCCACCGGTTCGCCACTGGCTTTAGCCAGCCCCAACGCCAGGTGCCCCAGACCGCGCTCGTCAAAATGGGTATGGCAGATAAACGCCGAATTCTCCGCCGCCGCCAGGGTCAGCGGCGTGGAACGAGAACCAGGAGCGATACAGATGTGGCGAACGCCATGGCGGGCTAAAGCTTCCAGAATGACCGCGGCCCAGCGGCGGTTGAATGCACTTATCGACATACTATTGTCCGGTGTCAATTTTGCCGACTCATTATAGGTGCTACGGCAAAGGTTATTTTGATATGTATCGGGAATCAGTACTCTAATTGTACCGCTATGGCACCAGCAGTGAGCGCAGTCCCGCAGCTTTATTATTTATTTCCTGCCACTCCTGCTGCGCATCGGAACCGGAGACAATACCGGCGCCGGCATACAGCCTGACATGATGCTGACTGACCTGCGCCGAGCGCAGCGCCACACAGAACTCGCTGCGCGGACCGGAAAGATAACCGGCAGACCCGGCGTACCACTGGCGCCCGAACGGTTCATGCGCGGCGATAAAGCGCCGGGCCACATCGCGCGGCAGTCCGGCGACGGCGGCCGTCGGCTGTAACAGATGTAAACACAGCGCATCGTCCGGCTCAGCCAGCCGGGTCCAGATACAGCGCCGCAGGTGCTGGACTTTACGCAGCCGCAGCACCCGGGCGGGCAACACCTCGAGCGACGCGACGTTACCCTGCAGGCGCTGGCAGATATCCTCCACCACCAGCATATTTTCACGCTGGTTTTTATCATCCTGTAGCAGCCACTGTGCGAGTTGCTGCGCCCGGCGATCGTCATCGTCGCCGACCACCGTGCCCGCCAGCGCTTCGGTACGCAGCTCGTCGCCGATACGCCGCCACAGACGCTCCGGCGAGGAACCGAGAAACGCTTCGCGGGCATCGAAGGCCATATAAAAATGATAGCAGCGCAGATTAACCTGGCGGCTGGCCGCCATCAGCGCCGCCGCGTCAACCGGCCGGGAAAACTGTAAGTCGCTGGCCCGGGCCAGTACCACTTTATCCAGCGCGCCGCCCGCAATAGTACGGGTAGCTAACTGCACCAGTTCACACCACGCCGCTTCACCGGGAAAGTGGTTTTCCTGGCGGATGTCGCGGCGCAGCGCCGGCAGCGGCTGCGCGGGCCGGAGCGCCCCCAGAAGCGCCCGGCATGCCGCTTGTTCTCCCGGCTTTAATGTGAGCGTCAGCGTCGCGCTGTCGCCCTGGCGCAGCCAGAGCAGGCGCGGTAAAAACAGCGCGCCACGCGCCGGATCGAAGGCATTCAGACCGCAGATACGGCTCTGCTGAGCGCCGGGAGAGTGTCGGAGAAAATCCTGCGCCGCCGGCAGTGAATCAAAGCGCGTTACCGCCCCCAGCGCCGCCAGCTCTTCATCGCCGTCGCGTTGCTGCCAGTAGAACTGCGGCCACATCGCCTGCGCGGCCAGCCAGGCCAGCGGATCAACGCCATCGCACAGCGAGACGGGTACCGACAGAGTATACAGCGCCGCAGAATCGGCAGGCGGTTGCTCCAGCGCCTGAAGAAGGTGGTGTAGCGCGGCATCAACGGCGTTCACATTAACCTCGGTATCCCGGAAAAACCCTGGATTATACGTGTTTAGTCAGGCAAAAAAAAATCCCACCCATTGGGTAAGATTTTTCAGCAAACCCACAGCGGCGCCGTGGGTCAATGCGTATCAGCGACGCGCCAGCAGCAGCCCCAACACCAGACCCGCCGCCGCCCCGACGCCAATTCCCCGCCAGGGTTTTTCATGGACATAATCATCCGCCCGATAGACGGCGCTTTTTGCCCGGTAATAGTAGCGATCGGAAGTGTGGCTGAGGCGCTTTTTGACATCGTTCAGCGCCTCTTCGGCGCGCGCTTTCAGCTCAATATATTTCTGGTCCGCCGGATCGCCGGACGAGCGCAGCACTTCTTCAAGGGTTTCACTTAATAATGTCAGATCGTCGTCCAGCTCCGCAGCATAGTGTCGTGAATTCGCAGACATAACCGTTCTCCATGTCAGAAAAAAGTGGTCTGGTAACTATAGACCAGGATCCGCGCTTGCTGCGCCCCCTCATCCTCTGGCCATACCGATATGCGGGATCCCGTCTTCGTCATATACCCCGGTTACCGCGACAAAGCCGAAATGACTATAGAACGGCTGTAAATGGGCCTGCGCCCCAAGATAAATGCTATGTTCAGGCCAGTGGCGGGCGCAGCTTGCCAGAGCCCGCTCCATCAACTGGTAGCCGAGCTTTTCCCCTCTGGCGCGGCTATCGACGATCACCCGGCCAATCACCAGCGGCTGATTTTCATCGGCGCTTTTCAGAATTCTCGCATACGCCACCAGTGAGCCGTCGCGCCAGCCCAGCAGGTGGCGATTATCACCCAACAGATCGTCGCCGTCGACATCCTGATAGGGACACTGTTGTTCCACCACAAATACCGCGCTGCGCAGTTGCAGTACCGCATACAGCGCCGGCACCGTGAGCTGCGCATGGTGTAAATCCTGCCAGTCAATCATGAAAGTCTCCTTGTTGATCCGGGTTAACAGTATACCCGCAGGCGTCCGGCAATTGTCAGCCAGAACCGCACTGGTTATTGTGGGACACGGGCAGGTATTTTTGTCATTAGCCGGGAGAGATTTTCATGGAATTGTTTTTTCTGGGCACATCCGCCGGCGTTCCAACCACGGAACGTAATGTCAGCGCCGTGGCGCTGAATCCACGCGATCAATCTGCGGCGTGGTGGTTGTTTGATTGCGGAGAGGCGACCCAGCATCAGATACTGCGCAGCCCGCTCAGCGCGGGAAAAATCGAAAAGATTTTTATTACTCACCTGCACGGCGATCATCTTTTTGGCCTGCCCGGCCTGCTGTGCAGCCGCTCAATGGCCGGCAGCCCGGCGCCGCTCGACATCTACGGTCCGCCGGGCATTAAAGCGTTTGTAGAAATGGCCCTGCAGATCAGCGGCTCCTGGACCGGCTACCCGCTGGCAATCACGGAGATCGGCGAAGGGGTAATTTTTGACGACGGCCAGTTAAAGGTCAGCGCCCGGGCGCTTAACCATCCGCTACTCAGTTTTGGTTTCCGGATTGAACAAGCCGAGCGTCCGGGTACCCTGGACGCCGCCGCGCTGATGCAGGCCGGCGTGGCGCCTGGTCCGCTGTTCCAGCGCCTCAAGCGCGGCGAAGCGGTACAACTGGAGGATGGCCGGATGATTGACGGCGCCGACTACCTGGGGGCGGCGCAGAAAGGCAAATCACTGGCGATTTTTGGCGATACCGCGCCAACCCCGGCGGCGCTGGCGCTGGCAAAAGATGTCGATCTGCTGGTCCACGAAACGACCCTGGAAGCCGCCATGGCGGAAAAAGCCAATAGCCGCGGTCACTCCACTACGGCGCAGGCCGCCATGCTGGCCCGTGAGGCCAATGTCGGTCGGCTGGTAATGACTCATTTCAGTTCACGCTACGATCTGGCGGGCTGCCAGCGCCTGCTGGCTGAGTGTCAGGCCATCTTCCCGGCCAGCGAACTGGCGGCGGATTTCTGCCATCTGACGCTGTAAAAATGCAAAAACCGCCAAACTCTCAGGCGGTTTTTAGCATCACAGCATGCGGATATTACATCAGCGGCTGCGCCATCTGCACCAGGCTAATCAGCGGCTGCGGCCAGACCCCTAACAGCAGCACCAGCAGCGCGGAAATCAGTACCACCACGCCACCTGCGGTGAACGCCCAGTTAGAGGGGGTATCGCGATTAAGCTGCTGCGGCGCATTGAGGTACAAACTTACCGTCACACGCAAGTAATAGTACAGGCCAATCGCCGAACCAATCACCACTGCCGCCGTCAGCCACCACAGTTGCGCCTGCACGCCCACCGCCAGTACATAGAATTTACCGATAAAGCCCAGCGTCATCGGAATACCGGCCAGCGACAGCATGACCACCGTCATTACCGCCGACAGCAGTGGTCGATGCCAGAACAGACCGCGGTAGGAGAACAGCGAGTCGGCATCCGGTCCGCGGTACGGGCTGGACATCAGGCTTACCACCCCGAAAGCGCCAAGGCTGCTGAACAGATAGCCCGCCAGATATACCCCGACGGTTTCCATTGACATCTGACCGCTTTGCAGCGCAATCAACGCCACCAGCAGATAGCCAAGATGAGAAATCGACGAGTAACCGAGCAGACGTTTGATGTTGCTCTGACCCAGGGCCATCAGGTTACCGAAGATGATGGAGACAAAGGCGATAATCCCCAGCACCACGCGTACCGCTTCGCTATTGCCCAGCGGGGCATACAGAAACAGGCGCATCACCACGCCGAAAATAGCAATCTTACTGGCGGTCGCGAGGAAGGCGGAAACCGGCGCCGGGGCGCCCTGGTAAACGTCCGGGGTCCACAGGTGAAACGGAACCAGCGACAGTTTAAAGCCCAGGCCGACAATCATCAGCCCCAGCCCTGTCAGCAGCAGCGGCTCATGCAGCATGTGATCCGACAGGCTCTTGCCGAGCGCGACAAACGACAGATCGCCGGATTCGGCATACACCAGCGCCATACCGAACAGCAGGAACGACGAGGCCGCGGCGGACAGGATGGTGTATTTAATACTGGCTTCCAGCGAACGCTTCTGGCGGAAGGCGTAGCCCACCAGGCCAAACAGCGGCAGCGAAATCAGTTCAATACCCAGGAACAGCGCCGCCAGATGATTGGCGTTGGCGAGCAGAATCCCCCCCAGCGCGGCAATCAGGACCAGCAGATAAAACTCTTCCCGGTTATCGTTGTAGCCCTGTAGCCAGGGATAGGCAAAGGTGCAGGTCGCCAGACTCGCCAGCAGCACCAGACCGGTGTACAGCATGGCGTAGCCGTCTACCCGCATCAGCGGCGTGACGTCCATCGCCCCCGCCTGGCCGACAAACCACAGCGACAGCAGCGCCGCGTTCAGACCAATGACCGACAGCGTGGCATTAATAAAGTGGTCGCGTCGCCACGCAATGGAGAGCATCACAACCACCACCGTCAATCCGACGATCAACAGCGGCAGTAGCGCGATCAGTTGTTGAGGAGTTATTGTCATGGCGAATTACGGCCTTGTAGTTGAAATTGAACTGGTAAACCACTGCTGGATATTACTCATCGCTGAATGCGAGGTATCCAGAATCGGCTGCGGGTAGAAACCGAGCAGCACCAGCAGCACCACCAGCAGCAGAATAATCGACACTTCGCGCAGCGACAGCCCCGGCAACGTCTGACTGGCGGCGTCGCTCTTCGGCTGGCCGAAATAGGCGCGATGCAGCATCGCCAGCGAATAGACTGAAGCAAACACCAGACCGAAGGTGGAGATAACCGTAATGGCCGGCACGACGTGGTAGCTGCCAAACAGAATCATAAATTCGCCGACAAAGTTACCGGTGCCCGGCATCCCGAGGGTGGCGACCGCAAAGAACATTGACAGCGCCGGCAGCCATTTAATCTTGCTCCACAACCCGCCCATCAGACGCATATCGCGGGTATGCAGACGTTCGTACAACTGACCGCAGAGAATAAACAGACCGGCGGCGGACAGACCGTGGGCGATCATCTGGATAACCGCCCCCTGGTAGGCCAACTGGCTACCGGTATAAATGGCGATCAGAACGAAGCCCATATGGGAGACTGAGGTATAGGCGATCAAACGTTTAATATCGTACTGCGTGAAGGCCATCCAGGCGCCGTAGAAAATACCGATAACCCCCAGCCACATAGCGATCGGCGCAAATTCGGCGGAGGCGTTCGGGAACAGCGGCAGCGAGAAGCGCAGCAGGCCGTAAGCCGCGGTTTTCAACAAAATCCCCGCCAGGTCGACGGAACCCGCGGTCGGCGCCTGGGAGTGCGCATCCGGCAGCCAGCCGTGCAGCGGCACCACCGGCATTTTCACCGCGAAAGCGATGAAGAAGCCGAGCATCAGCATCCACTCAACGGTATGGGACATCGGGGTTTTCAGCAGTTGCTGGTAGTTGAACGTCCACTCCCCGGTCGCGTTGTAGTGTACAAACACCAGGCCGAGAATGGCGATCAGCATCACCAGACCGCTGGCCTGGGTATAGATGAAGAATTTAGTGGCGGCGGTGATACGCGTCTTCCCGTCAGAGGCTTTATGGCCCCAGAGCGCAATCAGGAAGTACATCGGTACCAGCATCATCTCCCAGAAGAAGAAGAACAGGAACAGGTCGATGGCCAGGAAGACGCCGATGACCCCACCGAGGATCCACATCAGGTTGAGGTGGAAAAAGCCCTGATATTTTTGAATCTCATTCCAGGAGCAGAGTACCGCCAGCACCCCAAGCAGACCGGTCAGCACCACCATCAGCAGCGACAAACCGTCGATGGCCAGATGAATGCTGATGCCAAAGCGCGGGATCCACGGCAGGATAAATTCGGACTGCCACTGCGGCAAACCGGCCGCCTGGGTCAGAGAGTACCCGCCCTGCAACCAGAGCTGCAGGGAGAGGGCCAGCGTCAGCCCCATCGTAATCAGCGCTATCCAGCGCGGCACCTTGACGCCGAAACGCTCAGTTTGCCAGCAGAGGAATCCGCCGATGAAGGGTATTAGTATTAACCAGGGTAATAACATGACCGTCATTATTCCTTGTAAAAGTCCGGCTCAGGCTATCTTACTCGCCATACTGAACCCCGGCTGCGCTCGCAATCCTCACGTATTCCAGTACGCTGCGGTTGCTGCGCGCAGGCGGCGCCCAGTCTGGCTTCGCCGATAACGCCTGTCCTTCCGAACCTGATTTTTAACGCATTCTCACAAGAGAAAATTCACTTCAATTCCTGCCAACTCAGCGCAGTACCATCAGCAGCGCCAGCACCACTACGGCGCCGATGCTCATTGATGCCACATACCAGCGCAGATAGCCGTTCTCACTCAGCACCAGAACGCGTCCGGCGAGGCGGGAAAGCAGCGCAGGAATGTTCATCAGCGCATTCAGCGGATCGCTTTTCAGCAGCCAGGCTATGCCGAGGAACGGCTTAACAAACACTTTGTCGTACAGCCAGTCAAAGCCCCAGGCGTTATACCACCAGGTGCTGAGCAGACGGCCCGGCCCGCTGTCGGCAACGGCCGCCACCAGGCGACGTTTGCCCAGCCACAGCCCTGCGGCAATCAGAATACCGATAATCGCCACCACCCCGGAGGTGACCTCCAGCGCCATCTTACCGTCATGGCCGAAGTGACTTTCCGGCAGCACACCCGCCAGCGGCGGCGTAATCAGCGCCCCGACAAAAGTAGACAGCACCAACAGCACAATCAGCGGCAGATGATGGGTAATGCCTTTCCCGGCATGGGCGTGGATCTTCTCTTCACCATGGAAGACGATGAAAATCATGCGGAAGGTGTATACCGAAGTCAGGAACGCCCCAACCAGACCCGCCAGCATCAGGTAATGGTGGCCGCCGGCCGCCGCACCCCAGAGAATTTCATCTTTACTGTAGAAGCCCGCCGTCACTACCGGCAGCGCAGCCAGCGCGGCGCCGCCCACCAGGAAGCAGATATACACCAGCGGAATCGACTTACGCAGACCGCCCATCCTGAAGATGTTCTGCTCATGGTGGCAGGCCAGAATCACCGACCCCGAAGAGAGGAACAGCAGCGCTTTAAAGAACGCGTGGGTCATCAGGTGGAAAATCGCCGCATCCCACGCCTGCACGCCGAGCGCCAGGAACATGTAGCCAATCTGGCTCATGGTGGAATAGGCCAGCACGCGTTTGATATCGGTCTGCACCAGCGCCGCGAAACCCGCCAGCACCAGAGTAACCGCCCCGACAATCCCGACCAGATGCAGCACTTCCGGAGTCATCAGGAACAGGCCATGGGTACGGGCTATCAGATAGACCCCGGCGGTCACCATGGTGGCGGCGTGGATCAGCGCCGAAACCGGCGTCGGCCCCGCCATCGCATCGGCAAGCCAGGTCTGCAACGGCAACTGCGCCGATTTACCTACCGCGCCGCCCAGCAGCATCAGCGTCGCCCAGCCGAGCATCTGGTTGCCGTCAGCAAAGTGCGCCGGCGCCAGTTCGACCATCTCCCGGAAGTTGAGGGTGCCCAGCTCGTTGTAGAGAATAAACAGCGCAAAGGCGAGGAACACGTCGCCGACGCGGGTGACCACGAAAGCCTTCATCGCCGCGGCGCCGTTTTTCGGATCGGTATAGTAGAACCCGATCAGCAGGTACGAGCACAGCCCTACCCCTTCCCAGCCGAGGTACATCAGCAGCAGGTTATCCGCCAGCACCAGAATCACCATGCTGGCGATAAACAGGTTGGTATAAGCAAAGAAGCGCGAATAGCCCTCTTCACCGCGCATATACCAGGAGGCGAACATGTGGATCAGAAAACCAACGCCGGTAACCACTGACAGCATGGTCAGCGACAAGCCGTCCAGCACCAGGTTAAAACCGATATTGAAATTACCCACCGACATCCAGGTCCACAGCGGCAGGGTAAACGCCTGGCGGCCGTGATTCAGGAAATCGATACCGACGTAAGCAGTAACCAACGCCGCCAGCCCCACGGACCCGACGCCAACGGTAGCGGACAGATTTTCCGACCAGCGACCGCGGGAAAATGCCAGCAGCACATAGCCAAGCAGCGGCAAAAGAATAGTTAAAGCGAGCAGATTCATCCGCGCATCTCACTTACTGAATCGATATTCAGATTCTGGCGACGACGATGAAGCTGTAGCAGCAGCGCCAGGCCAATACTGGCTTCGGCGGCGGCAAGGCTAATCGCCAGGATATACATCACCTGACCGTCCGGCTGCCCCCAGTAACTGCCGGCCACCACGAACGCCAGCGCTGCGGCGTTAATCATGATCTCAAGGCTAATCAGCATAAAGAGCAGGTTGCGACGGATCACCAGCCCGGTCAGTCCAAGGACAAACAGGACAGCGGCGAAGATCAGTCCATGTTGTAACGGGATCATACGCGCTCCTCGGTTTTTCTTTTGGCGTCATCCGGACGGTTGCTGAGCACTTCGCCCTTGCGGTCTTCACGCCCGATATGAAAGGCCACCACCAGACCGGCCAGCAGCAGCATTGAGGCCAGCTCAACGGCCAGAACATATGGACCGAACAGCGTAATACCGACCTGTTTCGCGTCAATGACATTACCTTCAATGCCCTGATCGTTGAGAGTGAGGATGGCGTAAACCATCACCACCAGCAGCAGCGCGGACAGGATGCCAGGCCCAATCCACAGTTGTGGTTTGAGCCATTCGCGTTCCTGCTCGACAATCGAGTTACCGAGGTTGAGCATCATCACCACGAACACAAACAGCACCATGATGGCCCCGGCGTACACGATTATCTCCAGCGCACCGGCGAAATAGGCGCCGAGCGCAAAGAACACCCCGGAGATCGCCAGCAGCGAAACAATCAGATACAGCAAAGCGTGCACCGGATTGGTATGGGTGATCACCCGCAGGGTGGTCAGGACGGCCACAAGGGCGCAAACATAAAAAGCGAATTCCATTCCTGACTCCTTAAGGTAACAGGCCTTTGACGTCGATAGGTTTGGCTTCGTTTTCCGCCTCGCCCTTATCTTTGCCGTCGATTGCCATCCCCGCCATCCGGTAGAAGTTGTACTCCGGATATTTACCCGGGCCGGAAATCAGCAGGTCCTCTTTTTCATACACCAGATCCTGGCGTTTAAACTCGCCCAGTTCGAAGTCCGGGGTAAGCTGAATCGCCGTGGTCGGGCACGCCTCTTCGCACAGGCCGCAAAAAATGCAGCGCGAAAAGTTGATGCGGAAAAATTCCGGATACCAGCGACCATCCTTCATTTCAGCTTTTTGCAGCGAAATACAGCCCACCGGGCAGGCCACCGCGCACAGGTTACAGGCCACGCAGCGCTCTTCGCCGTCCGGGTCGCGGGTCAGAACAATACGCCCGCGGTAACGGGGCGGCAGATAGACCGGCTCTTCCGGATACATCTGGGTTTCACGTTTGGCGAAGGCATGCAGGCCTATCATCCAGATACTGCGCACCTGGGTGCCGAAACCCACCACTAATTCTTTCAAGGTCATGGTTTATTCACCCCTTATTGCGCCTGCCAGAGAATGACAGCCGCCGTCACCAACAGATTGACCAGCGTCAGCGGCAGGCACACTTTCCAGCCGAAGGACATTACCTGGTCATAACGCGGACGCGGCAATGAAGCGCGAATCAAAATGAACATCATCATGAAGAACGCGGTTTTCAGCGCGAACCAGATGAAGGGCGGTAACCACGGGCCATGCCAGCCGCCGAAGAACAACGTCACAATCAGCGCGGACACGGTCACAATCCCGATATATTCCCCGACAAAGAACAGCCCGAACTTCATCCCGGAGTATTCAATGTGGTAACCATCGGCCAGCTCCTGCTCCGCTTCCGGCTGGTCGAACGGGTGACGGTGACACACCGCCACGCCGGCGATAGCAAAGGTGACAAACCCGAAGAACTGCGGAATGACGTTCCACAGATGCGCCTGGTTATCAACGATAGCCGCCATATTAAAGGAGCCGGCCTGCGCCACCACGCCCATCAGCGACAGACCGAGGAACACTTCGTAGCTCAGGGTCTGCGCCGAAGCGCGCATCGCGCCCAGCAGGGAGTATTTGTTGTTACTGGACCAGCCGGCGAACAGCACCGCGTAAACCGCCAGCCCGGCCAGCATCAGGAAGAACAGGATGCCGATATTCAGATCGGCAACCACCCAGCTCGGGCTGACCGGCACAATCGCGAACGCCAGCAGCAGCGAGGTAAAGGCGATCATCGGCGCCAGGGTGAATACCACGCGATCAGAGAAGCGCGGTACCCAGTCCTCCTTGAAGAACATTTTGATCATGTCCGCCACCAGCTGGAGCGAGCCGCCCCAGCCAACGCGGTTCGGTCCGTAGCGGTTCTGGAACAGACCCAGCAGACGGCGCTCGCCGAAGCTCATGAATGCCCCGCAGGTGACCACCACCAGCAGAATAACAATCGCTTTCAGCACGCTCAGCAGGATGTCGATCACATCCGGTGTTAACCAACTCATTGCGCAGCCTCCTGCAGATTATCGAGACAGGCGCCGGCCAGCACCGGGGCAATGCCCGGCATCCCCATCGGTAATCCGACCTGCCCTGCCGTCAACCCCCCGGAGATTTCCAGCGGCAGCACCACAGTCTGCCCTTCATAGCTGAAGGAGACTCTGGCGCCGGCGTTAACGCCCAGACGGGCGGCATCCGCCGGGTTCAGACGCAGATACGGCTGCGGCATACGGCTCTGGAAGACCGGCGAACGCTGGGACATCTCGTCGCTGCCGAACAGGTGGTAATAAGGCGCGATGCGCCACTGGCCTTCCGCGGCCTGGAAATGGCCGGGCACGTCTGAGAAGTAATCCAGCCCGCCGCCAGCGGCTTCGATCAGGCGCACTCCGGGATCTCCGTGGCGCAGATGGCCGCCCACTTCCGCCTGGAATTTGTTCCACGCCTGCGGCGAGTTCCAGCCCGGCGCCCAGGCGAACGGGATTTGTGAACGCGGCGCATCCGGCTGGTTGTTACCTTCCATCGAGAAGGCGAACATGGTGTCTTTATCCTGCGGCTGGCGCGGCTCATGAACGCTGATATTCGCGCGCATCGCCGTACGGCCGCTGTAGCGGTGCGGTTCACGGGACAGTTTCTGACCGCGAATACGGAACGCGGCGTCCGGCGCGGCATCTTTAATACCTGCCAGTTGCGGCAGTCTGGCGATACAGGCGTCGATCACATGATCGAGCTGGGTCCAGTCCACCTCGCGGTTTTCCACGGTGCTGTGCAGCGAATGCAGCCAGCGCCAGCTCTCCAGCATCACCGCCTTACTGTCGTAATAGCCCGGATCGAAGACCTGGAAGAAACGCTGGGCGCGCCCTTCGTTGTTGATCACCGTACCATCGCTTTCCGCGAAGCTGGCGGCGGACAGCACCAGATGCGCGTTTTCCATAATCGCTGTGCGCTGATGGTCAATCACCATCACCAGCGGCGCTTTGGCCAGCGCGGCATCGACCCGCGCCGCAGAGGCGTGGCGATGCAAATCGTTTTCCAGCACGATAACCGCATCCGCGGCGCCGCTTTCCAGTTCGGCCAGCGCGGCATCAAGCGAACCGCCGCCGATCATACCAAGCCCGACGCTGTTTACCGCCCGGGCGACCATGGTGATGCCTACGTCAGCGCCGCGCCCTTTCAGAGCTTTGGCGACGTTTGCCGCTGCCTGCAGCACCGCAGTACTGCCGGCGTTAGTGCCGGAGATAATCAGCGGTTTTTTGGCTCCCGCCAGCGCCTGCACGATAACATCCACTTTGCCCTGCAGATCGCGGCTCAGGTCGTCAACCGCCGGGGCGTTGTTATCCAGAGCGTGGGCAATGGCAAATCCGAGGCGCGCCTGGTCTTCCACCGGCGCCCGGTAAGTCCAGGCGGCGATGTCGTCGAGACGAGTACTGTCGACGTTGGTCACAAACAGCGGATGTTTGGCGCGCTGACCGATGTTCATAATGGCGGCAATCTGCCAGTCCGCCACTTTCTGGGCGGCGGCCATTTCACGGGCCTTGCCTTTCACTGCCTGACGCACCGCCAGCGCCACCCGGGCACCGGTCTGGGTGATGTCTTCGCCGAGGATCAGCACCGCGTCATAGGATTCGATGTCGCGCAGCGCCGGAGTATGCACCCCGCTTTCGCGCAGCACTTTCAGCATCAGTTGCAGACGCTCCTGCTCGCCGGCGGCAATCCCGGTATAGAAGTTTTCCGCTCCGACCAGCTCGCGCAGCGCGAAGTTGCTCTCGACGCTGGCGCGCGGCGAGCCGATACCGATCACTTTCTTCGACTGACGCAGAATATCCGCCGCCCCCTGCATCGCCTGTTCGGCGTTGAGGTGGATCAGATCGTCGCCGCGGCGCTGAATCGGCTGACGCGGGCGATCTTTAAGATTGACATAGCCGTAACCGAAGCGGCCGCGATCGCACAGGAAGTAGTGGTTCACGGTACCGTTATAGCGGTTTTCAATGCGGCGTAGCTCACCATAGCGTTCGCCGGGACTGGTGTTACAGCCGATAGAACACTGCTGGCAGATGCTCGGCGCAAACTGCATATCCCATTTACGGTTGTAGCGTTCAGAGTGCGTTTTATCGGTAAACACCCCGGTCGGACAAATTTCCACCAGGTTGCCGGAAAACTCGCTCTCAAGCGTGCCATCTTCCGGACGCCCGAAGTAGACGTTGTCATGAGCGCCGTAAACCCCGAGATCGGTGCCGTCGGCATAATCTTTGTAGTAACGCACGCAGCGGTAGCAGGCGATGCAGCGGTTCATCTCATGGGAGATAAACGGCCCCAGATCCTGATTGCGGTGGGTACGTTTGGTAAAACGGTAGCGGCGGAAACTGTGACCGGTCATGACGGTCATATCCTGCAGGTGGCAGTTGCCGCCCTCTTCGCATACCGGGCAGTCGTGAGGATGGTTGGTCATCAACCACTCCACGACGCTTTCGCGGAACTGTTTCGCTTCCGCATCATCAATGGAGATATACGTACCGTCTGACGCCGGGGTCATACAGGACATCACCAGGCGGCCGCGGGTATCTTCCGCGTTCTGGTATTGCTTTACCGCACACTGGCGGCAGGCCCCAACGCTCCCCAGCGCCGGATGCCAGCAAAAGTAAGGAATATCAAGCCCAAGGGAGAGGCACGCCTCCAGCAGGTTGTCTGCCCCATTGACTTCATACTCTTTGCCGTCTACATGAATCGTTGCCATAGTCAGCATGCTTCCAGTTGGCCCGAATAACTTGTACCGTTCACGCCGGGCGGCATGCGCTGCCGCAGCGTGAATGGTAATGTTACTTTTCGGGCATTAATCAAAATTCTTTTATCACCGTCCCGCCGTTATGCTCATCAGGCGGGCGGCGGGCATCACCAGCGCGTTTTCAACAGGTTCGGCTGAATACCATTAATGGCATGGGTATTGCTGAACGGCTGTTTAATGCCCGCTTCGAATTCTTCGCGGAAATATTTAATCGCACTCTGCAGCGGTTCGACGGCCCCCGGCGCGTGCGCGCAGAAGGTCTTGCCCGGCCCGAGGAAGCGGCACAGTTGCTCCAGGGTTTCGATATCCCCGGGCTGCCCTTCGCCACGCTCAATGGCGCGCAAGATTTTCACGCTCCACGGCAGGCCATCGCGACACGGAGTACACCAGCCGCAGGATTCACGGGCGAAGAACTCTTCCAGGTTGCGCACCAGCGAAACCATACCTATTTCGTGATCCACGGCCATGGCCAGCGCGGTGCCCAGTCGACTCCCGGCCTTACCGATGCTTTCGAACTCCATCGGCAGATCGAGATGCGCTTCGGTGAGAAAATCAGTTCCGGCGCCGCCCGGCTGCCAGGCTTTAAACTTCAGTCCGTCGCGCATACCGCCGGCGTAATCTTCAAGGATTTCCCGGGCGGTGGTACCGAACGGCAGCTCCCAGAGGCCCGGATTTTTCACCCGGCCTGAGAAGCCCATCAGCTTGGTGCCGGCATCTTTACTTTGCGAAATGTTCTGGTACCACTCCACACCGTTAGCGATGATCGCCGGAACATTACACAGGGTTTCCACGTTGTTGACGCAGGTGGGTTTACCCCATGCGCCGGAGGAGGCCGGGAACGGCGGTTTGGAGCGCGGATTAGCGCGCCGCCCTTCCAGCGAGTTGATCAGCGCGGTTTCTTCGCCGCAGATATAGCGGCCGGCCCCGGTGTGGACAAACAGTTCAAAGTCAAAACCGGTACCAAGAATGTTTTTGCCCAGCAGCCCGGCCTCTGTGGCTTCGGCAATGGCGCGGCGCAGATGGTCGGCCGCCTCAATATATTCGCCACGCAGGAAGATATAGCCGCGATACGCTTTCAGGGCGAAGGCGCCAATCAGCATACCTTCCACCAGCAGGTGCGGCAGTTGTTCCATCAGCAGACGGTCTTTATAGGTGCCCGGCTCCATCTCATCGGCGTTACACAGCAGGTAACGGATATTCATGGATTCGTCTTTCGGCATCAGGCTCCACTTCAGGCCGGTGGAAAAGCCCGCCCCGCCGCGCCCTTTCAGCCCGGCGTCCTTCACCGCGTTGACCACGGCGTCCGGCTCCATGCCGGTCAGAGCTTTACGCGCCCCTTCATAGCCGTTTTTACTGCGATACTCATCCAGCCATACCGGTTGTTTATCGTCGCGCAGACGCCAGGTAAGCGGGTGAGTCTCGGCAGTACGAGTTATGGTTTTCATTTGTACTGCTCCAGAAGTTCAGGAATCGCTTCCGGGGTCAGATGACTGTGGGTATCCTCATCAATCATCATGGTTGGCCCTTTGTCGCAGTTACCCAGACAGCAGGTCGGCAGCAGCGTAAAGCGGCCGTCAAACGTGGTTTGACCCGGTTTAATCTTTAAATGGCTTTCGATAGCGGACTGGATCCCCTGGTAACCGGTGATATGACACACCACGCTGTCGCAGTAGCGAATAACGTGGCGGCCAACCGGCTGGCGGAAGATCTGGCTGTAGAATGTCGCCACCCCTTCCACATCGCTGGCGGGGATCCCCAGTACCTGGGCAATGGCGTTGATGGCGCCGTCCGGCACCCAGCCACGCTGTTTCTGAACGATCTTCAGCGCTTCAATGGACGCCGCACGCGGGTCTTCGTAGTGGTGCTTCTCGTGTTCAATCGCCTCACGCTCGGCCGCACTCAGCTCAAAAGCCTCGGTTTGTGGTTGTTGATTCTCGTGCATAATTAGCGATCCACATCAGACATAACAAAATCGATACTACCCAGATGGACTATCAGGTCAGACACCAGGCTGCCGCGCACCACGGCCGGGATCTGCTGCAAATGCGCATAACTCGGAGTGCGGATACGGGTACGGTAACTCATGGTGCTACCGTCGCTGGTCAGGTAGTAACTGTTGATCCCTTTGGTTGCCTCAACCATCTGGAAGGATTCGTTAGCCGGCATTACCGGGCCCCAGGACACCTGTAGGAAGTGGGTGATCAGGGTTTCAATATGCTGCAGCGTGCGCTCTTTCGGCGGCGGCGTGGTCAGCGGATGATCCGCTTTGAATGGGCCTTCCGGCATATTATTGAGGCACTGCTCAAGAATGCGCAGACTCTGGCGCAGCTCTTCTACTTTCAGCATCACGCGGGTATAGCAGTCGCTGACGCCGCCGCCCACCGGTACTTCAAAGTCAAAGTTCTGGTAGCCGGAATACGGGCGAACTTTACGCACGTCGAAATCAATCCCGGTCGCGCGCAATGCCGCGCCGGTACAGCCCCACTCCAGCGCCTCTTTCGCCGTGTAGGCGGCAACGCCCTGAGAACGGCCTTTCAGAATGGTATTGCGCAGCGCGGCCTTCTCGTAAGAGTCCAGGCGCTTCGGCATCCAGTCGAGAAAATCACGTAGCAGTTTATCCCAGCCTTTCGGCAGATCGTGCGCCACGCCGCCAATGCGGAACCATGCCGGATGCATACGGAAACCGGTGATGGCCTCCACTACGTCGTAAATTTTTTGCCGGTCGGTAAAGGCAAAAAACACCGGCGTCATGGCGCCGACGTCCTGAATGAACGTCGAGATGTACAACAGGTGGCTGTTAATACGGAACAGTTCGGAAAGCATGACGCGAATAACATCCACGCGCTCCGGCACCACAATGCCCGCCAGCTTTTCTACGGCCAGCACATACGGCATTTCATTGACGCAGCCGCCGAGGTATTCGATACGGTCAGTGTAGGGAATGTAGCTGTGCCAGGACTGGCGCTCACCCATTTTCTCAGCGCCGCGGTGGTGATAGCCGATATCCGGTACGCAGTCGACAATCTCTTCGCCATCAAGCTGCAGAATGATACGAAATGCCCCGTGGGAGGATGGATGGTTCGGCCCGAGGTTGAGGAACATGAAGTCCTCATTTTCACTGCTGCGCTTCATCCCCCAGTCTTCTGGTTTGAAGGTCAACGCCTCCATTTCCAGATCTTCTTTCTGCTTCGTCAGGACAAACGGATCGAATTCGGTGGCGCGCGCCGGGTAGTCTTTACGCAGCGGGTGTCCTTCCCAGGTCGGCGGCATCAGAAGACGCGTCAGGTGAGGATGGCCTTTAAACGTAATGCCGAACATCTCCCAGGTCTCACGCTCGTACCAGTTAGCGTTAGGAAACAGGGAGGTAAAGGTCGACACGTTGAGATCGTTTTCCGCCAGCGCCACCTTCAGCATGATGTCGCGGTTGCGTTCAACGGAAATCAGGTGATAGAAAACAGAGAAATCTGCCGCCGGCAGCCCGGCGCGGTGGGTGCGCAGACGCTCATCCATCCCGTGCAGATCGAACAGCATCGAATACGGTTTCGGGAGTTTGCGCAGGAAATCGCCGACTTCCAGCAATTGCTCACGCTTCACCCACACCACCGGAAATCCGGTGCGGGTAGCCTGAATGGTAAAGGCATCCGGCCCAAAACGGTTACGCAATTCGCCAATCACAGGATCATCAAGATGATCCCGGGTCTGCCATGCTGGCTGAGCGGCTTCTTGCGCGGTTAAATCGGTCATATTGTTCACCATTGCAAATGGTTTCTGGTGACTGTGCGGTGTGGCTTCGCGCTATAATTTATTGGTTTGCAAAGAGATTGCCCACGATGCACAGGCGCATATTAAATTTCGTCTGGTGTTCGCAGGTTAGTAACGGCAATGCGTTCCCCGCGCTTGCGCTCTTTTTCTGACTGCATGTTGGCGCGGTATACCCCCTGATCGCCAACCACCCAGGAGAGCGGGCGGCGCTCTTTGCCAATCGACTCCTGCAGCAGCATCAGCGCCTGCATATAGGCTTCCGGACGCGGCGGGCAACCGGGAATATACACATCGACCGGGATGAATTTGTCCACGCCCTGCACCACTGAATAAATATCGTACATCCCGCCGGAATTAGCACAGGCCCCCATGGAAATCACCCACTTCGGCTCCAGCATCTGGTCGTAAAGACGCTGAATAACCGGGGCCATTTTGGTAAAGCAGGTGCCGGCCACAACCATCAGGTCCGCCTGGCGCGGCGAGGCGCGCAGTACTTCCGCCCCAAAACGCGCTACGTCATGCACGGCGGTGAACGAGGTCACCATCTCCACGTAGCAGCAGGAAAGCCCGAAGTTATACGGCCAGATTGAGTTCTTACGGCCCCAGTTCACCATGTCGTGCAGGGCATGTTCGAGCTTGCCCATGTACACGCTACGGTGTACGTGCTGCTCCAGAGGATCGGTCACAATCTCCTGTTTTTGCAGGGGATAACGGTCATTCTCACCGTCGGGATCTATGCGGGTGAGCGTATAGTCCATCTTATTGCCTCGCTTTTACTGCGTATGACGATTAGTAACGCGGGTAGCGTCATGGTTAACCAGCTCGCGACGTGAGCGCGCGGGCGTCCAGTCCAGAGCGCCGATGCGTACCAGATAAACCAGACCAGCCAGCAGTACTAAAATGAAAATAGCGGCTTCGACGAACCCTACCCAGCCGCTTTCGCGAATGGAGGTTGCCCACGCATAGAGATACAGGGCTTCGACGTCGAAGATAACGAAAAACATCGCCACCAGATAAAACTTGGCGGAGAGACGTAAGCGGGCAGTACCGACAGAGTCAATACCGGATTCAAACGGGGTATTTTTATGGCGCCCGCGCGCCCTGCCGCCGAGAAACCAGGCGCCGGCCAGCATCAGGCAACACAGACCAATGGCAACGATAAAGAAGATAGCGAACGCCCAGTGGTGAGCAATAACTTCAGTGGATGTAGACATACTCATTGCTTACTCATCAAAAGCGGCGCTGTATCCACTGCTCTGACTGGCAGGTGAACGCCGCATCGATACAAAGGGAGGAGAAACCGTAACAACCGCCGCCAGAATTCAGACAGGCAACAATTTTGTTGAGGGTTTTACTCCTTTCCATAACCTTTTGTCAACTTTGACAAAAGTTACCACACATTAGTTTACAAAAACTCAAATTGTTTAACATTTCATGCCGGTCATGAAATCGCTCTCATTTCAGAGGGATTGTTGACCAGTTGAATCGTGTCCGTACCTCATGGAACATTCCTTTGTCCCCCTATTCTGGCAGGAAATGTTGTATATTCCTGCCCCCACGAAGGAGTAATTTTTTGATCCAGGACACGGTTTTGTTAATTCATATAAAAAAGAAACAACATTTCATATTTTTGTTTAACATTACCACCTCCGATCCTGGCGCCATTTTCGGGCAAAAAATCACCAGATGAGACGATTACCTCGTAATTACTGAGTGTTTCATTCGGGAATTCACATACTAAGGGTAATTGATCGACAAAAAAAGGCCACCCGCAATGTTTTTCATCACGGATGACCTTTTTTTACAGCTATACAGAGAAGGGAAAAACCTGCTACCGATATGATATCTGGCGGTTATTCAATGTCCCCTTCGATTAACATTCCTTTATCGCCCTCACCGTTTGATGCCACATAATGGTAAGGACTCTCGGTATTCTCCATGGCAAAAAACACCGCTTCCGCCAGTTCATTGTTGCACCTGGGGCTGCGGCACAGCAGATACTGAGTATCGGGCAGTGAAGGAAGACCATCGGACTTCCCCAGCACCCGTAGTTCCTGACTCATCATCTCAACCGGCCTTGCGGTAACGCCCAGACCGGCCTTAACAGCAGCGCGTACGGCGGCCAGCGTGGAAGCGACATAGGAAATGCGCCAGGGAATATTAGCGGCATTGAGGTGTTCAATAATCATATCGCGATACGGACTGGGTTCATCCAGCAACACCAGCGGCACAGACTCCCCGTTCAGGAAAACGTAATCCGCGGCACAGTACCATAGTGTTGGCGATGTCCTCAGCACAATACTCTGAGAACCAGGCGATTTCGCAGTTGTAACGACTAAATCGACCTCCTGCTGATTGAGCGTTTCCATGATAAACGGATTTCGCTTAACCCGAACATCCAGCGCCAGCTTGGGGTAAACGGAACTTACGCGATTCAGCACATAAGGGAGAATGGTATCCGCAGATTCATCTGACGCGCCTATCGTCAACACCCCCTGCAGGTTATTAAACATCAGGGAGGTACAGGCTTCATCGTTGAAGCGCAGGATCTTACGAGCATACCCCAGCAGTTGAATACCATGCTCGGTCAGGAGTTTGTTACGCCCGTGGCGGGCAAACAGTTCTTTCCCTACCAGTTGTTCCAGCCTCTGCATCTGCTGGCTGACCGCCGACTGGGTACGGCATACCGCGGCGGCGGCGGCGGCAAAAGTGTTCAAGTCGGCCACGGCGACGAATGTTCTTAGCAGATCAAGATCCAGATTGAGTATCGGACGATTAGCATTAATCATAATTTAATTCACTCGTAGGTTGCTCATTCTGGAGCTGCCCCGGTACTGTTGCTATGTGTCTATACTCGCCATCCCTTCATGCCGCAGGCGCGTCGCTGACGACCCACGCTTTGCCTTTAACGGATGTCTGCGCCGCTGCGTGGCATCCGTTCTGTAACCTGAAGGGTTGTTAGAGTATTTTTAACAAATAAAGCAATTCCATTTGAAGCATGCATCCAGCCTGTTTTTGCTTGTGCCTTAACGGCATCCTGCGCAATATTTCGTTCGCCGTATTGTTTACTGACAAGCAACTTTTATTGTCTTTGCGAACTTACAGAGAATAATATGCCGCGACTGCCAACATACAAACTTTCTCTCTGAACTGCCAGTCAGATTAATTAAAATCCGGCCACTTTTGTAAATTAATGTCGGGGAAACTTTTTCCCTCTTTACCTGTTAACTAATGGCCGTTCGGTGTAAAGAAAATCTAAAGAATCCCGGAGAGAGTAGATGGAAGGTGTCCTTTCATACTTTGAGGAGGCTAACTCAACTCGCACCGGATATCCTTATCGTACACCGGGTTTTACCGCAACCCGCAGGGGCACTTGCCAGCTATCTTAGCGCAAATTTAATCAAACGATAAGTTTTTATACGAATAATCTGATCTTATTCTCCTTTTATCTCAGTGCCCGGGCTGCTTCTTTGTCAAATTTCTACATCATCCATCACCCATAGCAATAAAAGCTAATCTCTGGTTACACTCACATTCACTCATTACATTAATAACCAATATTCCCTACATTTCATTAACTCTGCTAATGATTGATTCCGAAAAAGCCGTAGATAACTGTTTATAGTTACTAATGTAAATTACGGCCATCAATAATAATTAACTGATAAAGATTTTCCTGACTTTCATTGCTTTTCATTTCCGGCGCTCTCTGTCGCCAGCCGCAGAACATCATATTATGGATAATAAAAATAGCAGAATATCTGTTTACCCTTAAGCCGGTATCGCCTCACTAAAATTTACCGACCTTCGTTAGCCGATAACAACTTTTCTCCTGACCAACCTTCAAAACTTCGCGTCACAGGAGTAAATTTAAAACAATGCGCTTCCACGGCAGGAAGTCAGCAATTACACAATAAGGTCAAAGATCCATGTCTCCTATCGAAAAATCCAGCAAGCTCGACAATGTCTGTTATGACATCCGCGGCCCGGTACTGAAAGAGGCCAAACGCCTGGAAGAAGAAGGCAATAAAGTCCTGAAGCTTAATATCGGCAACCCGGCGCCGTTTGGCTTTGACGCCCCGGACGAAATCCTGGTGGACGTTATCCGCAATCTGCCTACCGCCCAGGGTTACTGTGATTCAAAAGGGCTCTACTCGGCCCGCAAAGCCATCATGCAGCACTACCAGGCCCGGGATATCCGCGATGTGACCGTGGAAGACATCTATATCGGCAACGGCGTTTCCGAACTGATCGTACAGTCCATGCAGGCGCTGCTGAACAGCGGCGACGAAATGCTGGTGCCGGCGCCGGACTACCCGCTGTGGACCGCGGCGGTCGCGCTGTCGAGCGGTAAGCCGGTTCATTACCTGTGCGACGAATCCGCAGGCTGGTTCCCGGACCTTGACGACATCCGCAGCAAAATTACCCCGAGAACCCGCGGGATTGTCATCATCAACCCGAACAACCCCACCGGAGCGGTGTATTCACGGGAACTGCTGGAAGAGATCGTGGAAATTGCCCGCCAGCACAACCTGATCATTTTCGCCGACGAAATTTACGACAAAATCCTTTACGACGACGCGCAGCACCACTCAATCGCCGCGCTGGCGCCGGATCTGCTGACCGTCACCTTTAACGGATTATCGAAAACTTACCGCGTGGCGGGTTTCCGCCAGGGCTGGATGGTGCTGAGCGGACCGAAAAAACACGCCAAAGGTTACATTGAGGGACTGGAGATGCTCGCCTCAATGCGCCTGTGCGCCAACGTTCCCGCTCAGCACGCCATTCAGACCGCGCTGGGGGGATATCAAAGTATCAGTGAGTTCATCATCCCCGGCGGCCGTCTTTATGAGCAGCGCAACCGCGCCTGGGAGTTGATTAACGATATTCCCGGCGTTTCCTGTGTGAAACCCCAGGGCGCGCTGTATATGTTCCCGAAAATTGACGCGAAACGCTTCAATATCCACGACGACCAGAAAATGGTGCTGGATTTCCTGCTACAGGAAAAAGTCCTGCTGGTCCAGGGCACCGCCTTCAACTGGCCATGGCCGGATCACGTGCGTATCGTGACCCTGCCGCGGCTCGACGATCTGGAAGCCGCAATTGGTAAATTCGGCAACTTCCTGTCCGGTTACCATCAATAACGCTCTGCGGGGGAAGAATTTGCATCTTCCCCCCTTCTCGCCGCACAATAGTTTTCCCATGCGGTAAAAACAGAGTGCACCATGAATCAGAGCCATTTTTTCGCCCATCTTTCCCGTCTGAAACTGATCAATCGCTGGCCCCTGATGCGCAATGTGCGTACTGAAAATGTTTCCGAGCATAGCCTGCAGGTCGCCATGGTCGCCCATGCGTTGGCGGCGATAAAAAACCGCCTGTTTAACGGTAGCGTCAGCCCGGAGCGTATCGCGCTGCTGGCGATGTACCACGATGCCAGCGAAGTGCTGACCGGGGATTTACCCACGCCGGTAAAATATTTTAATACCCAGATCGCCCATGAATACAAAGCGATAGAAAAAATCGCCCAGCAAAAACTGATCGAGATGATACCGGATGCGCTGCGTGATATTTTTGAACCGCTGATCGATGAGCAGCAGTACAGCGAGGATGAAAAAGCGCTCGTCAAACAGGCTGATGCGCTGTGCGCGTACCTGAAATGTCTTGAGGAATTATCGGCGGGCAATAACGAATTTCTGCTCGCCAAAGGCCGGCTGGAAAAAACCCTGGCCGATCGGCGCAGCCCGGAAATGGACTACTTCATGGACGTGTTTGTACCCAGTTTCCACCTGTCGCTGGACGAGATTAGTCAGGATTCGCCGCTCTGATAAAACGGACCGCCTCAGCGCGAGGCGGTCTGGCGACAGAGATCAGAAGGGGAACAATAGCGGCACCATCAGCACGCACACCACCATCACAATAATGGTAAATGGCACGCCAATCTTAACGAAATCGCTGAATTTATAATTACCAGGCCCCAGCACCAGGGTATTGACCGGTGACGACACCGGCGTCATAAATGCCGCCGAAGCCGCCATCGCGATAATCATCGCGAAGGGATACGGGGATACCCCCATGGTTTTCGCCGTCGCCAGCGCGATCGGCGCCATCAGCACCGCCGTCGCGGTATTAGAGATAAACAGCCCGATAGTGGCGCATAGTACAAACAGACAGACCATCATGATGTACGGTCCATGTCCGCCGCCCACATCCATCAGCCCACGCACAATTAAATCGACCCCGCCGGTTTTCTGCAGTGCCAGCGCAAAAGGCATCATCCCGACAATCAAAATAATGCTTGGCCAGTGGATAGCCTTATAGGCGCTCTCCACGCTGACGCAGCGGAATTTACCCATCAGCAGGCAGGCGATAATCGCGGCAATAGCATTGGGGATCTCATCGGTGAGCATCAGCGCCACCATCAGCGCCAGGCAGAAAATGGCGTGCGGCGCCTGGCTGTGGGCCGGCGAGGCTTCCCCCTCCTCCACCGGCAGGTTCATCACCAGAAAATCGCTGTTCTTTTGCCCTAACTGGCTGATCAGTTTCCAGTCACCAACCACCAGCAGGATATCGCCCAGCAAAACCGGCTCATCCGCCAGCGCCCCGGAGATGGCTTCGCCATTACGCTTCATTCCCACCACGTTCAAACCATAGCGGCTACGAAAACCGATTTGTCGCAGCGTTTTACCCGTCAGTTCCGACTCAGGGATCAGCGCCACTTCCGCCATTCCCACGTCCAGCGCCTGCTCGGAGAAATACTCGCCGCGCAGCACCATTGGCTCAAGCATCTGCTCGCTACAGAACTGGCGCAGATCCACGTCGGAGGCGGACATATCGATCAGCAACACATCCCGGGCGCGGAATTCGGTCACCCCATTAACATTGACGATAACCTTACGGAAGCGGCGCCAGCGCTCAACCCCAATAACATAGGCGCCATAACGCTCGCGCAGCTTCAGATCGTCCAGACGACGCCCAACCATCGGCGAACCCGGGCGAATCGCCAGGCGTCGCGCCCTGCCCGCCAGACGATAGGTTTTAATCAGATCCCGGAAGGTACTGCGCCGCCACCCCTGCTTACCGGCCATATCGTCCTGGCCCTTCAGGGCATAGCGCGCCACCAGCATATAGCCGATGCCCAACACCAGAATAATCAGCCCGATCGGCGTAACGCTAAAGAAAGAAAAACCATTTAACCCTTCGCGCACCAGCTCGCTGCTGACCACCAGGTTCGGCGGCGTCGCCACCAGCGTCATCATCCCGCTGATAAGGCCGGCAAAGCTGAGCGGCATCATCAGACGTGAAGGAGAGGTTTTCATGCGCGCGCATACGCTAAGCACCACCGGAATAAAGATAGCCACCACCCCGGTGGAACTCATAAACGCCCCCAGCCCGGCCACCGTCACCATCAGCAGCACCAGCATTTTAACTTCACTGCTGCCCGCCACCCTCACCAGCCAGGCCCCGAGTTTAGTGGCCACGCCGGTACGCACCAGACCATCGCCGATGATAAATAGCGCGGCAATCAGAATAACGTTTGGATCGCTGAAACCGGAAAACGCTTCATTCACCGTCAGCGTTCCGCTGAGCACAAAAGCAAGGATCACCAACAGTGCGACGACATCCATGCGCATTTTGTTGGTTGCGAATAACACCACGGCAATGAGCAGCAGGGTAAGCACCCAGATCAGTTCACGGTTCACAACGCTTCCTTGATTAAGATGACGGGTAAGGAGGAGGATGCCATAAAAAAGCCCTGACAATGCAGGGCTAAATCATGAGATTAGCGATTTTTAGTGATGATGACATCCCCGTTCGCTGATTTTTGAACCGCCAGTTCATCCAGCCGTTTGATCACCAGATCGACCTTATCAAGCTGTGGGGTATCCGCGGGCGCATTAACCGCGATGACGCGGCACCCGGCGGCAAGACCGGAGGCGACGCCTGCCGGCGCATCCTCCACCACCACGCACTCCTGCGGACTGAGCCCCAGCAGTTCGGCGCCCAACAGATAAGCGTCCGGCTCCGGCTTACCGCGCTGAACGCGCTCGGCGGTGACCAGCACTTCCGGCATCGGCAGATTAGCGACGCGGCGGCGCGCGGTCGCCACGGGCACAGAACCCGAGGTCACAATCGCCCACGGCACCCCAATACTGTTGAGCGTTTCGAGCAGTGCAATAGCGCCCGGGAGCGCGGTAATACCGTCGGTATCCTCTGATTCCACTTTCTCCAGCGCCAGAAACTCGCGCTGGATAGCCTCTTCGGACTGACCGGCAAGAAAATGGCGAATTGAGGTTATCGCCTGTTTACCGTGGATAAATGCCAGCAGCTCATCATGGGAGATTGCGTGCCGATCGGCGAACTGGCGCCAGGCGCGCTCCACCACCGGCAGCGAGTCGACCAGCGTCCCGTCGAGATCGAATAAAAAACCTTTACACTTCACGGCTGCCCCCGCCTCAGGCGTTAACGATTTGATTGATTTCATTAGCGCTCAGGTGATACTGACGCGGGCAGGCATGCCAGGCGTTAAGCATGCGCAGGTATTTTTCCCACATGGGCGTCTGGGCATTAAAACCGTGGGTGCCGGCATCAAAATGCGCGTAGCGGCCTTCGATATTAACCATAAAGCGCACATAGCCGAGGTAACGGGCTTCCGTGGCGGCATCGAAGCCCAGAAAGGTGACGCGGCGTTCATCAATGGATTGCGACGCGTCTTTCAGGTTGGTCCACGAAACGTGCAACGCATGATACATCTCCATAATGTCGATGATCTGGCGACAGGTTTCCTCGGTCAGTTGACCAAATTCGCGATCCAGCTCGCGCATCTGTAACCCATAGCCACGCTCAATGATGGTCTGCAGGCGACGATAGCGTTCAGCGTTATCCGGATCCAGCATGGTCATCATTTTGTACTGATTCGACAAAATCAGACGCTGGGCATTGGTCATTTCCATTTTTGACTCCTGTAGGCAGGCCTGGCCTGCTGAAAAAGAAAACCGCCACGGGGGCGCTCAATCAATTGCCTTCACTATGCCTTTTATACAGGGGATCCTTCAAGCGGGCTGGCGGCCGGTTAGCATCTCATCAGAGGCGAATAGCGTTGCCTGACGCCGCCATCGGCTGAACTCACAAATCGTCGAGAAACGTTTTATCCAGTTGCCGGAAGGCTTTCTTCAGCGTATCCGCCAGCGCCTGGTAATCCGGCTTGCGCTCCAGCGGCGCCAGCGCCTGGCCTGCCTCCTGCAGTTTACTACGCACATCATAAAACCACTGCAGCACCGAAGGCGGCAGCGGCGTGACGGAACGTTTACCCAACCACCACAGCCCCTGCATCGGCAAACTGACGGCAAACAGCGCCGTCGCCACCGCCGGCCCGAGCTGGCCGCCCAGCGCAATCTGCCAGGTTAAAGTGAAAACCGCGACCGGCGGCATAAAGCGGATAGCGAAACGGGTGGCGCGGATAATGCGATTTTCGATAAATACCGGGGCCAGCTGTTTTTCCATCGGCCACGTCTTCGCGTAATGCTGCCCTCTGCGAAACAGACTAAACCAGCTTACTGGCGCTTCAGGGGAGTTCGACATGGCTTTACCTCAACTTCACATATAAAAAATAAAATTTTTGTGCAAGATAACAACTACTGATAACAACGTTCAAAATATTTTGTCACGGCGGCCCTCGATCGGGTATCCTGTGCCAGCCAAAAGATGGTCGTAGCCGAAGATCTATGCGCCGTCAAATTATCGCATATAACGCCGCTGTCTGAAATTCACACAAAATGGCGTAAACTCATGAGTATTTCTTACATCATGCCTGAAAAGCAGTTCAGGGATGATGTTAATCATAAATGTCAGCGTCATCATGCGCTACGCTGAAAGACTAACTGACGTTTTTTTAGCCACGTATCAAAAATAGGTACTTCCATGTCGAGTAAGTTAGTACTGGTTCTGAACTGCGGTAGCTCCTCACTGAAATTCGCTATTATCGATGCAGTAAACGGTGACGAGTACCTTTCTGGTTTAGCCGAATGTTTCCACCTGCCGGAAGCGCGCATTAAGTGGAAAATGGACGGCAACAAAGAAGAAGCCGCACTGGGCGCCGGCGCAGCCCACAGTGAAGCCCTGAACTTCATCGTTAATAAGATCCTGGCACAGAAACCGGCGTTGTCTGCTCAACTGACGGCTATCGGCCATCGTATTGTTCACGGCGGTGAGAAATACACCCGCTCGGTGGTTATCGATGAGTCGGTCATTCAGGGTATTAAAGACGCGGCGCCGTTCGCTCCGCTGCACAACCCGGCGCATCTGATCGGTATTGATGAAGCGCTGAAATCATTCCCGCAGTTGGCCACCAAAAACGTGGCGGTATTTGACACCGCGTTCCACCAGACCATGCCGGAAGAATCTTACCTCTATGCCCTGCCGTACAAACTGTATAAAGAACACGGTATCCGTCGCTATGGCTTCCACGGCACCAGCCACTACTATGTGACCCAGGAAGCGGCCAAAATGCTCAACAAGCCGGTGGAAGAGGTTAACATCATCACCTGCCATCTGGGCAACGGCGGTTCGGTTTCCGCTATCCGTAACGGCCAGTGCGTCGATACTTCTATGGGTCTGACCCCGCTGGAAGGTCTGGTGATGGGTACCCGCTCCGGCGATCTCGACCCGGCGATTATTTTCCATCTGCACGATACTCTGGGCATGAGCGTTGACGCGATCAACAAGCTGCTGACCAAAGAGTCCGGTCTGCAGGGGCTGACCGAAGTGACCAGCGACTGCCGCTATGTGGAAGATAACTACCACGACAAAGCCGACGCGAAGCGTGCGATGGATGTTTACTGTCACCGTCTGGCCAAATACATCGGCTCCTACACCGCGCTGATGGATGGCCGCCTTGACGGTATCGTGTTCACCGGCGGAATCGGTGAAAACGCCGCCATGGTGCGCGAGCTGACGCTGGACAAACTGGGCGTGCTCGGCTTTGACGTCGACCATGAACGTAACCTCGCCGCCCGTTTCGGCAAGTCCGGCTTTATCAACAAGGAAGGCACCACCCTCGCCATGGTCATTCCGACCAACGAAGAGCTGGTTATCGCTCAGGACGCATCCCGCCTGACGGCCTGATTTCTCCACCGCCAGCCTCGCTGGCGGTGTTGTTTTACGTCACGCCAGAAACCGTTCTGACGTTAACGAGAGAGGTTACATCGTGTCCCGTACAATTATGCTCATTCCTACCGGAACCAGCGTCGGTCTGACCAGCGTCAGCCTCGGGGTTATCCGCGCTATGGAACGTAAAGGCGTTCGCCTGAGCGTCTTTAAGCCCATCGCCCAGCCGCGCTCCGGCGGCGATGCGCCAGATCAGACGACCACTATCGTGCGCAACAACTCTTCCCTGCCCGCCGCAGAGCCGCTGAAGATGAGCCACGTCGAATCTCTGCTGTCCAGCAATCAAAAAGATGTGCTGATGGAAGAGATCATCGCTCGCTACCATGAAAACACCAAAGACGCCGAAGTGGTGCTGGTGGAAGGCCTGGTGCCAACCCGTAAACATCAGTTTGCCCAGTCCCTGAACTTCGAAATCGCCAAAACGCTGAACGCGGAAATCGTTTTTGTGATGTCCCAGGGCACCGATACGCCGGAACAGCTCAAAGAACGTATTGAACTGACCCGCAGCAGCTTCGGCGGCGCTAAAAACGCCAATATCACCGGCGTTATCATCAATAAGCTGAACGCGCCGGTAGACGAGCAGGGCCGTACTCGCCCGGATCTGTCGGAGATCTTCGATGACTCTTCGAAAGCCAAAGTGGTCAACATCGATCCGCAGAAGCTGCAGCAGGCCAGTCCGCTGCCGCTGCTGGGCTGTATTCCGTGGAGCTTCGATCTGATTGCCACCCGCGCTATCGATATGGCTCACCACCTGAAAGCCACCGTGGTTAACGAAGGTGATATCAAAACCCGCCGCGTCAAATCCGTGACCTTCTGCGCGCGCAGCATCCCGCACATGCTGGAGCATTTCCGCCCGGGTTCCCTGCTGGTGACCTCCGCCGACCGCCCTGACGTACTGGTCGCCGCCTGCCTCGCCGCCATGAACGGCGTGGAGATCGGCGCCATTCTGCTGACCGGCGGTTACGAAATGGATGCCCGTATCGGTAAACTGTGCGAACGCGCTTTCGCCACCGGCCTGCCGTTATTTATGGTCAATACCAACACCTGGCAAACCTCTCTGAGCCTGCAGAGCTTTAATCTGGAAGTCCCGGTGGACGACCACGAGCGTATTGAGAAGGTGCAGGAGTATGTGGCCGGCTACATCAACAGCGAATGGATCGACTCGCTGTCCGCCTCTTCCGAACGCAGTCGCCGCCTGTCTCCGCCGGCATTCCGCTACCAGTTGACCGAACTGGCGCGCAAAGCCGGCAAACGCGTAGTGCTGCCGGAAGGCGACGAGCCGCGTACCGTCAAGGCGGCGGCGATCTGCGCCGAGCGCGGTATCGCAACCTGTGTGCTGCTCGGCAACCCGGACGAGATCACCCGCGTTGCGGCGGCCCAGGGTGTTGAACTGGGTACCGGTATCGAAATCGTCGACCCGGAAGTGGTGCGTGAAAGCTACGTTGCCCGCCTGGTCGAACTGCGTAAAAACAAGGGCATGACCGAAACCGTCGCCCGCGAACAGCTGGAAGACAATGTGGTGCTCGGCACCCTGATGCTGGAGCAGGACGAAGTGGACGGTCTGGTGTCCGGCGCGGTTCATACCACGGCCAACACTATTCGCCCGCCGCTGCAGTTGATCAAAACCGCCCCCGGCAGTTCGCTGGTCTCCTCGGTGTTCTTTATGCTGCTGCCGGAACAGGTTTACGTGTACGGCGACTGCGCCATCAATCCGGATCCGACCTCGGAGCAACTGGCGGAAATCGCCATTCAGTCAGCGGATTCCGCGGCAGCGTTCGGCATTGAGCCGCGCGTGGCGATGCTTTCCTACTCCACCGGTACCTCCGGCGCGGGTAGTGACGTCGAGAAAGTGCGTGAAGCCACCCGTCTGGCCCAGGAGAAACGTCCGGATCTGATGATCGACGGCCCACTGCAGTACGACGCCGCGGTGATGGCTGATGTGGCGAAATCCAAAGCGCCGGACTCACCGGTTGCCGGTCGCGCCACGGTGTTTATCTTCCCGGATCTCAACACCGGCAACACCACTTACAAAGCGGTACAGCGTTCCGCCGACCTGATCTCCATCGGGCCGATGCTACAGGGCATGCGTAAGCCGGTGAACGATCTGTCCCGCGGCGCGCTGGTAGACGATATTGTCTACACCATTGCGCTGACCGCGATTCAGGCGACCCAGATGTAAGCGGGTTTTAGCTGGTCATCAATGCCGGCCAGTGCCAACTGCGCCGGCATTTTTTTCGCCGCTACGGCGACGCTAAGTCAATAGCGCATTCATCTATCAGCGATTTTCTTTTTCTTATTTTTCTCCTGAACAGGTCATTTTTTCACCACAAAAAATTAGCACGCTATGCTTACTTAAGAGTTTTCTAAAATTTTTAACGACCTGTATCACATAACCCAATCGCGGCATCCTGGCCCGGTATCACCTTTGATTTTCATCATCTTTTCCCGCGCCATAACCATCAAAATATTTTATCCCTCTGGAAGTTCAATCACTCAGGAGATTATAAAAAATGGATAATCCATTAACCCCCCGTCAGGAGAAAGTCGGCCCCGGCGCCTGGTTTTCACTGGCATTTGCCGCAGTCTTTTTTTCCGGCCTGTTAGGCGGCAAAGAATGGTACGGCGTTTTTGATTTCACCACCCTTAACGGCGCCTTCGGGAAAGTAGTCAGTAAAGTCAGTACCAACGACGGCCAGCTGGAAACCGCCTTCAGCGCTTTCCGCGGTGCGGGCGGCCACGGCGCCATGGACGGTTTTCTGTTCGCCCTGGGCTTGATTCCGGCGGTAATGTTTGCCCTCGGGATGATTAATGTCCTGGAGCACTATGGCGCGCTGCGGGCGGCGCGCAAACTACTGACGCCACTGCTGCGTCCGCTGATGGGTATCCCCGGCGCCACCGGACTGGCTCTGATCGGCAGCCTGCAAAGCACCGATGTCGGCGCTTCCCTGACCCGCAATCTTGCCGATGAGAATGTGATTAGCGAAAAAGAAAAAGACATTTTCGCCATGTTCCAGTTTTCCGCCGGCGCCATGATTACCAACTTTTTCTCCTCCGGTGCCATTATCTTTACCCTTATCGCCGTCGATGGCTCCACAGTGGTTCCCACCTCCATCGGCGCCTGTATCGCCGTGATGTTTATCATGAAAATCGTTGGCGCCAACCTGATGCGGCTGTGGCTAAGCGTCGCCCCGGGAAAGAAAACTGACACCACCACTTCACAGGGAGAAACATCATGAGCGCACCCACCTCTAACCCGGTCATTACCGATATCTTTGTCGAAGGCGCGCGCAAGGGCTGGAATATCGCTACCACCAGCACCCTGCCCAATGTGGTGATGGCGTTCATTATCATAAAAGCGCTGAACATTACCGGCGCGCTGGACGCCATGGGGACCCTTTTCGCCCCGGTGATGGGCCTGTTCGGCCTGCCGGGCGAAGCCGCCGCGGTGCTGATTGGCGGCTGGATGTCGATGGGCGGCGGCGTCGGCGTGGCCATCGGGCTGTTTGATAAAGGCGTCCTGACCGGGGAGCATCTGGCTATTCTGGCGCCGGCGATTTACCTGATGGGTTCCCAGGTACAGTACCTCGGGCGCATTCTTGGGGTTATCGGCACCAACGCCCGGCGCATCCCGGCGATGATTATCATTTCCGTCATCAATGCCATGCTCGCCATGCTGCTTATGCGCGTCATTATCTGAAGCAAAAGGAATGTCGAATGGATCTGCAACAATACATCAAAGAGCTCAGCCTGCTGGTTAATGAGGACTGTGGTACCCGAACCCCTGCCGGGGTGGCGAAAATCGCCGCTATTCTCGACGAACTGTGGCGAGACGCAGGCTGGCATACCCGCACCGTCAACCTGGGCGAAGAAGTCGGTCCGGGCCTGCTGGTCACCAATAAGCCAGATGCCGAACGTTTCGATGTTCTGCTGGTCGGCCATATGGATACCGTCTTTCCGCCGGGTACTGTGGCGCAGCGCCCGCTGACCCATGACGAGCAGCGTCTCTATGGGCCTGGCGCGTCGGATATGAAGTCCGGCCTGCTGAATATTCTCTGGGCAATGCGCGATATGCCGCCGGAAGAGCTGGCGCGTCTTTCCATCGCTATTGCCATGAACCCGGATGAAGAGACCGGCTCGGTTCATTCCCGCGAATGGATTGGCCAACTGGCGCAGCGCGCCAGCGTCGCCCTGGTCTGCGAAGCCGCCCGGGTCGACGGTTCTCTGGTGAAAGCGCGTAAAGGCATGGCCCACTACCGGTTGACCTTTAGCGGCGTGGCCGCCCATGCCGGTAATGAGCCGGAAAAAGGCCGCTCCGCCATCACGGCGCTGGCCAATGCCGTCCTTGCCGTCAATGCGCTGGCCGATACCCGGCAGGGCACGACCCTGAATGTCGGCGTCATCAGCGGCGGTGATGCGCCGAATGTGGTCGCCGCCCACGCCTGCGCCGATCTCGACGTGCGTTTCTGGAACAATGAGGAACACACCCGGGTCGATGCGGCGCTCCGGGCGCTGTGCGAAAAAGGATATCTTGACGGGGTTACCACCCATCTGTCCTGCATGTCCCACACCCCGGCCATGACGCCGGGCGCCGGTACTGAAGAGCTGATGGCGCTGGTTGAACGCGCCGGTGAGCGGGAAGCGATCAATATCACCTGGCAGGCGGTCGGCGGCGGCAGCGACGCTAACCATATCGCTACGCTGGGCATTCCCACCATCGACGGGCTGGGCCCAATTGGCGGCGGATTTCACAGCCCGGCGGAGTACCTGGAAATCGCCTCTATTGAGCCGCGCATTCGCCTGCTGCGGCGCATTGTCTGCTTACTGTGACAACAATGGCGGCCAGTCTAACTGGCCGCCTCTTTCCCGTTCATTTGGTCAGTTACGGTCCTCTGCTATTCCCGCGTTTCCAGCCTCAGAGAAATCTGTGCTGCGACTTGCTCCGGACTACTGACCCGAAAGTCGCTTTGCTCCATATTGGGTTGAACCCGGACAACAAAGCTGATGTTCTGTCCCGCGATAACAGTATCGTGCTCCACCGGCGCTACCCCTTCCTGGTTAAGCAGTGATACAGCGCTGACCGGCGCACCCGAAAGCGCCAGTTGTCCTGGCGTGCGCATTTTCACTATCTGGCGCGTTTGTCCATCGACCATCATATTTGTTACAGCTATCAACACATTGCTTCTGGCTGTAAAACGAAATTCTCCCCGCGAATCCGCATCGCCGGTAAAAAAAACGCCTACCCGCCGTGGAGAAGGGCAAACAATAGAAACCTGAATCTCCTTCTCAGACAGCCGAAAATTTCCCTGAAGATTTTTAACAACATCACCCCAGACAATTTTGCCGTATTGAATTGATGGCTGTGACACCGCCATCCGGCACTCATCATCGGCATGTACCGGTTGCACTATAGTGAATAACATCAGTAAGCAAAAAGCAGGCAAACGGTATTGCCCTGAAAAAAGAGTCATTGGCATACTCCCTGATAACGTGCATAAAACGCTTGCGGATCGGACTCCTGCTCAGGACGATAATCGATCCGACAGCGGCGCTGTCCTCCCTGTCCTGCCAGATACAGTGCTTTAAGTTGAGAGAGGTTATTCACGAAGGCCAGACCATCATCAACCACCGTCACCACATAGTTGCCTTTCTCATCCTGAATCAGAGAACCACGCGCTGCGGGAGAACCATCGGCATGCTGCACTTTAATCACCGCGCGATTCACTTCCAGCACCCTGAATTCCACCTTACCGACTGAAGCATATCCGGCAGCAATAACGCGGGTACCATTCCCGACTTCAATATTACCCGGCAGTGTCGCGTTGTTAATTTCAATCCTGGCCCGACGGTATTCTGGTAATGCGGGAACAATCGCCTGCCCTTTCGCATCGGTCCAGACAGGACCCTGCGGTGTAGCGATTTCTACACCTCGTAATGGATATCCCAGAGATACTACCGCATAAGTATCCTTCACAGCATAAGGCGAGAATGTCACTCCTTTGTCGTGCGCAACAACCCCACCACTTAATGACACGCCATAATTACGATAGTGCTGCGCTGTACCAGCATTAATATTCAGACGGGTATAATGAAAATTGCTGTAAATACTCCCATTGAAGCTATCATTTTTTTGCTGCCAGTCTCGATCATAAGACAAACTATAGCGGGAATTCTCGCTGATGTTGCCATCCGCCTGCAGACCATATCGATGATTAACGCCATCTTTCCTGATGTAACTCCCGATACTGCGGTTCTCAAAAGGGATACTCAGGTGTAAATAAAAAACATCGTCGCCACTTTTATTCACTTGACGATTCCAGGATGCTGTCACACTGGCGCGTTTAAATGATTTACTCCATGACACCATCGTTGATTGCGAATCATCATCGTCATTGCGCCCCTCACTCATTAAATAACTGAAAGCCAATGTGCCCAATAAATCCTCCGACCAGGAAATACCGACAGAATAATCTTTTTGATACACCGTTGCGTTTTTATTTAATGCCTGAGCAAGATCCCGATAATTCTTACTACGCTGAGTCGATGTGGCAAAAATACTGGTATTGTCCGCTAAAGCCAGAAAAGCGGAGATCTCGGTTCCAGCTCCCCGACGATGGCCATAATCATCATTACTGAAACTGAACCGACCACTCAACCGTAGAAAACTCGACACCTGAAATGACAGCTCTGTGCCAGCGGACTGGTAACGCCGGGACAGAAGCCCTCCCACATTGACTTTACTGCGTAAGCCCGATGTCCATGCATTGCTCGCCGAGAGTACTATCGGCATGTCGTAATCGCTTTCCATATCCCGCACTCTTCCCAGAGCGATACTCATTCCTTTCGCCCTGGCGGGTCGCTTACCCGTCAATGCCGCCGCCGGAACAACAAAATGGTGCTCACGACCATCCGCCTCCACCACCTTAACATCCAGATTGGTGGAAATACTGTTTACCGGAACATCTTCAAAACGAAACGGTCCGGCGGTCACCATCGTTGAATAAACCAACTGCCCTGACTGCCATATTTCTACTCGAGCCTGGTTCGTAGAGGCCATCCCTTCCACAACAACGCCAGAGCCGCTATCAGCATTAAGCGCCTCCTCAGGAACTAACTGAGCACCAAGGATGGCCGGGATCGCCAACAACGTATTTCTGGCATTAATCTCTCCGGCCTGTATCGACTTTTTATGGTCAACAAACGTGTGCTGCACATAAGTATATTGAGATTCATTCTGCCGTTTGCCATCGTTATCCGTCATAATATGGCGACTGCGCAGTAACCAGTCCCCCATATTAACACCTCCTTCCAGAGAGGCCTGAGAGTAGCGAGATACCTCTCCAGAATAGTGATTTAACAGGGTGAACAAGGAATAATTCATCATCCCGGCAACCCCTCCCCGGGTATATACCCGGGATGAACCGGATTGCATATCAATCGCTTCGGCCGGTACCACCATGTCAATTCGCTCCCTGGAAGGGAGCAGAACAATCTGGACCCCGTCAAACATCTCGCGATAATCCGGACAACTATTTTTAGTTTGCGTCGCGACAGAAAACCTCTTCTCAGCTTTCAGCCCGCCATCTGCAAGAAATTGCTCATCCGCGCACAGATTACCTTCATCGTTAAAGGTTGCCAGAACCATTCCGCGTTCCTTACCGTTGATGCGTAAGGCCACTAAGTGTCTCCCCGGAAGAAAACGCGCCTCCCGGGAAAAGTAATCAGCAATATTACTGTCCAGCCCTCTTTCATTAATAATGCTGGTATTAAAAATCACACTTTCAGCATATACCGTGGCAATAACGACATGTGAAGCAACAAATCCGCTGACAATGCCGTTGCACCGGCGTAATACATTGCTTATTTGCATATTTTTAATTCGTATTATTAATTTACCAACTGTGCCGTCCATGAATCGACGTCAACACCATAGCGTCCGCCGGGAACAAATTTCACCTGCTGGTCCCCTTTAATATCTCGCTGTAAATTCACAAATATCTTTTCGCCAGGCAAAATATAAGTTTTTGGTAATGAGGCTTTATAACTGGAAGGTTGCAGAATTACACCGGGGTTTAACCGAATAATGTTTCGGGTAGGATTTTCTACCGATAGCTGCCTGTTTTTAATAGACCACTTCAGCAATTTCCAGGCAGTTGGGTTAACCGGAACGGAGCGTGGCTGAATGATGACAGGAATATCCTGCTGAATATTGATAGTCAAATAATTACCAGTTTGGTCCGCTGGCGGTATCCCTTCAAACATCACGCGCTTCAGGTGTTCCCTTTTCAACTCCCCCCTGGTTTGCAGAATAAACCTGACCTGCTGTACCTGCCCAGCCTCAACCCGAATGACAGGCTGAGTAACCAGTAATTTAACAGAACGATCTTCTTCAGGAAGGTCAACAACGCGAGTATAAAGTAATACCGGGAAAGGCTCTGTATTTTTAACATTAATCTGCCCCCCCATATTTTTTTCATCGATATTCAGTAGAATTTCTTCCGGGACTACTCCTGCGGCTGCTACAGAAAAAGAAAATACACTAAAAAAAAGAAATAAAATCACACCCGAAAAAAAATTAACGTGCAACATGTATTGTCCTCCATGACAACATATAAAAACACTGTAATATTGCGACATTCAGGAGACAACCCGTCTCATAGCAACCATCTGGCAAAATAAAATTCACTCAATAAAAATCACACCACCATTCAAACCCAAGACCTCCCCCCCAAATAAACACATACTAAAGAATACTATTTCGATAAAGCTACCGGGTATTCCCGGTAGCTTTAGCACATCAGAAGTTAAAGGTAGGAAATAGAAAATGTTGTGCTACCATTAAGCTTTGAACCAGTAACCCCATTACCGAGAATAGATTTATCCTGCAGCGCGACCTGCACTTTCAGTGGAAAAGTCGCTGTTGTAAATGCTACAGGAGTAGTGCTACCGTTAATCTCACCAACGGTAAAACTTCTTTTTCTGCTGCTATTATCCAAAGTCATTAACAGCCCATCACTTAACTGACCCCAGTTAGTTGTTCCCAGAGAGCTCTCCCTGACAATGACGGGTAAAGAAATCCCATCTGCAATAGCATCCTTACCAACTATAATAGAATAAGCGCCAAGTTTAACATCGGTTGACGTTCTCCCCAATCCACCCTGAAAACTAGTGCCGCCTTCCCCTTTAATAGTAATACCAGAAGCCCTGCTTTCAGGATTATTATCCAGCGCAGAAAATAACACTTTGGCCGGATTGTCACAGGTGATAGTCAGATTCAAATCTTTTGCATCCACCAGATGTTGACCAGAGTCGGGCATTGAACTTAAATTAATTTTATCAAAATCAACCACATTACTATCCAGAGAAGGCTGGCAGGCAGCAGTAATTAACTCACCTTTTATTTCCAGATTTACAGAGTTGGCGAATACTGAACACGACGCGCCCGTTAGCGCCAGAGTCAAAAGCGTTTTTTTAAATACCATCAGTAAGTCCTTTACTTGATAAATATCAATAACAAATTCATAACTGAATATATATTCAGAAATGAAATAAATTCCCCTCGTTGCGAGTCAATCAAGTATTACCCGATCAACTAACGATAAATTTAGAAAAAATAATTTACAAGGTCAATTGAATTTTCGGTTCCAGGAATAACACCTGACTCCATAAGAAACATATATAACTCAAGCAATAACTTCATTAACTCTGCTCCGGCAGAAAACAACCAGGAGATAAACCATAAAAAAATTCCTAATACATTATCTAAAAAACGCCACTATTATTTATGCATTCAACGTAACGCGAAATTTCATTCTCATTATGTATATATCTTCTCAATGCTTTCCACCAGAAAAAACATTCAGTCGGCGTGGATATTCGCGGAAATTAATCAGGTGAGGAATAAAAGATTCCCCCGCAAGAGGGAATCGTTCGCAGAAATGTGATAAACCGATGGTTTATTCCGGCTGCACGCTGTCATTATTTGCGTTACGGCTCATCCACAGCGCCAGCGCCTTCAGGGAATCCGGAGTGAACTCATCGCAGCGGGCAGTTATCTCTTCTGGCGACATCCAGCAAACTTCGCTGATCTCCTCTTCCTGCAGGGCGAAGGGCCCGTGGGAGACGCAGCTGAATAACCCGCCCCACACCCGGCAGTGCTGATCTTCGAAATAGAACTGACCATGTTCAGCAAACGGAACGCCGGCAATCCCCAGCTCCTCTTCCGCTTCGCGGCGAGCGGAATCGAGCAACACCTCTTCCGCCTGCACCACGCCGCCCGCCGTAGCATCCAGCATGCCCGGCAAGAAATCTTTGCTCTCAGTACGCCGCTGCACCAGAATCTTGCCCATCCCGTCATGCACCACGATATACGTCGCACGGTGGCGCAGGCGCTGCGCGCGCATCTGCTCCCGGGTCGCCTGCGCAATCACTTCATTGTCTTCGCTGACAATGTCCACCCATTCCGTGCCAGAAAAATCACTCTGCTCCACCATCGCGGAAACCTTCTTCAGGGCGCTCTAAACGGCGCGTTAATGTGAGTTAACGATGAATGACCAGCTCAGCAATGACCCGATCGTCGGCCAGATCGCGCACGCTCAGCGTGCCGTTTTCCAGCATCCCGTAACTGGCGCTGAAGCCCCCTTTCGGGATGCTCACTGAGCCGGGGTTAAATAATCCAATACCATCACGCCACTGTGCAACCGGAATATGCGTATGACCGGAGATAAAAATGTCTCCGGCACGCAGCGGCGGCAAATTATCCGGGCTATAGAGATGCCCGTGGGTCAGAAACAGACGGCACTCAGAAAGCAATATCTGCTGCCAGTCGGCGGTCACCGGAAATGCCAGCATCATCTGATCCACTTCGCTGTCGCAGTTGCCGCGCACCGCGATAATCCTGTCCGCCAGCGAGTTTAAACACTCAGCGACCTGCGCCGGCGCATACCCCGGCGGCAACGCATTGCGCGGGCCGTGGTAAAGCACATCGCCAGAAATAATCAACCACTGCGCGCCGCTGGTGTTAAAGCGCTCGACAATGCGCCGGGCGGCAGGCAATGAGCCGTGAATATCCGAAGCAAACATCAGTTTCATTGTCCGGTACCTCATCATCTCTTCAGGACGCAGAAAGGGAATGATACTGAATTTTTCGCCGCGCTTCAGCCGCTTACCTGGTCTGAAAGCGCCACAAACTGCTGTACCGACGCCCGCTGCCACTGGAACTGCGCATATTCCTCCAGCCGTGCCGGCAATGCGTCGCCGTTCAGCGCCAGACGATTAATCATCAGCGCCAAATCGGTATCGGCAATACACCACTCGCCGAACAGGTTCTGCTGCCCCTCAGGCAATAGCGTTTCAACATGGGCGATAAATTTCTCCGCCGCCTGACAACCCGCGGCGCTGAGCGGCGGCATACGGGCGCCGGAGAAAATCACCTCCGTCGGCCGCTCCTCGCGGATGGGCAACAAATCGCTGCGCAGCCACGCCTGAATTTGCCGGGCGCGGGCGCGCTTTTCCCGGTCTACCGGATAGATGCGCTCCCACACCGGCGGCGCAAAGCGTTCTTCAAGGTACTCATCAATCGCCGATGACTCGCTCAGGATAAACTCCTGCACCGCCAGCACCGGCACCCGACGCGTCAGTTGGTATCCCTGCCAGCCAGGCTGCAGATGCTGACCGCTGGCAAGGTCTACTGTCTGCAAAGTAAACGCCAGGCCTTTTTCCTTCAGGGCGACATAGACCGACATCACATAGGGGCTATGAAAGTGGGCATCGCTCCACAGGGTTATCACTGGCTGTTCCATAAAATCCTCATCGGCGAGTGGCAATTCAATGAACATATAACGAAACCTGATTTCTGTCACATCGGTAAATTGCATGTTCCTGCCAGCATGGCTTACCCGATGGGCGCCCTGCGTAACTTTGTGTATCATGACGCCAGCAATAATAAGGAGAAAGCCTGTATGCCATCGCACCCGGATGCCGTTATCCGCATCAAAAACCTGCGCCTGCGGACTTTTATCGGTATCAAAGAAGAGGAAATCAACAACCGTCAGGATATCGTCATCAACGTGGCGATTCACTACCCCGCCGCTCAGGCGCGCCACAGCGTTGATATCGACGATGCCCTGAATTACCGCACGATCACCAAAGCCATTATTGCCCACGTCGAGAGCAACCGCTTTGCGCTACTGGAAAAATTAACCCAGGATGTGCTCAATATCGCGTGCGATCATCCCTGGGTGACATATGCTGAAGTAGAGATCGATAAACTTCACGCGCTGCGCTACGCCGACTCGGTATCAATGACCATGAGCTGGCGGCGCTAAGCGCCACCGGGAGGTCATATGCGGATACTGGTTACTGGCGGTACAGGGTTAATCGGACGCCAGCTGTGCCGGCGGTTGCTGGCGTTACACCATCAGGTCACAGTGGTCACCCGCTCGCCAGACAAGGCCCACGCCCGCCTCGGGCCTGACGTCACCCTGTGGCAGGGGCTTGCGGAACGCCAGTCCCTGGACGATATCGACGCGGTCATCAACCTGGCCGGAGAGCCGATAGCCGACCGGCGCTGGACCGCCGCCCGCAAAGAGGCGCTGTGCCAGAGCCGCTGGCAGATAACCGAACGGCTGGTCGCGCTGTGTAAAACCAGTCGCCAGCCGCCGGCGGTATTTATCTCCGGTTCCGCCACCGGCTATTACGGCGATCTCGGCGAAGTCGTGGTGGCGGAAGACGAACCGCCGCACAACGAGTTTACCCATAAGCTCTGCGCCCGCTGGGAACAGATAGCCAGCGGCGCGCAAAGCGACCAGACCCGGGTTTGCCTGCTGCGTACCGGCGCAGTGCTGTCCCGCGAAGGGGGAATGCTCGGTAAGCTGCTGCCCCTGTTCCGCACTGGCGTCGGCGGGCCGATAGGCAACGGTCGCCAGTATCTGCCGTGGATTCATATCGACGATATGGTTAACGGCATTCTGTGGTTGCTGGATAACGATCTCCGCGGCCCGTTCAACATGGTTTCCCCTTATCCGGTGCGCAATGAGCAGTTTGCCCATACGCTGGGTCAGGTACTCAACCGTCCGGCCATTTTACGGGTGCCGGCGACGGCGGTGCGTCTTATTATGGGCGAAGCGGCGGTACTGGTACTGGGCGGGCAGCGGGCATTGCCGAAACGCCTGGAAGCTTCTGGCTTTGGTTTCCGCTGGTACGATCTGGAAGAAGCGCTGCGCGATATTATGCAATAACCTCAAATATCACGATCTTACGCCAGACATCACCTCATCAGCGGTGATGGCATCATTCATCGCGATATACTGTTCGCAGCGGGAATGTTAAGACCGGCCGTTAGATTGCCGGCGATTTTTGCGCAGGGGCGTCGCCAGGCCGGGGAGAAAACCGGCCTGCGGGTAAGACGGTCCCGGCGCAAAGGGCCAGGCCCCGTTTACGGTAGGGCGACCCTGTGCCGAAGGCAACCATAAGAGCGAGCGCTCCTCTCTTACTTCAATGCCCCTTTCAGGAACTGCTGTAGTCGCGGGCTGGAAGGATTGCCGAACACCGCCTCCGGCGTCCCCTCTTCCTCAATCAACCCCTGATGCAGGAAAATCACATGGCTGGAGACATGGCGCGCGAACTCCATTTCGTGGGTCACCACTACCATGGTTTTTCCTTCTTCAGCCAGCTGTTGCATGATGCGCAGTACCTCGCCGACCAGTTCGGGATCGAGGGCCGATGTCGGTTCGTCAAACAGCAGCACTTCCGGCTCCATCGCCAGCGCCCGGGCGATCGAGACCCGCTGCTGCTGGCCGCCGGACAGATGTACCGGATACTTGCCGCGCACCCGCTCGTCGATCCCCACCTTCTCCAGGTAGCGAATCGCCCGATCCCGGGCATCCTGCTTGCTCAGCCCCAGCACCTGTACCGGCGCTTCCATAACGTTTTCCAGCACCGTCATGTGGCTCCACAGATTGAAATGCTGGAACACCATGGTCAGCCGGGTGCGCAACAGTTGCAGCTGCTTTTTATCCGCTACCTTTAGCTGGCCGTCTTTATCACGCACCAGATGGATGTTTTGGTTATTAACGACGATCGTACCTTCACTGGGCTTTTCCAGAAAGTTAATACAGCGCAGAAAAGTGCTCTTCCCGGATCCAGAAGAGCCGATAATGCTGATAACATCCCCGGCCCGCGCTTTCAGGGAGACCCCTTTCAGCACTTCCAGTTCGCCGTAACGTTTATGCAGGTCAGTGACGCTTAATTTATAGTCGGCCATTAGTTGTCCACTCATTACAACGACGAAGGTTTCACATGCTGCAGCCAGCGCCGCTCCGCCTTACGAAACAGGCTGATCAATACCCAGGAAATACACAAATACAGCACGGCGGCAATGCCAAAGGCGGTAAACGGCTGGTAAGTCGCGGCGTTAATATCGCGGGCGATTTTCAGCAGATCCGGTACCGTGGCGGTAAACGCCAGCGCGGTGGAGTGCAGCATCAATATCACTTCGTTGCTGTAGGCCGGTAGCGCAATGCGCAGCGCCGACGGCAAAATAATGCAGCGATACAGCTTAAAACGCGAAAAACCGTATGCCCGGGCGGCCTCGATTTCCCCATGGGGCACCGAGCGAATCGCCCCGGCGAAAATTTCCGTGGTATAGGCGCAGGTGTTGAGGGTAAACGCCAGCACGGTACAGTTCAGACCGCTGCGGAAAAAGTCGCTGAGCATCGGCGTCCCTTTAACGATTTCCAGGGTATACATACCGGAGTAAAACACCAGCATCTGAACATACAGCGGCGTACCGCGAAAGACATAAGTAAACAGCCAGATGGGCAGGCGAACATATTTGTTCGACGATACCCGCCCGACAGCGAGAAACAGCGCCAGAATACCGCCCATCACCACTGATGAGATCAGCAGCCACAGGGTGATCGCCACGCCGGTAAAGCGGTAACCATCGGTCCACAGCAGCGATTTCCAGTACTCCTGGATAATCTCAATCACAGATCCGCCCTCCTGACGCCCACCGAATAGCGCCGTTCAAGCAGCAGTAAAATACCATTGGATACCGTAGTGAAAATCAGATAGATAGCCCCGCAGACAATGGCGAAATAGAACGGCTCCCAGGTGCTTTTCCCCGCCAGTTGGGTAGCTTTAACCACATCTTCCAGACCGAGCAACGACACCAGCGCGGTCGCTTTCAGGATCACCTGCCAGTTATTGCCGATCCCCGGCAGCGCAAAACGCATCATGGCCGGAAACAGAATGCGTCGAAAAGTCTGCGACGGACTAAAACCAAAAGCCGTCGCCGCCTCAATATGCCCTTTTGGCACGGCCATCCAGGCGCCGCGAAAAGTTTCGGTAAAATAGGCGCCGTAAATAAAACCCAGTGTAATGATCCCGGCAATCATGGGATCGATATCGATTTGCGACATACCCAGCGCGTCGGTCACTACGTTCAGCGCCATTTGCAGACCGTAAAAAATCAGCAGCATCAATACCAGATCGGGCACGCCGCGGATCAGTGTGGTATACCCTTCAAACACCAGGGCCAGCGGCCGGTTGCGCGACAATTTCGCCGCTGCGCCGGCCAGGCCTATCGCGACTGAAAGCAGCACGGAACTGATGGCCAGCTCCAGGGTAACGAGCGCCCCTTTAAAAATCACTTCTGAAAAACCATACAGCATGGCGCTTTTTTCCTGCCGTCAGTATCTGTTCAGTTTCAGCCTGCCCGCGGTGGGCAGGCGCGATAAGGACGTGGATTAACCACCATAGATATCAAAGTTAAAGTATTTGTCTGACAGCTTCTGATAAGTACCGTCGGCGCGCATATCGGCAAAGGCCTTATTCAGCGCTTCAAGCAGCTCTTTGTCCTCTTTACGCAGACCAAATCCGGTACCCACGCCGAAGATTTTCTCATCTTTAATCGATGGGCCGCCAAACTGGTAGTCTTTACCCGCCGGGTGTTTCAGGAAGCCTTCGCTGGCGGCGACTTCATCCTGGAACGCGGCGTCGATACGTCCGGCGGCCAGGTCAGCGTAGATATTTTCCTGTCCCTGATAAGAGACAATTTCTACCCCTTTCGCCGCCCAGTGGGTATTACCGTAGGTCTCCTGAGTGGTACCCTGCAGGACGCCGACTCGCTTGCCTTTCAGCGCTTCCAGGGTCGGCTCAATGCTTGAACCTTTGGCCACCACCAGCCGGGAGTTGGCCGCGTACAGTTTGTCGGTGAACGCGATTTCCTGCAGACGTTTTTCAGTGATCGACAGCGAAGAGACGATAATATCGACTTTTTTCGCTTTGAGAGAAGGGATCAACGCATCCAGCGGGTTTTCGACAAATGAGCACTGCGCTTCAATACGCTTACACATCTCTTTAGCCAGATCGATATCAAAGCCGATCAGCTCCCCTTTATTATTTTTCATCTCAAAGGGGGCGTAGGTCGGATCGGTACCGATGCGCAGATTTTTCGGGATGGCGGCGAAAACGTTGGAGACGCTGGAAAATGCCAGTACCAGAGAAAGGGCAATTACCTTCTTGTTCATACTTATCCTCAATAGACTATATTCAGAACCTGACCGCCAGGCTTTCGGGCCTTTGGTCGCATCAGGCTCTTCTTTCCTGAACCCTTTTTATAAGGACAAATTGCAGGTTTCGTGCCACATCACGCCGCGACGATACCCGGCCAGCTTTCTGAGCGGCAGCACACTGCCGCACGCGACCGCTGACGCGCGCGCCATTATAATGCATAACTAGCACCAAAATAGTGCTAATTATGCATATCGCACCACAACGGCGCACCGAAACGTAGCGCGCCGCTAACCTGAAATTCCCCTGCCTGGGCCGTTCAATGGCCAACTTACAGACTACGGGAAAGTATCATTCACCGTAAACATTAAAATCAAAGTACTTTTTGGCAAACTTATCGTAAGTACCATCCTGGCGCATCTCCGCCAGCGCTTTATCCAGCGCGGCCTTCAGCTCCGTCTCGTCTTTACGCAGGCCAACCCCGGTACCATCGCCAAAATACTTTTTATCTTTCACCGACGGGCCGGCGAAAGCAAAATCTTTCCCCGCTGGCTGCTTCAGGAAACCTTCGCTGGCCGCGACTTCATCCTGTAATGCCGCATCCAGCCGCCCTGCCGCCAAATCGGAGTAAATCAGATCCTGATTCTGATAGGCCACCACATCCACACCTTGCGAGCGCCAGTTGTCGTTGGCATACGCTTCCTGAGTCGAGCCCTGCAGAACGCCGACATGTTTGCCTTTCAGGCCGTCCAGAGAGGGCAGAATCGGCGAGCCTTTAGCGGCAATCAACCGCGAATCGGCGGCGTACAGTTTGTTGGAAAACGCAATCTCCTGCTCACGTTTGGCGGTGATCGACAGTGAAGAGATAATCGCATCAATTTTCTTCGCCTTCAGCGAAGGGATCAGGGCGTCAAAATCGCTACCTACCCAGCTACACTGCACCTGAATGCGCCGGCACAGTTCATTACCCAGATCGATATCAAAGCCGACAAAATCTCCTTTCGCGTCTTTGGAAGAAAAAGGCGCATAGGTGGCATCCGTACCAATACGAATACTCTGCGGAAGGGCTGCGAACGCGCTGGCGCAAAACAGGCCGGACAGCAGAGACAAGGCGAAAATCTGCTTCTTCATAGTAACCCTCTGTGTGGTGGCTTTTATCATGATGTTGTGTGGTACTGACTCCCTGAAGTCATTAGCACGTCTCATGCCACTTTTTCACCGGGCCGGGAAATGTAAACAGAAAGTTGCATAACAATTCAGGGCACCGCAAGATAACAGTTTTCCCTACCCTGAAAAAATTCCTCAATGCTAAAATCTCCCTGCCACAGCTTCAGGATTTGATCCCGCATACACTATTGCACCAGTATCGGGCAGCGGTTTGCACTGCTCTCGGACTCAGACCACATAAATCAGCTTCCGGCGCCGGACCAGCGGGTGAACAGATCTTCGCTCAGCGTAATGTCAAACTGATCCAGTACCCGATTAACCGTTTGATTGATAACCTCATCCAGGGTCGCCGGGCGATGGTAAAATGCCGGTAGCGGCGGCATGATCAGCGCCCCCATCTCCGCGGCCTGCGTCATCAACCGTAAATGACCGAGGTGCAACGGCGTTTCACGTACGCACAATACCAGCGGACGGCGCTCCTTCAGCACCACATCCGCCGCCCGGGTCAGCAGGCCGTCGGTATAACTGTTAACGATGCCGGAAAGGGTTTTGATCGAACAGGGCAGGATCGCCATGCCATGGGTTTTAAACGAGCCGGATGAGATGCTGGCGGCGATATCCCGGGCATCATGTACCACATCCGCCAGTCCCTGCACCTCACGCAGGGTAAAATCCGTTTCCAGCCCCAGGGTCTGGCGCGCCGCCTGGCTCATCACCAGATGGGTTTCCACTTCCGGCACCGACTGTAACACCTGCAGTAAACGGACCCCATATATCGCGCCGCTGGCGCCAGAAATACCGACAATCAGTCGTTTCATGACTTTCGCCTGCAATAAATCAACAATGATGCGGGGGAGTATAACAGGAGTTGCCCGCAGGCAAAGAAACCGGCCTGTGCCAGATAGCAGAGGCCGGGAAAGGGCTTACCCTTCGTTATGCATTTCCAGACTTTCCACTTCGTTCTGACGCTGCAGCGCTTTGGCATCGTCGTTACGCAGGGATTCGAGATATTCCAGGTACTGCAAATCGACATCTTTGGTCACGTAAACACCGTTGAACACCGAACATTCGAACTGCTGAATATCCGGGTTTTCGGCGCGAACCGCTTCCACCAGATCGTCCAGGTCCTGGAAAATCAGCGCATCGGCGCCGATTATCTGGCGAATTTCGTCGACTTCGCGGCCATGGGCGATCAGTTCATTGGCGCTCGGCATATCGATACCATAAACGTTCGGGAAGCGAATCTCCGGGGCGGCGGAAGCCAGATACACTTTTTTGGCTCCGGCTTCGCGGGCCATCTCAATGATCTGTTCTGACGTCGTGCCACGCACAATGGAATCATCCACCAACAGAACGTTCTTATCGCGGAACTCCGCCCGGTTGGCATTCAGCTTGCGGCGTACCGATTTACGGCGCAACTGCTGGCCGGGCATGATAAAGGTGCGGCCGACATAACGGTTTTTCACAAACCCCTGGCGATACGGTTTACCGAGAATACGGGCAATTTCCAGCGCGATATCGCAGGAGGTTTCCGGAATCGGGATCACCACATCAATGTCCAGATCTTCCCACTCGCGGGCGATCTTTTCGCCCAGCTTTTTGCCCATCCCCACCCGGGCGCTGTAGACCGAAATCTTATCGATGAACGAATCCGGACGGGCGAAGTAGACATACTCGAACAGGCAGGGATTGCTGGTCGGGTTATCGGCGCACTGGCGGGTAAACAGCTGGCCGGTTTCCGCGATATAGACCGCTTCACCCGGCGCCACGTCGCGCAGAAACTCAAAGCCCAGGGTATCCAGCGCCACGCTTTCCGAAGCCACCATATACTCGCTGCGGCCATCGCCCACGTCGCGCTTGCCCAGCACCAGCGGGCGGATACCGTTCGGATCGCGGAAGGCGACCATACCGTGGCCGATGATCATCGCCACACAGGCGTACGCGCCGCGAATCTGGCGGTTAGTGGCGGCGACCGCCGCGAAAATGTTATCGGGCTCCAGCGGGTAATGGCGGAAATTATCCAGCTCGCTGGCGAAGATGTTGAGCAGGATTTCCGAATCGGAGGTGGTATTGATATGGCGGCGTTTTTCTTCAAACAGTTTTTTACGCAGCTCGTGGGCGTTGGTCAGGTTGCCATTGTGGGCCAGGGTAATACCGTACGGCGAGTTCACGTAGAACGGCTGCGCCTCAGACGCGCTCGAGCTCCCGGCGGTCGGGTAGCGTACGTGGCCGATCCCCATATTCCCCTGCAGACGCTGCATATGGCGGGCTTCAAACACATCATTCACCAGGCCGTTGGCCTTACGCAGACGGAAACAGTTGTTCGCATCAATTGTGATGATGCCTGCGGCATCCTGCCCACGGTGCTGAAGCACCGATAACGCGTCATAAATCGACTGGTTTACCGGCATAACACCGGCGATACCGACAATACCGCACATGTTGTCTTTTCCTCACTAAGCCACAGCCCGGGCCCTATGACCGGGGCAAGAAACTTGACGAGCCTTGCAGATAGTCAAAAAACCACCTGATGATGAAACTGAAGTGCGGAATAAGCTGCGACTTCTGCCAGTCTTCGCTTTTAGACAGACCGGTGAAGGTATCCAGAAAGAACAGAATGGCGGCGACAATCAGTACGCCGCGTAACGCGCCGAAACAGACTCCCAGCACCCTGTCTGTCCCCGACAGGCCAGTTTTTTCCACCAGCGCCCCGATCACATAATTCACGATGGCGCCGACGATAAGCGTCGCAATAAACAACACCGCGATCGCTATACCATTACGAACCAGTTCCTCTTCAAAGCCAGTGAACCAGACAGCCAGGTAAGTGTAGTAGTGACTGGCGACAAAGAAAGCGCAGCCCCACGTCACCAGCGACAACGCTTCGCGCACAAACCCGCGGATCAGGCTAACCAGACAGGAAAAACCAATCACCGCAATAATGGCGTAATCTATCCAGACCATGAATGTGTCCCACGATAAATCACCCCGACGTCCGGTTCGGGGCGCATTCTAACAGAAAAAGAAAACGTTTGCGTAGGGATTTCCTGTCCCTGCGTAAATAAAAATGGCGCTGAAAAAATCTTCAACGCCAGCGTTAAAACTTCGCCCCGACACAGGAAAGCGGCGCATTATTTCCGCCGCTCAATCCACGCCGGCGCCGGAAATAACAGATTAACGCGCACTATAGTTCATCACCACGCCGCTCAGGCCGGAAAGCCGGTTCAGCTCGCCCAGCGATGCTTTAAGCTTATCCCGGGAGGCGTCCGGCCCCACCAGAATGCGGGTGATTTTACCCTGCACCGGCGTAGAGGGCACGGTATACACCCGGTACCCGGCGCCGCGCAGTTTGCCGACGATTTCATTGACCTTATCGGCGTTCTTCAACGCGCCGAGTTGTACCACATAGGCTTTACCGGCGGGGGCATCCTGCGGCGCAGTCTGCTGAGCCGTCTGGGTACCTGGCGTCGGTTCCGGCTTCGGCGCTGGTTCAGGCTTCGGCTTTACGGCCGGCGCTGGTTTCGGCTGCGGTTTTTCAACTGGCGCTGGCTTTGGTTGCGGGCGCGGTATCGGGACTTCATCAATACCGGCGCCGTTATCTACCGGCAACGCCGCGGTATTAAACGCCGGCGATGTCGCCGTACTGGCCCGGACCTCTTCCCCTGCCCCTTCCGGCGGCTGGGAAGGTAGCGCCTGGCTGGCGGTCGGCAACATATCCGGCTCATCGGTATCCCCGGGCTTTGGCACCAGCGGAATCGCGGCGAACTGGTCCTGATAATGCTTCTTTTGACCATCCAGCAGACCGGGCAGCACAATAACCCCCAGCGCCACCAGGACGATGGTACCCACTAAACGGTTCTGAAATTTACTCGCCACCTTTTCTCCCCGTATCCAACACGACCATCACCTGCGCCACGGTATGGAACGAACCGCAAACCAGCACGATATCCTGCGGCCGCGCGTCACGCAACGCCGCGCGCCAGGCATCGGCCACGCAGGCAAATACCGTCCCCTGGCCAAGGTGTTCAATTAATTGCTCCGCCGTCGCGCCGCGCGGCCCTTCCAGAGGAGCACAATACCAGCTATCCACCTGCGGCGACAGGTGGGCAAGCGTTCCGGCAATATCTTTATCATGCAACATGCCGATCACCGCCAGCACCCTGCCCCGTTCAGGCAACTGCGCCAGCCGGGAAGCCAGATACTGCGCGGCATGGGGATTATGAGCGACATCGAGGATCACCCGCGGCTGTAAAGCTACCGTCTGGAAGCGACCGGGCAAAATAGCGCCAGCGATCCCGGCGCGAATAGCCTCGTCGCTGGCCGGAATACCGCTGGCGCGCAGCGCGGCTAACGCCGTGGCGGCATTAGGCTGCGGCACCTGCGGTAGGGGCAATCCACTGAGGACGCCATGCATATCGCGAAAATCCCAGCTATCGGCGTGCAGCTGGTAGTCCCAGTCAACGCCGCGGCGCTGCAACTGCGCGCCCTTCTCGCGGGCAACCCCGGCAATGGTTTCCGGCATGTCCGGCTCCCCCACCACCGCCGGCCTGGCGGCGCGGAAAATGCCGGCTTTCTCACGCCCGATACTCTGGCGATCCGGTCCCAGCCAGTCGGTATGGTCCAGCGCAATACTGGTGATAACCGCTACATCGGCATCGACGATATTGGTGGCGTCGAGACGCCCGCCGAGACCCACTTCGAGGATCACCACATCCAGCGCCGCCTGCTGAAACAACAGCAGCGCCGAAAGGGTGCCATATTCAAAATAGGTTAACGAGGTTTGTTGGCGATGCGCCTCAATTTGGGCAAACGACGCGGTGTGCAGCGCCTCCGGCAGTTCGTCGCCCTGAATCCGCACCCGTTCGGTATAGCGCACCAGATGGGGCGAACTGTATACCCCCACCCGATAACCAGCGGCCATCAGCATCGCTTCCAGGGTCCGGCAGGTGGTGCCTTTACCGTTGGTGCCGGCAACCGTAAATACCTTCGGCGCCGGTTTCAGTACCCCGAGGCGCTGCCCGACGGCGCGCACCCGGTCCAGCCCGAGATCGATGGTTTTACTGTGCAGGTTTTCCAGATAAGAAAGCCACGTGGCCAGGGGCGACGTGGCTTGCGGTAACGATTTAATATCCATGATGCCCGTTCTACGCTACGGTTCAAAAGTTCCAGGGGTAGCGCCGTACCCGGCATTACCCCTGATGAACAATCAGCCCTGCTGTTCCTGTTCCGGTTCATCCGGCTGTTCGGCGACCGGTTCCACCACCGGCAGCGGCTCGGCCTGCGGCGCCGGCAGATTCATCAGCTTAGCCAGAATGCTCGCCAGCTTCAGACGCATCTCCGGACGACGGACGATCATATCGATCGCCCCTTTCTCGATCAGGAACTCACTGCGCTGGAATCCCGGCGGCAGTTTTTCACGTACCGTCTGCTCGATAACCCGTGGGCCGGCAAAGCCGATCAGCGCCTTCGGTTCGGCGATATTGAGATCCCCGAGCATGGCAAAACTGGCGGAAACGCCGCCCATGGTGGGATCGGTCAGGACTGAAATATACGGCAGACCGCGCTCCTGCATTTTCGCCAGCGCCGCCGAGGTCTTGGCCATCTGCATCAGCGACATCAGCGCTTCCTGCATCCGGGCGCCGCCGGAAGCGGAGAAACAGATTAGCGGACAGTTGCCTTCCAGCGCCTGCTCTACGGCGCGGACAAAACGGGCGCCGACCACCGAGCCCATAGAACCGCCCATAAAGGCGAATTCAAACGCCGCCGCCACAACCGGCATACCGTACAGCGTCCCTTTCATCACCACCAGCGCGTCTTTTTCGCCGGTCTCTTTCTGGGCGGACGCCAGACGATCCTTGTATTTCTTGGAATCTTTAAATTTCAGAATATCTTTCGGTTCCAGCTCGCTGCCCAGCTCCACCAGCGAATCTTCGTCCAGCAGGCTGTGCAGGCGGTCGCGGGCCGACATACGCATATGGTGATCGCACTTCGGGCAGACCTCAAGGTTGCGTTCCAGCTCGGCGCGGTAGAGTACCTGGCCGCAGCTGTCGCATTTGGTCCACACCCCTTCCGGAATACTTGCTTTACGGGTAGGGGTTACATTGCTTTTATTGAGAATTCGTTCAATCCAGCTCATTGATGACCTTTCTGCCTGAACCTGGCTACACCCGACCCGCCGTTAATCGCGCAGGCCGGCATAAATACCAGTATTGTTTTCAGGGGGATATCCCGTCATACCTCGCATCCCAGGCGCATGCGCTTTCCTGTGACGCAAACTATTCCGGGCAAGACACCCCCGAGCCCATAAATGGTGCTCATTAAAACATAACGGCTGACGACTTGGGATAAAAAAGTGGTCGAACCGCGTAATACGTCTTATTTTGACTGACGCGCCGCCGCGCGCCGGTGGCGAATAATTTCCACCACGCCGGGTAAAATCGACACCACAATAATGCCGACAATCAGTAATTTAAGATTTTCCTGAATCATCGGAATGGTGCCAAAGAAGTAACCGGCATACGTGAACAACAGCACCCACAGCAGCGCGCCAATCACGTTATAGGCGGCGAAATGACGATAGGACATATGCCCCATTCCCGCCACGAAGGGCGCAAAAGTACGCACAATCGGAACAAAGCGCGCCAGAATAATCGTCTTGCCGCCGTGCTTTTCATAGAACTGATGGGTTTTGTCCAGATAGCTGCGGCGGAAAATTTTCGAATCCGGATTACTGAATAACCGTTCACCGAACAACCTGCCGATGGTGTAGTTCACCGCATCGCCGACAATGGCGGCGACCAGCATCAACAACACCATCAGATGAACGTTGAGGTCATTGGTTTCCAGCGATGCAAGCGCGCCGGCGACAAACAGTAATGAATCGCCAGGCAGGAACGGGGTCACCACCAGGCCGGTTTCACAAAACAGGATCAGAAACAGTATCGCGTACACCCAGATGCCGTATTCGGCCACCAGTTCCGCAAGGTGTACGTCAATGTGCAGAATAAAATCAATCAGAAAGCGAATAATATCCATTATGTTAGCCTTTGGTCACGACACTCAGTCCGCCAGAAACAGCGGACCCATGGGCGGCTTCGGCAGGTCGAAACGATCCGGGTAATCCACAGACACCAGATACAGTCCTTCCGCCTTTGCCGTTGCTGCCGCAAGCGTTCGGTCCTTTGCCGCCAGCAGCTCAGCCATCCAGCTCTCCGGCCGGTTTCCGCAGCCCACTTCCATCAGGCTGCCAACAATATTCCGCACCATATGATGAACAAACGCGTTCGCTTTAATATCCACCACCACATATGCACCATAACGGGTCACGTTAATGTGCATCACGTTGCGCCACGGCGTGCGCGACTGGCACTGTACCGCGCGAAACGAGGTAAAATCATTTTCCCCCAGCAGGCACCGGGCGGCGCGCTGCATGCGCTGCGCGTCCAGCGGCAGGTAAAAATGGGTCACCCCCTGGCCCAGCACCGCCGGACGCAAGCGCTGATTATAAATGATATAGCGGTATCTGCGCGCCGTGGCGCTGAAACGAGCGTGGAAATCATCCGGCACCGCTTTTACCCAGCGCACCGCAATATCCGCCGGCAGGTTAGCGTTAACCCCCAGTGTCCAGGCCGCCTCTTTACGCTGCGCCGTGGTATCGAAGTGCACCACCTGTCCGGTGGCGTGAACGCCGGCATCGGTGCGCCCGGCGCAGAATACGCCGATCGGCTCGTTGGCCACCCGGGAGAGCGCTGTTTCCAGCTTCTCCTGCACGCTACGCACTTCCTGCTGGCGCTGCCAGCCGTAGTATTTGCGGCCGTCGTACTCGATACCGAGGGCGATTTTATACAGCGGCTTTTCTTCCGGCGCCAGCATCAGTACAGATACTCCTGCAGCAACTTCTCCGCCGTTTTCACCGCCATCAGCGCGCCGCCGAAGCGTACGTTATCCGCCACGGACCAGAACTGCACCTGCTCGGGCATGCCGTAGTCGTTGCGCACGCAGCCGACGGAAAGCTGCACACTACCGGAGGCATCCCCCACCTGGGTCGGGAATTCATGCTCTTCAGAGAGTACGATATCTTCGCCGCGCGCCAGCGCGTCCCGCGCCTCTTCAGCGGATAACGGACGCAGCGCTTCCATGCTGACCATCTGGGCGTGGCCGTAGAATACCGGCGACTGCACACAACTGGCGGAGATCAACAGACCCTCGTCCTGGAGGATTTTGCGCACCTCGTCAACGATGCGCCGCTCTTCGCGCACGCTGCCTTCGCTGTCCGGAAGCAACGGCAGCATATTGAACGCCAGCTGGCGACCAAAATGGTCATCCTCATCAATCGGCATCCCGTTGAGTAGACGCGCGCTCTGGCCGGCCAAAGCGTCGACCGCTTTTTTCCCCTGCCCGGAGACCGACATCAGGCTGGTCACCTGAACGCGCGACAGTCCGCCCTGTTCCATCAGTGGTTTCAGCGCTGCCAGCAACTGGCTGGTGAGACTATCCGCCACCGCCACCAGATTACGGTTGCGGTAATCCGCCAGTACGTAAGGATTCACCTCCGGCACCACCAGCGGCACATCCGGCTCAAGGGCGAACAGGCCGCTGGAGTCAATCACCAGGCAGCCGGCGTTCGCCGCCTCTTCGGCATAGCGCGCCGCCGCCTGCTGACCCGCGACAAAAAACGCCAGTTGCGCCTGAGTCCAGTCAAACTCTGCGGCATCCTGCACCCGCAGCGTTTTACCGGAAAAACGCAGCGTTTCGCCGGCGCTTGCTTCACGGGCCAGCGCGTACAGTTCCCCCACCGGAAACTGGCGTTCGGCCAGCAGCTCAAGCAAGGCCTCACCCACGGCGCCGGTGGCGCCCAGTATGGCAATATTCCAGCCTTCAGACATGGTGGTTTACTCCAGACAATAAAAACGACGCCCCCTGGCGCTGGACGCCAGAGAGCGATAAGACAGTATTACGCTGCCGGACTGACGGCGTTAAAACCCAGTTTTTGCAGCGTTTGCGCCGCCTGCGGGTCATCGCACACCACTTCCAGAGACGACCATTCCCGGCGCTCCTGGTAGTACTTGCGCAGCCTGTCGAACTCGCCGGGCCGGTTGGCGACCAGACGCAGCGCAGCATCATCGCGGCGCACATCATACACCAGATGAACCAGTCTTTTCAGCGTTGCCTGATCGAGCGGGCCATGCAGCGCAATACGCCCAAATTCCGGGGCTGGCAGCAGGGTATCCAGCGGCACCTGTTGCCGTTGGCCGATAAACTGACTAAAAGCCTCAAAAACCTGAGTGGTGCCGCGCGCTTTCCCCTCCAGGGTATAACCGGCGATATGGGCGGTACCAATATCGGCCCGGGCCAACAGTTGCAGATTCAAATCCGGTTCCGGCTCCCAGACATCCAGCACCACGCTCAGCGCCTGTCCCGCCGCCAGCCGGCGCAGTAAAGCCTCGTTATCGACCACCGGACCGCGACAGGCGTTAATCAAAATACAGCCCGGCTTCAGGGCGCTAATCAACGCCTCGTCGGCCAGGTGCCAGGTGTTATAGGGGCCATCTTTAAATAGCGGGGTGTGGAAAGTGAGAACATCGGCTTCCCGCACCAGGGTGTCCAGCGCCAGAAACTCGCCCGGTTCTCCGCGGTCGGCGCGCGGCGGATCGCACAACAGCGTACGAATCCCCAACGCTTCCAGCCGCGCCTGCAGGCGCCCGCCGACATTGCCCACCCCAACAATCCCCACGCTCCGATCCGCCAGCGAGAAACCATCGCGTTCGGCCAGCATCAACAGCGCGGAAAAAACATACTCCACCACGGCAATGGCGTTGCACCCCGGTGCCGCGGAAAACGCAATCCCCGCCTGGCGCAGCCAGTCCTCATCGACATGATCGGTGCCCGCGGTGGCGGTACCGACAAACTTCACCGGCTTGTCGTTCAGTAATGCGGCATTCACTTTGGTGACCGAACGCACCATCAGCGCATCGGCATCGTCCAGCTCACCCTGCGGCAACGGACGCCCCGGCACCGCTTTCACTTCCCCCAGCCGGCTGAACAGCTCGCGCGCATAGGGCATATTTTCATCGACGACAATTTTCACGCTACGGTACCTGTTTGTGCACGCCATACGGCGGATAAGTGTGCCATAATCTCGCCACCCGGTCCTGGTCCGGGCCGTTTTTTTTCATTCAAGGACTCAACGCGATGCAATCTATTCCGGGCCCTTCCGCCCGCCCTCCCGGCGTTCCTCCCGACCCCCTCTCACCCCTTGCCGCTCAACCGCTGTCCAGCCAGCAGCGCACCACTCTTGAACGGCTGGTGACGCGCATCATCGCCCTGTCGCAACAGCAAAGCGCTGAAGTCTGGGCCGGACTGAAACACCATTTAACGCTTAAAAATGGCGATCCCCTGTTATCACGCCACTTTGCGGCGGCTGAGCAATACCTCAACCAGCGCCTGCTGCAGGCCGAAGGGTTACTGGAAAACCGCCAGACTCTGCATCAACTGAGCGAACTGCTGCAGCAGGGCAATAATCGCCAGGCGGTGAGCGACTACATCCGCCAGCAGTTCGGCCATACCGTGTTGAGCCAGCTGAGCGGGGAACAGCTGAAAAACGTGCTGGCTCTGCTGCGCGACGGCCAGTTAACCATTCCGCAGCCGCAGCCGCGTCCGGCCACCGGGCGCCCGCTACTGCCGGCGGAGCACCATGCCCTGAATACCCTGGTCACCCGGCTGGCGGCGGCGACCGGCGAATCCCCCAAACAGATCTGGCAGTCAATGCTGGAACTGAGCGGCGCTCCCCGGATAGAGACCATTTCAGCAAAATATTACGCCCTGCTGGCCAGTTGGCTCCAGGCCAGACACAGTCTGACTCAACAGTCGGCGCCGACGCTGCACATCCTGCAAAGCATGCTGAAACAACCGCTGGAAAGCGGCGAATGGCGGATGCTGAGCGATTATCTGCAACAGCAGTTTCAGGCCACGCCGCAGACAGCGCTGACGCCGGTGCAAATTCAGGATGTGGTGAATCACCTGTTCCTGCGCCGCGCCGCCAGCCTTCACGACATCTCAGACCACGATCCCTCGCCGATCGCCGCGCCGGTGGTGGCGCCGCTGACCGGCCTGGTAGAACGCCTCAGCGCTCGCCCGCTGGCCGCGGCGATCCTCCTGCTGGCGGCGCTGGTGCTGCTGTGGCTGGTACTGTAACGTTTCAAGCCGGCGGGGAGATCCGGCGGCGAAACGCCACCAGCGTCACCACAATTCCCACCGCCGCCGATACCGCCCCCGCAAGGAAGACCGACGGATAGCCCAGCGAGGTCGCCAGCAGGCCGCTAAGCGGGCCGGTGACGCCGTACGAAATATCCTGAAACGCCGCATAGCCGCCAAGGGCGGTACCGCGCACCTGCGGCGGCACCCGTTTGACGACCTCAACGCCGAGGGCCGGGAAAATCAGCGAACAGCCGCAGCCGGTGAGCGCCGCCCCAAGCAGGGCCACCCACTCCAGCGGCGCCTGCCACAGCAGGAGCAATCCGCAGGTCTCCACCAACAGCGACACTATCGCCACGTTAACGCCGCCAAAACGATCGGGCATCCAGCCAAACAGCACGCGCACCAGCACAAAAGCGCCGCCAAATGCCGTTAACGTAAAGCCCGCCATTGGCCAACCGCGGGTCGAAAAATAGAGCGACACAAAAGTGCCGATTACCGCGAAACCGACCCCCTGCAGAGCCAGCCCCAGCCCCGGCTGCCAGATCATCCCGACCACGCTCCACAGCGAGGGGCGCTCTCCTTTCTGGGCCGGCACCCGTTTTACCGTGCCGTTAAACGCCCAGGCCAGCAGCGGCAGCACAATGGTGACCGCCGCCAACGCGGCGAAGCCCCACTGCTGGTGAATTAACAGCCCCAGCGGCGCGCCGACGGCCAGCGCGCCATAGATTGCCATGCCGTTCCACGACATCACTTTGCCGGATCGCGCCGGTCCCACCAGCCCCATCCCCCAGGTCAGGGTGCCGGTCAGCAATTGGCTTTCGCCAAATCCGAGAATCAGCCGGCCGACAATCAGCAGAGCGAACTTCGCCAACGCGGAAACCGGCAACAGCGCCGCCAGCAGCCACGCCACCCCCGCCAGCCCGCAGGCCAGCATCCCCTGCAGCGCGGTGCGCTTTGCCCCTTGCTGATCCGCCAGACGCCCGGCGTAGCCGCGGGTTAAGACCGTGGCCAGAAACTGAATACCGACCGCCACGCCGACCATGGTGTTACCATAGCCCAGCTCATGATGGACAAACAGAGGAATCACCGGCAGCGGAATGCCGACCGTCATGTAGGTCAGGAAAACGGCAAACGCAATTCGCAACAGCGATGGGTTAGCCGACGCAGATTTTGTTTTTTGAGTCACACTGGACATGAATTCTTACTCCATCAGACAGCAGAGTAAGGCGGGAAAAGCCACGCCCTCGCCACCTGAGTATCAGGTCAGGCGTTGGTTAACGTAAAACGCTTACGCAATATCGCAAGATATTGAGGGAGTGGCAGTTTGCCAGGGGAATGAAAGGCTGTCAATCATCAAAAAAATATATCGAACAGGCGCCAGCCCCGGCTTGCCGGCAACAAAAAAGGGAAAGCCGCTTTACGGACTTCCCCTGCTGTTACAGCCAGACTGAAACGGTTATGCGCGGTACTTGCGCATCACCAGAGTGGCGTTGGTGCCGCCGAAGCCAAAGCTGTTAGACATTACCGTGGTCAGTTGACGCTCAGTTGGCTCGGTAACAATGTTCAGCCCCCGGGCCTGTTCATCCATTTCTTCGATGTTGATGCTCGGCGCCACAAACCCGTGTTCCAGCATCAGCAACGAATAGATGGCTTCCTGAACCCCTGCCGCCCCGAGGGAGTGGCCGGTCATCGCTTTGGTAGCGGAAATGGCCGGGGTATTGTCGCCAAACACTTCGCGGATCGCCCACAGCTCTTTAACATCGCCCACCGGCGTGGAAGTCCCGTGGGAGTTAAGATAGTCAACCGGGGTATCGAGGTCGTTCATCGCCATCTTCATGCAGCGCACCGCGCCTTCGCCCGACGGGGCTACCATATCCGCGCCGTCAGAGGTCGCGCCATAGCCGACGATTTCCGCATAGATATGCGCGCCGCGCGCCAGCGCGTGCTCCAGTTCTTCAACCACCACCATACCGCCGCCGCCGGCGATGACGAAGCCGTCGCGGTTGGCATCATAGGTACGGGAGGCTTTTTCCGGTGAGTCATTATATTTGGTGGACAGCGCGCCCATGGCGTCAAACTCACAGGCCATTTCCCAGCACAGCTCTTCGCCGCCGCCGGCAAAAACAATGTCCTGTTTCCCCAACTGGATCTGCTCGACAGCGTTGCCGATGCAGTGCGCAGAGGTGGCGCAGGCGGAACTGATGGAGTAGTTAACGCCGTGAATTTTGAACGGCGTGGCCAGACAGGCGGAAACGCCGGACGCCATGGCTTTGGTCACCACATAGGGACCGACCGCTTTCAGGCCACGCGGGCCGCGCATTGCGTCAGCGCCGAATACCTGGAATCTTGGCGAACCGCCGCCGGAGCCGGCGATCAGACCAACGCGCGGGTTATTCTGATACTGTTCTTCCGACAGGCCGGAATCCTGGATGGCCTGCTCCATTGACAGGTAAGCGTAGACAGATGCATCGCTCATGAAACGCACAACTTTGCGATCGATGAGGCCGGTAGTGTCCAGTTTCACATTGCCCCATACGTGGCTGCGCATACCGGAATCTTTCAGTTCCTGAGAGAAAGTGATCCCTGAGCGCCCTTCACGCAGAGATGCCAGAACTTCCTGCTGGTTATTACCGATGCTGGAAACAATGCCCAGGCCAGTAATCACTGCACGTTTCATTCAATACCTCTTCCTACTGCACGTAAATTTTAAGAATTCGACAGGCACAATAGCGTACAGATGTACGCCGAACAAGTCCGATCAGCATATTAGTCTATAAATTTGCGCACCTGCACACACATCGTTAAGATCGTCACACTGCCTGCCAGACGAGCAACTTACGTGAAACAATCCCCTATTCAGTCCGCCAGCCTGCATTTTAACGAAGAGGGTACACCTGTATCCCGAGAATTCGACGACGTCTATTTTTCCAACGACAACGGTCTGGAAGAAACCCGCTACGTTTTCCTGACCGGCAACCGAATCCCGACGCGTTTCGCCGCACACCCGCGGCCACTGTTTATCGTCGCTGAAAGCGGTTTCGGTACCGGGCTGAATTTCCTGACGCTCTGGCAGGCATTCACGCGCTTTCGCCAGCAACAGCCGCAGGCTGCGCTACAGCGCCTGCACTTTATCAGCTTTGAAAAATATCCCCTGACCCGCCGCGACCTGGCGCTGGCCCATCAGCGCTGGCCGGAGCTGGCGCCCTGGGCCGACGAACTTCAGCAGCAGTGGCCGGAGCCGTTTGCCGGCTGCCACCGCCTGCTGCTTGACGGTGGTCGGGTGACGCTCGATCTGTGGTTTGGCGATATTAATGACACTTTGTCACAGCTTGATGACAGCGCTAACCAGCAGGTCGACGCCTGGTTTCTCGACGGCTTTGCGCCGGCGAAAAATCCCGATATGTGGACGCCGGCGCTGTTCAACGCCATGGCTCGTCTGGCGCGTCCGGGCGGCAGCGTCGCCACCTTCACCTCCGCCGGTTTTGTCCGCCGCGGGCTGCAGGAGGCCGGCTTCACGATGCGCAAGCAAAAGGGATTCGGACGCAAACGCGAAATGCTTACCGGCAGTCTGGAACGGCCCGTCGACAGCGCGCCGCGCAGCCCGTGGTATTTGCGCCGCGCCGCCTCCGCCGGCGGCGAGATAGCGCTGGTCGGCGGCGGTATTGCCAGCGCGCTACTCAGTCTGGCGCTGCTGCGTCGCGGCTGGCGAGTCACGCTATACTGCGCAGATGACGCGCCGGCACAGGGCGCTTCCGGCAATCGCCAGGGCGCGCTCTATCCGCTACTCAGCCATGCGGATGACACCCTGACCGGGTTCTTCACTCATGCCTTCAGCTATGCCCGGCGCCTGTACGATAGCCTGCCGGTAGCTTTTGATCACCAATGGTGCGGCGTAACCCAACTGGCGTGGGATGAAAAAAGCCGCCACAAAATTGATCAGATGCTGGCGCTCGGCCTGCCCGAGACTATCGCCCACGGACTCTCCGCGCAGCAGGTCGCTGAACGCTGCGGACTGGAAACCCACTGCGGCGCTATCACCTATCCGATGGGCGGCTGGCTGTGCCCGGCGCAGCTGACTACCGGCGCCATTGCGCTGGCCAGTAGTCAGGGGCTGCAAGTACAGTACCACAAACGGGTACAGAAACTGGCCAATCAAAGCGGCTGGACAATAGACTTCGCCGATGGCAATTCAGCCCACCACGAGGTACTGGTACTGGCGAACGGCTGGCAGATCAGTCAGTTTGCCTGGACGGAAATGCTGCCGGTCTACCCGGTAGGCGGCCAGGTCAGCCATATCCCCACCACGAGGCAACTGGCGCAGTTAACCCAGGTGCTGTGCTACGACGGTTATCTGACCCCTCACCATCCACAGCGCCGCGAGCACTGTATCGGCGCCAGCTACCATCGCGGCGTAGCGCAAATTACCTGCAATGCGGCAGATCAGTTGCACAACCGCCAGCGATTAATTGACTGCCTGCCGCAGGCCCGCTGGACTTATGACGTGGATATCAGCGCCGGAGAGGCCCGCTGCGGCGTGCGCTGCGCGACCCGCGATCATCTGCCGCTGGTGGGTCAGGCCCCGGACTATCCGGGCACTCTGACGCAGTATGCTACGCTGCGCGACGATCTGCGCGCCGCTAAGCCAATCGCCGCGGCGCCAGCGCTGGAAAACCTGTATCTCCTCGGCGCGCTGGGCTCCCGGGGGCTGTGCAGCGCGCCGCTGGCGGCGGAGATCCTCGCCGCCCAGATAAGCGGCGAACCACTGCCCGCCGGTGCCGCCACGCTGGCGGCGCTCAGTCCGAACCGCTACTGGATACGCAAATTGCTGAAGGGGAAACCCGTTATCGTCTGACCAGCCATGGAAAAAATATCCCGGACCCAATACACTGCCTGACAGACGCAAGGAGCGCCGAACAGGAATATCAATTAATGACCAGGGATAGATTCAAACTGCTTATTGCTTATGGCTTTCTCGCTCTTTCATCCGCCATATTGCTGTCTATTTCCGTCATCATATTGAAAAGCACTGGAGAGATACTGTCCGATGGCTGCGTACCGGGTCAATTTTCGCGCGTCACAGGGGTGGGAGAGGATATTTGCATCACGGAACATCCGCTAATTTATTTTCTCTCGGTGATAGCCAGAGCCCTGATGGGCCTGCTGCCAGGCGTTTTATCTGTAGTAATTATTCTCTGGCTGATTGGGATTCCGTCAAGGACGGGTCGGCGAAAAAACATTCGCCGACGCCGCCAGTGATATCAGCGCCGGCGCAATAAAAAGTTACAGCGCGCAGGGGGGATGTTCCTCCGTAAGCTTTACACACGTCCAGCCGGAAGTGGACGGCATAATCGCGCGGTTATGATTGCGCCTGCCGCCAGAGTTTGTCCCACATCTCCAGCACCAGCGCCTGATCGCGTGGGGAAAGTTCCCCGGCGTGGATAGCCTTTTCCAGACTGTGAGTCACATTTTGATATACCGCCTGCGCGCAATGATCTTCCCCCGCTTCCAGTTCAGCCACCGCCAGCGTCAGGTGGCCGCGCAGATAACCGCTGGCAAACAGTTCATCATCACTGGCATGCTCCACCATGTCGTCAATCAGCGCCAGAATGCGAGCTTCAAATTCCGCGATCATCGTATTTCCTCTTGTTGCATAGCGATTAGTTCAGATCTTCCGGCCACGGAAACTGTTCCGCTGACAGCGCCGGCGTATTGTAATAATTGCCCAGAGCGGCAATCAGCCGCGCCGGTCTTGCCGGGATCCCATGCTCCAGATAGGCCATGACCTGAGCATGGACCCGGCGCTGGAAGGCGATGCGATCGGGCTCGAAATCCCCTTCCAGGTTGTCACAACTGACATTGAAAGGAAATCCCGCGGCCACGCAGAACAGCCAGTCCAGCGCCTGAGGTTTCACTTCCACATCTTCAAACTGCCCCTGGGTGGCGCGATCCCGACCGTCCGGACAATACCAGTAGCCAAAATCAACCAACTCGCGGCGCGCCTTACCGGCGATACACCAGTGGGAAATTTCATGGATCGCGCTGGCGTAAAAACCGTGGGCAAAGACAATCCGGTGGTAAGGGATTGCGTCATCGGCGGGCAAATAGATGGGCTCATCGTCCCCCTTCACCAGCCGGGTATTAAATTCTTCAGCAAAACAGCCGTTAAAAATATCAATCAGCTGTTGATAGTGGTGCTCGACACAACTCATATTCACAACGTTCCCAGCCATTGCATCAACTGCTGTCCGTGGCTATCAAACAGCAGTTTGGCGCTCATCACCAGTGAGACAATGACAATCATCGGGCGGATTAGCCGCTGCCCTTTACTGAGCACCAGCCGCGATCCCATCCTTGCCCCACAAAACTGACCGGCCATCATCACAAAACCGGTCCCCCAGACAACTTTACCGCCGATGATAAACAGCAGCAGCCCGCCAATATTCGATGTCGCATTCAACAGCTTGGCGTGCGCTGTCGACTTTGCAAGGTTATAGCCGCACAGCGTCACATACGCCAGAGCATAAAACGACCCAGCCGCCGGGCCAAAAAAACCATCGTAAAACCCCACACAGCCGCCGGCGACCAGAGCAAACGGCAGGCCGTACAGGCGCCGCTGACGGTCTTCTTCGCCGAGCCGGGGCATCAGCAGAAAATAGAGCCCGATACAGATAATCAGGAGCGGTAGGATCTGGCGCAGAATATCGGAATTTACATGCTGCACCAGCAGCGCCCCGGACATGGAGCCGATAAAGGTCATCAGGACATTCAGTTTCTGCTCGCGCAGATTCACCACTTTACGGCGAATAAAATAGAGTGTGGCAGAAACCGAGCCGCCGCAGGCCTGCAGCTTGTTGGTCGCCAGCGCCTGGGCCGGCGACATACCCGATGACAGCAGCGCCGGAATCGTCAACAGCCCGCCGCCGCCGGCAATAGAATCAATAAACCCGGCGAGCATGGCGACCAGAAACAGCACCGCCAACGCCAGGGGAGACACCACAAACCACTCCATCACACACCATCCCAACCGCGGAGTTACCCGGTTATTTTTTGCCGCGCATTATGACACGTCCGCAGATGTCCGACGAATCGTTTGCTACTGGCGGACAATAAAAAACCCGAATTTACCATTCGGGTTGAGTCGATAACCGATGCCGAAAATAACCGCCAGTTAGAGTACGTGCTCATCCAGCAGCGCCTGACAGGAGGCCGGCAACGGCGGCGGCGTCTTCTTCTTCGGCGGCGTGCTACCGGGCACAGGAGGCGCAAACCAGCTCTGCAGCTCGGCGCCGCAGCCGTCGCCCGGCGGCGGTAGCGGCTGATCTTCGCACTCCAGGCTTCCCGCCGGACAGCGCAGGCGCACGTGCATATGGGCGCGATGAGCAAACCACGGCCTGACCTTACGCAGCCAGTCGCGGTCGGCCCCAGCCTCTTCGCACAGGCGCAGTTTAATCGCCGGATTGACGAAAATGCGCGTTACGTCGTTATCTTTAGCCGCCAGTTTGATCAGGCTGCCGATTTTCGGCTGCCACAGCGAATCCACCACCCGCTTGCCGTCCCGGGACACCAGATCCAGCGCCTGCGGCTTCAGGAGCTGCGCGGGGGTCCAGCGAGTCTGCGGCAGTTGCAGGAAGATATCGACATCCAGACCGCTCTGGTGGCTGGCGTGGCCGCTATTGAAGCGTCCGCCGGCAGGCATCCCCATATCCCCTACCAGTACGGTGCCCAACCCGAGATTTTTTACCTGCATGCTCAGGCGCTGAATAAACAGCACCAGATCCGGATGGCCAAAATAGCGGCGCTGGTCGGTACGCATCACCTGGTAATCCGTTGACGCCAGCGGCAGCGCCTCGGCGCCGACGATACAGCCATTGGAAAACGCCCCGATAGACTGGGCGCTGCCGGGAATCGGCTGGGTCACTTTCTGCCACGGCGTCGCGGCGCCGACAGCGGCGCTGGCGACCAGCGCCAGCAGAGCAATCAGGGTTTTCTTCATGGCATCACCAGCGCGGCAGAGTGGTCGAAACATCACCGTTTTGCGCCCGCTGGCGCAGAAGATGATCCATTAATACAATAGCCATCATCGCTTCGGCGATCGGCACCGCGCGGATCCCGACGCAGGGATCGTGGCGTCCGCGGGTCACCATTTCTACCTCTTCGCCGAAGCGGTTCAGCGTCCGCCCGGGCACCATAATGCTGGAGGTCGGTTTCAGGGCGATATTGGCCACGATCTGCTGGCCGCTGCTGATACCCCCGAGAATACCGCCGGCATGGTTGCTCTGAAATCCCTCGCGGGTGATCTCATCGCGATTCTCGCTGCCGCGTAAACCCACCACGCCAAACCCGTCGCCAATCTCCACCCCTTTCACGGCGTTAATGCTCATCAGCGCATGGGCAATATCGGCGTCGAGCCGATCGAAAACCGGCTCGCCCAGGCCTGGCGGCACGCCGTCAGCCACCACCGTTACCCGCGCGCCAATGGAATCGCCCTCTTTCTTCAGGGCGCGCATCAGTTCGTCCAGCGTCTCAATCTTGTCCGGATCCGGGCAGAAAAACGGATTCTGCTCCACCTGATCCCAGTCCTTAATCGCCAGCGGAATGTCACCCATTTGGGTCAGACAGGCGCGGATAACGATAGCGTATTTCGCCGCCAGGTATTTTTTAGCAATCGCCCCCGCCGCTACGCGCATGGCGGTTTCACGGGCTGATGAGCGGCCGCCGCCGCGGTAATCGCGCAGGCCGTATTTCTGTTCGTAGGTATAATCGGCGTGGCCGGGACGGAACACATCTTTAATGGCGCTGTAATCCTGGGAACGCTGGTCGGTATTTTCAATCAACAGGCCGATACTGGTGCCGGTAGTCACCCCTTCAAACACCCCGGAGAGGATCTTCACCTGGTCCGGCTCCCGGCGCTGGGTGGTATAGCGCGATGTCCCCGGACGGCGCCGGTCCAGATCGTGTTGTAAGTCGGCTTCGCTGAGGGCGATGCCCGGCGGTACGCCGTCGACAATACATCCCAGCGCCAGCCCGTGTGATTCACCAAAAGTGGTAACGCGAAAAACCTGTCCAATCGTATTCCCGGCCATCACGGCTCCTTACCGTTGTCATCGTTATATATGGCAGATAAATATACGGGCGACCCGCGCCCGCGCTCAGGGATTAGTCCCGGTAGATGCTGAAGTGCTCCCGCGCCGCCATCAGTTGCGCTTTGGTCAACATAAAGACGCCGTCCCCACCGTTATCAAACTCCAGCCAGGTGAACGGCACGTCCGAATACTGCTCCATCAGATGTACCATGCTGTTGCCAACCTCACAAATCAGCACCCCGTCATCCGCCAGATAATCCGGCGCGCAGGCCAGGATTCGCCGGGTCAGTTTCAGACCATCGCTGCCCGCCGCCAGCCCCAGCTCAGGTTCGTGGCGATATTCGCCGGGCAGATCGGCCATATCTTCAGCATCGACATACGGCGGGTTAGTGACGATGATATCGTATTGTACCTTCGGCAGGTCGCGGAACAGATCGGAACGGATCGGCGTGACGTTATGAATCATGCCGTGTTCTTCGATGTTACGCTCGGTAACGGCCATGGCGTCCGGTGAAATATCCACGGCGTCCACTTCCGCCTCCGGGAACGCGTAAGCACAGGCGATCGCAATACAGCCGCTACCGGTGCACATATCGAGAATATGCTCCGGCGCGCGCTCAATCAGCCCGGAAAAATGGTTATTGATCAGTTCGCCGATTGGCGAGCGCGGCACCAGTACCCGTTCGTCGACATAAAATTCGTGGCCGCAAAACCAGGCTTTATTGGTCAGGTAGGCCACCGGAATGCGCTCATTGACCCGGCGGATCACCCGCTCAACAATGCGGTGGCGTTCGCTGGACGTCAGGCGACAGGTGCGCATATCTTCCGGGATATCCAGCGGCAGGTACAGTGTAGGCAATACCAGTTGCACAGCTTCGTCCCACGGATTATCAGTGCCGTGACCATACCAGATCCCGGCGGCGCTGAAGCGGCTGACGGCCCAGCGCAGCATGTCCTGAATGGTGTGCAGTTCACCGACTGCCTCATCAACGAAAATTTTGTCCACTTTGCCCTCCGCAGGCGATTCGCGCTGTTAATTCAGCGGCTAGTTTGCCATGAAGACGGTCACAAATCAGCAGGCAAGCGCGAAACAGCGCGCGGATAGCCGGCTTTTCTTTAATCATGGGCGCTAAAGCGGGTAAACTGGCGTCAGCAAAAATAACGATGAGAGAAGTATGAAAAAGAAAGCGACACTCAGCGGGGAGGACCAGGCGCTGTTTCGCGAACTGATGCGCGGCACGCGCGAGCTGGTTCAGGATACGATTGTCCACCTCCCGACGCGGACAAAACTGCGCGAAGTGCCGGAAAAGCGCCTGCTCCAGGAGCAGGCCGACGCCAGCCACTATTTTTCTGATGAATTCCAGCCACTGCTGGCCAGTGAAGGGCCGGCCCGCTACGTACGCGAAGGCGTCAGCCATTTTGAGCTAAAAAAACTGCGCCGCGGCGACTATTCCCCGGAGCTGTTTCTCGATTTGCATGGCCTGACCCAGCTACAGGCCAAACAGGAACTGGGCGCGCTGATCGCCGCCTGCCGGCGTGAACATATCTGGTGCGCCTGCGTCATGCACGGCCATGGTAAACATATTCTGAAGCAGCAGACGCCGCTGTGGCTGGCTCAGCATCCGCACGTGATGGCATTCCATCAGGCGCCGAAAGAGTACGGCGGCGATGCCGCGCTGCTGGTATTAATAGAAGTGGAAGAGTGGCAACCGCCCGAACTGCCCTGAATAAGGCAGCCCGCAGCGGACTATTGTCTTCAGTGAGCGATTCGGCAAGCCCCCCGGGATCGGGCGACTGAACGACCGTCCGCAGGTTTAAATCGCTTTGGCGATTCTCAGGTTGCAGGGGCTCATCTGCCAGTTAAATTCCCCATTCCCACCTTCAGCATCCAGCGTGACGCTGGCAATTGCCGAGGTGCAGAACATCGGCGGCGTCTCCTGCGGGCACAGCTCGGACACCAGATAGCCCACCAGAGGCAGGTGGGAAACCACCAGCACCGAGGCCACCCCTTGCTGAGCCAGCGTATGGAGATAAGCGCCAACCAGTCCGATATCGCCGCACGGAGTCAGCTCCGGCAGCACCTCTTCCTGAGCCGGAAGCGCCAGCGTCTCTCTCAGCACATCCAGCGTCTGTTCTGCACGCAGATAGGGACTGACCAGAACCCGCTCTACGTCCACCTGCTGACCTTTCAACCAGATAGCCATTTGATGAGATTCATCGCGCCCGTGCTGGGTCAGAGGACGAACCGCATCGCTGGCGGCATCAAGAGCTGCGTCGCCGTGACGCATAATTAAGACTTGCATATTGCACCGCTGTTGTTGACCAGAAACGCCGCTGAGACCCGGCAAATAAGGAAATAACGCCAGGGCCTTGCGGCGGTTGGGCATTGTGCCTTATCCGTACATCGAATGAAACGCAGTGTTTTACCTCATTGCTGTAAGTATAGTCAATCACTGTTTACAAAATGAGCACAGGCAGCTACTGCGCAGGTTTTGCTGCAACCGGCTGCGGCGCTGGCGGCCAGAAATGCTCACCGCTTTGCGCCATCGCCAGCAACCGCTCGCAGGGCGCAAAACGCTCGCCATAACGCGCCGCCAGTTGCTGCAACTCCGCCACCGCTTCCCGGGCGCCGAGAACATCCAGATAGCGGAACGGCCCGCCGCGAAACGGCGGAAAACCGATGCCGAACACCGCGCCAATATCACCGTCGCGCACACTGCGCACCACCCCTTCATCCAGGCAGCGCACCGCCTCATTCAACATCATCATTACACAGCGCCGGGCAATCTGCTCGCCGCTAAGGTGCGCTTTCGGCGCCACACCCAGCAGCGAGTATATCGCTTCATCCGGACGTTTTTTGCTTTTACGCCCTTTCGCCGGATAAAGATAGAAACCGCGATTATTTTTTCTCCCTTTGCGATCGTCGTTCAAAATCGCCGCTACCGCTGTCGGCGCGGTAAAGCGCGGACCATAAGCCTGCTCAAGAATGGGAATAATTTTTGTCCCGACATCAATGCCAACCTCATCGAGCAACTGGATGGGCCCGACCGGGAAGCCAAAATCCAGCAGCGCATCATCAATGTGCTCTATCGGCTCCCCTTCCACCAGGCAGCGCAGCGCTTCGTTGACATAGGGAGCGAGGATCCGGTTGACATAAAACCCGGCGCTATCGCCCACGACAATCGGCGTTTTACCCTGCGATTTCGCCAGCCTGACAATAGTGGAAATCGTTTCCGCGCTGGTGCCGGTATGGGGAATAACTTCCACCAGCGGCATTTTATCCACCGGACTGAAATAGTGCAGGCCAATCACCTGCTCCGGGCGGCGCGCCCGGGCAGCGATTTCGCCGATCGGCAACGATGACGTATTAGAGGCGAACAGCGTATGGGGAGCGGCGAATTGTTCGACTTCATCCACCATCTGCTGCTTGAGCGCTAAATCTTCGAAAACCGCCTCAATCACCACATCGCGCCGGGCAAATCCCCGGTAGTCGGTAGCGCCGGAAATCAGCGCCATCTCTCTGGCGCGCTGCGCCGCGTTGATATGGCGCCGCTGCACTTTACGGCTGAGTAAATCCCAGCTATAGCGCAGAGCATGGTTAATCCCCGCGCTATTGATATCTTTTATGCGCACCGGCAGTCCGGCTTTAAGCGCCGTGACCGCGGCAATCCCGCCGCCCATCAGACCGCCGCCCAGGATACCTACCGACTGAACCGGTAGCGGCGGCGCATCGCTGCCGGGATCTTTTTTCAGTTCAGTGCTGGCAAAGAAAATCCCGCGCAGCGCCGCAGACTGGGGCGACATCGCCAGTTCACCAAACGCCCGGGCCTCCGCAGCGTAGCCATTGCCGCTGCCCTGGCTAATGCCGGTTTTCACCACCTCGATAATCCGCGCCGTCGCCGGATAGTTACCGCGGGTTTTCTGTTCGGTCTTGCGGGAAACCACGGAAAACAGCAGCGAACGCGCCAGCGGACCGGCCATAATGCGCTCGGCGAGCGGCAGGCTGCGGGAAGGTTTGCCCTTTTTCGCCAGCGCCGCCGCGGCATCGGCAAGAATCGATACCGGAACAACGTCATCCACCAGACCCATTTTCAGCGCCTGACGCGGCCGAATATGTTTGCCGGTGAGGATCATCTCCAGCGCCCGACTCAGGCCGATCAGACGCGGCAGACGCTGCGTGCCGCCGGAACCTGGCAACAGCCCCAGTTGTACTTCCGGCAGGCCGAGCGCTGTTTTACCGTCATCGCTGCAGATTCGACGATGGCAGGCCAGCGCCAGTTCCAGACCGCCCCCCAGGCAAGGGCCATGGATTGCGGCCACCACCGGTATCCCCAGCCCGGCGATATCGTTCATAATCTGCTGCCCCTGACGAGCCAGCGCTTCGGCTTCATCGGCGCGCTGGCAGGCGGCAATCATGTTAATGTCCGCCCCGGCGATAAAGTTGTCCGGCTTGCCGGAAATAAAGACAACCCCCTCCAGCCCGCTACGGGATTTCAGTTCGCGCAGAATTGCCCGTACCTGCTCGCCAAACGCCGCCTGTAGGGTATTCATCTTTTCGCCTGGCACGTCAATGGTAATCACCGCGACATTGTCCGGGCGCACGGTCATACGAAATGCGGATGTGGTTTCCATTATTCAGCCTCCAGTACCATGGCCGCGCCCAGGCCGCCCGCCGCGCAGGCGGTGACCAGCCCGAGACCTCCGCCCCGGCGCCGCAGTTCATTGAGCGTTTGGGTAATCATTCTGGCGCCGGTGGCGGCGAAAGGATGGCCGTAGGCAATAGATCCTCCCAGCACATTGAAACGCGCGTCATCCACCTCGCCGGTCGCTTTCTCTCTGCCGAGCACTTCCCGGGCAAAACGATCGCTGGAAAGCATTTTCAGATTCGCCAGCGTCTGGGCGGCAAAGGCTTCGTGCATATCAAACAGAGTAAGATCGCCAAGCGTGATGCCGGCCCGATCCAGCGCCAGCGGCGTTGCCCACGCCGGCCCCAGCAGCATATCCTGCCAGACATCAATGGCGGTAAACGCATAACTACGCAGATAGCCGAGCGGCGTCAAACCCAGCGCCTTCGCCCGGGATTCCGTCATCAGAATAACCGCTGCTGCGCCGTCGGTGAGGGGCGTGCTGTTGGCCGCCGTTACAGAGCCGTGCCGGCGATCGAAGGCCGGACGCAGCTTTGCGTAATCGGCCAGACTGCTGGTTTTACGGATGTTGTTATCTTCCGCGAACGGTTCCCGGTATGGCGGCACATAAGCAGTCATGACCTCATCGCTTAGTTTTCCCTCCTCCCAGGCTCTGGCAGCCAGTTGATGGGAACGATGCGCCAGCGCATCCTGCTGTTCGCGGCTGATTTGATGACTTTTTGCCATCTGTTCCGCAGTATCCCCCATTCTTAATCCGGTAGAATATTCCGCCACCGCCGGGGGCACCGGTAGCAGGTCCCGGGGGCGCAGGCGAGAAAAGAGTTTCAGTTTCTGGCCGAGAGTACGCGCTTTACTGGCATCCACCAGCACCCTGCCGAGGGTTTTACTGACCCCAATCGGCAATACCGAAGAGGAGTCCGCACCGCCGGCGATACCAGCCTGAATCGTCCCGGCCATCAGACTTTCCGCCACATTGGCTACCGCCTGGAAACTGGTGGCGCAGGCGCGGCTGACGCTATAAGCATCAGTATGGATGTTCATGCCGGTACCCAGCACAATTTCCCGGGCGATATTGGGCGCTTCCGGCATCTGTACCACCTGGCCGAATACCAGTTGATCTATCTCCTGTGCCGGAATACCGCTTCTTGCCAGCAGTTCCGCAACCACTATTTTTCCCAAATCAACGGCGGGAACGCCATGGAAGGCCGTCGCCTGGCGGGCAAACGGCGTACGTAATCCGCTGATAATCGCGATACGATCCCCCTGACGGGTTACCAGCGGTAATGCCTGATTCATAACACGCCCCTGTTAAACTGTTCAGCGCCAAAGTGGTCTGACCTGATATTAGTTTTAACTAAATATTTACATACAGCCAACAGGTAATAGAAAAAATGCGAGGACAAACACGAATTTAAAAACCGCTAAACGTTTCTGGTAACACCCGGTGAGAGAACGCGGAAAATAAACCAGACAATCGCGCCAGCGGCGATTCCCGCCATAAAACGACAAAACCCAAAAAACGTATTTTTTGGGTTTTGTATACCGCTACTGCCGGCTCCGGAAACGAAGTCGCGACAAAAACAAGAAATTAACGCAGGCCCAGCTGGAAAATCAGGGTTTCTGCTTCGCAGCAGAATACAAAATCGATATCCATACGTACACCATCAGCTTCATCTGTAAAGCGGGTAGTAATCTGGCAAGGCTCTGATTCAACGCCACGGGCCTTCGCCGTCAGCGCCGCCAGTGTTTCTTCGGCCTCTGCTTTAGTAGCGAAAACGCGGCTGTAAGACGCGGTACAATCGGAGTTGTCCATGATGGTGCCAACATCCATACAGCAGCAAACCGGGGTTTCATCAGCACTGCATTTACTCATTATGATTTCCTCTGTATTTGGCGCACCCGCTGGTGCTTCAATAAATATCGATATATTTTACGCCCCGTCGTCAGCCCTCTCCAGTCGAGAATAAAGCAAACCCTCTTTAGTGACGGAAATCACACTTAAAAATGATCTAAAACAAATCCGGTCCTGGACAGAGCGTGACTAAAGCGGCAAATTTGCCAGCCAGATCTCGTTTCCACGATCATATTTGAAAAATTCCATAAACAAACTTGCAACATATCATCTGGTCCGACCTATACTCTGGCCACTGGTCTGATTTGTATGTCATGCACCAGCCCCTACACTTCGCGCTCCTGTTACGGTATGTAACATTGCTTGAATAAAAATAAATGATGAGGTTTTGGTCATGAGCCAGAAAAACCTGTTTGCTAAGTCAACTCTCGCTATCGCAGTGGCACTGGTTTCATCCCAGGCGTGGTCTGCTGGCTTCCAGTTAAACGAATTTTCTTCCTCTGGTCTGGGCCGGGCCTATTCGGGGGAAGGCGCAGTTGCTGATAACGCGGGCTCCGCCAGCCGTAACCCGGCAACCATTATGATGTTCGACCGTCCGATGTTCTCTGGCGGCGCCATTTTCGTCGACCCTGGCGTGGATATTTCCGGGACATCGCCGACCGGAAAAAGCCTTAATGCGGACAATATCGCCCCCACCGCCTGGGTACCGAATCTGCATTTTGTCGCGCCGATTAACGACCAGTTCGGCTGGGGGGCATCGCTGACCTCCAACTATGGCCTGGCGACCGAGTACAACAACAGTTATGCGGCCGGTTCCATGGGTGGTAAAACTGACCTGGAAACCCTGAACCTCAATCTGAGCGGCGCATACCGTCTGAACCCGAACTGGAGCTTCGGCCTCGGCTTTAACGCAGTCTATGCTAAAGCGAAAATTGAGCGCTACGCCGGCGACCTCGGCCAGATTATCGCCGGGCAGTTGGTTCAGAGCGGTGCGGCACAAACTCCACAGGGCGCAGCGCTGGCGCGGTCAGCGGCAGGAATTCCTGCGGATACCCAAATCGCCCGCCTGAAAGGCGACGAGTGGGGATTTGGCTGGAACGCCGGTATTCTTTATGAAGTGGATAAAAATAACCGCTACGGCTTTACCTACCGTTCTGAAATAAAAATCGACTTTGATGGCGATTATCGCAGCCAGTTACCGTCTTCCTTAAACCAGTATCTGGGCGTTTATGGCCTGCCGTCAGGCACCGATGGCAATACAGTCGGCGGTTCATTGTCGCTGCATCTGCCGGAAATGTGGGAATTGTCAGGCTACAACCGTGTCGCGCCGAAATGGGCGGTGCACTACAGCCTGACCTACACCAGTTGGAGTCAGTTCAAAGAACTGAAAGCCACCGGCGGCAACGGCGAAACCCTGTTCTATAAAGACGAGAGCTTTAAAGACGCTTATCGTATCGCACTGGGTACCACCTACTATATGGACGACAACTGGACACTGCGTACCGGTATCGCCTTTGATGACAGCCCGGTGCCAGCCCAGACCCGTTCCATCTCCATTCCTGACCAGGATCGCCTGTGGCTGAGCGCCGGGGCTACCTATGCCTTTAACCAGGATGCGTCGGTGGACGTTGGGGTATCGTATATGCATGGCCAGCACGTGAATGTTAACGAAGGCCCTTACACTTTCCGCTCAGAAGGCAAAGCCTGGCTGTACGGTATGAACTTTAACTACGCGTTCTAATCCCTCAGCAAAGCCGCAACCATCGGGAAGCGGCTTTATCCTGACCATAAAAAAGGTGAGCCGCAAACGCTCACCTTTTTTGTCTGTTCCTGAACACGCCACCGACTCAGCAGTTGATGGCGCCGTGGTTCAACAGAGAGACTATTCGGAATCGATATCCTTCAGATCGCCCTCAATCGCTTTGGCGTTGGGGTTTTCCTGGGGCTTCAGCTCGCCGCCGTTGGCGATAAAGTCATGACGCTGGAAGTAGGCTTCACGCACCATAATGTACGGGTCGGAAGACTGGCGCAGCAGGCCATCGGAATCCAGTAACTGGGCGCGGGTTTCAATCCCCTCCACCGTCCATTTACCAATCGACAGCGGCCAGGTCAGCCATGACAGCACCGGATAGAAATCATCCGCCATATCGCCCACGTCTTCACGCAGGGTGAAGCTGCCATAAATCGGCAGATGCAGATACGGGCCATAACCTACGCCATAACTGCCCAGCGTACTGCCGAAACGGTTCGGCTCCATCCGCTGCAGTTTCGGGTTTGCCATACCAGCCACATCGATTAACCCCCCCATCCCCAGCACGGTATTGAGGAAGAAACGAGTAAAGTGCACCATCCCCTGGTAAGGTTTCCCTTTCAGGAAATAGTTCACCATGGTGGCCGGTTCTTCGAGGTTGCTGGTGAAATTGCTCAACCCATTACGCGCAGGCTGCGGCACGTAGTCGCGCCAGGCGACGGCAACAGGACGTACAATGTACGGATCCAGTACATTGAAGTTAAAGTTGTACATAGAACGGTTAAACCCTTCGAACGGGTCCGAACGCCCCTGTTGCTCATCGTTAGCCGAACTGGCGCATCCTGTTAACAGCGTCATCGCCAGAGCCAGTCCGGTTACGCGAAATTTCATAAAGGTCTCCCTGTAAATATGGCATCCCGATTCAGGGCTGTTGTCGGGAAACGATCACGCTCAGCGGTTGTTGACGCTCCAGCGCCGTAAATGCGCTTTCGCCATACCAGTCGCCGGCGCGTCGCTCGGGCGTCCCATCCGGCGAGATATGGACCCTGACAACTCCCTGCTGCAAGGACGATAATAATCTGTTCGGCATCATGGCGCTGGTATCGTCAAGCGTGACCGTCAGCGGGAAATGACTTAAAGGAATTCTCTTCACCGCCACCGGTACTTCAGATGCCTGTTCGCCAACCGAAACAAAAACCACCCCGCTTTCAGGCAGGGATTTTTCAGCTTCAGACGAAAGCGTGATTGTAACAGTAAGTTTCACTGTGTCTATGCCCGCTTCCACTTTCGCCTGGCTGATACTACGTTCAATGATGGCACGTCGTTGGTCATTTTGTGGCAGAATGCGCAGCAAAATTTGCCAGGCGCCGATCGCCTCCTGGTAGTTCTGCTGTTCAAAAGCGTTAAACGCCAGCAGCGACAGCGCCCGGACGTTAGTATGGTCAGCGCGCAGCACTTCACGCAGCAGCTGGCTGCCCAGTTGATTATCCTGAGGGTCTGCCGAACGGGTCAATACTTCAGCATAGCCCAGCTTGACCTCTTCATTGTTCGGCGCGCGCTTATAGGCCTGCTCGAACGCCTGGGTGGCGGTAGTGGCGTTATTCATCACCATCCCGATACGACCCAGCATGACCCAGCTTTCAATATTTTCCGGATACTCCTGCAGGCGGGTGCGCAGCCCCAGCCCCAGACGCGCCATCTCCTCCATGGTCAGCGGCGCCGCGTCCTGATCCATCACGCGCTTCATCAGTTCCGGAGTCTGGGCGGTAACTGCCCGCCATTCCTGCACCCGCGGCAGGCCAGTGGTTTTAATAAACACGCCAATACTCAGCACCGCCAGCGCAATCACCCCCGGTAACAGCGCCCAGCGGCTTACCGGCTGCGCCGCCGCAGCCTCCGACTGTTCCGGAATATCCTGCAGCAGGTTGTGTTGCAGTTCCGCCACCATGCGACTGCGCTCTTCTTCATTCTCCGGCGGGTTGTCCTCTTCCAGCTCTTTCAGACGGCTTTCAAAAAACGCCTGATTGAGCGCATCCCTGTCCGGCGCCGCGGCTTTTCCCCACGGGTAGAACATCACCCCGGCGACGCTCAACAGCAGTACGGCAATTACAATGATAATGACGGTCATTCTCGCATCCTTTCACGCTTTAGCAGCCGCTGCAGGCGCTGCTCTTCACTCTCGCTTAAATGCGTTTGCTCCGCCGCGCCCTGCGGGCGACGGGCGCGCCTGACGATCACCACCGCGCCGCCGACCACAAACAGCGCCGGCAGCAGCCAGAGAATCAGCGTCGACGGCGTCAGGGGCGGATCGTAAGTCACGAAGTTGCCGTAGCGGTCCACCATGTACTCAATGACCTGCTGCTTATTTTTCCCCTGCTGCATCAGCTCATACACTTTCTCACGCATATCGGAGGCAATCATGGCATTGGAATCGGCAATGCTGTTATTCTGGCACTTCGGGCAGCGCAGTTGCTCAGTCAACTGGCGAAACTGCTGCTCCTGGGCTTCGTCCTTAAACTGATAGGTATCAATGGCCGCCTGCGCGCCGAGCGGCAGCAAAAATGCCAGCAGTACAATCAGAATACGCTTCACGAACCGGCCTCCTTACTGTATTTGTCCCACAGCGGTTTGATCTCCTGCAGCCAGACCCGATCGTTAAGATCGCCGGCGTGACGATAGCGGATGATCCCTTTGCCGTCGATCAGGAAGGTTTCCGGCGCGCCGTAAACCCCGAGATCCAATCCCAGCATGCCGTTGCCGTCAAACAGACTCAGGGCATAGGGGTTGCCTAAATCATTAAGCCAGCCGATCGCTTTCTGGCGATCGTCTTTATAGTTCATGCCGACCACCCGCACGCCTTGCGCAGACAGGCGGTTCAGATACTGGTGCTCCGCGCGGCAGGTGGGGCACCAGGTCGCCCACACGTTCAGCAGCAGCGGCTTACCGTCGATCAGTACGGACTGATCCCAGACTTTGCCGGGCTGATCCAGTGATTCAAGACGAAATACCGGTACTGGTTTGCCGATCAGCGCCGACTCCAGACGGGTCGGATCGTCACCGTCGGCGTTACGCATCAGCTGCCACATCAGCGCCAGCGCCAGGATTAAAAATAGCCCCAGCGGGATAAACAGCACCTTACGGTTCATTTCGCCTCCTTCAGCGTTTTACGCAGGCGATAACGGGGATCCAGCATACACAGCAGCCCGCCGAGCGCCATCAACATGCCGCCATACCAAATCCAGCGCACAAAGGGCTTGTAATACAATCTTACCGCCCAGCTACCGTCTTCCAGCTCTTCCCCCAGCGCCGCATACAGGTCGCGGGTCAGGCCGCCGTCGATAGCCGCTTCGGTCATCATCATCCGGTTACTATTGTAGAAGCGTTTTTCTGCCCGCAGGGTAGCTTCATGCTTGCCGTTGCGGGTGACATCGATAATCCCGACGCCGCCGCGCCAGTTCGGCCCGGTCAGGTCATGAACATCGCGGAATACGAAATGATATTGATGAATATCCACGCTATCGCCGGACTTCATTCTGACGTCGCGCTCAATACTGTAATTCTGGCTGAAAGCGATGCCGACAACCGTCACGGCGAGGCCGAGATGGCCCAGTACCATGCCCCAGTGGCTCCGCGAGAGCTTACCCAGCCCCTTCAGCAGCCCCTGCCGATCGGTGGCGCGCTCATGCACTTCCATCAGCGCCAGCAGGAAAACCCAGATAGCCATCAGCAGCCCGACTACCGTCATGGCTTCGATACGATCCTGCATCAGCCACGGCAGCAGCACCGACAGCGCCACGGTCACCACCAGCGCGATAATCAACCGACCGCGCAGCTTGTGCGGCTCGTCGCGTCGCCAGCGCACCAGCGGGCCAATCCCCAGCAGCAGGGCAAACGGCGCCATCAGAATAGTAAACAGGCTATTAAAGAACGGTTCGCCGATAGAGATACTGCCCAGCCCCAGTTGCTTGTGCACCAGCGGCAGCAGCGTGCCGAGCAGCACCACCAGCATGGCGGCCATCAGCAAAATATTATTGCCCAGCAAGAACGATTCCCGGGACCACAGTTCATTATTCACCCGGGCGCGCACTTTGCCGCCCTTCACGGCATACAGCAACAGCGAACCGCCGATAACAATCACCAGGAAAGCGAGAATAAACATGCCCCTTGACGGGTCAGAGGCGAACGAATGTACCGATACCAGCACCCCGGAGCGCACCAGGAAGGTGCCCAGCAGGCACAGCGAAAAGGCAGCGATCGCCAGCAGTACCGTCCAGGCTTTAAAGCTGCCGCGTTTTTCGGTGACCGCCAGCGAGTGCATTAACGCGGTCCCCACCAGCCACGGCATGAAGGAGGCATTCTCCACCGGATCCCAGAACCACCAGCCGCCCCAACCCAGCTCATAGTAGGCCCAGGCCGACCCCAGTACGATACCGACGGTCAGGAATACCCACGCCGCCTGGGTCCACGGACGCGACCAGCGCGCCCAGGCGGTGTCCAGACGCCCGGCCATCAGGGAAGCAATCGCGAACGCAAAAGCCACGGAAAAACCGACATAGCCCATGTACAGCAGCGGCGGATGGAAAATCAGCCCGATATCCTGCAGCATCGGGTTCAGATCGCGCCCGTCGATGGGGAAATCGGGCAGCGTGCGGGTAAACGGGTTAGAGGTCAGGATGATAAACAGCAAAAAGCCGAAGTTGATCATCCCCATCACCGCCAGCACCCTGGCCACCGCGTCCTCGGGCATACCGCGGCTAAAGATCGCCACGGCAAATGTCCAGGCGCTCATCAGTTGCACCCACAGCAACAAGGAACCTTCATGAGCCCCCCAGGTGGCGGCGATCCGATACCACACCGGCAGTTCCAGATTTGAGTTGCTGGCCACGTACAACACAGTGAAATCGTTGACCACAAAGGCGTAGACCAGTACCAGAAACGCCGCGGTGATCGACAAAAACAGCGCCCAGGAGAGCGGGCGCGCCAGCGCCATCAGGCGGGCATCCTGGCGCGATGCCCCCCACTGCGGATAGACGCTCAACAGAAAAGAGATGCCCAGCGCCAGGCACAGCAAATAATTGCCAATTTCCGGCATCATGAGTGGTTATCCTTCCCATCGCCCATGGCCACGTGATTCTTTTCCATCGCCTTTTCAATTTCCGGCGGCGTATAGTTTTCATCGTGTTTGGCCAGCACTTCTTTCGCCACGATCAGATCGCCGGACTCCAGCACGCCCTGCGCCACCACGCCCTGCCCTTCGCGGAACAAGTCCGGCAGAATGCCTTCATAACTGACGCTCACCACGCCGCGCGCGTCATACAGTTTGAAATTCACTTTCAGCGTTTCGTTATCGCGTTTCACGCTGCCCGGCATCACCATGCCGCCGATGCGCAGGCGCTGGCCAGGTTCCGGTTTCTGACCGGTTTCGTCTTTACCGTAAACCACTTCACCCGGCGTATAGAAGAGATCGATATTCGAACGCAGCGCATACAGCACCAGCGAGATGGTCAGACCCAACCCTATCAACACCGACAGGGCGAGCCAGAGACGAGTTTTGCGACGTGTATTCATCTATTTTTCCTCCGCCGTTGCCCGCTGACGGGCCGCCTGCACGCGTTGCTCACGCGCGTGCTGACGACGTACTTCCAGTATTAACGAACGACGCTGCCACCAGGTATGCAGCACCAGTACAGCCAGCGGCGCCAGAGTAAACGCGACCGCCAGCCAGACATAAAAGGCGTATCCGCCCATGGCGAAGAAATCCTGCCATCCACTAAACGCGCTCTTCATTGCGTGTTGCTCCCTTTATTTGCCAGCTCTGCCACCCAGGGTCGGCGGTGCTCCTGTTGTAGAATCAGGTTACGCAGGCGCATCAGCGTCAGCGTAACGAACAACGCCAGAAAACCGAAAATCGTCCAGCGCAACGGCGTACGCATTGAGGGGTCGATGGTTTTCTGCATATTGGTCGACCCCTGATGCAGGGTGTTCCACCATTCGACGGAGAAGTGAATAATCGGCAGATTGACCACGCCCACCAGCACCAGAATGCCGGCGGCGCGGCCCGCAAGGCGCCGATCGTCAAACGCGTTATACAGCGCAATAGCGCCGATATATAAAAACAGCAGCACCAGTTCCGAGGTGAGCCGGGCGTCCCACACCCACCAGGTGCCCCACATCGGTTTTCCCCATGCCGAACCGGTCACCAGGGCAATAAAGGTGTAAACCGCGCCGACCGGGGCCATCGCCGCCATGGTCAGATCGGCCATTTTCATCTGCCAGACCAGCCCGATAAACGCCGCGATGGCCATGGAAGCATAAATGCCCATCGACCAGATTGCCGCCGGAACGTGCAGATACATGATTCGGTAGCTTTGTCCCTGCTGATAATCCGCCGGCGCATAGACAAAGCCCCAGACGCAGCCCACCACCAGCAGCACGGCGCTAATCAGCCCCAGCCACGGAACGAAACGACCGCAAAGGGTGTACAGCCGTTCCGGTTTAGCTAATTGATGTAATGCTTTCCACATGCTTCGCTCACTCTTTGTGCCAGAATAGCGCCCATCCGGGACGTTGAAGTTATTGTATGCTTACCCGTAGCGCCGCCGCCGTGGCGAACGGACTCAGGGTCGCGCTACCGGCCAGGAATGCGCCGAGGATCGCCAGATAACCGTCCAGCGGCATCCCCATTTGCGCCGCATCCACGGCGGCGGTAGCAAAAATTAATAACGGAATGGTTAGCGGTAATACCAACAAACTGAGCAGCACGCCACCGCGCCGTAGCCCAACCGTGAGCCCCACCCCGATCGCGCCGATAAAACTGAGCGTTGGCGTGCCCAACAGCAGCGTTAACGCCATGGCATACCAGCTGTAAATATCCAGTCCCAGCAGCATCGCCACCAGCGGCGACAGAATAATCAGCGGCAGACCGGTGACCACCCAGTGAGCGATTACTTTCGCCAGCACGACCGCCGGCAAAGGCAGCGGCATCAGCATCATCTGTTCCAGCGAACCATCCAGCCAGTCATCGCGGAACAGTCGCTCCATCGCCAGCAGGGAAGAGAGCAGCGCGGCCACCCAGATAATCCCCGGCGCGATACGCTGCAACATCTGCGGCTCCGGGCCGATGCCCAATGGGAACAGGGTAATCACCATCAGGAAAAACCACAGCGGGTTAACGATTTCCGCACCCTTGCGAAACGCCAGGCGAATTTCCCGCTTAATAATTTGCCCGATCATTGCCCGACCACCTCCCCGGCGGTGAGCCGGATACTGCGCAGCGGACAGACCAGCGCGCGCAGCGGTTGATGGGTGGTGAGAATAACGGCGCCGCCCCGCCCGACATGCTGCTCCATTTTGACGGTGAGCTTCTCAATACCCGCCACATCCAGCGCGGTAAAAGGTTCATCAAGGATCCACAGCGCGGCATCGCTCAGCCACATCCTGGCCAGAGCGACCCGGCGCTGCTGGCCGGCGGACATTTGCGCCACCGGCACATCCTCATAGCCGAGCAGTTCAACCTCTTCCAGGGCCTGCCAGCGCGCCTGGCGGGTGGAATGCGGGTGATAAAAACGTAGATTCTCATCCGGCGTCATCACACTTTTAACGCCGGACTGATGACCGAGCCACAGTAGATTACGATGCCAGATATCCCTGGCCCGGGAAATCAATTCCCCCTGCCAGAATACTTGTCCGTTATCCGGGCGCGCCAGCCCGGACAGAATGCGCAGCAGGGAGGTTTTCCCCGCGCCGTTATGACCGGCGACCTGCACCACTTCCCCACCCTGCACAGAAAATGATAGCCCGCTGAACAGTTCCCGTTCATCGCGAATGCAGGTAAGTGCTTTGGCCTCAAGCATGAGGAAATGGCTCCTTATTCATCATGAATGTGAATCATACCATATACAGGTAAGCACACCGAAGTCGCGCAAAAACCCAAAGCATCACCCGAAAGGGGTAATCTTATTGATCAGATCAAAAAGAGCCCGAATTGTCTGACATCCGCCCGGAATTGACTAAAAAGCGCTACGCTTAAAAACGCTCATCTCGTCAAAACAGGATACTTCTATGGCCCCAACTGATTCCCATACCGAAGCTAAACCAGAGGTCGATAGTGAAGAAAAAATACAGGGTCGGGAGATTGAAGTAGACGAAGATCGGTTGCCATCCCGGGCGATGGCCATCCACGAACATATCCGCATGGACGGCGAAAAAGAGCTGGAGCGCGACGCGATGGCCCTGCTGTGGTCGGCTATCGCCGCCGGACTGTCGATGGGCGCTTCGCTGCTGGCTAAAGGCATCTTTCACGTTCAACTGGCCGACATTCCCGGCGGTATGGTGCTGGAAAACCTTGGCTACACTTTCGGATTTATCATCGTCATCATGGCGCGCCAGCAGTTGTTTACCGAGAATACCGTCACGGCGGTGCTACCGGTCATGCAAAAACCCAGCGGCGGAAACCTGGTGCTGCTATTACGACTGTGGGGCGTGGTACTGCTCGGTAACCTGATCGGTACCGGGCTGGCCGCGGCGGCGTTTGAGTTTATGCCCATCTTTGACGACGCCACCCGGGCGGCGTTTGTCTCCATCGGCAAAAAGGTGATGGAAAATCCGCCGCTGGAAATGTTTTCCAACGCCATTATTTCCGGCTGGTTAATCGCCACCATGGTGTGGATGTTCCCGGCGGCGGGCGCGGCGAAAATCGTGGTAATTATTCTGATGACCTGGCTTATCGCCCTCGCCGACACGACCCACATTGTGGTGGGCTCGGTGGAAATTCTCTATCTGGTCTTTAATGGCGATCTTCACTGGAGCGCCTTTATCTGGCCATTCGCCCTGCCGACGCTGGCGGGAAATATCGTCGGCGGTACGTTTATTTTCGCGCTGCTCAGCCATGCCCAGATACGTAACGACATGAGCAACGAGCGTAAAGCCCGCAACCGCGCACAGGCGAAAAAGCCGTCGATAACCGGGGATTCCGCCAGTTCCTGAGGCCATGTAAGGGTCGCCTGATGGCGAGAGAATGACCAAACGGACGGCTAACGGCTTAACCTGTCAGGAAAAACAGGTATACTGGCGGCGCCGCGTCCCCTTAGTTAAATGGATATAACGAGCCCCTCCTAAGGGCTAATTGCAGGTTCGATTCCTGCAGGGGACGCCATTCCAACCAGTTTTTCCTTTACCGCCCCCGCGAACGCTACGCCGGAATTAAGGCGCCTTAGTCGCTGCCAGCCTGCGCTTCCATGGCCAGACCCGCGTCGGTATTTCTTTGCTGCAGCAGACTATAGCGGGCTATCAGTTGCCTCAGGCGCGCCTCCGCCAGCCTCTGCTGCTCCGGCGGCAACGGTTGCCCGACAGGGGCCTGTTCCAGCTGGCGCAGCAACTCCTCCAGCGGCACCACCGTGGTTAACGACTGCTGAATAGTAAACAGCGTCGCCCTCAGTTCGCTGGCCATCAGCTCATTGCCGGGCCGATCGGTCAGTCGACTGACCCGCGTCGCCAGTTGCTGCAACTGCTGCATCCCCTGATACCAGGCTGCCAGCTCTTTTACTGGTGTCGCCGAGGCATTTAATTGCCGCCGCCACTGCTGCGCCAGTAACCGAACTTCGGCCTCCTGCGGCCACAGCGCCTGGACCTGCTCCACCAGACGCATGGCGTAACGCACGCTCCAGTCCGGCGGCAGGACGGAAAGCTGATCCAGTTGCCCCTGGGTCTGGCGGATAAATTCGTGGACCGGCGGCGATGTCCTCCATAGCACCTGTACCTCCTCAGCGGACAGCGGCGTGGTCATCTGCTTTGGCAGCGCCGGCAACTGTGGCGTCCGGGGCTCCGGCCGCAGTAATAGCCACCAGCCAGCCGCGACGACGGCGATAATCACCAGCATCGCCGCCATACCGGCGACAAAAAGCTGCCATGCTTTCACCGGCGCGCGCGGCGTTTTCAGCGGCGCCGCGGGCGCCGATATCAGGGGGAGCGCGCACACCGACGACGATTCCGCCATGCAGGCCCGGTATGACGTCTGCCCGGCAGAAACATCAGGCATCGCATCCGCGGCCGCAACTACCGCAGAGGCTGGGGTGGCTGCGGCACTGGGTATCTGCGGCTGCAACACATCATCATGATGGCAATTTTCCAGACGGGTCGCGGCGTGCTGAATCCGCTCTCTTAGTGTCGCAATCTGGCACAGCGGCCGTAGTCCCTGGCTCACCAGCCCCTTTTCCAGGCAGGACAACCGCTGCATCGCCTGATACAGCGCCGGCAAATCGCCGGACGTACAAGTCAGGGTCTCCAGCATCTGTTGCAGACGTCGACTCAGGCCAATCAGAATTTCGACGCGGGCATGCACCTGACGCGGCCACAGAGCGCTCCACTGGTGAGCAATTAAGGTTTCGAGAACCGCCAGACCTTCATTCAACCCCTCGATTCTGGCGAGGTGAAGACGGATCAAGGTATACCAGGCGGCAGTCTGCAATTCGACGCCATTGCGTTCAAAAAGCGCCAGACACAGTTTCTCCGCGCCAGGCCAGTCCACCTCCGGGCACTCAGGATGGGAAAACTTTTCGATTTCGCTACGCAACAGGGAAAACTCGGAAAACCCGCGCGGATCGTCACCGGAGTTAATATCGATGGTACTCATAAGTATAATTGTGCCGCCAGCACATTCATCCACGATAAATTTCCGGGCAACGCCGGATATTTTAAAATAATCGGCTCCCGATGCCGGAAACTGACATTCTCTGGCGAATTGAGATGACAATCACACCACCACGACACATTTTCGCCAACGACGCCCGGGGATTTACTGATAGCGCGGTTAACCTGGCCATCGCCGTAACCAGAATGCTGTTTTGTATAATTTGGCCCGATATCTGCCAGGGTGCGGCCAGGCAATAACGGGAATAGATTGCCACTACTGAAATCACCTGTCACCGGAAACTTCAGGAACCTTTTAGTATTTTTTCGCTTACCCGTACCAGATACGCCTGTCAGAATATTAACGCGTACTTCAGGCGCTTCATTCCGGAATGAATCGGCCATAAGTCTCCCTCTGCCATAAAAATAACGACACGGTTCCAGGTGCTCTTCACTGCCGGCGGATGATAGAACAAAACTCCACTTACGATCAACTTTACAGATCAATGATCTACGTTAAACCACAACACAAGAGACTTCAACCAAACAACAACGACATGTTGTTTGGTTGATGGACAAAATCAACCGCTATCCTTGCTGTAATTTATCCTTTCTAAAGATATTTATCCGGTATCAAAACTCAAATTCTGAATTATACATGATAGCAAGATTTAATATTGACATCAGTATCAGAAATGATCCCGCCACAAAAAAACTAACCATGCATAAAATATTACCATGTCACATCACCGGCAACGTTTCGGGAGAAAAAATCGCTTATCGTTTCTTGTGCGAGATTTTTTCAGCATCGTCGGTAAAATGGCCATTTTCTCAATACAAAAATTGCTGTTTATTTTAACCCCGCTGAAAGAATTCTCATTCTCTATAATAATGCCAGGCTCTGTTCTTTTTGTGCTAAATTCATTAGCCAAAACGATGAACGCCATTCAATTGAACGCCCGTGTGTTGGCAAAATAAAAACGCTTTATCCGTCAGGATACTTCTTAAGAAATGACTTAATCATGAAAATACCGCCAGGCATGTAACAGCATTCACTGTTCAGGCTGGCGGCAATCGTGGTACCGCGGGTCATGCCACCGGCTGATAATGCCAGGCACACAGAAAGGAGTCTATCGCCGCCGAGGCCAGTTGCTCCAGCCACTGCGGATCGACCGGCTTCAGCTCGATCAACGCCGCCGGCAGCGGATATCCCATTACCGCCCCAAGAAATGCTGCCGCCTGAATAGCGGGATTGCTGAGGGTTATCTCTCCGCTATCGCAGGCCTGGCGCAGGGCTTCAGCCAGCGTCTGGAGTATGCGTTGCGACTGGCGCTGCTGCAGTGTGGTATATAACTCCGGCCGCTGCATCAGCACCTGGATAAGCAGCCGATGGAAATGAAGATTCTGCGGATGGTAAAAATGCCCCTGTACCACCCCGGCAATCCGCCTGAGGCGCTGCGGAAAATCGTCTTCACTGGCCGCCAGGATATCGCGGATTGACGGCTGCATCTGCCCATTGAGAAAGTTGAACGTCTCCAGCAATAGAGCATCTTTGCCGGAGAAATGGTTATACAAAGTCTGGCGCGTAGTGCCCGCACGGGTGGCTATCATATCCAGCGACACATCCAGACCATGTTCCAGAAACATTTCGCAGGCAGCCTGCACGATTTTGGGCCGGGCTTTCATCGGACGCCCCGGAGAATTCGCCATAGTTGTCAGTTCCTTGCAGACGGGCTCTGAAGAGCCCGGAAAATCAACGTGTTGTTTTGAACTTCATCATCCCGCGCTGGACCAGCACAAAGAATAACGGCACAAACAACAGCGCCAGTAGTGTGCCAGAAATCATCCCGCCGATCACCGCCGTCCCTATCTCACGGCGACTGGCGGCCCCGGCGCCAACCGACAACACCAGCGGAATAGCGCCGGCGACAAAGGCCAGTGACGTCATGATAATTGGTCGCAATCGCTGCCGGGCCCCCTCAAGGGTTGCCGCCATCAGCGCCTCACCCGCCAGCATCCTCGTCTGGGCAAACTCAACGATCAGAATGGCGTTTTTCGCGGAAAGCCCCATCGTGGTCAGCATCCCCACCTGGAAATAGATGTCATTTTGAAACCCCAGTAGCCCGGATGCCAGTACCGCCCCGAGAATCCCCAGCGGGATAATCAGCATCACCGCCAGCGGGATCGACCAGCTTTCATACAAAGCCGCCAGACACAGGAAAATAAATCCCACCGAAACCAGATAGATCCACAGCGTCTGACCGGAAGAGGCCTGCTCCTGATAAGACAGACCGCTCCATTGCAGACCAAACCCCTGCTGACCATCAATAATGCGGGCGATTTCCGTCATCGCCGACCCGGAACTCTCTCCGGACACCGCCGCCCCCTGGAACTGAATCGCCGACAGCCCGTTAAAACGCTGTAGCATCTGTGGACCGGTTGACCATTTCACATCGGCAAAGGAGGCAAATGACGCCATACTGCCGCTGCTGCCGCGCACAAACCACTGAGCGATATCCTCGGGGTTCGATCGCCACTGGGCGTCACCCTGCATATAGACTCTTTTGACCCGACCGCGATCGATAAAATCGTTGATATAGGCGCCGCCCCAGGCGCTCGACAGGGTATTGTTGATATCCGCCTGCTGTAATCCCAGCGCGCTGGCTTTTTGCTGATCGACATTAACCTGCAACTGATCTTTCTCTTCCAGCGTGTTCAGCCGCACGGCATTCAGTAATGGATTTTCCTGCGCTTCGCTCAGCACCTGCCGCTGAGCCTGTAGTAGCGCGTCATAACCAGCGGACGACTGATCCTGCAGCCACAGTTCAAAACCGCTCGACTGCCCCAGCCCGCGTACCGCAGGGGGAGATAACACGCTGACCTGCGCATCGCGGTAATTTTTAAAGTAGCGATTGGCGCGATTGATAATCTGCGCCGCGCTGTTCTCCTCCCCGGAACGCAGATCCCACTGCTTCAGCTCGGCAAACGCCATGCCGACATTCTGCCCGCTACCGGCATTGTTGCGTCCCACCACCATAAAAATCACATTCAGGTTGTCCTTTTCTTGCGTCATGAAATAGTCGGCAATCTGATTGGCGATTTGCTGCGTTTTCGCCATCGGAGTGCCGGTCGGCGCGGAAAACTGAATCATTACTGACCCCTGATCCTCTTCCGGTAAAAAACCGGTGGGCATTTTCTGGTACTGCCAGAGCATCAGCGCCACCAGCGCCAGCGCGATCAGACAGGCGCGCAGCGGCCTTGCGGCAATGATCTGCAGACTACGCAGATAGCCGCGCTGGCTGCTGTCCATCCCGCGGTTAAACCACGAGAAGAACCGCCCGTGCCGGGCGCTGCCAGGTTTCAGCAGCGCCGCACACAGCGTTGGCGTCAGGGTGAGCGCCACCAGCGCCGAAAGGCCCATCGCCGACACAATAGTGACTGAAAATTGCCGATAAATAATCCCCACCGAGCCGCCAAAAAAGGCCATCGGCACAAATACCGCCGACAGCACCAGCGCAATACCAATCAGCGCGCCGGAGATCTCCTGCATCGATCGCAGAGTGGCATCCCGGGCGCTAAGTTGCTCCTCATGCATCACCCGCTCAACGTTTTCCACCACCACAATGGCGTCATCCACCAGCAGGCCTATCGCCAGGACCATGGCGAACAGAGTCAGGGTATTGATGCTGTAGCCCAGCAGCGCCAGGATACCGAAGGTGCCAAGCAGCACCACCGGAACTGTGATGGCCGGGATTAGCGTCGCGCGCCAGTTTTGCAGGAACAGGAACATCACCACCACCACCAGAATGATGGCTTCCACCAGGGTTTGAACAACGCCTTCAATCGAGACGGTAACAAACGGCGTGCTGTCACGCGGGTAGGCCACCTCCAGGCCGTCAGGAAACTGCGACTTCAGGCTTTCCACTACGTTGCGTACATTTTCCGCTGTCTCCAGCGCGTTGGCGCCGGACGCCAGTTGAATGGAAATCCCCCCTGACGGATAGCCGTTAAGTCGGGTCTGGTTCTGGTAGTTTTCGGCGCCGATTTCAACCCGCGCCACATCCCGTAGCCAGACCACCGAGCCGTCGCTGTTGCTCTTGAGGATAATGTTTTCGAATTGCCCGGCCGTTTGCAGCCGGGACTGGGTGGTGACAGTCGCGTTCAGCACCTGCCCGGAAACCGTCGGCAACGCCCCCAGTTCGCCGCTGGTGACCTGGGCGTTCTGGGCTTCAACAGCGCTCTGCACATCCGACGGCATCAGTTGATAGCTATTCAGTTTCACCGGATCCAGCCAGATACGCATCGCATATTGCGAACCGAACACCGTGGTTTCACCCACGCCGTCAACCCGGCTCAGCGGATCCTGCAGGCTGCTGACCAGATAGTCGTTAATGTCCACCGCGCTCATCCGTCCGCTTTTGTCATACAGCGCCACCACCATCAGGCTATCGCCCTGGGATTTGGTCACCGTAATCCCCTGCTGTTGTACCTCCTGCGGCAGGCGAGTGGTTGCCTGGTTTACCGCATTTTGCACCTGAACCTGCGCGATATCCGGACTGACTCCCTGATTAAAACTCAGGCTGATACGCGTCTGCCCCGCCGAGCTGCTGGTCGATGAAAAATAGAGCAACCCATCAATCCCTTTGATCTGTTGTTCAATCACCTGAGTGACGCTGTCTTCCACAGTTTCTGCCGAAGCGCCGGGGTAGTTAGCCGTCACGGTAACCCCTGGCGGGGCGATATCGGGATATTGTTCAACGGTCAAAAGGAAAATCGCCAGCGTACCGGCGGCCATGACGCAGATGGCCAGTACAGCGGCAAAGACCGGACGAAAAATGAAAAAACGCGCCAGCATTCATTACCCCTTACGCAGAACGTTAAGACAGACACGGCATTGTTACATGTCTGCATCAAATAATTTACTTTACAGTAAAGTAAATTATTTGGAGAGGCAATCATCATGGTGGAAATATCGTCAGTCAAAGGGGGCAGAAAAGCTAATTGATTGCATTAGCAGGTTTTTTATTTTATGCGCCAGCAGGGTAACCGCTACCGCCGGGCTTGCCTGCCAGAACGCCACAGGCCGGGACAAACCACGCCCCGGGTGCAGAATTCATCCACAAATCAATTTGTTGAACAGCATCGATTCATTATTAAAACCAGTAAACCACGCCTTTTCCTTTTGAGCGTGGACCCGGTGAGTCATCAGAACGGCCGCTTCACGCCAGGATGCCGTTCTGACCAGTCAGTACCACTACGGCTCAGCGATAGACCACCGTGACAATGGCGCTTTGCGGATGCCCGTTCAGCGCCACGCTGTAGACTTCAGAAATTCGCCCATCTTTATTTTTCAGGTCTGATACATTTTCTACCGGCGCCGTCCAGGTGATGGGTTGACCGGCGCTATCACAGGTCATGTTCATGGAATTATGGTTTTGAGTGACATTACACATGGGCTCCACAATCTGACCAATAAAATGAATTGTGCCGCCATCCGATTTGGCATACAGCGCGCTGGAAAAGAAAAAACAAACAGCGGGGAACAACAATCGTTGCGAGTAAACTTTCATCACATGCTCTCCAGAGACTGTTGCCATCCATGGAGTTGGTTTTTAATCCTCCTGAAAAATAATACAATAGAATATATAACTAAGATTTTGATTTTTTCGTTAAAAATAACTAATCGCCGACAAAAACCCGTAAATGTAAGTAAATATTTCCCAATAATTTCCGAACCTGCAACAACCCTGGTCACTTACCGTCAGCCACTCAAGTACCTGGCGTGGAGACGCGTTCCCGGCGCTCTATTTATTGACCTCGGGCACGAGCCGCGAAACCTTATGGCGGACGCCAGAGCGATGGATATGTCAGCCAGCGCTAACATTTCCGCCAGTACCGACCTGACCCTGAAAATAAGAAAGGTGAAAACCAACCATGATTTTCACCTTTTTATCGCCCCGTCTTTCCGACACGGACTCACATCAGCCCCTACCGCTGCTGATTCTGCAATAACTTCGCCATATTGATCGCTTCAATCACTTGCACACGATTGACGCGCGGGCTGTTGGAATCCAGTACCTGCTGCCAGAGCGCTATCGCCCGTTGATAGTTCGCCAGCATGAACGCATCCCCGGCCAGCAGCATAAGTGCGGTCACTTCGCTGTCGTCCAGCCGTAGCGCGTTATCGATCATCTCCTGAACGCCCGGAGTGATATGCTGCCCCGCCTGGTAATAGAGCACTGTCGCCAGCGCCGAATACAACTGCGGGTTTTCACCGCGCAGCGCCAGCGCCCGCTGATAGGCGAGCAGCGCATTGCCGTAGGCATTACGGTAAAGATAATATTCCCCCAGTTCCGCCCATAGCACACTGTCCTCTGGCGTGGCGCGAATTTTATCCTGCAACCGGACAAGCTGCCTTTCCTGCTGCTGCGCGGCAGTGAAATTATTCAGCGGATCGGCAAGGCGCTGCTGCTCGGCGACCACCGCCGCCAGCCGCGGCGTCATAACATATCCTCCCGCGCACAGCACAACAACGATCGCCGCCAGCCCAACGACCAGCGCCACACCCCGGCCCGATCCCCCCCTGCGCTCCGGCTCGCGCAGCGGCAGATCGTGTTCCAGCTCGTGGCAAAACGCCGCGAGCCGCGAAGGATCCACAGCGCGCTGCGCGCTCGTTGTCTGGTAGCGCCAGACGCTGGCGGATACGCGCCCCAGAGCGCTACCGTGGCGCCGCGTTCTCCGCCACAGCGGCCACAGTAACCCAACCAGGGTTATCAGCGACAGCATTGTCAGGGCGCTCATGGCTCTCCTCTCCTGCGCTGGCGCCGGATCGCCAGACCCGCCGTCAGCGCAACGGCGAATAGCATCACCATCGGCAGCCCCCAGAGCAGCGCAGTTCCGGCATTAAGCGGTGGGCTGTAGCGCACAAAGTCCCCGTAACGCTGGGTCATAAAAGCCATAATCTCGGCTTCCCCTTTGCCCTCTCTGACCATGGTAAACACCTCGTGGCGCATACTGACCGCCACCGGCGCATTGGATTCCAGCAGGTTCTGGTTCTGACACTGCGGGCAGCGCAACTGGCCGGCAATGCCCAGCGCGACCTGCTGCTGTTCGCGGCTATCGAACGCCCAGGTATCGACAACCTGGCCGCAGGCAAGCGGAGCCATTAGTAACGCCACCAGTAACAGGATGCTTTTAACCATAGACGCCTCTCCCCCGCCACCAGCCGCTCAGCGCGCCGACGATCATCAACAGACCGCCGCCCCAGATCCAGCGCACGCCCGACTGGACATAAAACCGCATCGCATAGCGGTTTTCACCGGTTTTTTCACCCATCACCGTGTACCAGTCGTTAACCAGTCCCCAGGCGACGCCGGGCTCCATCATTTGTTGATTACGCGCCCCGTAAAATCGCCGCTCCGCTGTCAACTGCCTAATAGGTTTATCGCCACGGCGCACCGCAATGGTCGCCAGCTCAGTCGTGTAATTATCCCTGGCCATCAGTTGTAGCGATTGAAACTCAAAGCGATATCCCGCCAGCGCAACACTCTCTCCGGGGGAAAGATTGACGCTTACCTCTTCCTTACTGACGGAAGAGAGCGCGATGCCCAGCGCAAACAGCGCCACGCCGCTATGGGCCAGGGCGCCCGGTAAGCGGCGACGCAAACGTTGCCCGGGCTGGCACCACCAACGCGCCGCGGCCCAGCCGGCCAGCGCGCCGGCCAGCGCCGGCGCAATCCCCCAGGCGGACAGCGCCAGCCCTGCCGCCAGACCGATAACCAGCGCGCCAACAGACTGCCAGCGCGCCTGACTCATGGCCGTTTTCCACCCGCCCCCGGCGCTCAGGCCGAGCAGCAGTAGCATCAACAGACCAAAAGGCAGCAGCGCGCTGTTAAAATACGGCGCGCCCACCGAAATTCTCCCCCACCCGGACAGGCTGTAGAGCATCGGGTAGAGAGTACCCACCAGCACAATCAGCGTCACCGCGCCGAATAACAGCAGGGTCACCAGAAGCGCCATCTCCCGGGAACGCCAGTCAAAGCGCGCTGCCGCCTGCCAGGCCTGCGCCCGCCAGGCATACAGCGCCAGCGCGCCAATACTCAGCAGCGCAAACAGGGCAAACATCGGCACCGCGCGCACGTTATCCAGCGCAAAAGCATGCACCGATACCAGAATACCGGAGCGCACAATCAGCGTGCCCAGCAGCGCCAGAATAAAAGTGATGATCGCCAGCAGTAGTGACCAGTGGCGAAAAATACCGCGCATCCGGGTGACATACAGGCTGTGCAGCAGTGCGCTGGCGGTCAGCCACGGCAGCAGAGAGGCATTTTCCACCGGATCCCAGAACCACCAGCCCCCCCAGCCCAGTTCACTGTAGGCCCACCAGGAACCAAGAATGATCCCCAGCGTTAGCGCGCACCAGGCGGGTAGCGCCCAGCGCCAGCAGATCCATGCCACCGGCGCGCTGAAACCGCCGCGCAGCAGCGCCGCCTGGGCAATCGCGGCGCTCACCGTCAAACCGCCATAGCCGAGGTAAAGCAGCGGCGGATGGAGGATTAACCCAATATGCTGGAGCATAGGGTTGAGATCCCGGCCCTCAACGGCCGGCGGGAAGATGCGTACGAAAGGATCGGAAAAACACACAATGAAAATCAGCAGGGCAAAGGTAATACACGCCAGCAGCGCCTGGGTCAGCGGGAACAGAGCATCGGTGTCTTTGCGGTAGCGCCAGGCGAACAGCGCCGACCATCCACAAAGCAGCAGCACCCACAGCAGCAGCGAACCTTCATGACCGCCCCATACCGCTGCTGTCTTAAGTAATAGCGGCAGCGCGCGATGGCTGTGCTGGGCAACGTAAACGACGGAAAAATCATCCTGCAGGAAGCTCAGCGTCAGGGCGCCGAAGGCAAACGCCAGCAGCCCGAATTGCAACAGCGCCCAGTGAGACACCAGGCGCTGAAGTATGCGCAACCCCGGAAAGAGCGCCAGCGCCATTGCGGCGCTGACGCCACAGGCCAGCAGTAATGCAATAAAACCAGATTCAGGCAACATCGTTCGGAGAACCACCTTATCAGGTTTATGCGACGGTTAACTGCCCCGCATAAAGGATGAAGAAACGCAGTAACAGTACACCGACCAGACTCATGCTGCACACCACCAGCAATCCATAGTGTGAACGCAAGCCTGAAGCCCATTTTTTCAATAGCAGCGGCGCCACAAAACCAACGCCGACCACCCCCAGCCAGAACCACCAGGTCCAGAATCCACCGCCCAACGCCGCCGCCAGGGCGCGCATTTTGCCGTCGTCCCCCAGCGCCAGACCGGCAAAAAACGCCGCCAGCAGGAAGATTTCCAGCCACACCACCGGCGTTTCGATGCGATGAAGAAAATGCGCCTCTTCATTGTGCGGATTGCTGCGATGGCGCCAGGCCAGAGCGATCAGCGCCACCGCGGCCCCTGACGAAATACCGGAGAACAGGAACAGCGCCGGCAGGATCGGGTTATTGAGGAACGGGTAGGATTTCAGCGCTGAAAGCAGGAAACCAGTATAAGCGCCCAACAACACCGCCAGCACCAGCATCAGCGCTTCCAGCGATCGCATCACCGGCGTCAGCCAGCTCAGTAGTTTGGCCACCAAACCGAACCCGGGCAGCCAACGCTTCTGTAGCGCGACAACCTCATTTTCAAAGATTTTAGCCAGCCAGATCACCAGTACCGCCATGTAGACCTGGAACAGCATCACCCCCATCGACATAACGGAAGTAAAACTGTAATGGAACATCAGTTTCCAGAAGGTCCACGGACGGGTAAGGTGGAAAATCAGGATCAGCAGTCCGAGAATAATGGTGGCCGGCGCCAGCACCAGCGTCGTACGCATCAGGGTGCTCTGCGCGGTACCCGCCGCCGGATATAAGCGGCGCAGCAGCACCGCCAGCGTCACCAGCCCCGCCGAAATACCGATCAGGAACAGATAAATCGCGATCGGCCAGTCCCAGACCAGCGATTCAAAATGAAAAGCGGAAGTTGCAGGCGTCATTGGCTAACCTCCCCATACTTAAACGGAACGCGATACAACTTCGGCCTGGTTCCCAGGGCAATCTTATAGCGGTAGGTGGTCTTCTCATGCAGCAGACGCGACACCTCGCTATTCGGATCGTCAAGGTTGCCAAACGTCAACGCCTTCGTCGGACACGACTCCACGCAGGCCGGCAATTTGCCTTGTTTCAGGTTCGTTTTACGACAGAAATCGCATTTATCCGCGGTACGGTTCACCGGATGGATAAAGCGCACGCGGTACGGGCAGGCGGCGATGCAATACTGACATCCAACGCACAAATCCGGATTAACATCGACTATCCCGCTGGCCGCATCGCGGAACGATGCGCCGGTCGGGCAAACGTCGACGCAGGGCGCATCATCGCAATGCTGGCATGAGTGACGGAAGAAACGGTACTTCACGTCAGGGAATGTGCCGATCGGATCGCTGCGCAGGATCTGCAGCCGCGATACCCCTTCCGGCACCTGATTGACCTCGCGGCAGGCATCCATACAGGCCGTACAGCCGATGCACAACGACTCGTCGTGCACCATGCCATAACGCACACCATTAATATTCAGGGTCTGCGCCACCACGCGTCCGGAAGTGCCGCTGATAGCAATCAGCGCCCCCATCCGGGAGATAAACTGGCGTCGCGAGCAACTCATGGCTGCTCCTTACCCGGATGTACCGAAGCCGGGTTAAAGCTCGGGTTATTGCGCTGATCGCTATGGCAGTCCACGCAGAGCTTGATGCGCCCCTTATCATTCAGAGCCTGCATCTTATCCTGCTGCGGGTGCAACTGGTGACAGCTGGCGCAAGTCACTTTCGCCACATGTACATCATGAGGCCAGAACGCCTTTTGCAACTGCTCAGGCAAATGGCAGGTCATACAGACACTGTTCTGTTGCTCCACGCTGTACATCGGATCGTTAAAGCGCATGACATCCTTCACCCCCTCGCGGTGGTGCAGGGACGGATTGCCGTGGCAATTAGTACAGGTTACTGCCAGTTCATTCGCCGGATTAACAACCGACGCATGTTTCCCATGCATCCCGTCTTCATCCGTTTTATGGCACTTCAGGCAGGCGGCGTCCGGATTACGCTGCGGCGCAACCTCCCAGCGGGTGCCGCTTTCCGCCGGGGTGGCCGGGGAGGAGGCCAATCCGGGCAATGCCCACACCAGGCTTGACGCCAGCACCCCGGCAGTTAATAACGAACGTAATACGCTCATATTCACTCCATTGTTTAAACCGCCCCCGCAGTGAGGGCGGATTCAGGGGTTATTGGCTCAGCAGTCCTGCTTTGCGCGCCTGCTCATCCCACTGGGGAACCACGGTTTTCAGGAACTCTTGTTTGTCAGCTTTGATCTGCTGCATGTCCAGGCCCACAGCTTTCTGGGCTTTTTCCTTCGTAGAAATATCCGGTAGTTCGATCTCATGGGTAATCCCTTTCGTCGCCAACAGGCGGACCAGTTTAGTGCGCGCATCCGCGGCTTTATCCAGCGCGCTGCCCAGCATACGCAGCCCTTCATCCGGGGCGTGCATCTGAATGCCGTGGGAGGCAATGGAAAGATCCCAGCGCCACTGGGCGTGACGGATATCCATCAGGATCGGTTTCATTTCCGCGTCGGTGGCGCCGGCATCCCAGGCCGCTTTGGCTTCAAAGTGGGCGTGAACCAGCTGATCTTCCACCTTCAGCTTCAACTCCTGAATCGCCTTCTTACGCTGGGCGACAATATCCTGCAGCGCCGCTTTGTCCTGGGTGTGGCAGTTCGCGCAAGTCTGAGCGAAGGTATCGAACGGGTTGCCGATTTTGTGGCTGGTGTACAGCTTGCCTTCAGCGTTCTGCAGTTTCGGCATGTGGCAGTCAATACAGGTCACGTTATTTTGACCGTGAACGCCGACGCGCCAGGTTTCATACTCGGGGTGCTGCGCCTTCAGCATCGGCGCTTTTGACAGCGAGTTAGTCCAGTCGGAGAAAGCAATCTTGTCGTAGTACTGCTCCATCGCTTCTACGGAAGTGCCGTCATCCCAGGGGAATTTCACCGCTTTATTGTCCCCGTCGAAGTAGTACTCAACGTGACACTGGCCGCACACCATCGACTGCTGGTCGAAACGACCGGCTTTATCAAACGGCTTGTCGATAGCTTCCATCGCCCGCGCCGCATAGGGGCGAGAGAGCGCCAACGCCGGTTTTCCCTGCGCAAAGTCGGCGGAAGCGGTGTTGTGGCAGTCGGCGCAGCCGAGGTCGTTAACGACTTCCGGGCCGCCGCGCGCCCATTTACCGTGGAAGTAGCCGTCTTCCCCGTCTTTCTGGATCAGACGCGCCACATCCGGGCTTTTACAACTCCAGCAGGCCATCGGCAGCGGACCGTCTTCGGCGTCCTTCGGCGCGCCGGTACGCAGCGTTTCACGCACATCCGTCACCGCGTAAGCGTGACCGCGGGGCTTGTTGTAGTCGCGGGAGAAAGGATAACCGGCCCATAAAATCACCAGGCGCGGGTCTTCTGCCAGCGCATCTTCACGTTCAGACTGCTCGCTGGTGGCTTTCCATGAATTGTATTGATCGACATGTTGCCCGGCGAACTTGTCGTTGCGGGCTTCAACCGGCGCGGCATTCGCCGACGCCGTGGTCTCAGAGGCATGTGCGGGCATTAACAAAAAAAGGCTGGTTAATATGCCCCATAAACAGGTGACTTTCATGTTTATCCTGGCCATAGGTGCTTTTCCAAATTAAGCCACCAGGCGGCAGCTATTTCTATTTATCCACTGGATGGCGACAGCAAATAAGCCATCATGACATTACTCATGAGAACAATTAACAAAACCCACACAAAAAATATTGTCTTCGATCAAATGTAAAGATTTCTCCAGAAATAAATGAAATGTTTTTTGAACTTTGTCGCAAATAATCGAACAGGCAACGTTTATTTTCATCGCAGCGTGTTGTTGAAACAAAAAGAATAATCTCAGGCAGGGAATGTAAAATCAGAAAACGCCCTTTATCTACAGCGCCCGGCAGCGCGAGGATCCAGAGGAGATGCGGCCTGGAGGGCTCTCTGGCGAAGGCTCGCTACGCCCCCAAAGGGAACCAATATTCCGCCCGGAAGCCCACTAACCCTAATTGGGTATTTTTTGAATACTGATAAAACATTATAATAAACTGGAGGTTTTATTATTTAATAAAAATCAAACGACCCATTTCAGTAAATCCCTAATCTTTTTTATTTCCCTTCATTACCTTTATATCCGGGTAAATCGCTATTCAACAAGTTACTGCGAATAATTATCAATAACAGTACCATGATAATTAGCGCCATGGGTTTTATAAGCGGATATATCGGGGATACCGCGGCAGGAATCATATCCCGGCCTAAAACAACCCAAACGCCATCACAACCTGAAGCCGTTTCAGATGCTCAACAGCGGCGATTCAGGACTACCGCCGCCGTAGCTATTCCACCTCAATCTCGGCAATGCGCATCTCACTACCGCCATCGGTGCGAATTTCCCACGACCCGCATAACGGACACGGCATACCGTGCTCCTGCGCGACAAAGGCCTGGCTACAGTGGAAACACCATCCCTTAGCCGCCACGGTGCGGATATGAAAATGAGCCCGTTCCGCCAGCGTATTGCGACTGGCGGCCGCCAGTCCGGTTTGTAACGCCTGCGCGTCAATACAGGCCAGCGCGCCGATATCCAGCCACACCTGCAGGACGCGTTGAAAGTGCCGGGTTTGCGCCTGCTCTTCCAGTACCTGAATGACCCCCTGGGCCAGTGACAGTTCATGCATACTAATAATACCTATTCGAAATCATTAACTATTTCCGCCAGTAAAAACTCATTATTTCCGATCTATCTGGCAAATGATACAAAAGTATAATAAAGTAAATCATCCAGTTATATCCAGAGCTTATATAAAAAGATCCTTTTTATGCCATTTCACCCACCCCGAAAATAGTGAAGTTTTATTAATGTTTAATTTTAGATAATAATTCTTATTAAGATTTGTGTTTATCAAAATTTTAACACCAGGATTATTTTCCTACCCCTTTAGTGGTATGAGAATAATCACCAACACACTGTTATTTATTATTTTTATTACCTCCCTTTAACGTAATAGCACCTGAAACGCTTCGCTTCAAATTATTTAAGGAAAAGTGAAATTAACGTGAACTTAATTGATACCTGTCAATTAAATGATTCGTAAAAGTACTATTTTGCAGACAACAAAAAAGAAAAACCTTCCAGATTCGGGAGAGATGCAATGTCAGAAGGACCTAATACATTCCTTAACCACGGCATCAGTCGCCGTGACTTTATGACCCTGTGCGCCGCGCTGTCGGCGTCCATGGGGTTGAGCAGCACCGCCTCCGCACAACTCACTGAAGCCATGGCCTCTCCTGCCCGTCCGCCGGTTATCTGGATAGGCGCCCAGGAGTGTACTGGCTGTACAGAATCCTTGTTGCGCTCCACCCACCCAACGATTGAAAACCTGGTACTGGATGTCATTTCGGTGGAGTACCACGAAGTGCTTTCCGCGGCTTTTGGGCAGCAGGCCGAAGACAACAAACACCACGCCATAGAGCGCTACAAAGGCAAATATGTTCTGGTCGTGGATGGCTCAATCCCGATGAAGGATGGCGGCATCTACTGTATGGTCGCCGGTAAGCCTATTTCAGAACACATCAGGGAAGCCGCCGCTGGCGCGGCCGCGGTGATCGCCATTGGCTCCTGTTCCGCCTGGGGCGGGGTACCGGCCAGCGGCAGCAACCCTACCGGCGCCGTGTCGCTCCAGGAAGTGATCCCCGATATTCCGGTCATTAACATTCCTGGCTGCCCGCCTAACCCCCACAACTTCCTGGCCACCGTCGCTCACGTCATTACCTTCAACCGGGCGCCGAAACTGGATAGCAAAAACCGTCCGCTGTTCGCCTATGAGCGTTTAATTCACGAAAACTGCGAACGCCGCCCACATTTTGACGCCGGTCGTTTCGCCCGCGAGTTCGGCGATGAGGGGCACCGCCAGGGCTGGTGCCTGTTCCACCTCGGCTGCAAAGGCCCGGAAACCTACGGTAACTGTTCCACTCTGGAATTCTGCGATGTCGGCGGCGGTATCTGGCCGGTCGGCATCGGTCACCCCTGTTATGGCTGTAACGAAGAGAACATTGCCTTTAAGAAAGGCATCTTCCAGTTGGCGGAAGTCCAACAGCCGACTCCGCGCGCTCAGGTGCCGGAGGTGAACCGTATCGAAGGCGGCAAAGTTTCTTTAACTGCGGTAGGCCTGCTGGGAGCGGTTGTTGGCGCCGTTGGCGGTGTCAGTATCATGGCGGTCAAACGACTTGGTCGCCCGCAAGGCCATGAAGAGACTCCGGAAAAACGGGAGGATCGGCATTGAACAGGCGGAACTTCGTTAAAATCGCGTCAGGCGGGATGCTACTGGCGGGAATAACGCCCGCAGCCCAGGGGGCCGCAGCAAATAAGCCGCCCATTCCTGGCGCCCTCGGTATGCTATTTGACTCCACGCTATGTGTAGGTTGCCAGGCGTGCGTGACCAAATGCCAACAAATCAACCATCCGGTAGCCAATGAACACCGGGCGGATACTTATGCGAACGGCGACAGTACCTGGTCGGTCAACGACAAGCTGAGCCCCTATACCAACAATATTATTCAGATCTGGCGCAGCGGCGACGGCACGCACAAGAACCAGGAGCAGGACGGCTACGCGTTCATTAAAAAGCAGTGCATGCACTGCGTGGATCCCAACTGTGTGTCCGCCTGTCCGGTTTCGGCGCTCAAAAAGAATCCCAAAACCGGTATCGTCACCTACGATCCTTCAATCTGTACTGGCTGCCGCTACTGCATGGTGGCCTGCCCGTTCAACGTCCCCAAATACGATTACGACAACCCCTTTGGCTACATCCACAAATGCGAGTTGTGTAACCAGAAAGGCATTGAGCGACTCGATAAAGGCGAACTGCCGGGCTGTACCGAAGTCTGCCCTACCGGGGCGGTCATCTACGGCACCCGGGAAGAGCTACTGGCAGAGGCGAAGAAACGTCTGGCGCAGCAGGCCGGCAGCGAATATCCCTACCCGCGCCAGCGGGTCGGCGGCAGCGATGTCTACCTGCACCCGGTTGCCGAATATCAACCGCACATTTACGGCGAAACCGAGGGCGGCGGTACCCAGGTACTGGTGCTCTCCGGCGTTAAGTTTGAACATTTTGGCTTGCCGGCGCTGGATCCGCTGGCCACCGGCGCCCGTTCGGAACACGTTCAGCACACGCTGTATAAGGGCATGGTATTACCCGCCGCCGCGCTGGTAGGCATCACCTGGCTGGTACGACGCAACAGCAAAAAGAACGGACACGATAATTCCCATAAGGAGGACGGCCATGAGTGATCATGCGCATGTGCTGCGCCCGGTTGGCGGTAAGCTGTTCACGCTGAGCATCAGGATTTTAGCGCCTATCGCCGTGATCTGTTTGCTGCTGATCGCCAAACGCCTGGTCATCGGTCTGGGAGATGTCACCGATCTCAACGGCGGGTATCCCTGGGGGATCTGGATCGCCTTCGATCTGCTGATCGGCACCGGCTTCGCCTGCGGCGGCTGGGCGCTGGCCTGGGCGGTGTATGTATTCAACCGCGGCGAATATCACGATCTGGTGCGCCCTGCCCTGCTCGCCAGTCTGTTCGGTTATTCCCTTGGCGGCCTGTCGATTACCATCGATATGGGGCGTTACTGGAACCTGCCGCACTTCTTTATGCCGGGCTATTTCAATACTAACTCGGTGCTCTTTGAAACCGCGGTGTGTATGACTATCTATATCGGCGTGATGAGCCTGGAAATTCTCCCGGCGCTGCTGGAAAGGCTGGGCTGGAAAGTGCCCCTGCGCCGCCTGAACGGTATGATGCTGTTTATCATCAGCCTCGGCGCGCTGTTGCCGTCCATGCACCAGTCGTCCATGGGATCGCTGATGATGGTCGCGGGCTACAAGGTGCATCCGCTGTGGCAGAGCTATGAACTGTTGCCGCTGTTCTCGCTGTTCACCGCGTTCCTGATGGGCTTCTCAATCGTTATTTTTGAAGGTTCGCTGCTGAAAGCCACCAACACCGTGTCGATGGATGAAACACCGCTGTTCCGCAAACTGAGTAACGTCATCAAAGTAATGCTGTGGCTGTTTGTAATTGTACGCATCGGCGAAATCGTGATTAACGGCAAGCTGCCGCTGGTATTTGTCGGCGATCTCTACACGTGGATGTTCCTGGCGGAGCTCAGCCTGCTGATCATACCGCTGGCGCTTCTGCACAGCCCGCTGAGCCAGAGTAGCGCCCGGGCGCTGTTCATCAGCGCGCTGTCGCTGCTGCTGGGCGCCGCGCTGTGGCGTATGAACTACTCGCTGATCGCTTACGATCCGGGTAATGGCTATCACTACTTCCCGAGCGCCAGCGAATTGCTGATTTCAATTGGTTTCGTCGCCATTGAGATTGTCGCGTACATTCTGATTATTCGTTTACTGCCAATTTTACCTGCGCAACCGGACCGCAAAGCGTCACAACAGGATGAGGTAACACCATGAGTCAACGTATCACTATTGATCCCATCACCCGTATCGAAGGCCATCTGCGGATCGACTGTGAAATAGAACAGGGAAAAGTGGTCAAGGCCTGGTCCTCCGGCACCATGTGGCGCGGCATGGAGGAAATTGTCCGCGGGCATGACCCCAGAGACGCGTGGATTATCCTGCAGCGTATCTGCGGAGTCTGCACCACTGTTCACGCCATCGCCTCGGTGCGCGCCGTGGAAAACGCGCTGAAAATGGAGATTCCGGTTAACGCTCAGTACATCCGTAACCTGATTCTCGCCGCTCACCAGATTCACGACCACATCGTGCATTTCTATCAACTGTCGGCGCTGGACTGGGTGGACATCACCTCGGCGCTGCAGGCCGATCCGGACAAAGCCGAAGCGATGCTGAAAGGGGTATCCAGCTGGTCGCTGAACAGTTCGATGGAATTCACTAAGGTGAAGCAGCGCATCCAGGCGCTGGTGGATAGCGGCCAGTTGGGGATCTTCGCCAACGGCTACTGGGGCCATCGCGAGATGAAACTTTCCCCGGAAGTGAACCTGATCGCCGTCGCCCACTACCTGCAGGCGCTGGAGTGCCAGCGCGATGCCAACCGCATTGTGGCGATTCTGGGCGGCAAAACGCCGCATATCCAGAACCTCGCGGTAGGCGGCGTCGCCAACCCTATCAATCTCGACGCCCCGAGCGTGCTCAATCTTGAGCGCCTGATGTATGTGAAATCCTTTATCGATCGCCTCGGCGATTTCGTTGAGCAGGTTTATAAGCCGGATGCGGTGATCTTCGCCGCCAGCTACCCGGAATGGCTGAAGCTCGGCCAGGCCGCCGATCACTATCTGGCGGTACCGGAACTGCCGGTCGACCGTAAAGGCGAAACTTTCCGCCTGCCGGGCGGCTACATGCAGGGCGTGGACTTCTCAACCTTCCGGCCGATCGCCAGCCATAACGACGCTTATCTGATCGACGGTATAGAAGAAAGCGGTAAGCACGCCTGGTATAAAGATGACGAGCCGCAGAAACCCTGGCAGGGCGAAACCCGGCCAAACTACACCGGCTGGGAAGAGGACGGTAAATACTCGTGGGTTAAAGCGCCCACCTTCTACGGCAAACCGGTGGAAGTGGGACCGCTGGCCTGGCTGCTGTGCGGCCTTGCGGCAAAACACGACGGCACTCTCAGACACTATAACGGCATGAGCGCCCTGTTCCAGACTCTGACCGGCGAAGCGCTAACCACAGAGCAGTTGCAGTCCACCTGGGGACGCATTCTCGGCCGCGCGGTGCGCACCGGCGTACTCCAGGACTCCCTGAGCGAACAGTACCAGTTGCTGATCGACAATATCGGTCGCGGCGATACTGAAGCCTTTATCAAACCCGAGTTTCCGGCCGGAGAGATCCGCGGCGTCGGGTTCGAGGAAGCCTCGCGCGGCATGCTGTCGCACTTTATCGTTATCAAGGACGGTAAGATTGCCAACTACCAGGCGGTGGTGCCCTCCACCTGGAACGCAGGCCCGCGCAACTTCAACGACGAACCGGGCCCCTATGAAAGATCGCTTATCGGTACGCCGGTGGACGATCCAGAAAAACCGCTGGAAGTGGTACGCACCATCCACTCGTTCGATCCCTGCATGTCCTGCGCAGTGCATATGGTGGATCTGACCGGGAAAACCCTCAGCAAAGTGAAGGTCCTGTAATAATGAATACGCTGTTACTGGGAATTGGCAATCTGTTGCTCAGCGATGAAGGCGTCGGGGTAAGAGCGATTGAAGCGCTGGAACAGCGCTTCGCCTTCCCGCCCGACGTCGAGCTGCTGGACGGCGGTACCTCCGGTATGGAGTTGCTGGACGCCATGGCCAGTCGGGATTTACTGATTGTTATTGACGCCGTGCAGAGCCATCAGGAAGCCGGAAGCGTCTTTATTCTTGAAGACGGCGACGTGCCGGCGCTGTTCACGCGCAAAATATCCCCGCACCAGTTGGGGCTGGCGGACGTACTGATGGCGCTGAAAATGACCGGGGAATTTCCCCGTAAACTGGTGCTGATCGGCATCGAACCGGCCTCGCTGGCGCCGGGAATGACGCTGACCCCTACGGCTCTCCAGGCGATGGAGGTCGCGCTGCGCGAAACGCTACGTATTCTGGAAAGCCACGGCATGTCCGCTGTCGCCCGCAAGGAGGAAGTATGTGCAGCGAACTGATCCATGACATTACCGGCCATGAAATCTCCCCTGCGGCGCTGCTTGAAGCCCAGTTTCTGCAGGTCGCCCGGCAAAATATGGCGGACCTACCGTTTTATCGTCGCCATATCCCGGTGAGAGCCTGCGGCTTTCGGGTTTATGAAGATCAGTGGTTCGGCGCGATGCTGACACCGTGGATGATGGAATTGATGGTGCTGCCCGGCCCCGGGCAGCAGTGGCCGCGGCGCCCGGTCGGCGAACGAATTGGTCTGGAATTTCCCACCGGAAATCTGGCATTCCGGGTCGGCGAGATGGCCGGTCTCCACTACCTGGCCTGCTCGCTAATGTCGCCCCTTGATGCGCATCTCAGCGCGGAACAGGCGCTGGCGCTGGCGGAAAATAGTGTCACTCTGGCGCTTTCTCTGCCGGTACGCGAAGAGCCGCCGGCGGTGAACGCCAGCCGGCGCGCGCTACTGCGCGGTAAAGTCGCCTGACGGGCTTTTCAGAAAACAAGATGTAGAGGTACAGGTATGTGTCTGGGTGTGCCCGGAAAAATTATCGCCATCGGGGAAAGTATTGATCATCCCGCCACGGTCGAAGTCAACGGTATCAAGCGCCAGGTGAATATTTCGCTGGTCTGTGAGGACGGCGATGCCCCGGCGGATTTACTCGACCGCTGGGTGCTGGTGCATGTCGGGTTCGCCATGAGCATTCTCGATGAGCAGGAAGCGACCGAAATGCTGGATGCACTGCGCAGCGTGACCGGCGAGGCCTGGTTGCAAGATTGACCGGCTGTTTTGCGACCCGCCCGGCGCCGCGCATGGTAATCCCTGGCGGTGCGGGGTTTTTATCGTTGAAAAACGCGCAACGCTATAATTAATCTAACCTTTTCTGACAATTCACGAAAAGACACACAATTAACGCAGCTATTCTGTGGGATATCTTGTTTCCCCCCGGGTTTGGCGGTACATTAGCCGCGAATTCAGGCCCTGCGGCGTTCAGTTTCCCTGAATCCGTAGTCAGGAAACCTCAATCCCCTGAAGACAATCAGATAAAGCAGCCCTCAACGGGCGCGGAGCAATGAACGTGAAATACTTTTTGATGGGAATCTCGGTGATTCTGCTGCTCTGGGCGGGCACATTCTTCCTGATGGTGGAATAGTTTCGCAGCGGGTCCAGAGAAGACAGGAGCCTGCTGGCTCCTGTCCGGTTAGCGACAAAGCCAAAAAACGGCGTTTTTTGGCTTTGTGGTTTAAGGCCGACAATCAATAAATAGATTTTCCCCTTCATATTCCGATCGGTATCGGTCAACTTCGCAGCAAACCTGAGACTGGTCTTGCACTTCACCGCAGCCTGACGGCTTCTCCCGGCATTTACGCAGGCTGATCTTCGGCGGCTGATTTCTGGTGGCCCGGCAGCAGGCCATCGGCCCGGAACATCGCCTTAATACCGCGCACCGCCTGGCGGATACGATCGCTGTTTTCTATCAGCGCAAAGCGCACATGGGTATCCCCATAATCGCCAAAACCAATCCCTGGCGATACGCACACTTTCGCCTCCTGAAGGAGCTTTTTGGCGAACTCCAGCGACCCCATCGCGGCGTAGGGTTCCGGGATTCTGGCCCACACATACATGGACGCTTTCGGGCGCTCGACCATCCATCCCGCCTCATGCAGCCCTTTTACCAGCACATCGCGACGACGTTTATATTGTTCGGCGATATCGCGTACGCACTGCTGTTCGCCTTCCAGCGCGGCGATAGCCGCCACCTGCAGCGGCGTAAAAGTACCGTAATCGTGATAACTCTTAATACGCGCCAGCGCGCTCACCAGCTCCTGGTTACCCACCATAAAGCCAATACGCCAGCCGGCCATGTTGTAGCTTTTCGACAGGGTAAAGAACTCCACCGCCACATCGCGCGCCCCCGGCACCTGCATGATCGAAGGCGCTTTCCAGCCGTCGTAGACGATATCGGCATAGGCCAGATCGTGCACCACCAGCACATCATAACGCTTCGCCAGCGCCACCACTTTCTCAAAAAATTCCAGCTCCACGCACTGGGCCGTCGGATTGGACGGGAAGCCAAGAATCATCATCTTCGGCTTTGGATAACTTTCGCGAATTGCCCGCTCCAGTTCATTGAAGAAATCCACCCCTTCCACCAGCGGCACCGAACGTACCTGGGCGCCGGCTATCACCGCGCCGTAGATATGGATCGGATAGCTGGGATTCGGCACCAGAACCGTATCACCATGATCAAGCGTCGCCAGCATCAGGTGCGCCAGCCCTTCTTTAGAGCCGATAGTAACAATCGCTTCGCTCTCCGGGTTGATATCCACCTGATAGCGATCCTGGTACCAGCGGGAAATGGCGCGGCGCAGACGTGGGATTCCGCGCGATGTGGAATAGCCATGGGTGTCCGGGCGCTGGGCCACGGTGCACAATTTTTCCACGATATGCGGCGGCGTCGGGCCGTCCGGGTTCCCCATACTGAAGTCAATAATATCTTCGCCGCGACGACGGGCGGCCATTTTCAGCTCGGCGGTAATGTTGAATACATACGGGGGAAGACGATCGATACGCGCAAAACGACGTACAGGACTGAAGTCAGCCATAGATTCCTCGAAGTAACGTAAGCGCCCGGACCGTCCGAGCGACGCTGCCACTGATGTGGCGTTGTTGAAAACATAACCTGGAAAATTTTGTGCTGTCGAGAGGGTTTTAAAAATATTTTATCTGAAATACAAAACGGGAAGTTTCATTCGAAACATATCTCTGTTTAAAATTCACAAAACGGCATAAATTAACAACAGCAAAACAAACCAATAACCTACCCCCTGATGGAGCATCTGACTATGTCCCTGCAAATCAACAACCTGCCCGACGCCATCCGCAGCATAAAACAGCAATTACGCGGCAATCTTCCTCAATACCGGGAAATTTTTGCGCAACTGGATGCCGACATCCGCCGACAGATCGCCATCCTGCACGACGAGCAGGCGCGTGGAGAAAGCCCGGTACCGCAAATTCACGCCGACGACATCCTTGAGCAGCGCATCAGCGAAGCGCAAAAAGCGCGGATTCGCCAGCGCGGCTGCTGCGTAATCAAAGGGGTTTTTCCTGGTGCGCAGGCCAGCCGCTGGAATGATGAAATAGGTCGCTATCTGGAGGAAAACGATTTTGTTGGTAAGTTGCAGAACGCCGCGGAAGATAACTACTTCGGCACCCTGGCCGCCAACAAACCGCAGATTTACGGCATTTACTGGTCGAAACCGCAGGTCGAGGCACGCCAGCACCAGCGGATGAAGGCCGCCCAGGTGTTTCTGAACAGCCTGTGGAAGACTGAGAGCCAGGGCAAACAGCACTTCGACCCCACCAGGGTCGTCACCTATGCCGACCGGACCCGCCGTCGCCCCCCGCGCTCCGGCTCTCTCGGGCTTTCACCCCATGTCGATAGCGGATCGGTTGAGCGCTGGCTGGATGAAAATTTCCGCCACGTCTACCGCCATGTCTTCAACGGCCAGTGGCAGCAGTACGATCCTTTCGACGCCGAAGCGCGTACCGAGGTGCAGGAGATAGCCTCGCCGGCGGTATGCTCAATGTTCCGCACCTTTCAGGGCTGGACCGCCCTGACGCCCCAGCGTAGCAACGCCGGTACACTGACGCTGCTGCCGGTGGCAAACGCCATGGCGTGGATTCTGCTGCGCGCCCTGCAGGACGACGTGCCGGAAGACGCCCTCTGCGATGCGCAGCCCGGGCGAGCGCTGTCCATTAACAAGCAGTGGCATCCCCTTTTGCTTACCGGGATTTCCTCAATTCCTGATATGGAGCCGGGCGACACCGTTTTCTGGCACTGCGATGTCATTCATGCAGTGGAAAATGAGCATAACGGTGAATTTGACAGTAACGTAATGTATATCGCCGCCGCGCCCTGGTGTGCCAAAAACGCCGCCTACCTGCAGCGCCAGTGGCCGGCATTTATCGACGGCAAGTCACCGCCGGACTTCGCGGCTGACGACTTTGAAGTTGATTTTCGTGGACGCGCCACAGAAAGTGATTTAACCGCGCAGGGAAAAGAACAGTTACAGGGCTAGCTAGCCCACGGGTTTGCCGGACACGAAAAAGATCCCCGCGCCAGCAGACTACTGTGAACCGGGGGTTAACTGGCGCGCGGGCGCTATCACAAAGCCCGCGCGCCGGAGCATTACAGTATCTGTCCCAGGGTCTGGCGCAGATGAGCGCCCGCCCCCAGCAGTCCAGGCTGATCGTGGGTGATCAGATACACCGGAATATCCTGCACATAAGCCCTGAAGCGCCCTTTATCTTCAAAACCGCCGCGGAAACCGGAAGCGGTAAAGAATTCCATAAAGCGCGGCACAATCCCGCCGGCAATATACACCCCGCCGAAGGTGCCCAGCGTCAGCGCCAGATTGCCGCCAAAACGCCCCATAATCACACAGAACAGCGACAGCGCCCGGCGGCAGTCAATACAACTGTCGGCCAGCGCGCGTTCGGTGACGTCTTTTGGCTGCAGATTTTCCGGCAGCCGGCCGTCGGCTTTAACGATCGCCCGGTACAGATTGACCAGCCCCGGACCAGAGAGGATGCGCTCGGCGGAAACATGACCCAGTTCGCCGCGCAGTTGTTCAAGAATGATGCCCTCTTCTTCGCTGTTGGGCGCAAAATCGACGTGCCCGCCCTCTCCGGGCAGACTGACCCAGCGCTTATCCACATGCACCAGATGCGCGACCCCCAGCCCGGTACCCGCGCCGTAAACCGCCACCGGCTTTCCGGCCACCGGCTGCGCGCCGCCGAACTGCACCAGGTGTTGCGGTTTCAGCATCGGGATCGCCATGGAAACCGCCGTGAAGTCATTAATGATTTCGAGGTGAGAAAATCCCAGGTTGCGTTTCATTTCGGCAATTGAAAACGCCCAGGTATGGTTAGTCATCGCCACCCAATCGCCGGTGATCGGGCAGGCAATCGCAATACAGCCATCGGTTACCCCGACAGACTGCTCTTCCAGATAGACCTGAATCACCGCCTCCAGGCTGGGATAGTCCAGGCCTGAATAGGTCTTCGCCCGGGAAATTTCCCCACTGTTAATGTCGCAGAGCGCCAGCCGCGCATTGGTTCCCCCGACATCACCTACCAAAGCAAATTTGGTCATTCTTCAACGGCTCCACTAAAGTCAAAACAAAACTACGCAACACTGTAGAATCAACCACCGGTAACAACAACGACCATCTCCCGTACAGGGTACAAAGGTTGAGAACGATCACATTTTTAGTTTAACGTTTCAGCACCCGTTGCAAAGCGCCTTCGCGCAGTCCGACTATCATCGGCAAATCGCAACGGGACACCAAAAGGACGTAACGCTATGCTCCATCCACGAGCCCGAATGATGTTGATGCTTGCCGTACCCGCAGTACTGATTGGCGCCGCCTCCAGTCTGATAATGTTGCTGGTGATGAAGCTGGCTACGGTGCTGCAACACATACTGTGGATCAACATGCCGGGCCGACTGGGGATTACCGGCGATTCCCCACTGTGGATCATCGCCATCCTGACGCTAACCGGCGTGGCGGTGGGGTTAGTGATTCGTCACTTTCCCGGCCACGGCGGCCCGGATCCGGCGACCGAACCGCTGATCGGCAGCGCCGTTCCGCTGTCCACCCTGCCGGGGCTGACGCTGGCGCTGATTCTGGGGCTGGCCGGCGGCGTCAGCCTGGGGCCGGAGCATCCGATCATGGCGCTGAATATTGCTCTGGCGGTAGCGCTGGGGGCCAGAGCCGTACCCGGCGTCAGCAAGCTGGACTGGACCATTCTGGCCTCCGCCGGCACCATCGGCGCGCTGTTCGGCACCCCGGTCGCCGCGGCGCTGATCTTTTCCCAGACCCTGAGCGGTAACGACGATGTCCCGCTCTGGGATCGTCTGTTCGCGCCGCTGATGGCCGCCGCCGCGGGGGCGATGACCACCGGGTTATTTATTCATCCGCATTTTTCCCTGCCGGTCGCGAACTACCCGCAGATGCACGTCGTGGATATCCTCAGCGGCGGCATCGTGGCGATAATGGCGATTGCGCTGGGTATGGTGGCGGTATGGTGTTTACCCAGACTGCACAGGCTACTGCACCAGCTCAAACATCCGGTACTGATTCTGGGCGCGGGGGGATTTACGCTGGGTCTGCTGGGGGTTGTCGGCGGCCCGGTCACCCTGTTTAAAGGGCTGGATGAGATGCAGCAGATGGCCCACAGCCAGATCTGGGGCGCCCCGGAATATCTGCGCTTCGCGCTGGTGAAACTGGCGGCGCTGGTAGTGGCCGCCGCCTGCGGCTTTCGCGGCGGACGTATCTTCCCGGCGGTCTTCGTCGGCGCCGCTCTCGGCCTGATGCTGCACGCCCACGTGCCGGCGGTCCCGGCAGCGATTACCATTTCCTGCGCGGTTCTCGGTATGGTACTGGTCGTCACCCGCGACGCCTGGCTAAGTCTGTTTATGGCGGCAGCGGTGGTGCCCAACCTCAACCTGCTGCCGCTGTTGTGTATTGTCATGCTGCCCGCCTGGCTGCTGCTGGCGGGCAAACCGCTAATGACCGCCCGCCGCAGCCGCCACGACTAACCGGAAAGCCTGCCGCTATTGCGCTGCTCCAGAGAGCGGGTCACCGCCGCCAGCAGCGCCGGAACATCGTCCCGGGGCAACATCACCTCCACCAGCGAGAGGGATAACGGGGCTTCCAGCCGCGCCAGCACCTCCCGCAGTTGTACCGTCTGGCTGACGCGCCAGCTGCGCGACTGCCCGCAAACCTGCATCGCCCGGGCCAGCGCGGTCCAGTCCCAGCCGGCAATATCGTTATAGCGCTGATTGGGGCCGTGAATAGCCCGTTCCACGGTGTAGCCGCCGTTATTCAGCAGCAGAATCACTGGCTTCAGGCCATCACGCAGCATCGATCCCAGCTCCTGGGCGGTCAGTTGCGCCGCGCCATCGCCGACAATCAGCACCACACGCCGATCCGGGCAGGCGGTCTGGGCCCCAAAAGCGGCCGGCAGCGTGAAACCGATGGATCCCCACAGAGGCTGAACAATAAATCGGCTATCCACGGGAAGACGCAGCGCCGCGGCGCCAAACGCCGCCGTCCCCTGGTCGGCCAGCACAATATCGCCAGGACGCAGAAAACGCTGAACCTAGCGCCAGAAACTTGTCTGGCAGAGCGCCCCGCTGGCAGGCTGCGGGGATTCCGGCGGCGCTAATCTGTCCGGCACCGCCTGTAGCCGTGGCTTACAAAGCTGGCGCACAATGGCCAGCGCCGTGGCGGCGGGAAACTCGCTGAACCAGCGATCGCCGATGCGCGTGGCATGGGGCTGGATCTCAATCGTGCGCTGCTCCGGTAACTGCTGGCTGAAGCCGGCGGTAATGGTGTCAGTAAATTTAACGCCGACGCAAATCACCACATCAGCCTCTTCAATGCACGCCCGAACCCGCGGTTCACTGGCGGCGCCGCTGTATGTGCCGACAAAACCGGGCGCCGTCTCGTCAAACAGCCCTTTCCCCATCAGCAGAGTGGCGTGTGGAAATGGCGTCTCCTGTACCCACTGCTGTAACGCATCCTGTAATCCGAAGCGCAGCGCCAGAAAGTCCGCCAGTAGCGCGATATTGGTCCCCTGAGCGAGTTTCTGGCGCGCACAGTCGCGGAAAGCCTCGCACAGCGCATCAGAGACCTGCGGCGGTGCGCTGGTGATAACGTTTTCAGGGGCCACGGCCGGCAACGCCGCGACATCGCCAGGCAGCATCAGATACCCGGGACGCCGCTCGCGCATCATCAATGTCAGCACGCGATCGATTTCCGCACAGGCATTGTCCGCCGTAAGCCGGGCGCTGGCGACGCACAGATGGGCGCTCATATGCGCGAAATGGCGAAAATCGCCGTCCCCCAGCGTATGGTGCATCACATCGCCGCGCTGCTGCGCCGTCAGGCAGGGGGCGCCGACAATATGCAATACCGGGACATATTCGGCATAACTGCCGGCAATACCGTTCAGGGCGCTCAGTTCGCCGACGCCAAATGTAGTCAACAGCGCCCCGGCGCCCTGACAGCGCGCATAGCCGTCGGCAGCATAGGCGCGTTCAGTTCATTAGCGCAGCCAACCCAGGTCAATGAAGGGTGATCAATAACGTGGTCGAGAAACTGGAGGTTGTAATCGCCAGGTACCCCAAACAGATGTCCGATACCGCAGCCTGCCAGCCTGTCCAGCAAATAATCCGCAACCGAATATGAGGCGTTCATAGCCCACTCCTGCCCATGAATACACTCTTTGAGTATTGAAGAGCGGCGATCGCTGTCCAGGATATATCGCCGTCTGGCCCGGAAAGCATAATTTACAGAGATGAGCACGGCACTTTACAGCCTTGACGCCGTGTGTAAACGTATACATTCCTCATCAGCAATAAATAAAAGGTCACGTTCATGGTTTACCAGGCAGATCCCGCCCGCTACCAGCAGATGGAGTATCGCCGCTGCGGCCACAGCGGTCTGAAGCTCCCCGCTATCTCGCTGGGGTTATGGCATAACTTTGGCGATACCAGCGCGCCGGATACCGGCCGCCAGTTGGTACGTCGGGCCTTCGATCTGGGCATTACCCATTTTGACCTGGCCAATAACTACGGGCCGCCGCCGGGCGCCGCGGAGCATCTCTACGGACGCCTGCTGCGCGAGGATCTCCATCCGTGGCGCGATGAGCTGATTATTTCCAGCAAGGCCGGTTATACCATGTGGGAGGGGCCCTATGGCGACTGGGGATCGCGCAAATACCTGATCGCCAGCCTCGACCAAAGCCTTAAGCGTCTGGGCCTTGAGTATGTGGATATTTTCTATCACCACCGTCCGGATCCTGATACTCCGCTACAGGAAACCATGGCGGCGCTGGATCATGTTGTGCGCCAGGGAAAAGCCCTGTATGTCGGGCTCTCCAACTATCCGGCGGCGCTGGCGGATCGGGCGACAGAGATACTTAATCAGCTCGGCACTCCCTGCCTTATCCACCAGCCGAAATACTCGATGTTTGAACGCCAGCCGGAACAGGGTCTGCTGGAGCTGCTGGCGCAAAAAGGGGTCGGGAGCATCGCATTTTCACCTCTGGCGGGAGGCCAGTTGACGGACCGCTATCTGAACGGCATTCCGGCCGATTCACGCGCCGCCAGCGCCAGTCGTTTCCTCAACCCGGAGCAAATCACCGCGGAAAAACTGGTTAAGGTACGACATCTCAATGCGCTGGCGCAGCGGCGCGGCCAGAAGTTGTCCCAAATGGCGCTGGCCTGGGTGATGCGTGACGATCGCGTGACATCGGTACTGATTGGCGCCAGCAAAACCAGCCAGTTGGACGATGCCGTCGGCATGCTGGCTAACCGCCAGTTCAGCGCCGAAGAGCGGGCCGCGATCGAGGCGATACTCGCCGATTAGTCTTTAGCAAAAAATGCGGTCAGCCGCAGATTAAGAGTCGCCCCAATCAACCGAATGTTTACGGTTCCGTAATATTACCGTAACAGGCCGCAACTGGCTGAGAAAGGAAGGAGAGGGGTATGCTCAGGTCTTTGATTCTTGCCGCCGCGCTGACGGCGCTGGCGCCGCTGGCCGCGACAGCCGGGGAGATCACCCTGCTGCCGTCCATTAAATTACAGATTGGCGATCGTGATAATTATGGCAACTACTGGGATGGCGGTCGCTGGCGCGATCGCGACTACTGGCAGCGTAATTATCAGTGGCGCGGCGATCGCTGGTGGCGGCACGATAATGGCTGGCACCGCGGCTGGGATAAAAAAGGCAAAGCCTGGGAGCGCGGATACCGGGCTGGCTGGAATGACCGCGACGATCGACGCGGCCCCGGGCGCGGACACGGGCGTGGCGGTCACCACCGCTAAGCCACGGCCGAACACCGTTCAGGCGCAAAAAGCCGACATATTTGTCGGCTTTTTTGTCGCTATTGACCGGCCCTGAATTTCACGGCCATGCCGCGCCAGCACGGCTCTTCAGGGTTCCAGGGTAACGGCCCGCGCAGCCCGGGGAATTTGCGGCGCGCCTACGGATATCACCCAATCAACGAGCCTATCAGTAACCAGCCGTTCAGCGCGACCACCAGCGCCACAATCCCCCAGCCGGCCTGCTTCACCAGTCGGGTATTGACCAGATCCCCCATTAACTGGCGGTTACTGGTAAATATCAGCAGCGGTACCAGCGCCAGCGCAATCCCGAAACTGAGCAGCACCTGGCTCATCACCAGAATCCGCGTCGGATCCATCCCCATCAGAATAACAATAAACGAAGGCAGCATCGTGATTGCGCGCCGCAGCCATAACGGAATGTAAAAACGCACAAAGCCCTGCATTACCACCTGCCCCGCCAGCGTCCCTACCACCGTGGAAGAGAGCCCGGCGGCCACCAGACTCAGGCCAAAAATGGTCGCCGCCGCATGGCTGAGCAGCGGTTCCAGCGTCAGATAAGCCTGATCGAGATCGGTGATGCCGGTATGTCCGGAGAAATGAAACGCCGCGGCGGCGGTAGCCATCATCGCCAGGTTGACAAACCCGGCAATGGTCATGGCGATCGCCACATCCCATTTTGTCGCAGCATAGCGCTCTTTCTGACTACCGCCGTGCAGATGTTGAGTCAGCGATGAGTGCAGATAAATCACGTGCGGCATGATAGTGGCGCCCAATACCCCGGCGGCGAGAAACACCGCCTGAGACGATGGCAGCGAAGGGATAGCAATCCCTCTGGCAAGCGCCGCCAGCTGCGGCCGGGAGAACACCAGTTCAACAATATAGGCGGCAGCCACAAACAGCAGCAGCCCGCCGATCACTTTTTCCAGTGGCTTTTGCCCGCGGCTCTGCAACATCAGAATCAAATATGTCGCAATCCCGGTCAGCACCGCGCCTTCCAGCAGCGACACGCCGAGGATCAATTTGAACCCAATCGCGGCGCCGATAAACTCCGCCAGATCGGTGGCCATGGCGATGATTTCCGCCTGAATCCAGTACAGCCATACCACCGGACGCGGGTAATGGTCGCGAATCTGCTCGGCAAGATTTTTCCCGGTGGCAATCCCCAGCTTCGCCGACAGCACCTGGATCATCATCGCCATCAGATTGGCCCACACCACCACCCACAGCAGCTGATAGCCAAAACTGGCGCCGGCCTGAATATTGGTGGCGAAGTTACCCGGATCGATATAGCCAATGGCGGCGACAAACGCCGGCCCCATCAGCGCCAGCCTGAGTTTACGCGCCGTCCGGCCCTGATTCTCGCCAACGCGACTGTTGGTCATTTTTCGCCTCAACAAATATAGCCTTTGCTATGTTTCATGCTAGCAAAATAGCCCGGTCTGGCAAGTTTGCCGCCTGCGGAAGTAGTGATTTCTCTGATAGCCTGAGTCAATGGCTGAAAAGGAAGGATGGCCAGAGGCTGAATTTATGCTGCGCGCCAGGAAAATCAATGTTGCACCCTGACGCATTTTATTAACCTTTACTATCTTTAATTAACATATCAGAAATGTATTGCCGATCACTATTTTGTCATTCAGTCACAGGACATCCCTATAGTGTGCATTTGATCTCGTTTTCTTATTGCTTGTTACATAGAATGTGCAACGAAATTCCATATGCCTCAAATTTGGAGCAAACATGTCCCGCGTCCTGCACTTTGTGTTAGCGCTCGCTGTTGTTGCGCTGCTCGCGCTTCTGGTCAGTCATGACCGTAAGCAAATACGGATCCGTTATGTGATTCAACTACTGGTCATTGAAGTTCTGCTGGCCTGGTTTTTCCTGCATTCCGAAGTTGGCCTCGGCTTTGTGCGCGGCTTCTCCGAAATGTTCGAGAAACTCCTCGGCTTCGCTAACGAAGGGACAAACTTTGTTTTCGGGAAAATGAACGATGAAGGTCTGGCCTTCTTCTTCCTGAAAGTATTGTGCCCCATAATCTTTATTTCCGCGCTGATCGGTATTCTGCAACATATTCGCATATTGCCAATAGTGATACGGTTTATCGGTACTGTGCTGTCGAAAATTAACGGCATGGGTAAACTGGAATCTTTTAACGCGGTTAGCTCGCTGATTCTGGGGCAGTCTGAAAACTTTATCGCCTATAAAGATATTCTCGGCAAGATGTCCCGCAACCGGATGTACACCATGTCGGCGACGGCGATGTCCACGGTCTCAATGTCCATCGTTGGCGCCTATATGACCATGCTGCAACCGAAGTATGTGGTTGCCGCCCTGGTGCTCAACATGTTCAGTACCTTTATCGTCCTGTCGCTGATTAACCCCTATCGCGTGGAACAGAGCGAAGAAAACCTGCAAATGACCAACCTGCACGAAGGCCAGAGCTTCTTTGAAATGCTCGGTGAATACATACTGGCGGGTTTCAAAGTGGCGATTATCGTTGCGGCGATGCTGATCGGCTTTATCGCGCTGATTGCCGGACTGAATGCCCTGTTTGCCGCGGTACTGGGCATCTCCTTCCAGGGTATTCTCGGCTACATATTCTACCCCATTGCCTGGGTGATGGGCGTACCGGCCAGCGAAGCGCTGCAGGTGGGCAGCATTATGGCGACCAAGCTGGTATCCAATGAGTTTGTGGCGATGATGGATCTGCAGAAAATAGCCGGCACGCTATCGCCGCGCGCCGAAGGCATCCTGTCGGTATTCCTGGTCTCCTTTGCCAACTTCTCATCGATCGGCATTATCGCCGGGGCAATCAAGGGCCTCAATGAAGAACAGGGCAACGTGGTTTCCCGCTTTGGTCTGAAACTGCTGTACGGCTCCACGCTGGTAAGCGTACTGTCGGCGTCGATTGCCGCTCTGGTACTGTAATTTCCCTGATAAAAACCGCAGCTTGCTGCGGTTTTTTTGTGCCCGCGCGTCAGGCGTCCAGCTGTTCGGTAAGCGGCTGTGGCCGGCCAATCAGGTAACCCTGCAGGTATTCCACTCCCAGCGACAACAAAATATCGCGCTGCTGCTGCGTTTCCACATACTCAGCCACCACCGACAGCGACTGCGCCTGAGCCAGTTCACAAATCGATTTGACGATCATAGCATCGAGGTTATTGGGGCCGATATCGCGCACGAAACAGCCGTCAATTTTGATGATATCGGCCTGGAGATTCTTCAGACGCGCATAGTTGGCATACCCGGTGCCAAAGTCATCAATCGCAATCCGCAGCCCGCTTTCGCGCAGTTGGTTAATGTTAGCGATGATCACCCCTTCGTCAGAAAACGCCTGCGCCTCCGTGACTTCAATGACAACGCTACACGGCGATACCCCTGCCGAACGGAACAGCGCGACAATATCGCCGGCAATATCTTTCTGCATCAGGGTATAGGGCATCAGATTGACAGAAAAACGCGCCTGTTCGCGGGTCGCCGGATGCCGGCTCAGCCAGGCGACCAGCTTTTCCAGCACCGCCATGTCAAAACGCACGCTCATGTTAAATTCGGCCACTACCGGTATAAATTTGTCCGGCGTAATGGTTTCATTCTCCACGTTCAAACGCGACAGGACTTCGTAATACCCTTCCCCATGACGATTATGAATCGGCTGCACATACAGTTGCAGTCCCTGCTCTTCCTGCAGCGCCTGCTTCACTTTATGCAGCATAAGCACCCGCTCGGTAGTCTGGCCGGTAACCAGCGCCTGGCGGTGATCGAGACTGAGCACGCGATTATTGGTGGCCTGCTCCGCCAGATAGCTTAACTGACCGAGCATCCGCTGTAGTTCATCCGGATCATAGTGGGAGACCACGCCCCAGGAAGCGCTGTATTCAATTTCCAGCACTGACTTGTGCCAGCTGATTTTGCGGCTGTTAAGCAAATTCACCATATGCGTCAGACGGCTTTCAGCCTCCGGACCGCGCAGGTAGAGCAATAATTCACATCCGGGTAACTGGAAAACAGTCTCGCCTTCGTGCAGTAGCGGGCGCAGTTCACTGGTGATCACCCGTTTGCAATGCACCCGCATCATCATGCCGTAATGGCGGCTTAAAAACTCCAGATTGCCCATGCGCAGGCAGCACAGGGTGCCGGTCTGATATTCCTGCAAATGGTTTTCCAACGCCCTGAGGTTCGGCAAACCGGTGAGCGGATCAGTCAACGCCTGGGAATAATAGACCCGGTGCGCCCATTCGCTCTTGTGGTACATCAGCGCCATATACAGCATGCATACTGTGAAAGAGATAAATACCGACAAAGTAAACGACAGCGCCATGCCGGTGCGCACACCAAACAGATAACCTTCGTTCCAGGTCAATAAAAACCAGGCGGCAATCGCCCAGCTAAAACTGATCATTCGCTGGCCGAGATGACGTATCCCGTGGGTAAAAAAGATAAAAATCAGCGGCACCAGATAACTGGAGATCAACAACGTACGGGTGGGGATACAAAACAACCCGACAATCCCCGCCAGCGCCGCTATCCAGCCAAGGGTATAAAGCCGCCGCCCCGGCAATAAATAAGGATTTTTACAGCGCCACCACAGCGCCCGGGCAAAACGGGGACTTAACGCCACCCGCAGCGGATAATAAAACAGGTTGGTAAAGATTAACGATGCGGCAATCAGATTAAGAACATCAATAATATTATAGAGTAATGAAGCATGACCAAAATAGACGGCGACCGGGGCTGGAAAGTCAATATAGCGGCCGGCCAAAAACATACTGGCTTTCATCAGACACGGCGCCGCGAAACACAGCCAGAATATCCTGATGCCCAGACCATCATTAGGCAACGCATAGCGCCAGCGCGATCCGAGAATGAAACGCACTATCGCGCTACACAGCAGCAGCGGCGCCGCAATGCACAGCATAAACACCATGATTTGCAGCGCGCTTAATGTGAAATGCATGCTCAACAGCACAAACAGTGAAATCACCAGCGGTAGCGCGGCAATCCGCCCGAAGACCAGAATCATCGCCACCATAAAGCTCAGGGGCAGCCAGGCAAGATAGAGCGTCTGGCCATCGAGCACTATTTTCGGGGAAAGAATGCGAACCAGCGGCATAAACACCAAAAATAACGCTAATGCGACAGCGAATTTTCTTATCTTATGGGCGTGACTGGTCATTAGCGTAGAATAGTTACCTTTGGTGATTTTATCGTCTGAATCATAAGTTCATTTTAATATATAAGCAAGGTAACTGAACCGTAAAACGATATATCTTACTCACCGGGGAATAAAAAAATAAATCTATACAAATGAAGGTAAAGAGTTAGCGCAGAAGAAAATAGAATGTGAATGAAAAGCCGGGGTTGTAAAGCAAATTCCCGACGAATAATAACCCCGCCGAAAAACAAAAACCCCCGCCGTAGCGAGGGTCTGAATTGGTGGAGCTAAGCGGGATCGAACCGCTGACCTCTTGCATGCCATGCAAGCGCTCTCCCAGCTGAGCTATAGCCCCTTTGACGCTGACTGTTCACTTTCCAAATCTGATGGGATGAAATTTGGTGGAGCTAAGCGGGATCGAACCGCTGACCTCTTGCATGCCATGCAAGCGCTCTCCCAGCTGAGCTATAGCCCCGTGTGAACATCTTGTCGTGTTGACGGGCGGCATAATATGAATTCCCACCCCCGGTGTCAACGGCAAATTTATTGTTATCAATCAACCGCTGAAAAAGCCAGCAAATCTGCGGCCTGCGCTCAATTTTCAACTGTAGATAGTTAAACCCGCCATGAGTTAAAGTAAGATGTTAAAGCTACAACAACCACTATCAGAAGCTGTTAACAAGGGATTTGCTGTGTTCAAGGAAAGAATGACGCCGGATGAGCTGGCCGCTATGACGGGTTTTAGTCGCCAGACCATCAACAAATGGGTGCGTAAAGAACAGTGGATAACCTCCCCTCGCCCTGGCGTTCAGGGCGGTAAAGCGCGACTGATCCACGTCGACGAACGGGTGCGGCACTTTATTCTCAGCGCCCAGCGAATGGCGGAACCCGGCGGCGCCACCTGGTTTACCAGCGAGACGCCGCTGGAGAACCTGCTGGTGACCTCGCTCAAAGAGATGACGCCCATGGAGCAGAAGCAGCTAACCTCACTGCTGCTGCGTGAAGGAATATCCGGCTTACTGACCCGTCTGGGAATCAGAAAATAACGCCCTGAGAATCATCACAATGCGATTAAAATCGAAAATGACCCCCGCGGAACTCGCCAGAGCCACCGGTTATACGCCGCAGACGATAAATAAGTGGGCGCGAAAATATGCCTGGAAGACATCGCCCCTGTCTGGAGTAAAAGGAGGACGGGCGCTGATTATCCATATTGATGAGCCGGTACGAGATTTCTTTCTTAACACCCGGCCAGCGAAGCGAACCATTCAGAATGCGGCGGCGGAACCCACTGTAAATTACCTCAATGAATATGACCGCCTTGAGCAGCAGTTTATGGATATTCTCAACATTCTCACCGAACAGCAGAGAAAAAAGCTGCTGGAGTTTTTGTTGCGTGAAGGAGCCCACGGCCTGCTCAGCCGTCTGGACATTCAGGCATAAAAAAGCCACCCGCTTCAGGTGGCCTGTAAGATGGCGGCTCAGCCGCGCGCATTACCGCTGGCGCGCGCGGCAAACTCAACCGGCGGCCATCGGTATCATTCACTACGGTTACTGTTGAGCTTCGCGATCGGCAATAAACGCCAGCGCCTGGTTAATGCGCGCAATGCTCCGGCTCTTGCCAATAGCGTGCACCGTAACATCCAGCCCCGGAGACTGCCCGGCGCCGGTTACCGCCACGCGCAATGGCATCCCTACCTTGCCCATACCCACTTCCAGCTCGTCCGCCGTCGCCTGAATCGCCTGATGGACATTCTCCGCCGTCCAGTCGCCAATGGCATTGAGCTTGTCGCGCACCACTTCCAGCGGCTGACGGGCTACCGGACGCAGATGTTTCTTCGCCGCGTCGGCGTCAAACTCACTGAAGTCTTCATAGAAATAGCGGCAGGTCTGGGCCATCTCTTTGAGCGTTTTGCAACGTTCGCCGAGCAGTTTCACCAGTTCCGCCAGTTGCGGGCCATTGCGGGTGTCGATACCTTCCTGCTCAATATGCCATTGCAGGTGGGTAGCCACATATTCTGGCGCCAGGGCGTTAATATAGTGATGATTCAGCCACAGTAATTTGTCAGTGTTGAACGCGCTGGCGGATTTACTGACCGCATTCAGAGAAAAGTACTGCTTCATCTCATCAATCGAAAAGATCTCCTGATCGCCGTGGGACCAGCCCAGTCGCACCAGGTAGTTAAGCAGCGCTTCCGGCAGATAACCATCGTCACGGTACTGCATTACGCTCACCGCGCCATGGCGCTTGGACAGCTTTTTACCGTCGTCGCCGTTGATCATCGAAACATGGGCATACACCGGTACCGGCGCATTCAGCGCTTTAAGGATATTGATCTGGCGCGGCGTGTTGTTGATATGGTCTTCGCCGCGGATCACATGTGTGATTTCCATATCCCAGTCGTCCACCACCACGCAGAAATTGTAGGTCGGTGAACCATCGGTACGACGAATAATTAAGTCATCCAGTTCCTGGTTGCTGAATTCGATCGGCCCGCGAATCTGATCGTCAAACACCACCGATCCTTCCTGCGGATTGGCGAAACGCACGACGCAGGGTTCATCGGCGGCGTGATGGCTATGATCGTGGCGGCAGCGCCCGTCATAGCGCGGTTTTTCCCCGTTCGCCATCTGCTCTTCGCGCAGTTGCTCCAGGCGCTCTTTCGAGCAGTAACATTTATACGCGCTACCCGCCTCCAGCATCTGATCAATGACCGCGTTATAACGATCGAAGCGTTTGGTCTGGAAGTAAGGACCCTCATCCCAGTTCAGGCTCAGCCAGTTCATGCCATCCATGATCGCGTCAATCGCCTGCTGGGTGGAGCGCTCGAGATCGGTGTCCTCAATACGCAGCACAAACTCACCGCCATGATTACGGGCAAACAGCCAGGAATAGAGCGCGGTACGCGCGCCACCAACGTGCAGATACCCTGTCGGGCTCGGTGCAAAGCGGGTTTTGATTTTCATTAAACGGCCTTATTACATAAAGGTGCCGGAAACCGGCAAATGCCTGGGAATATACGCTAACTCCGACGAACTGCGGGGCCACAAAACCCGGAAGCTCAGGCAGCGCGACCACCAGCCGGAACCGGTAACGCCATCGCGCCAGCCCCGTGAAGTCTGACGAGTATAAAAGTGGCCAACATTCTACCACTGTGGGGCAATTCCTCAATTGTTGATACCAGTATCACACCACCAGAATCCCCATTCTGATGGCAAATCAAACAGTCATAAGGGGTTTACGATCGTTTTGCCTAATTTTACGACGAACAAACAAAAACTTTGGAAAATGCGTTGACTCATTTTCAAGTCTCCCTATAATGCGACTCCACACAGCGGGGGTGATTAGCTCAGCCGGGAGAGCACCTCCCTTACAAGGAGGGGGTCGGCGGTTCGATCCCGTCATCACCCACCAGACTACTGAATGTAGTTTCCGCCGTGTAGACCAGAAGTTTGAGAAGTGGGTGATTAGCTCAGCCGGGAGAGCACCTCCCTTACAAGGAGGGGGTCGGCGGTTCGATCCCGTCATCACCCACCAATTTCTCACCGGTTGGACTTCTGGCAGGCAATATATAGCAGTACCGAAGTGGGTGATTAGCTCAGCCGGGAGAGCACCTCCCTTACAAGGAGGGGGTCGGCGGTTCGATCCCGTCATCACCCACCACTTCGGGTCGTTAGCTCAGTCGGTAGAGCAGTTGACTTTTAATCAATTGGTCGCAGGTTCGAATCCTGCACGACCCACCAATGTAAAAAGGCGCCCTAAAGGCGCCTTTTTGCTATTTACAATACTTAAAGATTCGAATCTGCAGCAGGTTCGAGTCGAACAAAGTGAGACAACGGAGCCGCTTGCGGCGACGGCCCGAAGGGCGAGCGTAAGCAAGTCATCCTGCACGACCCACCAGGGTAGAAAGGAGACCTGCAAGGCGCCTTTTTGCTATGCGCTGAATTCAACGCCTATTCCTGCTCCCCCTCTTCCCGCTCTGTCAGCGCCGTAATCAGCCGCATTGTCACCGGCGTAACCCGCTGTTCATCATATACAATGTACAAATCCGCCGCGATACGCGTGGCGAGCGGCCGAAAAACCACGCCCGGCCAGTTCATCTGCTGATAACTATCCGCCATCAGCGTAACCCCCATCCCCATGCTGATCAGCGCCAGCACCGTCTGGGGCTCCACCACCTCGCGGACAATCTCCGGCCAGAAACCTTCCTGCGCGCAGGCTTTCTGCAGAAATGACCAGTCCGAATGCACCGCCGGTAGCGTCACAAACGATTCATGACGCAGCTCTCCCAGGGAAATCACCTGCCGCCCGGCAAGTAAATGATCGGCAGGCAAAGCGACCCAGAAGGCCGCCTCATGCAGGCGGACACTTACCAGCCCCGGCGCCAGATCGTGGGCCATACGCCAGATCCCGGCGTCCAGTTCATGGCGTTCCAGCAATGCCTGTTGCAGGCCGGGAGATTTCTCGCGAAAACGGATTTCCACCCCGGGATGCTGCTCCATAAAGCGCCGAATCACCGGTCTGGCCCTTCCCCACAGCGCTGTGCCGACAATCCCCAGTTCGATCCGCCCCGACTCGCCGCGGCCAATTTGCTCCACCCGGGCCAGGGTCTGGCGGGTACGCGCCAGGAGCTGACGCGTCTCCTCCATCAGCACCTTCCCGGCATGGGTCAGGATAACGCTACGGGAGTGGCGTACAAACAGTTGAGTATTAAGCTGTTGTTCAAGCTCTTTAATATGCAGGCTGAGCGGCGGCTGAGACATATTAAGCCTCGCCGCCGCCCGGCCGAAATGCAGCTCTTCAGCCACAGCGAGAAAATAACGCAATAACTTGAGATCGGTGCGCGGCATACTTTCCATAAGCGGGGACGTTCCATTCCAGCCAGTTCACCCCCTGATATATTCAGGGGGCCTGATTAATGACTAAAAATCACCATACCGGAATACATCACCGGGTTCTCTGCGCCGCGACACACTTCCTAATGAATAAAATAGCGCACCGCCAGATAGCCGACATACATGAATACGATCGATAATACCCCGGGCAGCACATTGGGGGCCGGAATCGGCAAACGTAACAACGTAAACAGCGCGCCGATACCAAATCCAACCCCGGAAGAAAACAGAATCTCTTTCATTTATTACCTGCAAGTCCTTTTAATCAGTCAGTTTTTAATGTCCAGCCGGGGCCGTCGCCATTTTTTCCGGCTGATGCTTAAAACGAAAACAAAAATAGAAAACGACGGCCAGCGCCAGTGAATAGGCGGCAAACACCAGCCAGATAGTCTGCCAGTCTTTAACGCCATCCAGAGAAAAGTAATCCACCGCCATCCCGCTCAATAGCGACCCAACCCAGGCGCCGACGCCATTAACCATGGTCATAAATAACCCCTGGGCGCTGGCGCGAATATCCGCACTGACTTCCTGCTCCACAAATACCGAACCGGAGATATTAAAGAAATCAAAAGCGCAGCCGTAGACAATCATCGACATCAACAGTAATACCACGCCGGTAGCGGAAGGATCGCCCCAGGCAAACAGCGCAAAGCGCAGCATCCAGGCAATCATACTCATCAGCATGACCGTTTTAATGCCAAAACGTTTAAGAAAATACGGAATCGTCAGAATAAAGAACACTTCCGACATTTGCGATACCGAAAGAAGAATCGAAGGATATTTAACGACAAAGCTGTCGCTGAAAGCCGGGTCTTTTGCAAAATCATGCAGAAAAGGGCTACCGAAAATATTGGTGATTTGTAATACCGCCCCTAACAGCATGGCGAAGACAAAAAATACCGCCATACGTGGCTTTTTAAACAATACAAACGCCTGCCAGACGCTTTTTTTCTGCTGGCTATCGCCTTTACCGGCCACCGGAATTGCTGGCAGCGTCAAAGAATAACCAACCAGTAACAGCGAACTGCCACAGGCGATATAGAGCTGCAGATTGCTTAATTCCAGCCCCAGCAGGTTTATCGACCACATAGCGGCAATAAACCCCAGTGTGCCATAGACGCGGATCGGCGGGAAATGGGTCACCGTGTCCAGCCCGGCCTGCGCCAGGCAGGAGTAAGAGATGGTATTTGACAGCGCGATGGTCGGCATAAATGCCAGCGCGTTGACCAGCATCACCCAGAACATCAGTTCCGGGCTGTCAACCTGGGCGGCGTAAAACAGCGCGCCGGCCCCCACCAGATGGCATAGCAGATAGGCGCGATCGGCACGCAGCCAGCGGTCGGCGATAATACCGATCAGGCCAGGCATAATAATCGCCGCAATGCCTTTGGTGCTGTAAACCATTCCGACACTGGCGCCGCTAAAATTGAGCGTCTTAATCATGTAAGACCCGAGCGTCACCAGCCAGCTACCCCAGATAAAATATTGCAGAAACGACATGATTTTCAGCCGCACAGAAATTGCCATATATTCCTCCCTGAAGGAAAATCGCAGCGATTTATTTTGTTGCTACCGTTGGCGGCGCACTCAGGCCAGCCGGGCCAGAAAACCACAAATCAAGTCAATAAAATTTTGCCGCGACAGCGCCGCTGCCGTCAGCGTCTGCTCATGGGACAATTTCACCTCACCCAGCCCCTCCGCCAGGTTAGTGATTGCCGACACCGCCACCACTTTTAACCCGCAGTGCCTGGCGGAAATCACCTCCGGCACCACCGACATCCCCACCACATCGCCGCCAATAATTTGCATCATGCGAATTTCCGCCGCGGTTTCGAAATTGGGTCCTGGGTAAGAGACAAAAACCCCTTCAGACAGCGGAAAACCTTGTTCGCGAGCGACCTCCTGCAATACGGCGCGATAATCCGCATCATAGGCATTCGCCAGCGAGAAAAAACGCTCGCCGAACCGCTCATCATTCGGCCCGACCATCGGCGTTCCCGGCATAGTATTAATATGATCTTTCAGGGCCACCAGGCTACCCGGCCCTACTTCCGGGCGCAGAGATCCGGCGGCATTGGTACAGAACAGCAGTTCGCAGCCGAGCAGCTTAAAAGTACGGATCGCGTCAGTCAGTACTGACATCCCCTTCCCTTCATAGAAATGGCCGCGTCCATTCATGCAAACCACCGGCACGCCGGCCAGGGTTCCGAGAATCAGCTCCCCGGCATGCCCATGAACCGTACTGACCGGAAAACCGGGCAACTGGCGGTATGAGAGCGTTTGCGCATCGGTGATTTTTTCCGCCAACACCCCCAGACCGGAGCCGAGAATAAACGCCACCCGCGGGGTAAACCCGGGTTTAACGCCGCGAATGATATCTACACAATACCAGGGATTCTGAGAAAGAGATGTTCCGTGCATAGCAGGCTCCTGAAGAGTAAATGACAGATAACAGATTTACTCTCCGTTATAGTGAGCGTTTACGCAGATAACCAATACAGTTTCCACACGTCATCAATAGCGAAATTAAATCAATCGCCGATTTATTTCCCGCTTGTCACCGATATATAAAAAATATGGATTGTGAAAAATAGAGTATTGGTGAAGAGGTAATTCATCCTCTAATAATAGCGGTGCTGTTTTCCGGGCGTCCGGCTTAACGCGACTGGCGATATTTCATATGCGCAGGTGAGCGCTTGCTATGCCTGCGCAATCTGGCTGGCTTGAGCGATGTCACGGACGCTATCCGCTACGGGTAATAATTAATGGAATAATAAAGATGAAAGCACCCTTTTGCACCAGTCTGGGTCTCGCGCTACTGGCAATATCCTCAGTCGCCAGCGCGGAATTTAAAAGCGGTTTTATTAATGCCGGATTTCATTATCTCGACTGGAGCGACAATACCACTCACCGCACCGGTTCCAAATCCCATAAAGATGATTTTGGTTACCTGGAACTGGAAGGCGGCGCGAATTTTTCATGGGGCGAGATGTACGGTTTTTTTGACTGGGAAAACTTCTACCGGGGACGACACTCTCAACCCGGTAGCGAACAGCGCTACACCATGAAGAGTACCAATCGCATTAAAATTGGGGAGACGGGTTTCAATCTCTATCTGCACGGCTATGGCACTTACGGCTCCCCGGATCGCCGCAATTTTCACGACGATATGTTGCTGTACGGTATCGGATACAACGTCGCTGGCGCTGGCTACTGGTTTAAGCCGTTCATCGCCAAACGCTACACCGACCAGACCTGGTATCGCGGCGATAACGGTTATGTGGCCGGTTGGGTCGCCGGATACCGTTTCAAACTGGTGAACGAAACCTTCAGCCTCACGAACTGGAATGAGTATGAGTTCGCGAGGGCGGATAGCTACGCGAAAGGAAATGGCGGCAAAGAGGGGCTTAACGGCGCCCTGGCACTGTGGTGGCACAGCACGCCGCACCTGACGGCGGGGATCCAGTACCGCTATGCCGATAACAAACTGGGGGAAAGCTTCCTGCAGAACGCCCTGATTTACTCCATAAAATACCAGTTCTGAAATCTGACGGGAGGCCGGTTTCCCGGGCCGGGTGATTATGACTTTTCCTGCGCCTGAAACAGCGGCTCTCCCTGCCGGGCGGAGGTTAACATCTCCGCCTGCTTTCTTATCACATCCCAAATAGCCTGCGCGGCGCCGGACAGCGAGCGATTCTTACGCCGCACCAGCATCAACTGGCGCTGCACCGGCGGCTCAAGGCGTTTCACCACCAGATTTCGCCCCTCCGGCAGCGGTAACGCCAGCGCCGGCAGAATACTGATACCGATCCCCGCTTCGACCATCGGAAACAACGTTGCCGGATGGCCAATCTGCTGCTCAATCACCGGTTCCACGCCCTGCGCCGCCAACGCTTCATCGATCAGCGGCCGGCTACCGGAAGCGTAATCCTGTAGTACCAGACGCTCCGCCTGTAACGCCTGCCAGCTCACCGACGCCCGTTTAGCAAAAGGATGATCGCTGCGACACAGCAATAAAAACGGTTCCGACAGCACCACCTCGGTGTATAAATCGCTGGCTGAACCGGGGTCGATAACCATTCCGAAGTCCACCTCGCCGTGGCGGATACTCTCCAGCACCCAGCGCTGCGGCCGGTCATGCAGCACAAAGCGAATCGCCGGAAAGTCCAGCGCGCTGCGGGCGATAGCATGAGGAATAAGATGCGCCGAAATCGTCTGGCTGGCCGCCACCCGCACGGTGCCGCTCAGCGCCTGCCCCACCCGGCAGCTATCCAGCAGGGTGGTATTCAGTTCATCAAGCAGTCTTTCCAGCCGGCTGGCCAGTTGCTGACCGGCATCCGTCAGCAGCACTTCGCGAGTGGTTCTGTCCAGTAAGCGAACGCCTACCACACTTTCCAGCTCTTTCACGCTGTGGCTGACCGCCGACTGGCTAAGACCGATCGTCTCCCCAGCCCGGCTGAAACTCCCGGTGCGGGCGACGGCGACAAAGACTTTTAATTGCCGAAGTGTGTAATTCATCTAATCTGTTCATCTATGTATGCAATAAATCAATTTTATTTCTGAAATACCTTTACGCACAATAAAGGGCAAATAATGTTGAGGTTTTATGATGAAATTGTTGCGCATTGTCGATCCATTCACGTTAACGCTGGTGATTACCGTGCTGTTGGCAACCTTTTTGCCTGCCAGAGGCGACTGGGTAGGTTTTTTTGATGGATTAACCACCGCGGCCATCGCGCTGTTGTTTTTCATGCACGGCGCCAAATTGTCCCGGGAAGCCATTGTGGCAGGCAGCAGACACTGGCGGCTGCATCTGTGGGTGATGTGCAGCACCTTTATCCTCTTCCCGGTACTGGGCGTACTGTTTGTCCGCTGGGCGCCGGTGGACGTTAGCCCGGACATTTACACCGGCTTTCTGTATCTATGCATTTTGCCAGCCACCGTGCAGTCGGCCATCGCGTTCACTTCGCTGGCCGGCGGTAACGTTGCCGCGGCGGTGTGCTCGGCGTCCGCTTCCAGTCTGCTGGGGGTATTCCTCTCTCCGCTGCTGGTCGGTCTGTTGATGCATGTCCAGGGCGCCAGCGGCAATCTGCAGCAGGTGGGGAACATCATGCTGCAATTGCTGGTCCCGTTTGTCGTCGGCCATCTTTCGCGTCCGCTGATCGGTAACTGGGTGGCGCGCCATAAAAAGTGGATCAGTAAAACCGATCAAACCTCCATTTTGCTGGTGGTCTATACCGCTTTCAGCGAGGCGGTGACTCACGGTATCTGGCATAAAGTGGGGCTGGGAACTCTACTGTTTATTGTTGTGGTCAGCCTGGTACTGCTGGCGATAGTGATTGTGGTGAACATCGTGGTGGCGCGGCGCTGCGGGTTCAGCAAAGCCGATGAAATCACTATTGTTTTCTGCGGTTCGAAGAAAAGCCTCGCTAATGGCGTACCGATGGCCAATATCCTGTTCCCGGCGGCGACGGTGGGTATTATGGTGCTGCCGCTGATGATTTTTCACCAGATCCAGCTGATGGTGTGCGCAGTACTGGCCCGGCGTTATAAAGCCCAGGCCGAAAAGGCGGCTGCCAGCAGCCCCACGGCCCCGCTGCCGGCTTCCAAAGGCTAGTGGCGTTTCAGGGGGCGGACCAGATGGTCCAGCCCCTCAATTTTGATAAGCAACGTCAGCGCCATCAGCTCCCCAAGATGCCCTTTGGGGAATTCCCCTTTGCGCGAGAACCACAGCAAATACTCCTCCGGTAGGTCAATCAGCGCCCGGCCCTGGTATTTACCAAACGGCATCACGGTATTGGCTATCTCGATCAGTTGCTCTTTTTCCATGTCATTCACCCAGAAGACGCAGCATTTCCGCCTCGTCAATCACCTCAATGCCCAGTTCCTGGGCTTTGGCCAGCTTGGATCCCGCCGCTTCGCCGGCCACCACCAGATCGGTCTTTTTCGACACACTGCCGGCCACTTTCGCTCCCAGCGCCACCAGACGCGCTTTTGCGTCATCCCGCGACATCTGGCTCAGGGAACCGGTCAGCACCACGGTTTTACCGGCAAAGGGGCTATCGATCTCTTCGGCTCTGACCACCACCGGCGCCGGCCAGTGGATCCCGCATTTGCCGATCAGCTCAGCGATCACTTCCCGGTTGCTCTCTTCATTAAAGAAGTGGGATACATGGTTCGCTACCACAATCCCGACATCCGGCACCTGTTGCAGCTCCTCAACAGAGGCCGCCATCAGCGCCTCCAGCGAGCCATAGTAGGAGGCCAGCCCGGCAGCGGTGGCTTCGCCGACTTCCCGAATGCCGAGGGCGTAAAGGAATCGGGCAAAGGTGGTTTCCTTCGACTTCTCCAGCGCGTCAGCCAGATTCTGGGCCGATTTCGTCCCCATGCGGTCAAGGCCGGTTAACAGACCCGGGGTCAGATTAAACAGATCCGCCGGGGTATGGACATACTCTTTTTCCACCAGTTGATCGATGATTTTTTCCCCCATGCCGTCCACATCCATCGCCCGGCGTGAGACAAAGTGCTTCAGCGCCTCTTTACGCTGGGCGGCGCAAATCAGCCCGCCGGTACAGCGCGCCACCGCTTCGCCTTCCACGCGCTCCACATCGGAGCCGCAGACCGGGCAATGGGTCGGAAACAGCACTTCCCGGGCGTTCTCAGGACGTTCGGAGACCACGACCCCGACCACCTGAGGGATCACATCCCCGGCGCGGCGAATCACGACTTTATCGCCAATCCGCAGGCCAAGGCGTTCAATCTCATCGGCATTATGCAGCGTCGCGTTGCTGACCAGAACCCCGGCCACCTGCACCGGCTCAAGACGCGCCACCGGAGTGATGGCGCCGGTACGCCCGACCTGAAACTCAACGTCGCGCACCACCGTCATCTGTTCCTGAGCGGGGAACTTAAACGCCACCGCCCAGCGCGGCGCCCGGGCGACAAAGCCAAGCTCCTCCTGTAGCGCCAGCGAGTCGACTTTAATCACTACGCCGTCGATATCAAAACCGAGTGTCGGGCGCGCCTGCCCGACGCTGTGGTAGAAATCCAGCACCTGTTCTGCCGTATGGCAAATGCGCACCCGATCGCTGACCGGTAGCCCCCACTGCTTAAATTGCTGTAAACGCGCCATATGGCTGGCCGGCAGGGTACCGTCTTCCAGCAACCCGACGCCATAACAGAAAAAAGTCAGCGGGCGTTTTGCGGTTATGCGCGGATCCAACTGGCGCAATGAGCCGGCGGCGGCATTACGCGGGTTAGCAAATACCTTACCGCCAGTGCGCCGCGCCTCTTCATTGATCTTTTCAAACCCCGCCTGCGGCAGAAAAACCTCGCCGCGCACTTCGAGGCGCCGGGGAATATTTGCGCCGTTGAGTTTCAGTGGGATCGCGCGAATCGTCCGCACATTGGCGGTGATGTTCTCGCCGGTGGTACCGTCGCCGCGGGTCGATGCCTGCACCAGCACGCCCTCCTCATACAACAGCGATACCGCCAGACCGTCCAGTTTCAGCTCGCAGCAAAAGTCCACCTCTTCGCTACGCTTCAGGCGGTCATGGATACGTTTGTTGAACGCCAGAAAACTCTCTTCATCAAACACGTTATCCAGCGACAGCATCGGTATTTCATGGCGCACCTGGGTAAATTCGCTGAGCGGCGCCGCCCCAACCCGCTGGGTGGGAGAATCCGGCGTGATCAGCTCCGGGTGCGCGTCTTCCAGCGCCCGCAGTTCGCGCATCAGCCGGTCGTATTCGGCGTCCGGAACCTCCGGCGCATCAAGCACATGATAGAGATATTCATGATGGCGAAGGGTGGTTCGCAGTTGATTCAGTTGTTGTTCGATTGATTCCATAACAGGCACCATCAATGATAAAAAACCCCCGTCAAGAGCGGGGGTTGAGACTGATAACTATCCTCTGCCCTGTGGTAACACTACCGGGCCCGGAAAATCAACAGGTTGATTTTTGCCCGTTAACCACAAAGCCCAAAAAATCACCTTTTTTGGGCTTTGACAGTAATTAACCCCCGACAGGCGGGGGTTAAGAAAAGAGCGACCTGCCACGCAATTTAGTGCGCGCCAATCACATCGCGAATACGATCCTGATACTCGCGCAGCTTCTGCGGCGTCATCATCCGGCGCTGATCGTCGAGCACCACGCCACCCACTTCATCGGCAATATGCTGAGCGGACTGCAGCATCAGCTTGAAGTTTTGCAGCGCATCGCCATAGGAAGGCACCTGCATAAACATCGTCACGCCCGGGGTCATAAAATCGCTCATGGTTTCCGGATCGAACGATCCCGGCTTCACCATATTGGCCAGGCTGAACAGCACGGGACCGCTGCCGTCGGGGCTGAGATGACGATGGAAGATGTTCATATCGCCGAAGATAAAACCGGCCTGTTGAATGCTACTGAGCAGAGCATCGCCATTCAACTGGCTACCGGCATGGGCCGCCACGTTCATGACAATCACCGTCTCTTTCGGCGTCGGTTTTTCCTGTACTGGCGCCGGCTGGGCTTCCGGTTCAGGCTGCGCTTGCGCAACCGGCTGCGGCTCAGGCTGCGGCGCAACGGGCTGCTGCGATGGCTGAGCAACGGGCTGTTGATGTTGATGCAACGGCGGAGTCGGCTGCTGCGGCACAGGCTGACGAGGAGGCTGCTGCGGCTCGTGGGCGACAGGTTGCGGCTCACGGACCGGCTGCTGGGTTAGCGGCGGTTCAGGGGTTTCCTGACGCTCCCACTCCGGCTGCTGCGGTGCGGCAGGCTGTACGGGTTGCTGCTGGCGCGGCTGAGGCGCGCCGTAAGGCGGCTGGTAATTATGCTGCGGCGCCTGAGGCTGACGCGGCGGCTCTGGATCCCTCGGCTCCTGTGCCGTGCCCATGCGACGCACGCGCACTTCCCCGACACCGTCGTTGTCGTAACGCCTTTCTTCGTCGGCATCGTCGTCGTCATCGCGCTGCGATTTCATCCGCTTCAGCGGACGATCGCGAAAAACGGAAGAACGCTCCTTACGGCTGGTCCACAGGCCGTGCACCAGTAAGGCTATTATGGCTATCGCGCCAACAATGATTAATATCAGACGCAAGTCCTGCATCATTATATTCTCTGTTGTTCTAACACCTTGCCACCGCGGCAATCATTTATTCACTAAGAGTATTTGCCCATCCACATAAGTGCAAGTGCGCTCTGGGTTTTCAGTACGTAAAGATGAGCTAAAACGTGTTTTTTGCTGTTTTTTCGACCATTTCACCGCTGGTTATCCGCAACAGCTCCGTTATGATAAGCGGGGAACTTCTGGCCCAAAAGACGAATCTATCTGAAACAACAAAAGTATCACTGGCTGTATAGAGGAGTATCGCCACTTCATGGTCACACAATCCCCCACCCCGCGCAGCGGTTTGTATTATTTTTCCGAAGGCTGGAAACTAATTCGCGAGCCCGGTATTCGCCGTTTTGTGGTGCTGCCGCTGCTGGTAAACATTGTCCTGATGGGCGGCGCCTTCTGGTGGCTGTTCACACAGTTGGGCGAGTGGATCCCCGCCCTGCTCTCTTATGTTCCGAACTGGCTACAGTGGCTGAGTTACCTGCTCTGGCCGATAGCGGTCCTGTCGATCTTTCTGGTTTTTGGTTATCTGTTTTCCACCATCGCCAACTGGATAGCCGCGCCGTTTAACGGCCTGTTGGCGGAACAGCTGGAAGCCCGGCTCACCGGCGCCACCCCGCCGGATACCGGCGTCTGGGGCGTAATGAAAGATGTGCCGCGGATTATGAAACGCGAATGGCAAAAATTTATCTGGTACCTGCCGCGGGCTCTGGTTTTGTTGCTGCTGTACCTGATCCCGGGTGTCGGCCAGACGCTGGCGCCGGTGTTATGGTTCCTGTTCAGCGCCTGGATGCTGGCTATTCAGTACTGCGACTACCCCTTCGACAACCACAAAGTGCCGTTTAAAGAGATGCGTGTGGCGCTGCGCGAGCGCAAATTCATCAATATGCAATTTGGCTCGCTGGTCAGTCTGTTTACCCTGATCCCGGTACTGAATCTGGTGATCATGCCGGTCGCCGTGTGCGGCGCGACGGCGATGTGGGTGGATCTCTACCGTAGTAAACACGGGAGTTGGCGGTAACGTTTTATGCCGCACGGCTGGTCTTGCAGAAGCCCGAAAAACGCTGTTTTTTGGGCTGTTACATTACTGCGTAGCACGTAATCCCGGCTGCGATTCTGTTTCCCTGCGGCCTGACGCGCCTGACACCCCATCCAGCGGCCATCTTATGCCGGCTCTTATTCCATACCGCTCATCATTATTTCACATCAGCATAACGATATGCTAAATCCTTACTTCCGCATATTTCCTGAGCGGGTATGCTGAAGTGGTTCCCAAAATTCATACTGTTAAGGACACGCCATGAGCAAGATTTATGAAGATAACTCGTTAACCATCGGCCATACCCCGCTGGTTCGCCTGAACCGCATCGGCAACGGACGCATTCTGGCCAAGGTTGAATCCCGCAACCCCAGTTTCAGCGTAAAATGCCGTATTGGCGCCAACATGATCTGGGATGCCGAGAAACGAGGCATTCTCAAACCTGGCGTGGAACTGGTTGAACCGACCAGCGGTAACACCGGCATTGCCCTGGCCTACGTCGCGGCGGCTCGCGGCTATAAGCTGACGCTCACCATGCCGGAAACCATGAGTATTGAACGCCGTAAACTGCTCAAAGCGCTGGGCGCTAACCTGGTGCTGACCGAAGGGGCAAAAGGCATGAAGGGCGCGATCCAGAAAGCGGAAGAGATCGTCGCCAGCGATCCGGCCAAATATATCCTGCTGCAGCAGTTCTCCAACCCTGCCAACCCGGAAATTCATGAGAAAACCACCGGTCCGGAGATTTGGGAAGATACCGACGGCCAGGTAGATGTCTTTATCGCCGGCGTCGGTACCGGTGGGACATTGACCGGGGTCAGCCGCTACATCAAGAACACCAAAGGTAAAAAAGATCTGATCAGCGTAGCCGTTGAGCCCAGCGATTCGCCGGTGATCACCCAGGCGCTGGCCGGAGAAGAGATCAAGCCAGGCCCGCATAAAATTCAGGGCATTGGCGCCGGATTTATTCCGGGCAACCTCGATTTGAAGCTGGTAGATAAAGTCGTTACTATCACCAACGAAGAGGCGATCGCCACCGCGCGTCGTCTGATGGAAGAAGAAGGTATTCTGGCAGGTATCTCCTCCGGAGCGGCAGTAGCCGCCGCGCTGAAACTTCAGGAAGACGAAACCTTTACCAATAAGAATATTGTGGTTATCCTTCCTTCCTCGGGTGAACGTTACCTCAGCACCGCGCTGTTTGCCGATCTGTTTACAGAGAAAGAGCTGCAACAGTGATGCCAGACTGGCGATATTGCTGAAAAAAGCACCCACCAGGGTGCTTTTTTGTGGTACACATCAAACTTTCACCCACCCCGGCATTGCTTCACTTCTCAGGGTCTGGTATTTAACCAGACAAATTATTTCGATGCGCGAAATTAATCGGTGAAAGCCTCACCCCTGCTGAATCGATTTAACGATTTGGTTACCGAGGTTTTTTCGCGGCATAATAGATAACGACGTGCGAAACGCGCTATCGTATCTTTATCGTCTACCGCTTTCTGCGCTATGTCGCTTTGACTACAGCGCTAACATTACAGGCTAAAGTGTGGCCGCCAGGCTAGACTTTAGTTCCACAACACTAAACCTATAAGTTGGGGAAATACAATGTTCCAGCAAGAAGTTACCATTACCGCTCCGAACGGTCTGCATACCCGCCCTGCCGCTCAGTTTGTTAAAGAAGCCAAAGGCTTCACTTCTGAGATCACTGTGACTTCCAACGGCAAAAGCGCCAGCGCGAAAAGCCTGTTTAAACTGCAAACTCTGGGTCTGACCCAGGGCACCGTAGTAACCCTCTCCGCCGAAGGCGAAGATGAGCAGCAGGCTGTTGAGCATCTGGTAAAACTGATGGCTGAACTCGAGTAAGCTGCGGCTACAGGTTTTTATTAAAAAAATCAGTCACAAGTAAGGTAGGGTTATGATTTCAGGCATTTTAGCATCCCCGGGTATTGCTTTCGGCAAAGCACTTTTGCTGAAAGAAGATGAAATTGTCATCGACCGGAAGAAAATTTCTGCTGACAAGGTTGACCAGGAAATTGAGCGTTTCATGAGCGGCCGGGCAAAAGCCTCTGAGCAGCTGGAAGCGATTAAGACCAAAGCTGGTGAAACCTTTGGTGAAGAGAAAGAAGCCATCTTCGAAGGCCACATCATGTTGCTGGAAGATGAGGAGCTTGAGCAGGAAATCATAGCCCTGATTAAAGATAAACTCGTCACTGCCGATGCGGCGGCGCACGAAGTTATCGAAGGTCAGGCCACTGCCCTGGAAGAGTTAGATGACGAATACCTGAAAGAGCGCGCCGCCGACGTGCGCGATATCGGTAAACGTCTGCTGCGTAACATCCTCGGCCTGGCGATTATCGACCTGAGCGCTATTCAGGACGAAGTGATTCTGGTCGCAGTTGACCTGACGCCGTCCGAAACCGCACAGTTGAACCTGAAAAAGGTCCTCGGCTTTATTACCGATCTGGGCGGTCGTACTTCCCATACCTCAATTATGGCGCGCTCTCTGGAACTGCCGGCGATTGTCGGTACCGGAAGCGTCACCACCCAGGTGAAAAACGACGACTATCTGATTCTCGACGCGGTAAACAACCAGGTTTACGTCAACCCGAGCAACGATCAGATCGAAGCGCTGCGCAAAGTACAGGCGCAGGTTGCCGAAGAGAAAGTCGAACTGGCTAAACTGAAAGACCTGCCGGCGATCACCCTTGATGGTCACCAGGTGGAAGTTTGCGCCAACATCGGTACCGTGCGCGACGTCGCCGGCGCTGAGCGCAACGGCGCGGAAGGCGTGGGCCTGTACCGCACCGAATTCCTGTTCATGGACCGTGACGCTCTTCCGACGGAAGAAGAGCAGTTCCACGCTTACAAAGCGGTGGCGGAAGCCTGCGGCTCTCAGGCAGTTATCGTTCGCACCATGGATATCGGCGGCGACAAAGAGTTGCCGTACATGAACTTCCCGAAAGAAGAGAACCCGTTCCTCGGCTGGCGCGCCATCCGTATTGCGTTGGATCGTAAAGAGATCCTGCGCGATCAGCTGCGCGCCATCCTGCGCGCTTCCGCTTTCGGAAAACTGCGCATTATGTTCCCGATGATCATCTCTGTTGAAGAGGTGCGTACGCTGAAGAAAGAGATCGACATCTTCAAGCAGGAACTGCGCGATGAAGGCAAAGCCTTCGACGAATCCATTGAGATCGGCGTCATGGTGGAAACTCCTGCGGCAGCCACTATCGCCCGTCACCTCGCCAAAGAGGTGGATTTCTTTAGTATTGGTACTAACGACCTGACGCAGTATACTCTGGCTGTTGACCGTGGGAATGATATGATCTCTCACCTTTACCAGCCGATGTCTCCGTCTGTCCTGAACCTGATCAAGCAAGTGATTGACGCGTCTCATGCAGAAGGTAAGTGGACCGGTATGTGCGGTGAGCTTGCTGGTGACGAACGTGCTACACTACTGTTGCTGGGGATGGGTCTGGATGAATTCAGTATGAGTGCCATTTCTATCCCGCGCATCAAGAAGATTATTCGTAATACCAACTTCGAAGATGCGAAGGTGTTAGCAGAGCAGGCTCTTGCTCAACCGACAACGGACGAGTTAATGACGCTGGTTAACAAGTTCATTGAAGAAAAAACAATCTGCTAATCCACGAGATGCGGCCAAAATTACTGCTTAGGAGAGAAGGTTAATGGGGTTATTTAGTAAACTGTTCGGCGACAAAGGTAACAGCGACGCCGGCACCATTGAAATTGTAGCTCCACTGTCTGGCGAAATCGTCAACATCGAAGACGTACCTGACGTGGTGTTTGCTGAGAAGATTGTCGGCGATGGTATCGCTATCAAACCAACCGGTAACAAAATGGTAGCGCCGGTTGATGGCACTATCGGCAAAATCTTTGAAACCAACCATGCCTTCTCTATCGAATCCGATAGCGGCATTGAGCTGTTCGTCCACTTCGGTATCGATACTGTCGAGCTGAAAGGCGAAGGTTTCAAACGTATCGCCGAAGAAGGCCAGCGCGTGAAGAAAGGCGATGTGGTCATTGAGTTTGATCTGCCGCTGCTGGAAGAAAAAGCCAAATCGACGCTGACGCCGGTGGTGATTTCCAACATGGACGAGATCAAAGAGCTGATCAAGCTGTCTGGTAGCGTGACCGTGGGCGAAACGCCGGTAATTCGCATTAAGAAGTAATTGCTGCCCCAACTTTAAAGCGGCGCCTGATGGCGCCGTTTTCATTTCCAGACCATATCCGAACGGCAATGCGCTATTTTGCTATGGCGCGGAAACTTTCCGTCTCGCCTTTCGTCTAACAACACTACGTATCTCAATCAAGGAACATTCATGTCTATCAGGAAGATGCTGTTACTGCTGAGTACCCTGCTGGTTATGTCGCCAGTCTGGGCGGCGCTCAATGCCCATGAAGAGGCCCGGATTAACGCCATGCTGGCGGAGCTCGCGAAGCAACAGGACATTGTGTTCGTGCGCAACGGTAGCGAGCACAACAGCGCCGAAGCCGTTTCCCATCTACAGCTGAAACTTAAAAACACCCGTAAACGCATCAACAGCGCAGAGCAGTTTGTTGATAAGGTTGCCTCGTCATCCTCGATCAGCGGCAAACCCTATCTGGTGAAGCGCGGCGACCAGCAAGAAAATGCGCAGGTGTTTTTGCGCCGACTGCTGGCGGAGTCAGACAAAACCCTCGCGCAATCAGCGCCGTCGTCATAGCGCGCCATCCCCACGCCGCTATGGCGCGGGGTTAGTGATCAACGGTGAGACGACAGGTTAAATCCCCGCCCCCTGGGCATAACTCTCTTCGCTAAAGACACCGGTGGACAAATAGCGATCGCCGCGATCGCAGATAATCGCCACCGCCACCGCGCCGGGATTCTCCCGCGCCACCCGCAGAGCGCCAGCTACCGCGCCGCCGGAGCTGACGCCGCAAAAGATCCCTTCACGCATCGCCAGCATACGCATGGTTTGCTCGGCTTCCGCCTGGCTGATATCCAGCACCTGATCCACCAGTTCCGCCCGGAAAATGCCCGGCAGATAAGCCTGCGGCCAGCGGCGAATCCCCGGAATGCTGCTGCCCTCCGCCGGCTGTAGCCCGACAATCGTCGGCGCCGGATTTTGTTCGCGTAAAAAGCGGCTGACTCCAGTAATGGTCCCCGTGGTCCCCATACTGGAGACGAAATGCGTGATCCGCCCGTCAGTCTGACGCCAGATCTCGGGTCCGGTGGTGCGATAATGAGCCAGCGGGTTATCCGGATTATTAAATTGATCGAGGATGTAACCTTCACCACGCTGCGCCATCTCCTGGGCCAGATCGCGGGCGCCTTCCATCCCCTGCTCCCGGGTAACCAGAATCAGCTCCGCCCCATAGGCGCGCATGGCGGCTTTACGCTCCATACTCATGTTATCCGGCATCAGCAACTTCATCCGGTAGCCTTTCAGCGCGGCGATCATCGCCAGCGCGATCCCGGTGTTGCCGCTGGTGGCTTCAATCAGCACATCCCCGGGACGAATGGCGCCGCGTTTTTCCGCTTCGGTAATCATCGACAGCGCGGCGCGATCTTTTACCGACCCCGCCGGGTTATTGCCTTCCAGTTTTACCCAAATTTCACTGCCGTTGTCCGGCGCGCTGCGCTGTAGCCTGACCAGAGGCGTGTTGCCAATCGTGTTTTCTAATGTCATGACGCTGTTTGTCCATACAAAAAGGGCGGCTACATGGGCCGCCCGCTCATCGTGTCCGTTAAACTATCAAGCGCTCTGCATCAGGGCAACACTCTGGATACGCTCTTGCTGGTGGTAAATCCGCGCATTCTGCAACCCAATGAACAGCCGCTCGCCGCGTGACGGGGCGATTTCTTCACGCAGCACCACCGTCAGCGGTTCGTGATACCAGCCCAGCGGCTGCACCACCAGTTGCATGTAGTGGCCGCGCGGACTGACCTCTATCACCTGCACCGGCAGCGGCGAATCGAGGCTGGTGCGGCGGCTGACGTCCACCTCCCAGGGGCGCAGAAACAGGTCCACCTCCCCCTGATACGCCGGGGTGAAACCCATCGGCCAGCGGTGAGCGCCGACGTGGAACTGACTGCCGCGAATGGTGCCTTTCAGGCGATTCACTTCGCCGAGGAACTCCAGCACAAAGCGCGTGGCCGGCTCACGCCACACCGCTTCCGGCGTATCAACCTGCTCAATGTTGCCCTGGCTCATCACCACCACCCGGTCAGCGACTTCCATCGCCTCTTCCTGATCGTGGGTGACGAACACGCTGGTAAATTTCAGCTCTTCATGGAGCTCGCGCAGCCAGCGGCGCAGCTCTTTACGTACCTGGGCGTCGAGGGCGCCGAACGGTTCATCGAGCAGCAGAATCTGCGGCTCGACCGCCAAAGCGCGGGCCAGCGCCACGCGCTGTTTCTGACCGCCGGATAGCTGCGCCGGATAGCGATCCGCCAGATGGGCCAGTTGCACCATTTCCAGCAGTTGGGTCACTTTTTGTTTAATTGCTGCGGCATTGGGCCGCTCACGACGCGGCAGCACTGTCAGGCCGAAAGCGATATTGTCAAATACCGTCATGTGGCGGAACAGCGCATAGTGCTGGAAAACAAACCCCACTTTGCGATCCCGGGCGTGCAGCCGACTGACATCGGTGCCATGGAAGCTGATCCGCCCGCTGGTCTGGTGTTCGAGCCCGGCAATAATCCGCAGCAGCGTCGTCTTACCCGAACCGGAAGGCCCGAGCAGCGCCACCATTTGACCAGAGGGAATATCCAGCGAAATATTATTCAGCACCTGAGTGCGGCCAAAAGATTTCTTAATGCTGGCAATTTCAATGCTCATGACTTCCCTCCTGCTGCAGACGCTTCTCCTGGTTCGCCAGGCGCCACTGCAGCGCGCTTTTCATCAACAGAGTCAGGATCGCCATCAGCGTCAGCAAGGCGGCGGCGGTAAATGAGCCCACCGCATTGTAATCCTGCTCCAGTAATTCAATTTGTAACGGCAGCGATAGCGTCTCGCCGCGAATCGAGCCGGAAACCACCGACACGGCACCAAACTCGCCAATCGCCCTGGCATTGGTGAGCACCACGCCATACAGCAGCGCCCAGCGGATATTGGGTAACGTCACGCGGCGAAACATCTGCCAGCCGGACGCGCCGAGCAGTATCGCCGCCTCATCTTCCTGGCTGCCCTGGCTGAGCATCACCGGCACCAGCTCGCGCACCACAAACGGGCAGGTCACGAAGATGGTCACCAGCACCATGCCCGGCCAGGCAAACATGATTTGCAGGTTGTGGGCATCCATCCAGTCGCCCAGCGGGCCGTTGGAACCATAAAACAGCAGGTATACCAGCCCCGCCACCACCGGCGAAACGGCAAACGGAATATCCAGCAGGGTCAGCAACAGCTGGCGCCCGGGGAAATTAAAGCGCGTCACCAGCCAGGCCAGCAGGGTACCAAACACCAGGTTTACCGGTACGGTGATCAGGGCGATCAGCACCGTCAGCCAGATAGCGTGCAACATGTCCGGGTTAGCGAGATTACTCAACGCCGGCATCAGCCCTTTGGAAAAGGCCTGCACGAAGATATAAACCATCGGCACCACCAGAATAAAGGCGGACACCACCACGCCGGTGCCGATCAGCACCCACTTGCCCCAGTTGATCCGGGGCCGCTCGAAATGATTCAGTTGGCTCACGTTAGACATACTCAGTGCCCCACCACGCGCCGGCCAAAGCGACTTTGCAGAGTATTAATGCTGAACAACAGCAACAGCGAAGCGGCAAGGATCACGGAGGCAATCGCGCTGGCCGCCGGGTAGTCAAACTCCTGAAGGCGCACAAAGATCATCAGCGACGTGACTTCGGTTTTCCAGGCGATATTCCCGGCAATAAAGATAACCGCGCCAAACTCGCCGAGGCTGCGGGTAAAAGAGAGCGCCACGCCGGCCATTAGCGCTGGGGACAGCTCCGGCAACACCACTTTGCGGAAACTCTGCCAGCGAGTGGCGCCGAGGGTTTCCGCCGCCTCTTCATATTCCGGCCCCAGCTCTTCCAGCACTGGCTGAACGGTGCGCACCACAAACGGAATGCTGGTAAACGCCATCGCCACGGCAATCCCCAGCCAGGTGTAGGTCACTTTGATCCCCAGCAGCCCCAGCCATTCGCCGTAAAAGCCGTTCACCGAAAACAGCGACGCCAGCGTCAGGCCGGCAACGGCGGTCGGCAACGCAAACGGCAGATCCATTAACGCGTCCAGCAGACTGCGCCCCGGAAACTGGTAGCGGGTGAGGATCCATGCCATCAGCATGCCAAAGACGCCGTTGAACACCGATGCCACCCCGGCGGACAGCAGCGTCACTTTATACGCCGCTACCACCTGCGGATTGCTTATCACTTCCCAGTACTGCGCCCAGCTCATCTGCGCCAGTTGCATCACCAGCGCGCTGAGGGGCAATAACAGAATCAGGCACACGAACAACAGACTGGTGCCGAGGCTTAATGTAAATCCCGGCAAAACCCTTCTGGATGAAGCAGCAAACATTTACTTACGCCCCGCCGCCAGCAGTTTGTCCAGTTCGCCGCCGCTGCTGAAATGCGTTTTCATCACTTCGCTCCACGAGCCAAACTGATCTTCAACCCGGAACAGCGCGGTCTGCGGGAATTTATCCTGCAGTTTTTCCATCAGTTGCGGGTTATTCACCCGATAGTAATAATCGGTGATGATGGTTTGCGCCTGTGGGCTGTAAAGGTATTTCAGGTAATCCTGGGCCGCTTTCTCGGTACCGTTGGCTTTGACGTTCTTATCCACCCACGCCACCGGGAATTCCGCAAGGATATTCACCTTCGGCACCACCACTTCGAAGCCCTGCTGAGCATACTGGTTGCGGATGTTGTTCACTTCTGATTCAAAACTTATCAGCACATCCCCGAGACCACGCTCAACAAATGTGGTAGTGGCGCCGCGGCCGCCGGTATCGAACACTTCGACATTCTTCAGGAACTGAGTCATAAACTGTTCGGTTTTGGCTTTATCGCCGCCATCGGCTTTATCCGCCGCGCCCCATGCCGCCAGGTAGGTATAACGGGCATTACCGGACGTTTTCGGGTTCGGGAATATCAGCTTCACGTCCGGACGCACCAGATCGCGCCAGTCGTGAATATTTTTCGGATTGCCCTTGCGCACCAGGAACGCCATGGTCGAATAGAAGGGCGAGCTGTTGTTCGGCAGGCGGCTTTGCCAGTTGGCCGGGATCAGGTTGCCTTTGTCGTGCAGGATCTGCACATCGGTAACCTGGTTATAAGTTACAACGTCGGCTTTTAAGCCCTGCAGAATAGCCAGCGCCTGTTTCGAAGAACCGGCGTGAGACTGCTTAATTATCAGCTTATCGCCGCCGTTTTGCTGCGCCCACTGCTGTTCGAACGGCGTATTCAGGGCGGCGAACAACTCGCGGGAGACGTCATAAGAGCTATTGAGCAGCTCGGTGGCCTGAGCCTGACCCGCCAGTACCAGCGAGACAGTAAGCGCTGTCCATAGAGTTTTCACTGACTTAACAGCCATGGTTTCCCCCTTGTTGTAGCTTGCCCGCTCTTAATCCGTCTACCGGTGAGCAAGTGTTCATGATGTAATAACGTTGATACTCAGATGGCACCAGTGTATTTATAACGAGCGGCAAAGCTGTAACGCTTTTATATACCGTTTAGCGATTTACAAGTGCTAAACGGTATATGCTTCTGAAACGCCGTCGCCAGCGGATGGGGATTGAGAGTACGCAGGGGAAATCAGACACGGCAAACGCCGTGTCCGGGGGAAAATTACAGAGAGATCAGGGTGTCGAGGGACGGCGCAAAGTAATAGCCGCCGGTGACCGCTTTGGTGAAGCGCAGCATCGCATCACGCTTGCCGTCAGCTTCGCCGAACATGCTCTGCAACTGTTTTTCAATGTAGTGCAGCCGCGCGCAGTAGGCGCAGAAATACAGTCCGTGAACGCCGCTAGCGGTGCCGTAAGGCAGGCTCTGGCGCACAATCTTCATGCTCTTACCGTCTTCTTCCAGATCGACGCGGGTCAGGTGGGAGGTCACCGGACGCTCATCGCCGTCAATCTCTTCATTGGCCTCTTTGGTGCGGCCAATCATCATCTGCTGCTCTTCAATGCTCATACGGTTGAGCTGCTGAAGGTTATGCTCCCAGCGCTGAACCAGCACATAGCTGCCGCCGTCATCAATACCGCCATTAATCACCGAGGCATCGCGACGCAACGCTTCGCCAGCCGGGTTCTCGGTACCGTCGACAAAACCGCTCAGATCGCGCTCTTCCACCCAGCGGAAGCCATGAGTCTCTTCCTCAATTTTCAGGGCGGAACCAAACACCTCCAGCGCCATCTGGGCCACCGAGAAGTTAACATCGTGACGCAGAGAAAGAATGTGGATCAGCACATCATGCTGCGTCGCCGGGGCCAGCCCTTTGCCCAGCGGCGTAAAATTTTTCAACTCCTGCGCGCTGTTGGCATCGCCCAGCTGGCGCCACAGGTCATGACCGAAAGCGATAACAGCGCCAAGATGGACATCAGGAAATTTTTCCTGAAACGTGACCAGCCGATCGCAAAATGTCCGGCAGCCCTGGCGCAGAGCATCCAGCGCCCCCTCTTCGACCGTCGCTTCGAGCCAGATAGCGGCACGACAATGTTCTGGCAAAATGCCGCTTTGAACCTGAGACATGAATCCTCCTGAAAATACGCCCCCCGCACCGGCGAGTGGCTAAAACCGCGCGATGATAGCGCCATTTTATCCGCGCCGCTTTGCGGCGGCGCAAAAATGATGGCGCATTCTAACGGCGCCAGACAATTTTATTAAGTGTCCAGCTCTTTAAAGTATCGTCGGACGGCATCAACCCTTCCGGGCCGCGCCATTGCCCGGCGAACAGATACTCAATATGCTGGCTGCCCGGCGCTTTACACACCACCAGCATTTGCTCATCGCCGCTGCCTTGCTGGCAGGCGCCGTAGGCTTTGTCATACAGTTCGTGGAATGGCGTGCCGATAGCCACCCCGCCGTCGGTTTTAATCGCTTCGTCCAGCACGGTTATCTCGCTGACGCTGCGATCGCCTTCCACCACCACGGCCAGTTTACTATCGCGCAGCGCTTCGAAGTAGCGCACCATATTGCCGTTTTCCATACGCATACCGCTGCGCACCCGGTAGTCGCTGCCAAGCCCCTTTTCAATCGCCTCGCTTTCCAGCGGCGTCAGCGCATTCAACCCCCCCACCCCTTTCTCGCTAACGGCGAGGGATGATCCAAACCAGTTCCAGGGCGCCATCTTCGACCACTGAATATTCGACAGCGTGGAGCAACCGCCCAGCAGTAACGGCAGAGCGACGGTAAGTACCCGCAGTGTTTTCATCCCGATTCCTTCTTGTTCAGTCATCAATTCGTCTGAATCCTGGAGTCCGCTGAGAGAGAAAAGTTCCCCCCGGCTATGATTCTCCGTAAAAACAGGCGCGCAGACGACGGTTAGTCAGCAGCCACCAGGCGGCAAACAGATCGGCCGCTAACAACAACAGCGCGGCAAGAGACACCTCGTCGCTGCGCCAGATTAACACGGCTTGCCATCCCACCAGCGCCAGTTGTAGCACAATCAGCAGCCGATACCAGGCGCGCCACAACTGCGGCCAGCGCTGGCGATAGCCGGCCAGCAAAAATGCCACCACCGCCGGAATACCCGGCAACAGGCTGAGCAAAAAAGTGCTTCTGTCCGGCCAGAACAGACTCATCAGCGCCTCTCCCTGCTGCCGGGAAGCGCCGGCCATCAGTAACAGCACCCAACTGCGCGCCTGAAGCAGCAAAACGAGATAGAATAACCAGGGTAATTTCAGATTACCGTTCTGGTCATAATCTGAAGGCAAATAGATCATTAGCGGCAATACACCCGTTCAGTAACCACAACCGTGGCATTCTATAATGCTTGTCCCTGGCAGACACTGCCTGAATAACAAAAGGAGATTGATTCATGAAGCAAACTGCACTGGCAATTCTGGTTGGCGCCGCTCTCTGCGCCGCCCCGGCACTGGCGCAAAAAGGCGGCTTCTCCGGCCCGGACAGCCGTTCAGCACAGGGCGGTTTTGTCGGCCCCAGCGCCAACGCTTCTAACGTGGCCCAGGCCAAAACCCTGCGCGACGACAGCTGGGTGGCGCTGGAAGGCAATATTACCCAGAAAGTGGGTAAAGAGCGCTACGAATTCCGCGACAGTAGCGGCACCATTGTGGTGGAAATCGACGATCACATCTGGGGAGGGGTAACCGTCACCCCGACCGACAAAGTGCGTATTGAAGGTGAAGTGGATAAAGACTGGAACTCGGTGGAAATCGACGTCAAAAGTCTGCGTAAGCTGCCCTGACCTGCAGAACGTTCAGGAATCGGCCAGGGCGCTTCCCTGGCGGGTTCCCGCCGTCTGCGCGCCGCCCGATCAATATTCCTGATCTTCAATCAGCCGCTTACCCAGCGTTATGGTGTCCTGATGATCGTAGCCAAGGCGCTCATACATCCCAATCACCACATCGTTATCTTCACGCACCGTCAGATTAATTTTCGGGCATCCGCGGGCGATAAGCTTTTTTTCCAGCCGGTTGAGCAACGCATTGGCGATACCGCGGCCGCGAAAGTCCGGATGCACTCCCAGATAGTAGGCTGAACCCCGGTGGCCGTCATAGCCGCCCATCACTGAACCGACCACTTCACCTGCGACCTCCGCCACCAGAAACAGATCCGCGCCATACTGCATTTTGCGCTCAATATCCATTTCCGGATCGTTCCAGGGACGCAGAAGATCGCAGCGTTCCCACAGCGTGACCACTTCATCGAAATCTTCCTGGCGAAAAACGCGTATCTCCATGGTTTTCCCCGTTACTGTTAACCTGACTGGCTGATTATGGCGTCTACGCCGGAAATAGCCAATATCTACCGCATCGCCAGGCAAAAAGTGGCATAATGCCCCGTTCATACCCTGAAATGAAAAGTTAAACATTTCGTATAAAGGCGGGTCGTTATCCCCCGGGTGATGAGCTATAAACACGTACCTATGGATTCATAAAATCAATATTTGGGCCGCATGAGCAAAATTAAATCATTGACGCTACTCACTTCACGCCGCCAGCTACTTGTGACGGGACTGGCGGCCATGACATTAACCGGCATCAATAAGGCGCTGGCCAGGGAAGAGAGCAAAGCGCTGAAAACCACCACCGGCCACAGCAAGCCTGCCGCCAAAAAAGCCGGCGCTAAACGCATTGTGATGCTCGACCCTGGCCACGGCGGTATTGATACCGGCGCCATTGGCCGTAACGGCTCTCTGGAAAAACACGTGGTGCTGGCGATTGCCAAAAACGTCCGCTCGATTCTGCGCAGTAAAGGTATTGATGCGCGCCTGACCCGCTCCGCGGATGAATTTATTCCGCTTTATGACCGGGTCGAGATCGCCCATAAACACGGCGCCTCACTGTTTATGTCGATTCACGCCGACGGTTTCACCAACCCGTCCGCCGCCGGGGCGTCGGTATTTGCGCTCTCTAACCGCGGCGCCAGTAGCGCGATGGCGAAATATCTCTCCGAACGGGAAAACGCCGCCGACGATGTGGCGGGCAGTAAAGTAAAGAATAAAGATCACTACCTGCAGCAGGTGCTTTTCGATCTGGTCCAGACGGATACCATCAAAAACAGCCTGACGCTGGGTTCCCACGTTCTGCGCCAGATCAAACCGGTACACAGGCTGCACAGTAAAAGTACCGAGCAGGCGGCCTTCGTGGTGCTGAAATCGCCGTCGATTCCTTCGGTACTGGTGGAAACCTCGTTTATCACCAATCCGGAAGAAGAGCGTCTGCTGGGCACCACGGCCTTCCGCCAGAAAATCGCCGCCGCCATTGCCGCCGGCGTTGTCAGTTACTTCAACTGGTTTGATAATCACAAAGCCCACGCTAAACGCGGTTAATTGCCATGACACAGCCTGATATCCACACCGTTAAAACCTGGCTACTGCAGCTTCAGGAGACTATTTGTCAGCAGCTCAGCGATACTGACGGCGGTGCCTTCGCCGAAGACGTCTGGCAGCGTCCCGGCGGCGGCGGTGGGCGCAGCCGCCTGCTGCGCGAAGGGCAGATTTTTGAACAGGCGGGGGTCAACTTTTCCCACGTTCACGGCGAGGAAATGCCGGCCTCGGCCACCGCCCACCGTCCGGAGCTGGCCGGCCGCAGTTTCCAGGCGATGGGCGTTTCGCTGGTGGTGCATCCGCGCAACCCCTATGTGCCCACCAGCCACGCGAACGTCCGTTTCTTTATCGCTGAAAAGCCCGACGCCGCTCCGGTGTGGTGGTTTGGCGGCGGTTTCGATCTCACCCCCTGTTACGGTTTTACCGAAGATGTTCAGCACTGGCACCGTACCGCCCGCGATCTTTGCCAACCCTTCGGCGCGGAGATTTACCCGCGCTATAAAAAATGGTGCGACGACTACTTCTTCATTAAACACCGCAATGAAGCGCGCGGCGTTGGCGGGCTGTTTTTCGACGATCTGAATACCCCGGACTTTGACCACTGTCTGCGCTTTGCACAGGCGGTGGGCGACGGCTACCTGGCCGCCTATCTGCCAATTGTCGAACGGCGTAGCGCCATGGCGTGGGGAGAGCGGGAACGTCAGTTTCAGCTCTATCGCCGCGGGCGCTACGTGGAGTTTAATCTGGTCTGGGATCGCGGCACCCTGTTTGGGCTACAAACCGGCGGGCGCACGGAATCGATCCTGATGTCGATGCCGCCTCTGGTGCGCTGGGAATACAATTATCAGCCTCAGCCGGGCAGCCCGGAAGCGGCGCTGTACCGCGACTTCCTGCCGGTCAGAGACTGGATATAACCCCTGCGCGGCCGCCAGTCGCTGACAAAAAAGGAAAACCCACGTTTTTCTCCTTTGTCAGCAATGAGCAGGGAACCCTGACGGGTTCCCTTTCTGACTTTTGCAGCGACTGCCTTACAGCGGCGTAGTCTGAGCTTCCACCACCGCCAGCGCCACCATATTGACAATCCGCCGCACCGAGGCGATCGGCGTCAGGACATGCACCGGTCGGCTAACTCCCATCAGCACCGGCCCTACCGTCACCCCTTCGGAGCTGGAGACGCGCAGCAGGTTATAGCTGATACGCGCCGCTTCCATATTCGGCATAATCAGGATATTGGCGGAGCCTTTCAGCGGGCTGTCCGGCATCCGCTCGTTGCGAATGCTTTCCACCAGCGCCGCGTCACCGTGCATTTCACCGTCAATAGCCAGCTCCGGCGCCCGCTCGCGCACCATCTGCAGGGTTTTACGCATCTTCAGCGCCGCCGGGCAGTCGGAAGAACCGTAGTTGGAGTGGGACAGCAGCGCCACCTTCGGCTCAATACCAAAGCGGCGCACCGTTTCCGCCGCCATGATGGTGATCTCGGTCAGTTGTTCCGGCGTCGGATCGTCATTGACATAGGTATCGGCAATAAAGGTATTGCCGCTCGGCAGCAACAGCGCATTCATCGCCCCCGCCGTCGCCACGCCGTCGCGATAGCCGAACAGTTTTTCGACAATCGTGAAGTGCTCGTGGTAATCCCCGACGGTGCCGCAGATCATGCCGTCCGCTTCGCCGAGGTGCACCATAATGGCGCCGATCACCGTACCGTTGCTGATCACCGCCCGCTGGGCCTGTTCCTGGCTGATGCCGCGGCGCTTCATGATGTTGTAATACTCGGTCCAGTAAGTCTTAAAGCGCGGATCGGATTCGTTATTGACGATCTCAAAATCCTTACCGGCCTGAATATGCAGCCCCTGTTTCTTGATGCGCATTTCAATAACGCTCGGGCGGCCGATGAGAACAGGCTTCGCCAGCCCGAGCGTCACCAGTTCCTGAGTAGCGTGCAACACCCGCGAATCTTCCCCTTCCGCCATCACAATACGCCGCGGATCTTTACGCGCCTGGGAGAAGATCGGCTTCATAAACAGGTTGGTCTTATAGACAAACTCGGTCAGTTTTTCGATGTAAGCGTCGAAGTCCTCGATCGGACGCTTCGCCACCCCGGAATCCATCGCCGCTTTCGCCACCGCCGGCGCGATTTTAACAATCAGCCGCGGGTCAAACGGTTTGGGAATAATATATTCCGGCCCGAAGGAGAGCTCCTGGTCGCCGTAAGCGGAAGCGACGACTTCGCTCTGCTCGGCGTGCGCCAGTTCGGCGATGGCGTGTACCGCCGCCAGCTTCATCTCTTCGTTAATCGCGGTAGCGCCAACGTCCAGCGCACCGCGGAAAATGAACGGGAAGCAGAGTACGTTGTTGACCTGGTTGGGGTAATCGGAACGGCCAGTGCAGATGATGGCGTCCGGGCGCACCTCTTTGGCCAGCGGCGGCAGGATTTCCGGTTCCGGGTTAGCCAGCGCCAGAATCATCGGCGCCTTCGCCATTTTCTTCACCATCTCCTGGGTGAGCACTTTCGGCCCCGAGCAGCCAAGGAAAATATCCGCCCCTTCAATCACATCGTCGAGGGTGCGGCGACCGTCATCTTCCACCGCATAGGCCGCTTTGGTTTCCGCCATGTTCGGCTCGCGGTCTTTATAAATCACCCCCTTCGAGTCACAAACCACGATATTGGGTTTGTGCATCCCCAACGCTACCAGCAGGTTCATACAGGCAATAGCCGCCGCGCCGGCGCCGGAAACCACCATCCGCACATCAGAGATATTTTTTTCCACCACCCGCAGGCCGTTAAGAATTGCGGCGGTACTGATGATCGCCGTGCCATGCTGGTCGTCATGGAATACCGGGATATTCATGCGCTCGCGCAGCTTCTGCTCAATGTAGAAGCATTCCGGCGCTTTGATATCTTCAAGGTTAATACCGCCGAAGGTCGGCTCCAGCGCCGCCACCACGTCGATAAATTTGTCAGGATTGAGCTCATCCACTTCGATATCGAACACGTCAATACCGGCGAATTTCTTGAACAGCACCCCCTTGCCTTCCATGACCGGCTTACCGGCCAGCGCGCCGATATTCCCGAGGCCCAGCACCGCGGTGCCGTTGGACACCACCGCCACCAGGTTACCGCGGGCGGTGTATTTGTAGGCGGCCAGCGGATCTTTTTCGATTTCCAGACAGGGAGCCGCTACCCCGGGCGAATAGGCCAGCGCCAGATCGCGCTGAGTGGCAAGGGGCTTGGTAGGAGAGACCTGAATTTTCCCTGGCACAGGAAATTCATGGAAATCAAGGGCACTTTGTTTTAATTGTTCATCCATCATTGGTTCCTTCACATCATTACGGGAGGATAATGCGCGCGATAGCCTTGCGAACTCGAAAGCACCGCCCAGTATCGCTGTTCACGGTCTGGCAAACTTTGAGGAGTACCAAACTATCAACATTCCGCGCCGGTGTTGTTAGTGCTTTATAGCCAACATGTTACCAGGTCGTACCGGCATTGCTATGCCTGTCTGCTATGCTTTTTTGTTATGGGTTGATTTTTTCACACCAGGAGGCGTCAGAAAACGCCTGATAACATGTTGAATTTCATGGAGCATTAGCATGAACCAGCTAGAAGGCATCAGACAATTCACCACCGTCGTCGCCGACAGCGGCGACATTGAATCCATTCGCCAGTATCAGCCACAGGACGCGACCACCAATCCCTCGCTGCTGCTGAAAGCCGCCGGACTGGCCCCCTATCAGCATCTGCTGGATAACGCGCTGGACTATGCCCGGGCGCGCAGTCACGACCGCGAGCAACAGGTAGCGGAAGCCTGCGATAAGCTGGCGGTTAATTTCGGTTGCGAAATCCTCAACATCGTACCGGGACGCGTCTCCACCGAAGTGGACGCCCGGCTCTCCTTCGACAGCGAAAAAAGCATCGCCAAAGCGCGCCGGCTAATCGAACTGTACGCCGAACAGGGCGTCGATCCCTCGCGGGTACTGATCAAACTCGCCGCCACCTGGGAAGGCATCCGCGCCGCGGAACAGCTGGAGAAAGAAGGGATTAACTGCAACCTGACCCTGCTGTTTTCCTTTGCGCAGGCCCGGGCCTGCGCCGAGGCCGGCGTCTATTTAATCTCGCCGTTCGTCGGGCGCATTTATGACTGGTACCAGGCCCGGGAGCCCCTCGATCCCTATGTGGTGGACGAAGACCCGGGGGTGAAATCGGTACGCAACATCTACGACTATTACAAACAGCACAACTACGACACGGTGGTGATGGGCGCCAGCTTCCGCCGCACCGAGCAGATCCTCGCTCTGGCAGGCTGCGACCGCCTGACCATCTCCCCGGCGCTGCTCAGGGAGCTCCAGCAGCGCGAGGAACCGGTGATCCGCCAGCTTATCCCCTCTTCCCAGGGATTCCACCGTCCGTCGCCGCTGAGCGAAGCGGAATTCCGCTGGCAGCATAACCAGGATGCCATGGCGGTGGAAAAACTCGCCGAAGGTATTCGGCTGTTCGCCGTCGACCAGCGCAAGCTGGAAGATTTACTGGGCGCCCGACTGTAATTTTTGCCACCACGGAGTCACACATGTCATCTCGCAAAATGCTTGCTAACGCGATTCGCGCCCTGAGTATGGACGCGGTACAAAAAGCCAACTCCGGCCACCCGGGCGCGCCGATGGGCATGGCGGATATTGCCGAAGTACTGTGGAACGATTTTTTACGCCATAATCCGGCCAATCCGCACTGGTATAATCGCGATCGGTTCATCCTTTCCAACGGTCACGCCTCTATGCTGCTCTACAGTCTGTTGCACCTGAGCGGCTACGATCTGCCGATGGAGGAGCTAAAGAATTTCCGTCAGCTCCATTCCCGGACTCCCGGGCACCCGGAGCATGGCCTGACACCCGGCGTGGAAACCACCACCGGCCCGCTGGGCCAGGGGCTGGCCAACGCCGTGGGTATGGCGATTGCCGAACGCACGCTGGCGGCCCAGTTCAACCGCGACGGCCATGAGATAGTCGATCACCATACCTATGTCTTTATGGGGGATGGCTGTCTGATGGAGGGGATCTCCCATGAGGCCTGCTCGCTGGCGGGAACCCTCGGGCTGGGGAAACTGATCGGCTTCTATGACCACAATAAGATTTCCATCGACGGCGATACCGACGGCTGGTTTACCGACGATACCGCCCGGCGTTTTGAGGCCTATCACTGGCATGTTGTCCGCGACATCGATGGTCACGATCCGCTGGCTATCAAAAAGGCTATTTTTGAGGCCCACAGTGTCAAAGATAAACCGTCGCTGATTATCTGCCGCACGGTGATAGGTTTCGGTTCGCCGAACAAGGCCGGTAAAGAAGAGGCTCACGGCGCGGCGCTCGGCGCTGAAGAGGTGGCCCTGACGCGTAAAAATATCGGCTGGGACTATCCGCCGTTCGAGATCCCCAAAGAAATTTACCACGCCTGGGACGCCCGTGAGAAAGGCGAACAGGCGGAGCGCCAGTGGAATGCCCGCTTCACTGCTTATCAGCAGAGCCACCCGGCGCTGGCGGCGGAATTTACCCGCCGCATGACCGGGGCGCTACCGGAAGGCTGGCAGGCAACGCTGCAAAACTATATTTCCGGGCTGCAGGCCAGTCCGGCGAAAATCGCCACCCGTAAGGCGTCACAAAATGCCCTTAATACCCTGGGCCCGCTGCTCCCGGAATTGCTCGGCGGCTCTGCGGATCTGGCGCCCAGTAACCTGACGCTGTGGTCCGGTTCGCGCACACTGATGGAGGACCACGCCGGCAACTATATTCACTACGGGGTGCGGGAATTCGCCATGACCGCCATCGGCAACGGCATCGCCCTGCACGGCGGCTTTGTGCCCTATACCGCCACCTTTCTGATGTTCGTGGAATATGCCCGCAACGCCGCCCGTATGGCGTCGCTGATGAAAGCGCACCACATCATGGTCTATACCCACGATTCCATTGGTCTTGGCGAAGACGGACCAACGCACCAGGCGGTTGAACAGCTCGCCAGCCTGCGCCTGACGCCGGGCTTCAGTACCTGGCGCCCCTGCGATCAGGTGGAAACCGCGGTGGCCTGGCAGGCCGCCGTAGAGCGCCGCGACGGCCCGACGGCGCTGATCCTCTCGCGCCAGAATCTGGCGCAGCCGGAGCGCAGCCCGCAACAGGTGGCGGATATCGCCCGCGGCGGTTATATCCTGAAAGCCTGTGACGGCAAGCCGGATCTACTGCTGATCGCCAGCGGTTCCGAAGTAGAGATAACATTACAGGCCGCCGAACAGCTCAGCGCCGCTGGGCGCCGGGTGCAGGTCGTCTCGCTGCCTTCCACCGATGTCTTTGACGCGCAGGAAGAAAGCTATCGCCAGACGGTTCTGCCGGACGACGTCGATGCCAGGGTGGCGGTGGAGGCCGGTATCGCCGACTACTGGTATAAGTATGTGGGCCGCAAAGGCGCGGTGGTAGGGATGACCCGCTTCGGCGAATCCGCGCCGGCGGACAAGTTGTTCCCGTTCTTCGGGTTCACGGTGGAAAATATTGTCAAAAAGGCCGAGGCGCTGCTGTAGCGCGCACAGCGATCCGGGAAACCGGATCGCTATTTGGTCACCCACAGCGTGGGCCAGGCATCGGGACCATGCCAGCCGTCGCAGCTGGCTTCCGCCGCATAGCGCGTCAGGCGAAAACGCTGGCCGTCAAACCGCCAGCGGGTGGCGATACCGCAATCGCCAATACCGCGCCACTTCGCAAGCGTGGTCAATTCGCGGGTATGCTCATCATAGCGGGCGTTCATTAATTCCAGCTCGCGCCCCTCGCCATTCGCCAGCGCAAAGGGCAGGCGCAGCCGCACAGGCCGGGCGACGAACGGCTGGCGGCGTGTCACCACCCACGCCATGTCGATAACATTGTAAGCGCCGGCTTCACAGCCCACCATCAACAGCGCCCGGGCGTCGCTGAGGACATTCACCCGCACTTCGCGGCGCACCGGGTCCAGCGAGCAGTCGCTGTTATTCATACGCCGAGCGCCATAATCCAGCAGATCGCTGAGCTCCTGGTGCGTGAGCGGCGTCGGGGGGGCATCCGGAATGGCCACCTCACGCAGTGCCGGAGCTGGCGGAACCTCCAGCGGCGGTTCATCGCCGCGGCTGATCCACGCCGTTTCATTCCCTACCCGCTGTTGGCGATCGTCCATAAAATGCAGCGCCGCCTTGAGTCCGGCAAGCGAGATATTCTGCCCGCTCCCCTCCAGGGTTATCGATGCGGCGTCCTGAATTTCGGCGAGGAAAGCGCCTATCGTATCCGGGTCCTGGGTCTGTAGCCGATATGGCAGTATCTGCCAGCTTCCCGCCAGCGCCAGTGGCGTATCGTCAAGCAACAGCCGCGACGCCATATCCCGTTGGTCGACGGGCGGCGTTACAAGCCCGCCAAGATCGATACGCAGCGCGGCGTCGATACGCGCGCCGGCGCTGCGGCTGATACTCATCACCAGCCCCTGGTGGGCGCCGGTATTGCGCGCCAGGCAAAAATTCTGGTTATTGCAGGTGACCTGCCAGTCGGAGAAGGCTTTCTGAACCGGATCGGCCAGCGCTGGCGGCGCCAGCAGTGACACAAACAGAAACAGTATTTTTAGCCGATGGCCCATGAACAGAAAACCCTGAAGGTGAATACGAACGTGGATACAGTGCAAACTGCCTGACTATCTTCGGCTCCGCGCCCGTCGCACTCAATCAGATTTTTCGGATACCCAGGGCGGGAAATCCGGGCTTAACGCTTTAAATTATCTGCACTTATTCCATGATGCCGCGCAACTGCAGTTGCTGTAACAGAATAACCGTTTTACCGTCGCAGATTTCGCCGCTGGCGATCATCGCCAGCGCCCGGGTAAACGGCATCTCCAGCACCTCGATTGACTCATCTTCAATGCCGCCTCCGGCGCTGGCGCGCTGGGCGTCGCTGTACTCAGCGATAAAAAAATGTAGCTGTTCCGTCACGCCGCCAGGAGACATGTATAGCGCAAAAAGTTTTTCTACCGCGCCGACCGCGAAACCGGTCTCCTCAATGGCCTCTTTACGGGCGCAGGCTTCCGGCGCATCGTTATCCAGCAAACCGGCGCAGGTTTCGATCAGCATGCCGTCCTGGTTGCCGTTAACCCAAGTCGCGACGCGAAACTGGCGGGTAAGCACTACGGTTTTTTTGCTGCGGTTATACAGCAATATCGTCGCTCCGTTGCCACGGTCATAGACCTCGCGACGCTGGCGCACCACCTGGCCGCGGTCATTAGTAACCTCGCAGGTAATGTTGCGCAGAATGAAGTAATTATCAGAAAGGATTTTGTCTTTGATAACGGCAATTTTCAGCGCCATAGCCACTCCGTGAACCACTTTTTCTTCGGCTTATACTACGTCGCCCGGCGCCATTTGTCGTGACCGACAAAGAAAAGCCCCGCAACGCGGGGCCTCGGCTACGGATAACGGAGCAAAAAACGCCGTGTTTGCTCCGTTGTGATTATCAACGGTAAATCAATAACCGGTGTCGATACCGGTCATATCCGGCAGCTTATGCGCAATCCCTTTATGGCAGTCGATACAGGTCTGGCCGTTTTTGATCGCCTGATCGTGCATCGTCGCCGCAACGGTTTTCTGTGCGGTCAGGTCCATAAATTCGAAATTATGGCAGTTACGGCACTCCTGCGAATTATTGCTCTTCATACGCCGCCATTCGTTTTGCGCCATCGTCAAACGGTGCTCATCGAACTTCTGCGGCGTATCAATCAGGCCAAAGATCTTGGCGTACAGCTCTTTGCTGGCCTGGATTTTACGGATCATCTTCGGCACCCATTCATGAGGCACATGGCAATCCGGACAGGTGGCGCGTACGCCGCTGCGGTTGTTGTAATGCACCGTCTCCATGTACTCTTCGTAGACGTTGTTGCGCATTTCATGACAACTGATACAAAACTCTTCCCGGTTGCTCATCTCCATACCGGTGTTAAACCCGCCCCAGAAGATAATCCCGGCGGCGAAGCCCCCCAGCAGCAGGGTACCCAACGCCAGCCGACTCGGGCGCCAGAACCACTGCCACAGCCGACGAATCAGGCCTGGTTTTTTTTCATTAGCCATACTTTCCCTCACTTACCAAAGCCTTTCGAGGGCGTAAAGGTATTATCAATGATTGGCGGCGCATCGGTTTGCGGCACGTGGCACTGCAGGCAGAAGTAGCGTTGCGGCGCCACGCCGGACAGAACTTTGCCATCCCGATCCATAAAGTGGGTCGGGCTGATACGCGGCGACCCGGTGACGCGATAGGTATCCACACCGTGACACTGCAGACAGCGGTTGGTATTGGTGGTGACCTGATAGCCGTCGATGCTGTGTGGGATCATCGGCGGCTGGTTAACGTAATTCAGCGCCATTTTCTCCTGCTGTTTGGGCATACGGATCGAGCCTTCCGAAGTACCGGAGACCTCCGGCGACTGAGTGAGATCCACATCGCTCGCCGCCCATACAGCGCCACTTACTGTCAGCACAATGGCCGACAACCACAGAGAAATTCCTTTTGGCAGGACATGGGTTTTCATGATTTCGCTCCCGAACTCCAACGTATTGTAATTTTGAGAACCTCTTCGGCGCAGACATCCACGCAGCGACCGCAGGCCATGCAATCGCGACTGGTCACCTCCACCGGGCTCTCTTTATCCAGTACCGGCGCCCGCAATACCTGGGGTTCCGGGCAGACGTGAAAACAGTCCATACAGCGCGTACATTTCGCCCTGTCGACCGCTTTCACGGTAACAGCCCCTTTGCTCCCCAGGACGCCGTACAGCGCGCCCAGCGGGCAAAGATGCCCACACCAACCGTGTTCCACGATCAGCAGATCAAATAAAAACAGCGCCACCATTAGCCAGATACCGGCGCCGAACCCAAAGATCAGCCCGCGCCCCATCAGAGAAACCGGGTTGATCCACTCCCAGATCAGCGTCCCGCTGATGGCGCTGCCGAGCAGCACCAGCACCAGCAACACGTAACGCAGCCAGCGCGGCAAGGTCGCGGATGGCTGAATATCCAGACGCCGGCGCAGCCAGGCCGCCAGATCGGTCAATGGGTTAACCGGACACACCCAGCTACAGAACAGGCGCTTACCGGCCAGGGCATAGCATCCGGCAATAATCGCCGCGCCAACCAGCGCCAGCGTCGCCGGCAGGTGGCCGCTGAACAGGCTTTGCAGAACCATCAGCGGATCGCTGAGCGGCACCGTATCCAGAAGCAGGCTGCCGCTGTAGTTACCATGCAGGATCCACAGACCGAACCACGGACCGGTAGAAAACATCACCAATACCAGCAACTGGCTCAGGCGGCGCAGCATCAACCAGCGATAACTACGCCACCATCCTTTGGCCGCCAGCGCGTCTTTTCCGGCTTCAGACTTACGGTTTGCCATTGCTCCCCTCCAGCCAGCCAAATCGATAATGTTTCCCCAGTTCCCCTTTCGCCAGCGTACGCGGCAGCACTTTTATCGCCGCCTCATCCAGGACACAGGCGTGCTCGCATTTTCCGCAGCCAGTACAGGCGTCGCTGTGGACGATGGGCAGAAAACGCGCGTGTTTCCCGGTGCGCGTATTACGCTCCATCTCCAGGGTAATGGCTTCGTCAATCAGCGGGCATACCCGGTAACAAACGTCGCAACGTAGCCCCTGGTAGTTAAGGCAGTTTTCCTGGTCAAGCAGCACCGCCAGCCCCATCCGCGCGTCATCAATCGACTTGATTTCGCTGTCCAGCGCGCCGCTCGGACACACTACGGCGCAGGGCACGTCATCACACATTTCACAAGGAATTTCCCGGGCCACAAAATACGGCGTCCCGGCCGCCGCGCCAGACACCAGCGTGGTCAGCTTCAGCGTGTCGTACGGACAAGCCTGGACACACTGGCCGCAGCGGATGCAAGCGCTGGAGAACGCCGGCTCATCCAGCGCCCCCGGCGGCCGCAGGTGCACGCCGCTGGCGCGGCTGGTCTGCTGCTGCAGCCCCAGCACCATCGTTACGGCGGTCAGCCCCCCCGCCGCGCGCGCCACGTCGCGCAAAAAGCGGCGGCGTGACGGCTGTCGGGAATCCTTGCGAGACATGATGTGTTACACCCTTTCCAGTTTAACGGCGCACTTCTTGAAATCCGTCTCTTTGGAGAGCGGATCCGTCGCGTCGAGGGTTAACTTGTTCACCAACTGTGCGGCGTCAAAGAAGGCCATATACACCAGCCCCTGCGGCGGACGGTTACGACCGCGGGTTTCCACCGACGACACCACTTCTCCACGCCGTGACATCACTTTGACTTTATCGCCGCGGCGCAGGCCGCGATTCTTCGCATCCAGCGGATGGATAAACAGGACTGATTCCGGGAAAGCGCGGTGCAGTTCCGGCACGCGGCGCGTCATGCTACCGGTATGCCAGTGCTCCAGTACGCGTCCGGTGGACAGCCACAGGTCGTACTCTTTATCCGGCGCTTCCGCGGCAGGTTCAAACGGCAGGGCGAAGATCACCGCTTTGCCATCCGGCTTACCGTAGAATTTGTAGCCCTCGCCGGCTTTCACATACGGGTCATTGCCTTCGCTGTAGCGCCACAGGGTCTCTTTACCGTCCACCACCGGCCAGCGCAGACCGCGCGCTTTGTGGTAGTCGTCGAACGGCGCCAGGTCGTGACCGTGACCGCGGCCAAAGGCGGCGTATTCTTCGAACAACCCTTTCTGGAGGTAGAAGCCCACATCGCGAGATTCATCGTTCAGTTGACCTTCGGCCAGTTCGCTGAGCGGAAACTTGCGCACCGCGTCATTGGCATACAGCACATCGAACAGCGTCTTACCGCGATATTCCGGCTTCTGAGCGATCAACTCTTCCGGCCAGACCTCTTCCACTTTGAAACGTTTAGAGAACATCACCAGTTGCCAGAGATCGGATTTCGCCTCGCCCGGCGCCGGAATCTGCTGACGCCAGAACTGAGTGCGGCGCTCGGCGTTGCCATAGGCCCCTTCTTTCTCTACCCACATAGCGGTAGGCAGCATCAGGTCTGCCGCCAGGGCGCTGACCGTCGGATAGGGATCGGAGACAATCACAAAGTTGCGCGGATCGCGCCAGCCCGGCATACGATCTTCATCAATATTCGGCCCGGCCTGCATGTTATTGGTACACATGGTCCAGTAAACATTCAGTTTGCCGTCCTTCAGCGCCCGGTCCTGGGCCACGGCGTGTAAACCGATCTTCGGCGGGATAGTACCGGACGGGATCTGCCACATTTTTTCAGTGATATCGCGGTGTTTCTCATTAGTCACCACCATATCCGCCGGCAGACGGTGAGCAAAAGTACCTACTTCGCGCGCGGTGCCGCAGGCTGAAGGCTGGCCGGTCAGAGAGAAGGGACCGCAGCCCGGCTGGGAGATTTTACCGGTAAGCAGATGGATGTTGTAACACAGGTTGTTGGCCCACACGCCGCGAGTGTGCTGGTTGAAGCCCATGGTCCAGTAAGAGATAACGCGTTTTTTCGGGTCGGCATACAGCTTCGCCAGCGCTTCCAGTTGATCCTTCGGCACGCCGCTCATTTCAGCGGTTTTGTCCAGCGTATATTCGGCAACGAAAGCCTTGTACTCTTCGAAGGTCATCGGATCGGAACCGTCGCCGCCAGGATTTTTCGCCGCTTTTTCCAGCGGGTGTTCGGGGCGCAGGCCGTAACCGATGTCCGTTACCCCGCGGCGCAGGTTAACGTGTTTCGTGAAGAAGTCCTCATTTACCGCGTCATTCTGAATAATGTAGTTAGCGATATAGTTGAGGATCGCCAGGTCGCTCTGCGGAGTGAAGACCATGCCATTATCCGCCAGCTCAAAGCTGCGATGCTGGAAGGTGGACAGTACCGCGACGGTGACATTGGGATCTGACAGACGACGGTTAGTGATACGCGACCAGAGGATCGGGTGCATCTCCGCCATGTTGGAGCCCCAGAGCACAAACGCGTCGGCCTGCTCGATATCGTCATAGCAGCCCATCGGTTCATCCATACCGAAGGTACGCATAAAGCCGACCACCGCCGACGCCATACAGTGGCGGGCGTTAGGATCGAGGTTGTTGGAACGGAAGCCGGCTTTAAACAGCTTGGAAGCCGCATAGCCTTCCCAGACGGTCCACTGGCCGGAACCGAACATGCCGATCGCTTCCGGGCCTTTCTCTTTCAGGGCCGCTTTGAACTTCTCTTCCATGATATCGAAGGCTTTTTCCCAACTGATCGGGGCAAATTCGCCGTTCTTATCGAATTCACCGTCGGTCATACGCAGCATCGGCTGGGTCAGGCGATCTTTACCGTACATAATCTTGGGCAGGAAGTAGCCTTTAATACAGTTCAGACCGCGGTTAACCGGCGCATCCGGATCCCCCTGGCTGGCCACCACGCGGCCATTCTGGGTGCCGACCAGCACGCCACAGCCGGTGCCGCAGAAGCGACACGGCGCTTTATCCCATTTAATGGCATCCGCTTCCCCTACCACGGCGCGGGCGACGCTGGGTACACTGATACCGGCCGCCGCTGCAGCCGCGGCGACGGCGTTAGCTTTCATGAAGCTACGACGACTCAGTTTCATGGTGTTTCCTCACCTTGTTCATCCTGCTGGTGATAGACCAGCGATACTGCCAGCACGCCCGCGAACTGGCGAACTGACTCAATATTGTCCAGCAATGTGTTACTGTTATCGGCCTCGAGTACGGCAATCATTTTTCCGGTTTCGGCATCGCTGGCGGCAACTTCTCCCCCTTCCAGCGCATTGATGGCATTGCTGATTATCGACATATCCCGGGGATGGGCCTGTACCACCAGGCTACAAACATGCCAGTTAGCGTTCATCGTGGTTCCTCATTTGAATAGCGGAAGCCGGGCATCCGGCAATACAGGCGCCACAGGCCGTGCAGTCGGCGGGTTCGATTTCTGGCCGCGCCGTACCGGATAGCGTCGGGCGAAAGCGAATCGCCCGGGTTTCGCAAGTGTCTTCACAACTACGGCACTCGATCTGATGTCTGGCCAGACAACTGTCGTTGACAGCTATCCGGTAGTGCCATGGTGTGGTTTCCCTGGTGCTGAAAAGCGCCTGAGGACAGGCGCTGGCGCAGGCATAACAGAATGTACATTCGCCGTTGCTGAAATTGACTTCCGGGTAACCGCCTGCGCCGCGTTCAATCACGCGCGTTTCACAGGCCGTAATACAGGCGTTGCAACGAGTACAGTGATCCACAAAGTGGTGTTCGTCGCCGCTCCAGGGAGGGCGAAACGGAATTGCTGGTTTCTTCCAGCTCCCCGTTAACAGGCCACGTCGGGAGAGTTCAGCCATTGCACACCTTCACATCACATACTGGTATTCACCAGAAAAAACATGCGGATAAAATTCCGCCAGATTTATAAGGATTTTATTATGTGTAACATTAAGTTAATGGGGGGGTATACGGCATCCCTATTTAGGGGTAAATCACGGCGTTCGATCAAAACTGGTCCGATTTTCGCGATAGTTTGTTCTATAATCGCTATATATTTAAATACATAACGATTATTTGTCGGGGAAACGGTGGGGTTTTGTTGTAGGTTTTTGTGAGGCTTTTCGTTCAGGTTATGTGTTTGAGAGTTGTTGTTTTCCGTTTACGCGGTGAATCTGAAGCGCCGCTTTTTTCCGTTCATGGTGTCAGTCGGGAATGTGTCTGATGCATTGC
>NZ_LLXO01000012.1 GCF_001484765.1 Entomohabitans teleogrylli | reverse complement strand
CAGGATCGTGGTTTCTGAGCCAGACGGTACTGAGATGACGCTTACAACCTTTCAAGGTCATATGTCAGATCAAGTCGCGACTAATACACCTTAGAATTGTTCAGGCGGGATAACATGGAGGAAACCTTCACTTTCTTAACACTCATCTTCAACTGACCGTTATCCAAATGGTAGCCAACTGATAAACACTGTCCTTTGGATAGGTCTCCTAGTTGCTTTTCCCACTCAGCCTGCTTTGTACCTGGCATGCTCAGTTCAAGAATTTTCGCGTACGTCTTTGTCTCTGTTTTTGCTGGTGCAAAAATCAGCTTGTGACACGCCTGGAATAAACGATCTTGCTCATCTTTACGCAGCATACTTAGCGTTTGAGTCGCCAGAATTAGGGATACCCCAAACTTGCGTCCTTCCGTTAACATTTTGCCCAATGGGCTCTCCAGGCGATGATCGAGGTTCTGCACTTCATCCAATACAATAGGAATCGGTTTTTCCTTACTACCGTAACTACATGCGTAGGAGTATAGATCCCAAAGTAAAAACTCAGTACAAAGCATTGAAATATCGTGGTTAAGCGACGCAAGTTGCATAATTGTTGAGCGGTGATGTTCACTCTCAAACACATCATTCCAACTTTTATCACTGTCAGATGAAAACAAGTTAGACTTAACAAGAGGAGCCAGCTTGCTTGCAAGTGCTGGTCCTGCAGTTTCTTCCTCGTTTAGGTCATCCAACATATTCTGTAAGCTATAAGCACTACCATATCGTTGGACACCAGATTCAATCACTTCATTGAGCACTGCGATCTGGCGCTCGCCAATTGTCGAATATACCTTGTTAAAAACAGAGGCTACCCTTCCAGCCACCATATGAGGCTTCTCTTCGAGAAAAATCCCGCCAAAATCTTGCTTTTGAGCTCTAAATGGCGACATACCAAATGGCTCATTACAAAGAATATTGGATTTAGGATTTGTTCGTTCAATAAACTCCGGCTCAAGGTGATTCGGCAAGAATCCGTTTGTATAATCAATCACCAGCGACCGAATTTGAGCATCGGCCAAGCTCATCAACAAACCTTGTATACAGTAGGTCTTACCCTGCCCTGAGCTACCAAAAATGATCAGGTGACGGTTTGCTAAATCCTTGTGCCCGTACTCCCAGAAAACTTTTTCGCCGGTAAGCGTATTCTGACCAATTTCAACTCGGCATTCACTCGCATAATCTGGGGTTGGCTCTGCAGCTAACTTTGACGGCTCCTCTGTTTGGAGGTTCGGTTTTAAATCCTCTGGCTTATCGACCACAACGTCTAATGGAACGAGCGACTCTCTTTTTTTCAAAGCTGTCTGCCCCACCAACATATACTCCGCCGGCACATGGCAGATCTGTGCGATGTCCTTTTCGTTCATTAATACTTGAAGCGGGTGTTGCACCAGTGAAGGCAGCAAAGACATAGGAAGGTCAACCTTCAACACGCCATCCTGCATGTTATAGCCAGGTTCGAAACAGCTTCCGCTTTCAAGGTGGCTAACCACTAGACCTGCTGGATAGTTCTCAAGCTCCGCAATCGCGTAGTTACCGCGTAGCCACTCTTCTTTCTCTGCCAGCAGGGCTTCGAAATAGTCATTGCTGAATACGTTGTACAGACGGTATTTGTCGATTTGCATCAACACTTGGCGGATAAACAAGCCTCGGTATAGCTTCGACGCCAGTGTCTCGTCGCTCAAAAGCTCTGTTAGATAGCGGCGAAGCTCATTCGCTTGCTGTACTGCTTTTTTGTAGTCTGGCGTGGAGCCTGTTTTCACTTCGACAGGAAGCAAATAAAGGTTACCCTCTTTAAAGCCCACCAGCAGTATATCATCTGAAATCGCGCCTTTTTTATATCTCTGCACATTGCGTGAGAAGTCACTGTCGGTCATTTTCAGGCCGATGTTACCCGACACGCGGATCATTTCACCAACTGAGAGCGGAACCCAGGTGATATCAGATTGGTGCACCAGACACGTCGCAAATTTATAGGCGCCGATAATGCCAGTTCGCTCTTTGCGAATGGTGTCGTTGCAAGTCAACATCTTCAGTAGCCAATCACCATTGAAGGCATTGAACTCGTTAATCTGCTTGCCGCCACTTTGTGCAACCACCCTTTCGAACAAACCACGCTGTGCCGTCACGGTTATCGCATCGTAGCTGGCTGAGCTGGTGTACTGATCAGAATAATGAATAAGCACGATACATTGATTGGCGTGGAAGAAGTCTAGCGTCACTTTCGGGTCGATGATGGTGGTCCAAATCGAGCTGTCATAAGAGCGCGCTAGCAGAGATTTAAAGTCTTCACTGACCGCAAGAGCAGGAGCATTGGCCCCCGTGTATTGTGTGCTGGGCTTAAATGCTGGTTCTATTAACGAGCCAACATACTTCGCTATTTCCAAGTGTGGTTGGTTACTATATTGAACGTTTTGCAAACCAAATGCAGTGAAGTATGAGCCTTCATCACTTTTAGAAGCGTCGCCCGTCAGCAGACCATCACACGCAATACCACTAGGCATGTCGTCAACGCTCAAGGTCGTTAACTTCACGTTGTCGTTGTTTCTGAAAAAAGACAGGTGCGAGTAGGCTTGCCCTTCGCGTTCACTTTGAGCATTGGTAAACTTGCTGTAAGTTAGCCGGGTTCGCAGAATATCGATAATGGTGTCGGCATTTTCTCGCACTTTCTCTCGGTCCAATTCCAACCAAGACTTTAATTCTTCGTAATTGAACGTTTCTGCAAACTGGTCAAATGCATTGAAAACCAGCTCATCATCGTAGAGGTTGACATGAATTGATGCCGCTTTATCGAGGTTATCTTTTACATAGTCAACCAAACCGAGGAATAACTCTTCTGCACGATCTTGATTCACGGCATTCACCAACACACTCTTCTCTGAGCCGGTAAACAAGTGGAGAAACGCTTTTTGGAACTCGTTGATCTTTTCTTTAACCAGCTTGCGAACGAACTTCAGACAACTTTTCTGGTGAGGGACACTTTTAACCCAAAACCCGTTTTCTGTTACTTGCTGGTTGTAGGCAAACCCATGCTTGGGATGATAGACATACGGAAGCAGTCCACTTGGCCCCAAGCGATTGAACGTGACAGATGGCAAGTCAGCAAAGCTGTCATCTTTTTGCATTTCATTACAAAGATTTAAGTAGTAAGCCAACACCATTGGGTGGAATGGCGAGTAATATTCTTCACCATTCTCGCGAACCAAACCGATTTGCATCACAAGCTTTTGCTCTTTGGTAAGCATGCCACCAGTTGGGATCGCGTTGAAATAATCAAGGAATGCATCCACGGTCGCTTTCACGAGTGCCGTAAATATAGGCCCCCACGAAACCAACGAAATAGTTGTTCGTCGGCTCGCTAGATAGTCAAACAGTGCTTGGTATGCTGAGTGAAGACCGTCATCAATAGACCTTAACTGTTCCAACGCCATGCTGTTGGATTCCGCTAGGTAGACTTGCTTTTGCTGAACGAAACACTCTTCCCAACGAAGTAGGCTAATGCGCGGCTCCATGACGCGAAATTCACTATGATCGATCGCGACAACGTCTTTACTCGGATAAAGCTCGCCAAACACGTGATCGTCAAACAATTTGTGGAAGCGAGATTGGTTAAGCAGCAATGGGAAGGACAGGCTGCTTTCTACCTGTTCACCCTCAATATAAAATGTCAGGGAATTATCACCTGATTTCACCACAAAGCTGATTTCTTCTGACTCGTTGGCCAAAGATTCAAAATCGACAACACCAAATTCTGCGCGGTCAACCACTTCACCGACATCATCTAGGCTTCGGTTTGCAGTTAGCGCCGGGTTAATAACCAAGCTGTTGTCTACCGTTTTCAAGGTAAGGCGTTTTTTTGAAGGCTCAACGGCGAAAATGTTTTTGAATGCCTCGAGGTGAAACTCGCCTTTTCTGACAACCAAGCAACGGAAGTTATGGTGTTCAGAGGTATTGTCACGCTTCAATGCTAGCGTGAAAAACAAAGGCTCATTGGCATAACTAGCTGCTAGAGTAGCGTTTGCCCCTTTACTAGTTAGGCGCGTGCTGATGACTTCTTGTTTGCCAAGTGCATTCGCTGGCGAGACTTTAAACTGCTCTTTTCTTAAATCGCTGATGCCAGAAAAGCTCAGTTTAAGTTCAAACTCACTTTGCCCTTCTTCCAGTGCAATAATCAAGTGACGGTCACGCAATCCTGCTTTAGTTTCTTTTGGGTAGCGACCAATCACTTGCGCATTATTGGTCTCGTCTTCACCTTCATGCTTAAGGTTCTGAATCTTATTCCTTTTGATCTCTTCTCGATAAGTTTCAAACTCCACATCTTTCCAACCATCGTCAGAAAAATGTTCTTTGATAAACCTACTACTAAAGCCTTTCAGCCTTTCTTCGAGTTGCTGACCAAAATGCTCTACTTCAAACGACAACTCTTGGTAAAGCGTACGGTTTTCTTCTAGGCGCTGTTTGATCTGTTTTTTATTGCCCGATAACTCAGCAACAAAAGGATCCTCAAACATGCCTAGCTCGCTGAAACACAGCTCGCCATCCTCAACTGCCTTGTATAAAGACTCGAAACCGAACATGGTCGCACCATCTTCCAAAATCGCGTCAAATTGGTCGTCCAAAAGGCAAAGCGAAACGTCTCGAGATTTGTCAGATTGCTCAATAAAGCCACCAAGAGCGCATTTGATGTTCCCTGGACTCCACACCTGGCCAGACTGGCCAAGATCTTCCGCCGAGTTGATGAGAGTATCTAGGCGACTATTGTGAATCACCACCAGTGCACAGCCCTTCAACGGACCTTCCTGGCTTGCTATTTCGTCACGCAAATTAGAGATGTAGTTTTCGGTAAAGCCCGTTTCACACGCATCTTCGCTATGAAGCACTGGCACCACTTTGCAGTCTTCTAGGTCTAAATAGCTCAGCGCTACACCATTGCGATCTTCGCTCTCTCCTCCTTTTCGCGCTAAGAGCGCATCGAAAAGTCGCTGACTATTAGCATGGTCAGGAGAGTTAAACTGGTAGCGATAGCCTGCGCGGATGTTTCCTTTCGCGTGCAGTAAAAACTGCTCAACCAGAAACGATTCAAATTGTTTTGCGCACATACACTGCATCTCCACTATCACTCATGCGTTCAACGTTGCCAATTCGCTCATAGAACTTAATAAGCTCTTGTTCTGTCTGCTTATCAACAAAAATCCCCCTTTGCTGTAAGCCAATTATCAGCTCATGGAAGCGAAGCTTTTCTTCCTTACCCACCACCAGGTTAGTAAGCAAAATAATGTGGTCTTGAGTGAGTACTAACACCCGACCAGAGCGACCACGAGCTTGCACGAAGCCAGTAGCCATGTTTTCTTCAACCGCTTTAATATATTTTTTGATAGTCCCCGGACGGTCGGTTTTAGGGTCTCTGAACTGTTCTTCAGCAAGCTTCAAAGCATATTCCAACCAATCAATTGCGGTTTCTGCTTTTTCAGGTATTGCTGTTTCAAGTTTTCTGTTGTGGCGAAACATTTTTGCGTAATTTTCAATATACCCAGCTAGATCACTCCGCTCTGAACTCTTAATATCCTTTGCCAATTGCCACAAAGGTTTTTTTAATTTTTCTGGGTTTGGTTGAAGATTTTCCAGCATAGAGAGGAAGGGAAACAGCTTGAAAGACGATTCGCTAAAAAGCTTGTAACCGTGCTTTTTGATATGGATACGTTCACTGCTGGCGCGCTCATGATCCATGATGAAATACAGCGGTTTCGCGGTTGGGGCTTCACCTGTTTTCCAATCCGACAACGATAGGCTTAATTGAGCCGTGTAAGCAAAGCCATAGAATGCCAAGAAACGCTCGAACTCATCCAACAGGTATTTCGGATAACCAGTTAAAAACTCGAGGTCACGTTTAAACGCCTCTGCTATATAGGGCAAATATGGTGACTCGGTCACTTGGAAGTCCTTGTCGCGATCTGACTCTGTTTTGTCTAAAAGCGTTTTAAGAAACTCCTCTTCGAGGAAGTTCAAGTTAGATTCAAATCGTTCAATTTGCTGTCCTTGAAGTAAGTTAATAAACAAGGATGCCATTCGCATGTCGCGCGTGTACTTGTTATCTTGACTCTTCTGGCTCTTAAACAACAGAAACTCAGGGGTTACCGAGAATATATTTTCATTAGTGAAATACATATCTTCAAGTACACTCCAAAATGCCTCTTCACCCAATTTTTTTTGTAAGTTGTTTTTGCAATCCGCAGTAAAATCTTGGTAATTGTACTTTTCTATTTTTTTACAAAGTAATCCACGCAGGACTAAGCCCACGACTGATGACCAGTCAAAATCATTGCCTTGCGTACGAATGGGAATGTAACTGCTCAACGTATTCTTATTTTGGAACTTATCAGCTACCGTTTGTGGCAAACCGGCCTTTATCGGTAATGTGAAATTATCGGTCGTCATTAGTGCATACCACTCACTTCAAAATAGTCACTTTCTTCTTTCACGATTTTGTAGCGCTTATCACCCTTGAGAATAAAAAAGGTCTCTTTTTGCTTAGCTACTGTCAGCATCTGTTCCAATGCTTCATCAAGTAACAAAACAGCATTTTTGTCGTGCTTGTTAGGGCGATACCCCTGCCCAATCTTGACCAAAAGCTCAAGTAGTTTGACGCTAATTGGCATTGGCTTAAGCGATTGTTCATCGACTTTCAGATACACATTGAAGGTGCCTATTTTTTCGAGTGTACTGTTTTGTATTGCTGAAAAATCGGCCTTAACTTCAAGAGACACCGCCGTTTTGTAGCCATTAAGCTCAGAAACTAAATACTCGTCTTTGTCGAGTGTTGGGGCATGACGATTACAATAGCGGTGAAGCGCTGCGATCAGCGTTTCTTTGTAGAAACTGCCAAGCAGTTTGCGCATCTTTCCTGAACCATCGAAATCACGATGTCGCATCCAGACAGATGCATAGGTTTCTACCAGATTGTTTGTGAACTCGTTTTGGATAGGCGTTACAAACTCATTGCTGAGCTCTTTGTCACCCCGAAGCAAATAGAAAAGGCGAAGAAAAGACGTTGCTTTGGTTACCTCGTAAAAACCAAGCTCGTTAATTTTAGATCTAAACGCATTGAAACGCTCATCTTCAATGCCCAGCTCATGCTGAAGCACAAACTCATCGACGGTGCGCGTGTGCAGATTACTTGGGTCAAAACCCTGTATACGGGATAACAGCTCGTTATCACTGCCTGCAAACAAGTTGTCGAACAAGTAGCCATCCGCCGCGAGCAACTGAAAAATGAAATCCAGTAACGCTCGGGCCGTGAGGAACTGATCTTTGATAAGACGGGCTTTGAGTAATAAGCCGATCAGAGATTCCTGAACTGAAGGGCGACTCAGCAGCGCATAGTTTGCCGTCAGGCGAGTATGACCTAGAGATTTGAGCTCTTTGTCATAAAGCGCATAGAAAGGATTCTCAAGCGTTTGTGCTGTCAATCTTTTTAGAAATTTTTCTGCAAAGTCTGATGCACAGCCCTCAGCATTGAAGGTGAATTTTGGATAGTCTTCAAAATCCAAGAATACGTACTGCTTTGGAATTGCTGATCGCTTACGAGAGAGAAAGTCTCTGAGCACCTTTTTGATGTCGCTATGCTCTTTGGAACCTTCTTCTGCATAATTGCCGAGCATACCAACGTTAATACCCACAACAAGTGGTTTATGACTTTGCTTGAACTGGGTGAATCTTTGATCAAGAGCTTGAATGGCTGTCTGGCTTGGATTGAAGCTGTGAGTCGCATCCAAATGGAAGTCATGAGTCACTTTGTGCTTTTGGCTGTACTGCGTCAAGATCTCAGACTTGCCATCACCACTACTTCCGCATAGGAAGATGACTTGATTGGACTTAGCAGATAGGAGTGCTTTTTTAAAATCCGCTTCTATATCTGTCGTGATGTATATGTATCTCTTGAATCCAACGAGGTGATCTTGATAGTGCTCTCTCTCGGTACTGACCGCATACGGTGAAGACTTTGAGAGAATGCTGAGAGCTTGTGCAAATTTCAACGGTCATTATTCCTTGAAATAATCAATAGGTTAAATATTACTAAAAAATGCACTATATTACTGTGATTTCAATACGAATATAGAGTGTCATCATAATGGACAAAAATCGATGAAAGAGACTGTAATTTAAATTGTGTATCTGCCTGTTTTTGATATGTTCCTCCTTTGACCTGCTCCCCGGTTGATCTTCGCATAGTCAAACGGCGTAATCCCTTTCTCCCGGTTCGCATCCAGAAAATCAGCCCACCACTGCAACATCAACTTGCGCTCATCCAGATGTTCCGCTTTATGGATATACGCCGCCCTCACCGAATTGCGTTCCATATGGCTCATCTGCCTTTCCACCGCATCCTTCGACCATAGCCCTGACTCAATTAACGAACTACAGGCCATTGTGCGGAAGCCGTGCCCGCAAACCTCAACTTTAGTGTCATAACCCATCACGCGTAGGGCACTGTTTACGGTATTTTCACTCATTGGCTTACGCGGATCATGATCGCCAATAAAAATCAGCTCATGTTCGCCACAGAACTGTTTTATCTGCTTTAGGATCGCCAGCGCCTGCTTTGAAAGCGGCACCAGATGCGGTGTACGCATCTTTGAGCCTCGCTGAGAATGTTTTACATCAGGAATAGGCTCTCGCTCAGGCGGGATGGTCCACGTTGACGTTTCAAAATCGATTTCTGACCAGCGAGCAAAACGCAGCTCACTGGATCGAATAAAGATAAGCAGGGTGAGTTCTGTTGCCCAGCGGGTTAGCGGCCTGCCGGTGTAGCTGTCTATTTTCTGTAGTAACTCAGGAATGCGCTTTAATTCCAGCGCCGGACGATGTTGTCGATTACCGGAAGCAACCGCCCCAGCCATCTCTTGTGCCGGGTTATAATCAATTAACCCACTTTGCACTGCATAACGCATGATGGCCGTAGTGCGCTGTTGAAGACGGGCAGCAACCTCAAGACGTCCAGACATCTCTACGGCTTTAATGGGTGCTAATAAATCGCGAGTTTTTAACTCAGCGATGTTACGCTCACCAAGCGCTGCGAAGAGATTATCTTCCAGACTTTTTAGCACACGATGGGCATGATCTTCAGACCACTTTTTATTGGTGCCATGCCACTCGATCGCTACCTCTTTGAAGGTTCGAGCTTTACTCTGCTCAACCTTATCATTTTTCTTTTTGTCTCCCGGATCGACGCCATTCGCTAGCAGCTTACGCGCTTCGTCACGACGTGCTCTGGCATCCGCCAGTGTGATTTCAGGGTAAACCCCAAGTGCCAGCATCTTTTGCTTGCCGTCAAAACGGTACTGCAAACGCCAGTACTTAGAACCATTAGGGTGGACGAGAAGATGCATACCACTGCCATCAGTCAGCTTGTATTGCTTATCCGTTGGCTTGGCTGTTCTGACTTTGATATCTGTTAGAGCCATGCTTATCCCCTCCCTGTTGGTACAAGCATTATCGAACCGGAAATACCATCATCTGTACCAACATCTGTTGGTAGATACACGTTGAAGTCGGTTGACCTTGAGAGAGTTAATATAGCGGGAATGATGGGTAAATACTGGATTTCAGGCACAAAAAAAGACGTCCGTTGACGTCTATTGATGTTCCGATGGTGCCGAAGGCCGGACTCGAACCGGCACGTATTTCTACGGTTGATTTTGAATCAACTGCGTCTACCGATTTCGCCACTCCGGCACTGAAGGGGATGCGGAAAACGTCAGGGATTATACCTTCTCATGGCAAGGGTGCAACTGTTATCCCCTCACTCCCATGTTGGGTGCTGAAAAAATCAGCATCCAGATTCAGGAGGTTACCAGCCCTTAGCCATCATATGCGATTTACCCCACCACCAGAGCTGTATCCACTGAGATATCTCTGTCATCGCAAGGCAAGTATGACATCAGCACATCCGTGATGTGTGATTGTAGAACCTTACCGATCAGCCCCCGCCTGCGCAGGGGCTTCCCTTATCACTCGTCAAAAAACCAGTAGCCCTGGTTAATCAGCCCGGTGAGCTCTTCGACAAACGCCGGGTTGCGCAGCGCATCGCCCAGTTCCTGCCGGGTCAGCGCGGTGTAGCGGCACAGCGCGTCGGCCGCGGCGGCATCACTGGTCTCCAGCCGTTCACTGTTAACAAAGAAACTGTCGCCAATATGCAGCACCCGCAGCCCGCTCAGGCGCAGCAGCACACAGCCGTCGAGCAGCGCTTCCTGCACCTCCTGAGCGGTATACGGCGGTTCCGCCGGCGCAATATCCAGCTCGTGGCGCGGCGTAGTGGCGAAGCGGCCAAACCACTGCCTGAAATCCTCCGGCTGATTGATCATGTCGATCATCATGTTACGCAGACGCTCCAGTTCATACTCCTCCACCCGCCCCGGATGCTCGCGGCAGGTCAGATCCGGATCGCTGTAGTGCTCGCCGCCCAGATCGTTCTCCAGCGCATAATCGGCAAAGCTGCTGATCAGGTCGCGACCGTTCGGCCCTCGGAACCCCACCGAATAGTTAAGCGCCGTTTCGTGGGTCAGGCCGTCGTGCGGGAATCCCGGCGGGATATACAGGATATCGCCGGGCGCCAGGTCTTCATCAATAATCGGCTCGAACGGATCGACATGCAGCAGCGCCGGATGCGGACAAAACTGGCGCATCGGCAGTTTATCGCCCACCCGCCAGCGGCGGCTGCCCATTCCCTGGATGATAAACACATCGTACTGATCGATATGCGGGCCAACGCCGCCGCCCGGCACCGAAAACGAAATCATCAGGTCGTCGAGCCGCCAGTCCGGCAGCACCCGGAACGGACGCACCAGCTCCGCCGATGGCATATGCCAGTGGTTAACCGCCTGCGCCAGCAGCGACCAGCCGGTCTCTCCCAGCCCGTCAAAATGCTCAAACGGACCATTGCTGGCCTGCCATTTACCGTCGCTATGGCTCACCAGACGGCTGTCGACTTCCGGCTCCATCGCCAGCCCCGCCAGTTCATCCGGAGTAATCGGATCGACAAAGTTCGGGAACGCATTTTTTAACACCACGGGTTGCTTCTGCCAGTATTTTTCTAAAAATTCCGGCCAGTTAATATTCAATTGATACGCCATAGGTAAGATACTCTGAGAAGATAATCGCGCCTGATTATAAAGAGCCTGATACCCGGCGAGCTTTGTCAGCGGTCAATTGCCCTGAACAAAAATCGGTCGCGATTTATCGGGTTTGCCGGTACCCGCGCTGCACCAGGCCTCACCGGACGGCGACGCAGGGCACCGCGCCGCCCGGTTGCCACCTTCCGCCAACGCGCCCTTTAGCGTCTTGCTCTACACTTCTCTCAGTGCCACAACTGAATGCCAAAAACGAAGGAAGTATTATGACCATTATCAAAAGCTATGCCGCGGACCAGGCCGGTGCGGAACTGAAACTGTATCAATTCGACGCCGGGGAATTGCTGCCAGAAGATGTTGAGGTCGACGTCGAATACTGTGGTATCTGCCATTCCGATCTGTCGATGATCGACAATGAATGGGGAATGTCGCAGTACCCGCTGATCGCCGGGCATGAAGTGATTGGCCGGGTGAGCGCCCTTGGCTCAGCGGCGCAGGACAAAGGATTAAAAATCGGCCAGCGGGTCGGCATCGGCTGGACGGCGCGCAGTTGCGGCCACTGCGACGCCTGTATCGGCGGCAACCAGGTCAACTGCCTGGAAGGCAGCGTGCCGACTATCATCAACCGCGGCGGCTTTGCCGATAAGATCCGCGCTGACTGGCAATGGGCGATCCCGTTGCCGGAAGCGCTGGACATCGCCTCCGCAGGGCCGCTGCTGTGCGGCGGCATCACCGTATTCAAACCACTGCTGATGCATCACGTTACCGCCAGCAGCCGGGTCGGAGTTATCGGTATCGGCGGGCTGGGGCATATTGCCATCAAACTGCTGCGCGCCATGGGCTGTGAAGTCACGGCTTTCAGCTCCAACCCCGCCAAAGAGCAGGAGGTACGCGCCATGGGGGCCGCTCGGGTGGTCAACAGCCGCGATCCGCAGGCGCTGACCGAGCTGGCCGGGCAGTTCGATCTGATCATCAACACCGTGAACGTCGATCTCGACTGGATGCCTTACTTCCAGGCGCTGGCCTGGGGCGGTAACTTCCACACCGTCGGCGCAGTAATGACTCCATTCCCGGTGCCCGCCTTCACGCTGATCGGCGGCGATCGCAGTATTTCCGGGTCGGCCACCGGCTCACCGTCCGAACTGCGCAAACTGGTCAAATTCGCCGCCCGATCCCATGTCGCGCCGCAGATCGAACTGTACCCGATGTCGCGCATCAACGAAGCCATCCAGCATGTGCGCGATGGCAAGGCCCGCTACCGGGTGGTACTGCAGGCCGATTTCTGATCCGTTCTTCCCTTCGCCCGGTCATTTTCAGGCCGGGCAGCGGTGACTTATCCTGCTTTTCGCTTCCCGGCCAGCGCGGCAAACACTTCGGCCACCGCCACCGCGCCGGGATCTTTAACCCCCTGCAGATTATCGCTGCTCAGGTAAGAAGAACGCCCGGCGCTGGCCTGCAGCATCTCCGCCGTGGCGTCGGCGCCTTTTGCCGCCGCCTGCGCCGCCGCCTCCAGTCCTTTGGCTTTCAACGCCCCCAGCGCCGGCTCCAGCGCATCAATCAGGGTGCGATCGCCGGGCTGCGCGCCGCCATAGTGCTTCATCTGGCCCAGCCCGAAAATCAGCGCTTCCGCTAACGGCTGACCATCGGCAATTTTCTGCCCGGCGGCGGTAAAGAAAATAGACATCAGTACGCCGCTGGAACCGCCCATCACCGTCGCCAGCCGCTCGCCGATAGTTTGCAGCAGCGCCGCCGTGTCGTTGAGCGGCAGCGCATGCCGGCTGTGCAGCCGGGCAATTTCCTGCGCCCCGCGGGCAAATGTCGATCCGGTATCGCCGTCTCCGACCCGCGCATCCAGCGCGTTCAGGCGGTTTTCCTGCGCTTCCAGGGTTTGCGTCGCCGCGCTGAGCAGCGCGCTGACCCGATCATTCTCCGAAGGCTCGGCATCCACCCGTTCCTCTACCAGACGCAGCGTCTGTACCAGCATCGGGGCGAAGATCACCATCGGCTGCCAGCCGCTGGTCTGTACCTCGGCCTGCAACGCTTCAGTAATCGCGTCGTCCAGCACCATGGCGGACAGGGAGAACCCTTTCATATCCAGCGCGCTGACCAGCGCCGCCGGTCCCACCAGAAAATCAATCTGATCGCGCAGTCCGGAGTGCGCCAGCTCTTTAGTGAGCTGCGCCATTTCCAGCGCCGACACGCCCCCGAGGTTGTTAATCAGCATCACCAGCCGCGCCTCAGTGCCGGTTTTCTGCTGTAAATGGCCCACCAGAATGTCAATAATTTCCCGGCTATTGCGGGTATTCACCGTTGTTACGCCCGGTTCGCCGTGGATCCCCAGCCCCAGCTCCACTGAGCCGGGTTTAATGCGCGTCAGCTCTTCGTTGCCTGGCATGTTGCAGGTTTGCATCGCCACGCCCAGGCTGAATACGCTGTCGCAGGCGCGCTGCGCCAGGGCGCGCACCTCCCCCAGCGATCGCCCCTGTTCGGCGGCGTAACCCGCCACTTTATGCACCAGCACAGTACCGGCAATGCCGCGCGGCTGTTTGTTATCCGGCAGCGCGATATCATCCGCCACGATAACCATCTCCACCTTAAGGCCGAAATACCGCGCCCGCTCCGCCGCCAGACCAAAGTTCAGCCGGTCGCCGGTGTAGTTCTTCACAATCAGCAGACAGCCGCGATCGCCGGTCACCGCCACAATGGCATTGAGGATCGCCTCGACGCTCGGCGAGGCAAACAGATCGCCGCATACTGCCGCGGTAAGCATCCCCTTACCGACAAACCCCACGTGGGCCGGCTCGTGGCCCGAACCGCCGCCGGAAATAATCGCGACTTTGCTCTTATCCCAGTCGCTGCGCGCCACCACCCGAATGGCCGGATCGATATCCAGCCGGGTCAGGTTGCGCCACGGCGAAGAGACAATAACACCTTCTATCGCGTCATCGACCAGCTGTTTGCGGTCGTTGTAAAAGAATCTGGACATGGTTTCCTGAAAATCAGTAACTGGTATGCAAAGCATAGTCGCTGGTGGGTGATGTATCGCAAATTAAGAACACATCCGGTGTAATGAAAAGCGTAGCGTTGCTATGCTTTTATCGAGAAAAATCTGAAAGGAAATCATTATGACCGCCCCACTACTTATCGCCAGAACGCCGGATATCACCTGCTACCTTCAGCCGCGTATGGCAAACCGCCACGGGCTGATTACCGGCGCAACCGGCACCGGGAAAACCGTCACCCTGCAAAAACTCGCCGAATCGTTCTCAGAAATCGGCGTACCGGTGTTTATGGCCGACGTGAAGGGCGACCTGACCGGGGTGGCCAGAGAGGGTCAGAGTTCAGAAAAGCTGCTGGCGCGGCTGAACGGCATTGGCGTCAGCGACTGGCAGCCGCACCCGAACCCGGTGGTGCTGTGGGATATCTTCGGCCAGCGCGGTCATCCGGTACGTGCCACGGTTTCCGATCTTGGTCCGCTGCTGCTGGCGCGGCTGCTGAACCTCAACGAGGTGCAGTCTGGGGTGCTGAACATCATTTTCCGCATTGCCGACGACCAGGGGCTACTGTTGCTCGATTTCAAAGATCTGCGCGCCATCACCCAGTATGTCGGCGATAACGCTAAATCATTCCAGAACCAGTACGGCAACATCAGCTCCGCCTCGGTGGGCGCCATCCAGCGCGGTCTGCTGACCCTTGAGCAGCAGGGAGCGGAGCACTTCTTCGGCGAACCGATGCTTGATATCCATGACTGGATGCGCACCGATACCAGCGGCAAAGGCATCATTAACATTCTGGCGGCGGAAAAGCTCTACCAGATGCCGAAACTGTATGCCGCCAGCCTGCTGTGGATGCTCTCCGAACTGTATGAGCAGTTGCCGGAGGCCGGCGATCCCGACAAACCTAAACTGGTGTTTTTCTTTGACGAAGCTCACCTGCTGTTTAACGACGCGCCGCAGGTGCTGCTGGATAAGATTGAGCAGGTTATCCGCCTGATCCGTTCCAAAGGCGTCGGCGTCTGGTTCGTTTCCCAGAACCCTTCCGATATCCCGGATAACGTGCTGGGGCAACTGGGTAACCGGGTGCAGCACGCCCTGCGCGCTTTCACCCCCAAAGACCAGAAAGCGGTTAAAAGCGCCGCCCAGACTATGCGCCCCAACCCGGCATTTGACACCGAAAAAGCCATTCAGGAGCTGGGCACCGGCGAAGCGCTGGTCTCGTTCCTTGATGAAAAAGGCAGCCCTTCGGTGGTGGAGCGCGCCATGGTCATCGCTCCCTGTTCGCGGATGGGACCGGTGACTGACGATGAGCGCAACGGGCTGCTCAATAGCTCGCCGCTGTACGGCAAATATGAAGATGCCATAGACCGCGAATCGGCCTACGAAATGCTGCAAAAAGGCGTGCAGCAGGCCGCCGATGAACAACATACGCCGCCGGTCCCCGGTAAAAATGCCGCCGCCGATGACGGGCTGTTAGGAGGGCTGAAAGACATTCTGTTCGGCACCACCGGACCGCGCGGCGGTAAGAAAGACGGCGTAGTGCAGACCATGGCAAAGAGCGCGGCGCGGCAGATTACCAACCAGATCGTGCGCGGCGTACTGGGGGGCATCCTCGGCGGACGCCGGCGCTAGCGCCCTAACCGGAGGAGCGATGCCGCCGCGCCTCCGGCTCTCTATCAGGCATCGCCGTAGCCGCACTGACTGCGCTCTTTTTCCAGTCGCCCCTGCCGCCACCAGACGCCCACGGCCAACACCGCCAGCAGTCCCTGGTGCAGATAAAAAACCGGATGCTCGCGCAGTACTATCAGCCCATAGATAAATGCCGCTATTGCCAGCCTGAGGATCTGTGTCATCAGCCATTCGACAACGGAAAACAGCCACAGCACCCGATCGGCGTCTTTCTCCTGCGGCGAGTCGCGCGCCACCATGCCGACAGCCTGCATCCGGCGTCGAAAGGTCCGCGCAGCCAGCGCATATCCTGCCGCCAGCCCGCCAGACAATATCATTTCCAGCACCAGCAGCGGGGTGATATCCATAAATATCAGCGCCGCGCTGAACAGCAGCAATATCAGCCCCTCCAGCAGAGCAATGGCAACAGAGGTCGTGGAACGAATAAGCAGCGACAGGGGTTTTATCATATGTCCCGGCCATCCATGGGGATTGTGCGATATCACGACAGCGAGGTTCCCGACGCTTCCCGCTAATGTATGCCGCGGAAAGCGCCGGATGACGGGTCAGGCTTTTTTCATCAGCAGCCACAGGCTGATAAGCAGGAAGGTACCGCTGGGCAGCAGAGCCCCGAGCAGCGGCGGAATATTGTACACCAGGCTCAGCGGACCGAAGATCTGATCCAGCACATAGAACACAAACCCAAAGCTGATACCGGTCACCACCCTTACCCCCATCGGCACGCTGCGCAGCGGCCCGAAGATAAACGACAGCGCCATCAGCATCATCACCGCCACCGAGATCGGCTGGAAAATCTTGCTCCACATGTTCAACTGATAGCGCCCGGCGTCCTGGCCGCTGGACTTCAGATAGGTCACGTAGTTGTGCAGGCCACTGATCGACAGGGCGTCCGGGTCCAGCGCCACGACGCCCAGTTTGTCCGGCGTCAGGTTGGTCTTCCAGGTGCCGCTCACGGTCTGGGAGCCGTCAATCCAGTTCGGGTTAGTCAGATCGGACTCATCCACCTGCGAGAGGTGCCAGACCTTCTGTTGCGCATCAAACTTCGCCGTCGCGGCATAGCGCACCGACTCCAGGCGCCGCTCCTTGTTGAAGTTATAGATGCTGATACCGTCCAGCTCGTTATTGCCCTTGATATGTTCGATATAGACAAAACTGTTGCCGTCTTTCGCCCACAGCCCCTGCTGGGTGGAGAGCAGCGAGCCGCCGTACATTTGCTGCGCCCGGTAGTTACGCGCCAGTTGTTCCCCCTGCGGCGCCACCCACTCGCCGATCGCCATGGTCAGCAGCACCAGCGGAATCGCGGTCTTCATCACCGACGCCGCCACCTGCATACGGGTGAAGCCGGATGCCTGCATCACCACCAGCTCGCTACGCTGGGCCAGCATCCCCAGCCCCAGCAGCGCGCCGAGCAGCGCCGCCATCGGGAAGAAGATCTGCACATCTTTCGGTATGCTCAGCAGGGTATAAATGCCCGCGCCCAGCGCGGTATACGCCCCCTGGCCGGCCTTTTTCAGTTGATCGACAAACTTGATAATGCCGGACAGGGACACCAGCATGAACAGGGTCATCATGATGGTGTTAAAAATGGTTTTACCGATATAGCGGTCAAGAACGCCAAAACCGATCATTCTGCGCCTCCTGTACGGGCAAAGCGCGCGCGGAATTTACGCACCGGCACGGTATCCCAGACGTTGAGGGCCAGCGCCAGCGCCAGATAAAGCATATTCACCAGCCACATCCAGATCATCGGGTCCAGCTTGCCTTTGGCGCCGTTGGAGCGAATTGAGGTCTGTAGCAGGAAAAATACCAGATACAGCAGCACCGCCGGCAGCATCGACAATACCCGCCCCTGACGCGGGTTTACCACGCTGAGCGGCACCACCATCAGCGCCATAATCGCTACCGCCAGCACCAGCGTAATACGCCAGTGGAACTCGGCGCGGGCTTTATTGCTGTCCTGACTCCAAAGCATAGCCATACTCATCTGCTCAGCGTCATCGTCGTCCGCCGCGACCGGCTGATGGCCGATAATCGCCTGGTAGTTCTGGAAATCGGTGATCCGGAAGTCGCGCAGCATCGCCGTTCCCTCAAAGCGCGTCCCCTTATTGAGGGTCACCACCTGGGAACCGTCCGGACGCTGGGAGAGATGGCCGGCATCCGCCACCACCACCGAAGGCCGCGCGTTGCCTCTCGGGCGCAACTGAGCGAGGAACACGTCGCGGAAATCGCTGCCATCAACGCTTTCGATAAACAGGACCGCGTTGCCGTCGCCGGACTGCTGGAACTGGCCCTGAGCCAGCGCTGCCAGCCCGGGGTTGGCCCTGGCTTCGGCCAGCACCTCGTCCTGATGGCGCGACGACCACGGCCCCGCCCACATCACGTTCACCGCCGCCAGCACGCCGGTGAACAGCGTCAACAGCATCGCCGCTTTAATCAGCACTGAACTGCTCAGGCCGCAGGCATGCATAACGGTAATTTCGCTTTCGGTATACATGCGCCCGAAAGTCATCAACAGCCCCATGAACAGACTCAGGGGCAGGATCAACTGGAGCATTTCAGGCAGCCCCAGGCCCAGCAGTGAGAGCACCAGACTGGTGGGGATTTCACCGTCCACCGCCGAGCCGAGAATCTTCACCAGTTTCTGGCAAAAGAAGATCAACAGCAGAATGAACAGGATCGCCAGTTGGCTTTTGAGCGTCTCGCGAACCAGATATCTTATGATTATCACATTAAATACGCCTGTGAAAACGAGTCTTTTTGCAGGAAAATGGCTTGTTTCATCGCTTAAAGGTCATTTATTCTCTTGAGTCGTTGAAAACATCGCTAAGATTGATGTATCCGACGGTTTCACGTCCGGCACATGACATTTGGCGCGCTGAAACCGGTAAAATCATTCGTTAAGATTAACACGAAGTCATCACAACAGCGGACACAGGTAATGAAAGTTACAATTCTATCCATACCCGCCGCTGTTGTCTTTAAGATTCAGGAGCGTAGTGGATGGAGTTCAGTGTAAAAAGCGGCAGCCCTGAGAAGCAGCGCAGTGCCTGCATTGTTGTCGGCGTTTTTGAGCCGCGCCGTCTCTCCCCGATAGCCGAACAGCTCGACAAAATCAGCGACGGCTACATCAGCGCCCTGTTGCGCCGCGGCGAGCTGGAAGGTAAACCGGGTCAGACTTTGTTATTACATCACGTTCCGAATGTGCTGTCTGAACGTATTCTGCTTATTGGCTGCGGCAAAGAGCGTGAACTGGACGAGCGCCAGTACAAACAGGTCATTCAGAAGACCATCAACACGCTGAATGATACCGGCTCCATGGAAGCGGTCTGTTTCCTGACCGAGCTGCACGTCAAGGGGCGCAATACCTACTGGAAAGTGCGCCAGGCGGTGGAAACCGCCAAAGAGACCCTGTACAGCTTCGACCAGTTGAAGACCAATAAAAGCGAGCCGCGCCGCCCGCTGCGCAAAATGGTCTTCAACGTTCCCACCCGCCGCGAACTGACCAGCGGCGAGCGCGCCATCCAGCACGGCCTGGCTATCGCCGCCGGCATCAAGGCCGCCAAAGATCTGGGCAATATGCCGCCCAATATCTGTAACGCCGCCTATCTGGCCTCTCAGGCCCGCCAGCTGGCGGACGCCTTCAGTAAGAATGTCGTCACCCGGGTTATCGGCGAACAGCAGATGAAAGAGCTGGGCATGCACGCCTATCTGGCGGTCGGCCAGGGCTCGCGCAACGAGTCGCTGATGTCGGTTATCGAATATAAAGGCAATGCCGCCGCCGATTCTCGCCCCATCGTGCTGGTGGGTAAAGGCCTGACTTTCGACTCCGGCGGTATCTCCATCAAGCCTGCCGAAGCGATGGACGAAATGAAGTACGACATGTGCGGCGCGGCGGCGGTGTACGGCGTGATGCGCATGGTGGCGGAGCTACAGCTTCCCGTCAACGTAGTGGGGGTGCTGGCCGGCTGTGAGAATATGCCCGGCGGCGGCGCCTATCGCCCGGGAGATGTGCTGACCACAATGTCCGGCCAGACTGTGGAAGTGCTCAATACCGACGCCGAAGGGCGCCTGGTGCTGTGCGATGTGCTGACTTACGTTGAGCGCTTTGAGCCGGAAGTGGTGATCGATGTCGCGACCCTCACCGGCGCCTGCGTCATCGCCCTCGGCCACCATATCACCGGCCTGATGTCGAACCACAACCCGCTGGCCCACGAGCTGGTCGGCGCGTCAGAGCTGGCGGGCGACCGCGCCTGGCGCCTGCCGATGAGCGACGAATTCCAGGAGCAACTGGATTCCAACTTCGCGGATATGGCCAACATCGGCGGCCGTCCCGGCGGCGCCATTACCGCGGCCTGCTTCCTGTCGCGCTTTACCCGCAAGTACAACTGGGCGCATCTGGATATCGCCGGCACCGCCTGGCGCTCCGGCAAAGCCAAAGGCGCCACCGGGCGCCCGGTGGCGATGCTGTCGCAGTTCCTGCTCAATCGCGCCGGATTTAGCGGCGAAGAGTAAGGCGCAGGCGTGGTAAGATAGCCTCCCCCGGCGTGACCTGTCGCGCCGGGGGATGTTTATATCAGTGATACTTCAGGTTGCCTGCGTTCGCTCTCCCCCGCCGCTCATTTAAGGGGATGCGTTCACGCGCCGTCTTGCGGCAACGCGAAGAATTCAGGGTATACGCACAGCCGATGGCGCTCCGTTTAAACCGAACCACAGAAGCCACATATAATGAAAAACGCAACGTTCTATCTGCTGGACCATGACAACACCGCTGACGGCCTGAGCGCCGTGGAACAGCTGGTGTGCGACCTTGCCGCGGAACGTTGGCGTACGGGAAAGCGTATTCTGATCGCCTGCGGCGATGAAGCCCAGGCGATACGCCTTGACGAGGCGCTGTGGCAGCGCGACGCGAACAGCTTCGTGCCCCACAATCTGGCAGGGGAAGGCCCGCGCGCCGGCGCGCCGGTGGAGCTGGCCTGGCCGGCGCGGCGCGGCAGCGCCCCCCGCGACCTGCTGATCAGCCTGCTGCCGCAGTTTGCAGATTTTGCCACCGCTTTCCCGGAAGTGATAGACTTCGTTCCTTACGAGGAATCCCAGAAACAGCTGGCGCGCGAACGCTACAAAGCCTACCGCGTCGCCGGTTTCCACTTGACCACGGCCACCCCGCCGGTGCCCGGAACGACATAGCAGACAATGGAAAAGACATACAACCCACAAGAAATCGAACAGCCGCTTTACGAGCACTGGGAACAGCAGGGCTACTTTAAACCGAATGGCGACACCGGCCAGGAGAGCTTCTGCATCATGATCCCGCCGCCGAACGTCACCGGCAGTCTGCATATGGGTCACGCCTTCCAGCAGACCATCATGGATACCATGATCCGCTACCAGCGCATGCAGGGTAAAAACACCCTGTGGCAGGCCGGTACCGATCACGCCGGTATCGCTACCCAGATGGTTGTGGAACGCAAAATCGCCGCCGAAGAAGGGAAAAACCGCCACGATTACGGTCGCGACGCCTTTATCGAAAAAATCTGGCAGTGGAAAGCGGAATCCGGCGGCACCATCACCCGTCAGATGCGCCGTCTGGGTAACTCGGTGGACTGGGAGCGCGAACGCTTCACCATGGATGAAGGCCTGTCCAACGCGGTGAAAGAAGTCTTTGTGCGCCTGTATAAAGAGGACCTGATTTACCGCGGTAAGCGCCTGGTGAACTGGGATCCGAAACTGCGCACCGCGATTTCCGATCTGGAAGTGGAAAACCGCGAGTCGAAAGGCTCGATGTGGCACATCCGCTATCCGCTGTCCGACGGCGCCAAAACCGCGGACGGCAAAGATTATCTGGTGGTCGCCACCACCCGTCCGGAAACCCTGCTGGGCGATACCGGCGTGGCGGTTAATCCGGAAGATCCGCGCTACAAAGACCTGATTGGCAAATTCGTGATGCTGCCGCTGGTCAACCGCCGTATTCCGATCGTCGGCGACGAACATGCCGATATGGAAAAAGGCACCGGCTGCGTGAAGATCACCCCGGCCCACGACTTTAACGACTACGAAGTCGGTAAGCGCCACGCGCTGCCGATGATCAACATCTTTACCTTCGATGGCGATATCCGCGCCAGCGCCGAAGTCTTCGATACTAACGGCGTCGAATCCACTGTCTACAGCAGCGAACTGCCGGAGGCGTTCCGCAATCTGGAACGTTTCGCCGCCCGTAAAGCGGTGGTCGCCGCTATCGACGCGCTGGGCCTGCTCGACGAGGTGAAACCGCACGACCTGACGGTGCCGTACGGCGACCGCGGCGGGGTGGTTATCGAGCCGATGCTGACCGATCAGTGGTATGTCCGGGTTGCGCCGCTGGCCAAACCGGCTATCGAAGCGGTGGAAAACGGCGATATTCAGTTTGTGCCGAAGCAGTATGAAAACATGTACTTCTCCTGGATGCGCGACATTCAGGACTGGTGCATTTCGCGCCAGTTGTGGTGGGGCCACCGGATCCCGGCGTGGTACGACGCGCAGGGTAACGTCTACGTTGGCCGTAACGAGGAAGAAGTACGTCAGGAAAACAACATCCCGGCGGACATCGCCCTCAGCCAGGACGACGACGTGCTGGACACCTGGTTCTCTTCAGCGCTGTGGACCTTCTCAACGCTGGGTTGGCCGGAAAACACTGAAGCGCTGAAAACCTTCCACCCCACCAGCGTGCTGGTGAGCGGCTTCGATATTATCTTCTTCTGGATTGCACGCATGATCATGATGACCATGCACTTCATCAAAGATGAAGACGGCAAGCCGCAGGTGCCGTTTAAGACCGTCTATATGACCGGGCTTATCCGCGACGAAGAAGGCCAGAAGATGTCCAAATCCAAGGGCAACGTTATCGACCCGCTGGACATGGTGGACGGTATTTCGCTGGACGATCTGCTGGAGAAACGCACCGGCAATATGATGCAGCCGCAGCTGGCTGAGAAGATCCGCAAGCGTACTGAAAAACAGTTCCCCAACGGTATTGAACCACACGGCACCGACGCCCTGCGCTTCACTCTCGCGGCGCTGGCGTCCACCGGTCGCGATATCAACTGGGATATGAAGCGTCTGGAAGGCTACCGCAACTTCTGTAATAAGCTGTGGAACGCCAGCCGTTTCGTGCTGATGAATACCGAAGATCAGGACTGCGGCTTTAACGGCGGCGAGATGACCCTGTCGCTGGCCGATCGCTGGATTCTCGCGGAGTTCAACCAGACCGTGAAGGCGTACCGCGAAGCGCTGGATAACTACCGTTTCGATATCGCGGCGGGCATTCTGTATGAATTCACCTGGAACCAGTTCTGCGACTGGTACCTGGAGCTGACCAAACCGGTAATGAACGGCGGCAGCGAAGCCGAACTGCGCGGCACCCGCCACACGCTGGTGACGGTGCTGGAGGCCCTGTTGCGTCTGGCGCATCCGATTATTCCGTTTATCACGGAAACCATCTGGCAGCGCGTGAAGGTGCTTAAAGGTATCAGCGCCGATACCATCATGCTGCAGCCATTCCCGCAGTTCGACGCCGCGCAGGTGGATGAAGCGGCGCTGGCCGATACCGAATGGCTGAAGCAGGCGATTGTCGCGGTGCGTAATATCCGTGCGGAGATGAATATCGCCCCGGGTAAACCGCTGGAGCTGCTGCTGCGCGGCTGTAGCCAGGATGCCGTGCGTCGCGTGAACGACAACCGTAACTTCCTGCAAACCCTGGCGCGTCTGGAAAGCATCACTGTGCTGCCGGCGGATGATAAAGGACCGGTATCGGTAACCAAAATTATCGATGGCGCCGAGCTGCTGATCCCGATGGCCGGGCTTATCGACAAGGACGCCGAACTGGCGCGCCTGGCGAAAGAAGTGGCCAAAATCGAAGGTGAAATCAGCCGTATTGAAGCCAAGCTGGGCAACGACGGCTTTGTCGCCCGGGCGCCGGAGGCGGTGATCGCCAAAGAGCGCGAGAAGCTGGACGGTTATGCGCAGGCGAAAGCGAAGCTGATTGAGCAGCAGGCGGTCATTGCCGCGCTGTAATGATTGTCTGAGCTTAAGTACGGAAAAGGCCGGGAAACCGGCCTTTTTATTGTCTGCCACACGCAGGTCAGCACAACCCACAGCGATTATTGCCGGTCAGCGCGCGGCTTCCGCCCGCAGCATCTTCAGACGCTCGCTCATTGCCGGGTGCGTGCTTACCCAGCTCCACGACTCATCCGACACGGCTTCCTCTTTTGCGGCACTCTGTTCCAGCGCCTGATACACCTCGATCATCGCCGCCAACGAACGCTGCTGCGCGCGCATCCCGGCAACCGCAAACCGATCCGCTTCGCGCTCCATATCCCGGGAAAACTGCATCTGGTCAAGGAACGCCGCGGACTGCAACAGCGTATCGCCAATCCCGCTGACATCCCCCATCGCCCACATCATCAGTAGCGTCACCAGCGACGATCGCACCAGCATCTGCATACCGTGACGGTGATGATGATGGCCCATTTCATGCAGCATCACCGCCGCCAGCGCATCATCGCTTTTCGCCAGCGCCACCAGTTGATCGCTCATCACCAGCGTGCCGTCAGGCAACATAAACGCGTTGGCCCCCTGCGGGATGCGCATCAGCCTGAGTTTCACCGGCGTCGGGTCCTGGCGCATCTCCGCCGGCAGGGTTTGCCGGAACAGCGCCCCCAGCGCCCGCTGACGCTCCTCCGGCAGCGCCGACGCCCTGAAGCCGCTATCTTTTTCCAGCAGCCACAGCGCATATTCCCCGATTCGCTGTTCGGCCGCCGCCGGTACACTACGTGCTATTGTCTGGCTCAGCCACGGTAGCGCGCCGTAATACCAGAATGCGCCACAGAATAGCGAAATCAACAGCGCGATGATCACGCCAAACTTGTGGCGCTCAAGACGGTGAACCAGACCCGGCCTGCGCTGACTGAAATACCACGCCCGGAAAGACGCATCCTCGGCGGGCACAAAGCGCCCGCCATCGGGAAAAGTGATAAACAGCGGAATGGTGCCCAGCGCGTCGGACACCGTAATGTCCTCCAGCGCGAATAGCCGCTCCCCGTCATCAGTATGCAGTACCAACGTCGTACCGGGGCGCAGCGACGCGGCAACGCGCTGCGCCCGTCCGGGAGGCTGATAGTACCCCTCGCAGACCATCATCACAGTCCGATGTTCAAATCCAGCGCCTGCACCATCTCTTCAGCGACCGCCACGCCGGCAGTATCGCCGTGGGCATTTACCATCGCCAGCGACGTATCCCCTTCGATATGGGTATTTTCCGCCAGATAGCGGGCATGGCGAATATGAGCGACCGGCGACGCCAGACCCAGGGTGAATATCACCAGCAGAGAGTTAGTGATAAGCAAACCGAGGTACTCCCCGGTGGTCAGCGAAGAGCGCAGCACCAGTTGCCCGTCACACAGCGAGGTCCGGGAAAACAGATAATTACGATGAGCGACAAACAGGTAGCAGGCGGCAATAAAAAAGCCTGCCAGCATAATCAGATACACCATGATAATCATGAAAACGTTGCCGACTAACAGCGCGGCATATGCATCCGGAGAAGCCAGCGCCGTTCCCAGCGATACCACCATCATGCCGGAGCTTAACAGGACGAACGGTAAGATGATTAATACGGAGATAAAAGCCATCTTAATAAATTTTTTCTTACTCAGCGCCGCGGTAAATTTCTGATTGCCAAAATAAAGATTATTGACATACAGGTCATAGCGCATAGCGGCGAAAATACCGCTCAGTACTACGCTGCCGGCGGCCAGCGCAATAATCATCAGCAGGCCCACAATCAGCGCCGCCGCGATACTACCGGAGGAGTGCACCGCGAAATTCAGGCCAGAAAACAACACGACGACACCCAGTACCGCGACCACCGGAAAGCCGAACATCACCCAGTAAGCCCGGCCAATGCGGCAATGGTAATTAAAACGCACGCCGCGATAGCTACTCATAATCGCATGGTAACGCCAGCTACGAATGATTATCCACGGGATCAGCGCAGCAAACACAATCGCTATCACCGCCCCAAAGGCCGGCATCAGAAACATCGCCAGATAAAAAATAATGATAGCGCCAATCACCAGCAGTCGGCCCAGCAGAATCTGCATCGGCCTGGCGTGGTAGTCGAACCGATCGCCATCCAGTTCGAGATTGCCATAGAAATAACGTTTATTACGCACCGTCGCCCAGGCAGAGTAAATTCCCAGGGTGATGATCGTTAATAATAAATTAACCAGCCAGATTGAAAAATACTCGCCGCTCTTACCATGAAAAATAAATGCATTTATTTTATTCAGGCGCGTCTGTGCGCTCTGTTGAACATCCATAAAAGATCCCTTTTGCAAACATAGAAACTATCCCATCGGCGTCATTTAACCATAGACTTGTTAAACAATAAACCCGACGGCGAATAGTGTCGCAATATCCTTATCTGCCATGGAAGCCATTCCTGAAAATTCCGATTACCGCCGCGCTGCCAGAGGTATTTTGTAGCGTCTTAACACGGTTTAGCAGGGGAAAAATGCGGGTCGCCACGCCTGGCTAACATGCAACTTGAACCAGGGCCGGGACAAATGATATTAAATAGACACGGATATTATTGAGTTATATGTATGAGAAACAATAGCTTTCCGAACATTAATTTGCGCCTGATAAAAAAAGCGGACAATTTAGCCATTGCCAGGGTCATTCGCCAGGTCTCCGCCGAATTTGGACTGACCGCCGATAAAGGCTATACCGTCGCCGATCCCAATCTGGACCAGCTCTATGAACTGTACAGCCAGCCAGGCCACGCTTACTGGGTAGTGGAAATCGACGGGCAGATCGCGGGCGGCGGCGGCGTCGCGCCATTGGCCTGCAGCGATCCGGGTATCTGCGAGCTGCAAAAGATGTATTTCCTGCCAGCAGCGCGCGGTAAAGGGCTGGCGAAAACCCTGGCGCTTCAGGCGCTGGAGTTTGCCCGCGAACAGGGTTTCCGCCAGTGCTACCTGGAAACTACCGGCTTCCTCAACCAGGCCATTGGGCTGTATGAAAAGCTGGGCTTCGAGCATATCCCCGAAGCGCTGGGCTGCACCGGCCACGTAGACTGCGAAGTGCGGATGCTAAAAACCCTGTAATGCCCCCGCCGCGGTTTAACGGTTTTAATAGCTCAACGCGGGCGGCGCCGCCAGTGGCGGTTTACTTAACCGCCACCGAGTAGCGAATAATCGCCGCGGCGCGATCTTCCGGCAGTTTAAACACCTCTTCCCACAGAGCCTGGACCATATCACACACCAGCGCTTCCTGGCCTACGGCGCGCTCCGGGTGCGCGGTAAGATCGAAATTGTCGCCATAGCGCTGGATCAGATTGCGGATAATCGGCTGAACATCGCGATGCGCCTGCTCGCGTTCATCCTCCGTCACCGTATGTTTCTGAGCGCCAAACGAGGCATTGTACATTTGCGCATCCACCTTCATGCGCTGCGCCACCGCATCCGGCGGTAGCCAGCGCAGCGGATTAACGCCCCCTTTCACCGCCGGATAAAGAAAGCGGAAGCAAATATCCTCTCCCTGCTTCTCCATCAGCGCCGTCTGGGCCATATTGGCTTTCATATACGCCACGGCATCGGCGTCCGGCGTTTGCTGCAGACGCAGCATTGAGACGCGCAGGATCTGCTGCTGCAGGGTATCAAGCTGTTCCTGCTCGCTTTTCCCCTGGCGCTGCATCGCCAGCGCCTGCTCGCGCAGGTGATGCCACAGCGCAGGGTCTTTTTCCTGAATCGCCTGATACAGCGGCACCCGCGCCATCGCCTCATCAAACTGTGTCGTCTGCCCGGTTTGCTCTGGCGCGCCGCGCTGGTGGTGCCAGAATAACCCCGCCGCGATGACGGCGGCCAGGGCGATGGCCACGGACAGCAGGCGCATGACCGGCGATCGTTTGCGCATGACCAGATAAACCACCACGATCAGCAACACCCCGAGCAGGGCGATAATCGGTAAATAAGTCATGTTAATTCTCTGAATAATTCAGGCTCTCTGCTAAGCATAGAGCGCTTTCAGGTATTATTGCGGCATACCGCTGTGGAAACGAAACTCACGGTCCGGCGCACTGATCAGCGCCGCCTCCACTTCGCCAAAGTGGCGTACCCGGGAGGCGATATCGTCGGGCGACGCCCGTTGTGCCAGCGTCAGATAGTCCTGATAGTGGCGGGCTTCGGAGCGCAACAGCGACAGATAAAAGGCCTGCAGCGGTTCATCCAGATACGGCGCCAGCGCCGCAAAGCGCTCGCAGGAGCGGGCCTCGATATAAGCGCCGCAGATCAGTTTGTCCACCAGAGTGGCCGGTTCCCAGGTTCGTACTTCGCTGAGTAACCCTCTGGCATAGCGGCTGGCGGTGATTTTGCGGTACGGAATATTGCGCGCCGTCATCACTTCCCGCACCTGCCAGAAGTGATGCAGCTCTTCTTTAATCAACAACACCATACTGTCGATAAGCTGCTGGCCCCACGGATCGTCGGTTTTCGGCATCACGCTTTTGCTGATACGCTTATGCACCGCGGCGAAATCCGGCTCCGGGCCATCGCGAAAGGTAAAGGATTCATACGGCTGCAGCCAGCCCAGCAGCGTATCCGAGCCGGTTTTGTCGGCAACGTATTTACGAATCAGCAGCATTGCCGTCTGGGCCGCTTTCAGCTCGCAAATCATATGGTCAGTGAGCAGCAGCGCCAGGTTTTCCGGCTGCCGGGCTTTATCCAGCCAGGACTGAGGGGTTACGCAGTGCAGGAATTGATAAACCGGAGCGAGTAATTGTTGGTAATCCATGAGCCAGTCCTTGCGGTACGGCGGTGCTGGCCGCCGTACCGGGTCAATCAGTGACGCACACCGTCGTCGTCGTCATCCAGATAGTCTTCTTCGTCGCCCTGCTCGCCGTCCGGATCTTCAAAATAGGTGCCCCAGCCGTCATACTCGACATCAAATTTTTCCGCCAGATCCATCAGTTGCTCAACCTGAGCGTCGATTTGCTCGGCATTCAGCGCACTCTCGCTCAGGGCGTCGCAGCAGATGACTACCTCGCCTTCATCAAGATCCAGCTCTTCCGGGTCGGTTACTTCATAGCCCAGACGGAAAGCCTCGACCGCCATTTTTTCCAGCGATTCGAAATCATCGGCGGAGAAATGGTGTTCGATGGTATACAGCGCGTCCGGATCGCTGCCATCTTCCAGTAATTCCTCAATAATCAGGCGCGTCTCTTCGCGCTGTTCTTCCAGTCGTTCCGCGTTTGCCATGGCTCGTTCCTCAGTGTGTCGGCAGATAGCATTATTGTCACATACCGCGAGAATTGCCTCTACCCTTCGCAGGAAAGATTTGTGCGACAGGGTTGCAAATGAATATTCATACATATAAATTGAATTTTAATTCAATCAGCGGCATGCGCCATGGGGGTACATATGAGCCACTTCTATCACCAACACTTTCTCAGGCTACTCGATTTCACGCCGGCGCAAATCGCCGAACTGCTGACACTGGCCGCCACGCTGAAAAGCGCCAAAAAACAGGGCAACGAAATCCCGCTGTTGACCGGTAAAAACATTGCGCTCATCTTCGAAAAAGACTCAACCCGTACACGATGCTCTTTCGAAGTTGCCGCTTATGACCAGGGCGCCCGGGTCACTTACCTCGGGCCGAGCGGGAGTCAGATTGGCCATAAAGAATCGATTAAAGATACCGCCCGGGTACTGGGCCGGATATATGACGGTATTCAGTACCGCGGCCACGGCCAGCAGGTGGTGGAAACCCTGGCGCAGTATGCCGGAGTGCCGGTATGGAACGGCCTGACCAATGAGTTTCACCCGACCCAGTTACTGGCGGATCTGCTCACCATGCAGGAACATCTGCCCGGCAAAGCGCTTAACGAGATGACCCTGGTCTATGCCGGCGATGCACGCAACAATATGGGGAATTCCGTGCTGGAAGCCGCGGCGCTGACCGGGCTGGATTTGCGGCTGGTGGCGCCGCGCGCCTGCTGGCCGGAAGAGGCCCTGGTTGCGGAATGCCAGGCGCTGGCGGCGCAGACCGGCGGCAAAATTACCCTGACGGAAGACATTGCCGAAGGGGTCAACGGCGCCGACTTTATCTATACCGATGTCTGGGTTTCGATGGGAGAAGCGAAAGAGAAATGGGCCGAGCGTATCGCCCTGCTGCGCCCTTATCAGGTCAATGCGGCCATGATGGCGCTGACCGGTAATCCGCAGGTGAAGTTCCTGCACTGTCTGCCAGCCTTCCACGACGATCAAACCACGCTTGGCCAGCAGATGGCGCAACAGTACGGCCTGCACGGCGGTATGGAAGTGACCGACGAGGTTTTCGAATCGCCGGCCAGCATCGTCTTCGATCAGGCGGAGAACCGGATGCATACCATTAAGGCGGTGATGGTGGCGACCCTCGCGCGGCAATAACCATCCACCAGCCAGAAATAAAAGGCCAGCGCACCATGCCCTGGCCTTCGTCAAATTATGCGTGGCGTTATGCCATCTCGATTTTCACCACTACTTTGCGCACCACGGCTGGCGTCCCGACCGCACACAGCGGCTTATGTACTTCGCCGGGCCAGAAAATCACAAAATCCCCTTCATCCAGCACCACGGTTTTCTCCTGCTCCCCCGCCGCCAGGAAAGCAATGTCTTTATCCGCCAGCCAGTCGGTCTCCGCTTTACCGGGCGGCAGGCAACTGAAGGTCATGCCTTCCTGTCCGGCCAGTACTATCTGAATATCCAGGTAACGCCGGTGATACTCGGCCCGGCGTTCCGCCAGCGGCGCCGTGGTATCTTCCGACACCATATAAAATATCCGGTTGCCGTCAATGTCATATTTGCCGACCGGCGTCTGCGGCGAGACGTGCTGCTTCACGTGCTCAATCGCGTTGCGCAAGGTCTCCGCCAGCCACGGCTGCAGCGCATGAATATTGCCAATGATCATCTCTTTTCCCTTAATAAAACAACGTTTCAAAACAGCTGTTATACGCCGCCGTCATCTACCATACCAGTGCTATTTAACCAAAACCTGTCGTGGCGCATATTTCACCCTTGTTCCCCCTGTGCGCCTGCGCTAACCGGCCATCACAGCGCAAATCCTCGCGGCATAAAAAATGGCTGATTGTGACTGACTATGCAAAGCAACCGATTACCCTGGCAAAAATGTGGATTAGTGGGCTTGATATGCGATTTCAGGCGCGTATAATGCCCGACAATTTGCCGGGAGGAAGCATGGTTCTGTGTGTTGAACAATTCATCACCCCTCGCCGCCTGAATGCAGGCGCGGCGGCGCCGTTCTTCTTCCCGTTGCTATACCGTATTTCACAAGCCCCTCGTTGAGGGGCTTTTTTTTGCCCAGCGATCGCCCGGTGTGATGCGATAAAGGAGATACCCATGGCCAATCCGCTCTATCAGAAACACATAATTTCCATCAACGATCTCAACCGCGATGAGCTTGAACTGGTACTGGAGACGGCCGCAAAACTGAAAGCCAATCCGCAGCCGGAGCTGCTCAGGCACAAGGTGATCGCCAGTTGCTTCTTTGAAGCCTCCACCCGCACCCGGCTGTCGTTTGAGACCTCAATTCATCGCCTGGGCGCGTCGGTGGTCGGTTTTTCCGACAGCAGCAACACGTCGCTGGGCAAAAAAGGCGAAACCCTCGCCGATACCATTTCGGTGATCAGCACCTATGTGGACGCGATTGTCATGCGCCACCCTCAGGAAGGCGCCGCGCGGCTGGCCACGGAGTTTTCCGGCGGTATTCCGGTGGTCAACGCCGGTGATGGCTCCAACCAGCACCCGACTCAAACGCTGCTCGACCTGTTTACTATTCAGGAAACTCAGGGGCGGCTGGAAAACGTCAATATCGCCATGGTGGGGGATCTGAAATATGGCCGCACCGTACACTCCCTGACCCAGGCGCTGGCCAAATTCAACGGTAACCGCTTCTTCTTCATCGCCCCGGATGCGCTGGCCATGCCGCAGTACATTCTCGATATGCTCACTGAAAAAGGCATTGCCTGGAGCCTGCACAGCACTATCGAAGAGGTGGTGCCGCAACTGGATATTCTGTACATGACCCGGGTGCAGAAAGAGCGCCTCGACCCGTCCGAATACGCCAACGTCAAGGCGCAGTTCATTCTGCGCGCCGCCGATCTCGAAGGGGCGCGCCCGGACATGAAAGTCCTGCATCCGCTGCCGCGAATCGATGAGATCACCATTGATGTGGATAAAACGCCGCACGCCTGGTATTTCCAGCAGGCAGGCAACGGTATTTTTGCCCGTCAGGCGCTGCTGGCCCTGGTTCTGAACCGCGATTTAGCTCTGTAAGGGAGACTCTGACATGACACACGATAACAAATTACAGGTTGAAGCCATTAAATGCGGAACGGTCATCGACCATATCCCGGCTCAGGTCGGCTTTAAGCTGCTGTCGCTGTTCGCCCTGACGCAAACCGACCAGCGCATTACCATCGGTCTGAACCTACCTTCCGGCGAGATGGGGCGCAAGGACTTGATCAAAATTGAGAACACCTTCCTCACCGATGAGCAGGTCAATCAACTGGCGCTGTACGCCCCCCACGCCACCGTCAACCGCATCGATAATTACGATGTGGTCGGTAAAAGCCGCCCCAGCCTGCCGGAGCGCATTGAAAAAGTGCTGATCTGCCCGAACAGCAACTGCATCAGCCGCGCCGAGCCGGTGGACTCCTGCTTTGCCGTGAAGAGCAATGCCGGAAACATTACGCTGAAATGCAAATATTGTGAGAAAGAGTTTGCGCATCAGGTTGTGCTGGCCGGATGATGTCTGGTAAATAGGTTATTCCACCCGGATCGTGGGTGGATAACTTAATCTATCGTGGTCAACGATTTCAGGAGAACACATGTCCGGCATCATCAGTACGGAAAAGGCCCCGGCGGCTATTGGTCCTTACGTTCAGGGCGTCGACCTTGGCAATATGATTATCACCTCCGGCCAGATCCCGGTGGACCCGCAAACCGGTAGCGTCGCGGAAGACGTAGCGGCCCAGGCGCGCCAGTCGCTGGAAAATGTCAGAGCGATTGTTGAAGCGGCCGGCCTGAAAGTGGGCGATATCGTCAAAACGACCGTTTTCGTTAAAGACCTGAATGATTTCGCCACGGTGAACGCGGCCTATGAGGCCTTCTTCACCGAGCACAGCGCCCCCTTCCCGGCGCGTTCGTGCGTGGAAGTGGCCCGTCTGCCGAAAGACGTGAAAATCGAGATCGAAGCTATCGCGGTTCGCCGCTGATCCTGTCGGGCCGCAGAACCGCTGCGGCCCTGTTCCTGACTCACCCACCTCATTCCCGCCAGTAAAATACCACCGGTATTTCAACGCGCCAGGGGGCTTCCCGCGGCGTAAAACGCCAGCGGTAAGCGCTGACCAGCGCCGCAGCATCCCAGTCAGGTACGCCGCTACTGCTCCGGACCATCACCATCACCGGGCGCCCATCTTTGCCGACATCAATGGCCAGTTTGACGATTTCACGATCATTGCCGATCAGACGATCGGGGATCACCTGCGGAAACGCCGGCAGCGGCGCGTCGCTCAGGCCGAACATTTGTTGCCGCTCGACATCAACCCTGCCGCGCCCATCTGCTGGAATATCGGGCGCTGGCGGATGGGGGTAGTCGCTTTCCCTGGCCGACAGCGGCGACAACGGCTGACGGGCCAGCGCCTGTCGCTTACCATGCTCCTGGACGGCCAGCAGCGACTCAGGCGGTAGTGCCGGCACGTTTTTCTGCCCATCAACGAGGAATTCAGGATAATCAGTAATGGTCCGGGCCAGTATGATTCGCCAGCGTAACAGGTCCATCAACATCAGAGGCTGGATGCGTTGCCATATCACCGTCGCGCTGCCTTGCGGCGGATGCTGACGCATCAGCGATATCCCATGAATCAGCGCGCCGACGGTCACTTCCGGATCGTCGTTCAGCCAACTGGCTCCCCATCCCAGCCATGCTTCGCTGTCCTGCGGGTTTCGCGATATCGCGACAGAAAATGCCGGGCGCACAGCGTTGAAGAGCGTATCGTAGTTGCCTGGCTTCCAGCGCGTAAGCTGCTGCTGAGCGCTGAGGGTCGACAGCCATCCCTGATCCGGATAGCGGGCGCTATAACGCGCCAGCCCCTGCATCAGCAGCATGTGTCGGCGCGCCGGATCTTTTTCCCGGGCGGCCTGGGTTTCATACGCCCGCCACTCCTGTCGAACCCGCGGATCGTCCGGTTTTCCCGCCGCCTGCCGACGATGTAATTCCTGTACAACCGCCACCGACTGGTAATATCCGGCGGTATCATGACGCGCCGCCTGGCGCGCCAGGCGCAGCATCCAGTGCTGGATATCGCTCAGGCGTACCGTTTGCGGCAGGCTGATATATGTCACCGGCAAAAGGTAACGCCGCGCCTGTTCGCTCACCGGAAAGGTATGCCAGCCGGCATGGTAAAGCGCCATATCATCAAACGCCTGTACCCCACTGCTCTGCTCAATGGTGACAACCTGGGGCTCTCCTCCGGCAGAGGCATCAATCGACACTAGCGCTGTCGCCTGCGTCGGCGGTGGGCTTTCCAGCATCGGCCAGCGAATCTGCGCACCGCTGCCCGGCCAGTCGGCAAATGCGATACCGGGATACGGTGAATCAGCCCCCGCCAGCGGAATAAACCGCCCATTGCGTACCAGATCAGTGCTGTTTTTTAACGGTGTCCGGAATAAAGGCGCATTGGCTTTCACCACCGTTTCCGTAGGTAATACTCTATTGTTCAGGCGATCAATCTGAACGCTTGCTCTGGCCATCAGGGTGTACAAGGCGTGAAATAGCGCCGGGTTATCTGAGTTCACCCGATAGATAAACCCCCGCAGTTCACTGGAAAGATCATCAATGCTCTTCGTTTCAATATGCTTTTTATGAGCGACCATAAACGCCCGAATCACCTGCTGCGCCGGGTTAACGTGTCGCTCTTTTTCCTGCGCCGTCAGTTTCCGCTCAAAGGCCAGGGTCCGGGCGATACCCCAGCCCAGCCACGCGCCGGCATTCTGCGGCTCGCGCTGGGCCGCAACGGCAAAGTCATCCGCCAGCGACATCTGATGCCAGGTTTTCGCGGGAGCGGTCATCAGGTTCAGCGCGGCAGAGGTCAACAGCAGATCGCCGCGATCCGCCAGCGGTTTTACCGCATCGGCCAGTTGCCGGGCGAGCTGCGCATCCAGATATTTGAAATTGACGCGTTGATGAAGCTCTTCCGCGATACGGACGTCTCTTTTGAGATAACCCGGAATAAAACCACGGCGGAAGTTTTGGTTTACCTTCACCAGCGTATCGTAATGTTCAAATCCCGTGACATGCCCCTGAGAAGGCGCAGAATACGGCAGACTGAGAATGTCAGAGAAGAGCGATTCACTGAGTGCGATGTAGTTGTTCAGCCAACTGTCGGTGCGCCGTTTTTCTGCCAGCAGATGCTGAATCCGCTGTTCAGAAGGCACCGAAATCACGCTGATCGCCACCAAGGAAAGGAGTACCACCAGCGCGGACGCCAGGTACACGACATTGCGGGTAGCCGCCACATACAATAATGCGCCAGTAAACAAGAGCCCGGTCAGCCACATCCCGGACAAAAAATGGCGCGCCTGATAGCTCATCACCTCCGGCCACATCAGGTTCGGTATCGCCAGCATTAACTCCCACAATCTGACGCACGGCCCGGGGAGCAGCAAACCGAAAACCACTGCCAGTACGGCATACATAAAAGCCGGCGGATAAACACAGCCCCAGAAAAATAAGCCGATTGTAATGACAGAGATCCAGAACACACTCATGCGCGTCTTATCTCCATCGGTCTGGCAGGACCTAACGGCAAGCTCATTGTGCCGCCCTGACTGGCCAGCGGAAACTAACCGGGACGTCGACTGGCCGCTCACTGGCCTGGGGGGTGAAGCGCCAGCGCCAGGCCTGGGCCTGCGCGACCTCATCGTATTCGCGCACGCCGCTGCTGCGCGCCACCATCACCAGGTATGGCGCGCCGTGGCGATCCACATCAATGCGCAACGTCACCGTTTTACTGCCGCTGCCGACAATATCCGGCATTGTTCTCGGGAATACCGGTAAATGAGGGGTGGTAATACCGGCCTGCTGCCAGTCCACGACCACCTGACCCCGGGCATCCGGCCAGTAATAGGCCGCCTGACGAGGCTGCTGGCTGGGTAATAGCGGTAACGGCTGCGACAGCGCGGGCTGAGACTTCCCGGGTTCCCCGGTCCCCAGGATCTCCGGAAAATCATGGCGTAATCGCGCCAGGAGGACTGGACCACGCGGCTTTGCATGCAATAAGCGATCTCTGATGCCGACCTCTGTTACCGCCAGCACTCCCGGCCCCTTATCACCCTTTGCCATTTGCAGATGTCGGGCATACACCAGCGCGCCGACGGCCAGCTCCGGATCGCTATCGATCCATTCCACTCCCCGTTCCATCCAGTGCCGCGGATTATCGCAATCCAGAACCAGCGCCCGCCAATCGTCTTCACGAGCCTGGCGCAAAGCCTCGGGATCGTTTTTCCCGCGCCACAGATCCTTATATAGCTCAGCCCGAATCTGATACAGCCTGGCCTGCCCTGGATAACGAGTGAACAACGGTTCCAGGGTTTTCAGCGATATTTGCGCACGTTCCACATCAGACGAGATGGACGTTGCCCCCAACGATAACGCCAGCCGCTGCTTTTCCCACTGCCAAAGCTCGCTGCTGAACGCTGATTGCTGATTGTTGCCGCGCGTCGCACGGCTTGCCAGCAACCTTAATACATTCCCCAGCGCCCTGGCCCCGGCGAGGTCGCGCCGCGCCGCCCGCCGCGCCAGTCGCTCAGCCCAGAGCTTACTGTCGTTAAACCCGCTATCGGCACCAGGACTCCCGGGCAGGCTGATAAACAACGCCGGCAGCAGATAACGCTGCCCCTGCGATCGCGTCGGGTAGCGGTGACCCCAGGCGCTTTCCAGCGCCTGGCGCTCAAAGGCCACGACGCCGCTACTATGCTCAATCGCCGCGGCGACAGGATCGCCGGAGGCAGATACGTCCACAGACACCAGCACCGAATGCCACTGCCGCGCCGACGTTTCCGGAGCGCTATAAGGCCAGGGAATCGTCGTCAGGGGCTGCTCCCGACCCGGCCATTCCGCCAGGCCAATCCCCTGATCATCCCGGGAATATTTGCGATATTTAGTGGCTGCGGATTCCGCGGCGTTAACCACCGGGTTCAGTAGCAATACCCTGTTTGCCTGCGCCACTACCTCTGGCCGCGAAAGCCGGTTTTCCAGGCGATCGAGCTGTACTCGTGCCCGCGCCCGCAAAATGGCGAAATTTTCTCGTGGTACGCGCGGTAGTTGCTCAATAAACTGCTGCAACCGCAACTGGAGCGGCGATGAGGGGGTATCGGGCCACTTTTCGGCAATCATCAGCGCCTGGATAATCTGCCGGATAGGGTCATCAATCTTGCTGGTATTTAACTGCTGTTGCACCGATAACGTGCTCGCCAGCGCCCATCCCAGCCAGGCCGCGTGATTTTCCGGATTAAGCTGCGCCGCCCGGGCGAAACCGTCAACCAATGTCCCCGCGCGCCATTGCTCCGGATCGGCGCTGATTAATGCGAATAGCGCCGCGGCAAAGCGCACATCGCCGCGATCCGCCATCCAGACCGCCGCATCCTGTAACGCCCTGGCCGCCTGCGCTTCGGCGCGCGGATCAACCACTGGCGCATTACGCAACGCCTGGCGCCATATCTGCTCCGTGTTTTCCACATCAGCAGCGATAGCGTGAGGCACAAACGCAGCGTGAAACTCACGGCTTAGTTTCAGCAACTGGTAATAATCCCCGAACCAGAAAAAAACCTGAAAGGATTCCCGCAAAGCAGGAGGCGGCGAGGAAGAAAACAGCGGCGGAAAACGCGACGACGAGACCAGCGAGGAAAAAAGCGCCGCGCTGTCCGCGCGATACTTCTTCCACTCCGGGGAGGCTGCAAACTGGTTTTGCGCCAGCCGGCGACGGGATTCCTGTTCGGAAATCGGCATATTGAGCGACGAAAGAAACGCCATCGCCACCAGAGATAATCCGGCCGCTGCCCCGTATGCGGGTCGCCGGGCGGCCGCCGCGACATAGCCCAGCGCCGCACAAAACAGCAGCCCGCTCAGCCACAATCCGGAGAAAAAATTCCGCTGTTGAAAATTCAGCGCCGACGGCCAGAGCATACCTGTCGCCAGCATCAACCCCTTCCAGATACCGATAACGCTCGCAGGCATTACTAACGCCACAATCGCCAGACCGACCGTCAGCGCGACTCTCAGGTGAGGAGCCTTAATGTAGATCCAGCCTAACGGCAGCAAAATCACGGAAAACGACAGGACGATCGGCAGCGTATTGTCCGTCACGGTACGCTCCGCACAATCGCCCTTAGCGTTCGGTATAACACCGCGATGCCAGCCGCCGCTATCACCACAAACTGCATACCTTCCCGCCAGGAATTTCCCATTACGCTTTTCACTTGCCACTCTTCAGGCTGTGCGCACAGCCAGCCAATCGCAAGGGGAACCAGCAGTGCCAGCAGCGTATGCCAGACCACTGTCGGCACCCGCTGTTTCAGCGTTAGCCACCATGGCGGAGACACCGGCTGCGGCGTAGCGGCCCGGGGCTGTGGCCTTGTGGGACGAGGAGGCGCTACCGTCGGGCCAGCGGATCGCCGCGGGCCGGAACGCGCCGCGGCAGGTACGCTGGCGGTATTTTTCTGCGCCTGAAGCGCTTTTTTATGTTGCCGCTCTCGCTCGCAAAGTGCACAACCCTGGCCGGCGAAATGCTGGTGTTTTGCGTCGCGCTGGCAGGCGACGATTTTGCGCGTATTACGCAGGGCGTAAGGGCGCAGCGTCTGTACCCACTGAGCCGCGGAAGGCCGCAGATGCGCATGGCGGCCAAAAGCCAGATCAAACATGCGCCGCACATCGGCGGGGAGTTGGCTATGCCCGCTGGCGGGCGCCGGTTTAATCAACTGGCTGGCGGTCTGCCCATAGGCATAAGCGCCAGCGCCGATACGCCCGGGAATATGGGTAGGTAGTTGCCCGCTGAGTGGCCGACCGCTGTAGGGATGGAGGCCAAAGTTCAGCAACTGGAAAATGATCACCGCCAGCGCGAAACGATCCTGTTGCTCCTCCTGGCTGCCCGGCACGCTGCCGGACTGCTGAAATTCCGGGGCCAGATACTCCGGCGTGAATTGCCCGGCCGGGAAACGCTCTCCCTGCCCCTGAATGCTGAATCCGTCACAGTCCAGCAGCGCTACATACAGGCTCTCCCGGTAAAAACGCAGGTTGACGGGCTTCATATCAATAATATAGTGGCGCCGGGTATGGATTGCCGCCACCAGCGACGCCAGATTCATCGCCAGACTGACCTTTACGCCCAGACTATCCGCAATACCGGCGCTCTGCGCCTGCCCCGGCTGCAGAATATACTCCAGCTCAATACTGCGCTTAACGTCCAGTTCCGGCATGATAAAGCCGATGAACTCGCCGCGTTCGTTGTGCAGCGTGTCCGTCGGCCAGGCCAGTTGCATCACCTGGGTCTGATCATCCAGCGTCACCGGCGCGATATCCGGCGCCAGCGCCAGCATCGCCCTGACCTTACGCTGACAGCTGGCTTTGTCCTGACCCGGATGGTAAATCTTCGCCACGGCGCCCGGATAGCTGGCGAGATGGTATACGCTGCCAGCGCCGCCGCTTTTAATCAGCTCCCCGGCGACCACCGCCTGGCCGCGGGAATCATAAAAACAGAGCGCGGCCATTACAGTGCCCCACGCAGAGCAATCAGCAGCGTTTTATCATCGCCGGTAATCGCCTGCGTACGCGGATCGTCCAGTGTCGCCCGCAGCGCCGCGCTGCCCTCCTGAACCGACTGGCGGCGCAGGTAATCAATAACCGGCGTCATAAACGGCGCAAACAAACCTTCACCACCTTTATCCAGGGCAAAGGGCTGGACCCCGTCGGTCATCATCACCAGTTGTTGCACCGGAAAAGCGACCCGCTGAATACGCAGATGTTCCCGCCAGCTCTCAGAGGTTAAAAACCAGGTCTGATTGGCATATTCGCCGTTCTCGGCAGCAGAAAATACCCGTTCATCTTCCCTTGCCCCCTGCATCAGCGCGCTGCCATCGCCCAGGTGCATGATCCACCCCTGGCTGGCGTCTACCCAGACGACCAGCAGCGTACAGGCGTATTCTTCCACGTCATGACCGTACTCCGCGGCCAGCAGACTGAGATCGAGACGAACCTGTTCAATTTCGCCGCGCAGTGCCTGTTCTGTCAGCGTCCGATCCCCCATTAACAGCAGACGCGCGACAATTTGCCGGGTCACAAATGTCGCGCCATCATGGCTGAAACGAGCGGAGCCGGCGCCATCGCATACGGCGGCGATCATGCGTTCGCCATCAGACACCGCATAAAACGCATCCTGACAGGGCAGTTGATGTTGCTGATGGGACCAGCCCACCGCCGAGGCACCATAAATTCGCCACATAGCACGTTATACCGGCGCGCTGGACCAGTTATCGGTAGGCGGCAATTGCGCCTGCCCGCCGGGTACTGATTGCGAAACCACCTGCATACTGGCGCTCAGCCAAAGGAAAAGTTCGCGGAACTGCAGCCCCTGCAGACGCTTCACGCCCTGAATACCGTGCTGTGAAAAATGTCCCATCACATCCGCGGAGGCACCCTCCCCGACGCAGATCGGGAATACGGCAACTTTATGAGCCGCTTGCGAAGCCCGACAATATTCCGCCGCCCCTTCCCAGAGATCGGTCGGCACGCCATCGGACATCAGGAATAGCCATGGACGTGTATAGGCCACACCCGCCTGCTTCAGGCGCTGTTTTTCCGCTTCAATTTCATTGAGCGCCAGTTCTACCGCTTTGCCGGTAGGCGTCAGGCCATTGGCCTCAAGGCGTGGCGCGTTAAACGCCATCGCATCGCACCAGTCCCCCAGAATACGGCATTCATCATGGCCGCCATACTGAATGACCAGCAGACGTACCCGTTTAGCGGCAATAACATCGGTTTTCAGCGCATTTTCCAGCAACGCCAGCCCCTGATTAAGCTGCTCTATCGGCTCCCCGGACATACTTCCCGAGCAATCCAGAACCAGAATTAGCGGTGTACGCTGTTCATTATTATTAATAAATGAAACGTCAGGAATGATTCCGTTCATGAATATAATCCTTAGTTATCCATAAAAAAGGGCAGGCTACAGTAAGCAACCTCGATTTAAAATATAACCTACTTTATTTTGGAGATAGATAACTTCACACATCAGACCTGGCGCCGATCCGCAAGTATAAGAAAAAGCCGCAGCCGGAGCTGCGGAAAAAGGGGCAATTGAAAAAGGAATTATCAATGAAAGAATCGTTAATTGAAATGGAAAAAGGTACCGCTATGAACAGTAGCACTCTTTGCGAAAAAGATCCTGAATAGTTGAAGAAATATTTAATAATTCCGAAAGTTTCCAGTTAATAATATTAAATATCAATAATAGATAATTTCAAATAATATATATCAATATTATTAACCAGCAATATCCGCGTATTTTCACCGTCTCCGCCCGGAGCAATAATGAAGGGCACTATCGCGCCCCCACGCCATCACCCTACGCCCTGCATAATCCGCCGACATACAAATCCAGAGAAAGCAGCGCTTTACCCAACCCTGACGGGTGAGTAGCATAACCTCACTGGGTGCGTAGCGGCGATCATAAGGCAGAGACCATGCAAAACAGACTGACCATCAAAGATATCGCACGCCTGAGCGGGGTGGGCAAATCCACGGTCTCACGCGTTCTGAACAATGAAAGCGGCGTCAGCGCCCGCACCCGGGAACGGGTGGAGGCGGTAATGCAACAACAGGGATTTTCCCCTTCCCGATCCGCCCGGGCGATGCGCGGCCAGAGCGATAAAGTGGTCGCCATTATCGTCACTCGCCTGGACTCTTTGTCGGAAAACCTGGCGGTACAGACCATCCTGCCGAGCCTTTATGAACAAGGCTATGACCCTATCATGATGGAGAGTCAGTTCTCCCCGCAACTGGTGGACGAGCACCTCGGAATGCTGAGCCGGCGCAATATCGATGGCGTTATCCTGTTCGGTTTTACCGGCATCAGCGAAAAAATGCTCCAGCCCTGGCAGTCCACGCTGGTGCTGATCGCCCGGGATGCCAAAGGCTATGCCTCCGTGTGTTACGACGATGAAGGGGCTATCGCCATCCTGATGCAAACGCTTTACGACCAGGGGCACCGCCATATCAGCTTTCTCGGCGTACCGCACAGCGATACCACCACCGGTTTACGCCGCCACCAGTCCTACCTCGCCTGGTGTAAAAAACTGCGCCTTACCCCGGTCGACGCCCTGCCCGGCCTCGCCATGAAGCAGGGCTATGAGCAGGTCGCCGGCGTCCTGACCCCGCAGACCAGCGCGCTGATCTGCGCCACGGATACCCTGGCGCTGGGGGCCAGCAAATACCTCCAGGAACAGCAGCGTGGCGACGTGCAACTGGCCAGTGTCGGCAATACGCCGCTGATGAAATTTCTCCATCCGGAGATTATCGCCGTCGATCCCGGTTACGCGCAGGCCGGGCTGGAAGCGGCTTCCCAACTGATCGCCCAGATCTCTCAGCACGCTGAATTACGCCAGATAGTGGTCCCTGCCACCCTGAGCTAATCGCCGCCGCGACACAAATTTTGTGATCGCGCGCCAGGATAGGGAACGTTCCCATTCCAGTAAAATCCGTTCACCGCTACCCTGTTTTCAGGCTTTCACCTGACACACTTTCTCTGCACAGCACCCTTCCGGCGGCGTCTGGTTTACGGGACAGGCGCCAGCAAAGGGGAGCGGTATCCCCCGGCCAGAGCGATCGCGTGCGGACACCCACAGGGTCTTATCATGAGCAAAGTACAACAACAGGACATCGACAGGCTGATCGAACTGGTCGGCGGCCGCGACAATATCGCTACTGTCAGCCACTGTATTACCCGGCTGCGTTTCGTACTGAACAACCCGGCCAGCGCCAGACCTAAAGAGATCGAAGCGCTGCCGATGGTCAAAGGCTGCTTCACCAACGCCGGCCAGTTCCAGGTGGTGATCGGTACGGAAGTAGGCGATTACTACCAGGCGCTGTTGCGCAGTACCGGCCGGAGCGCGGCGGATAAAGAGCAGGCCAAACTGGCGGCGCGCCAGAATATGAAGTGGCACGAACGCGCCATCTCCCATTTTGCGGAGATCTTCTTCCCGCTGCTGCCGGCGCTGATCAGCGGCGGTCTGATCCTCGGCTTCCGCAACGTTATTGGCGATGTGCCAATGAGCAACGGCCAGACGCTGGCGCAAATGTATCCCGCACTACAGTCTATCTACGATTTTCTCTGGCTGATCGGCGAGGCGATTTTCTTCTATCTGCCGGTGGGGATCTGCTGGTCGGCAGTACGGAAGATGGGCGGCACGCCGATCCTCGGTATTGTGCTGGGGGTCACTCTGGTGTCGCCCCAGTTAATGAACGCCTATCTGCTCGGTTCCCAGGCACCGGAAGTGTGGAATTTCGGTCTGTTCACCATCGCCAAAGTCGGCTATCAGGCGCAGGTCATCCCCGCCCTGCTGGCGGGCCTGGCGCTGGGTATGATTGAAACGCGCCTCAAGCGTCTGGTCCCCGATTACCTCTACCTGGTAGTGGTGCCGGTCTGCTCTCTGCTGCTGGCGGTGTTCCTCGCTCACGCGCTGATCGGCCCGTTCGGCCGCATGATCGGCGACGGCGTCGCTTTCGCCGTACGTCATCTGATGACCGGCAGTTTTGCCCCGATAGGCGCGGCATTATTCGGTTTCCTGTATGCGCCGCTGGTGATTACCGGCGTCCACCAGACCACGCTGGCTATCGATATGCAGATGATCCAGAGCATGGGCGGTACGCCAGTATGGCCGCTGATCGCGCTGTCGAACATCGCCCAGGCCTCTGCGGTGGTGGGGATTATTATCTGTAGCCGCAAGCACAACGAGCGCGAAATCTCCGTTCCCGCCGCCATCTCCGCTTATCTCGGGGTCACTGAGCCGGCGATGTACGGTATTAACCTCAAGTATCGCTTCCCGATGCTGTGCGCCATGATTGGCTCCGGCCTTGCCGGCCTGCTGTGCGGCCTGAACGGCGTACTGGCGAACGGCATCGGCGTCGGCGGCCTGCCGGGGATCCTCTCAATCCAGCCGCGTTACTGGACCCTTTGCGCGCTGGCGATGCTGGTCGCGGTGGTTGTGCCGCTGGTACTGACCAGCGCCATGTACCGGCGTAAATTCCGCCAGGGCGTACTGGAAGTTGCCTGATGACGCTCTCCCGGGCGCGGGGATCCGCGCCTCTTCCGTTTTATTGCAGGACTGCACCATGAAGACAACTCTGCCCTGGTGGCAAAACGGCGTTATTTATCAGATCTATCCGAAGAGTTTTCAGGACACCACCGGCAGCGGCACCGGCGACCTGGCGGGGGTGACTCAGCGCCTCGACTACCTGAAAACCCTCGGGGTGGATGCTATCTGGCTGACGCCATTTTATCTCTCGCCGCAGGTGGATAATGGCTACGACGTAGCCGATTACACCGCCATCGACCCGGCCTATGGCACCCTTGACGACTTCGATACCCTGGTCGCGCAGGCCCACCGGCGCGATATCCGCATTATCCTGGACATGGTGTTTAACCACACCTCCACCCGCCATGACTGGTTCCGCCAGGCGCAGGATAAAGCCAGCCCGTACCGCTCATTTTATATCTGGCGTGACGGCACGCCGGACAAGTTACCCAATAACTGGCGTTCCAAATTTGGCGGCAACGCCTGGCGCTGGCATGCGGAAAGCGGTCAGTACTATCTGCATCTGTTTGCGCCGGAACAGGCAGATCTCAACTGGGAAAACCCGGCGCTGCGCGATGAGCTGAAAAAAGTCTGCGAATTCTGGGCCGATCGGGGGGTCGACGGACTGCGCCTCGACGTTATTAACCTGGTCTCCAAAGACCGGGATTTTCAGGACGATAACAACGGCGGCGATGGCCGGCGCTTTTATACCGACGGCCCGTGTATTCATGAATACCTGCAGGAGTTCAGCCGTGACGTCTTTACTCCGCGCGGCCTGATGACGGTCGGGGAAATGTCTTCCACCACGCTGGAACACTGCCGGCGCTACGGCGCGCTGGACGGCAGCGAGCTGTCGATGACCTTTAATTTCCACCATCTGAAAGTAGACTACCCCGGCGGCGAGAAATGGACCCTGGCGGCGCCGGATTACGTGGCGCTAAAAGCGCTGTTTCGCCACTGGCAGCAGGGCATGCACGGTGCGGCGTGGAACGCATTATTCTGGTGTAACCACGATCAGCCGCGCATCGCCTCACGCTTTGGCGACGAAGGGGCGCTGCGGGTGCCGGCCGCGAAAATGCTGGCCATGGTGCTGCACGGCATGCAGGGTACGCCGTATATCTACCAGGGTGAAGAACTGGGGATGACCAACCCGCATTTCTCCGCCATTAGCGACTATCGGGACGTCGAGAGCCACAATATGTTCGCCGAACTGCGCGCCGCTGGCCGCGACAGCGACGAACTACTGGCGATCCTCGCCAGTAAGTCGCGGGATAATGGCCGCACTCCGATGCAGTGGGACGACAGCGACAACGCGGGTTTTACCCGCGGCACGCCATGGATCGGACTGTGCGATAACTATCCCGCCATTAACGCCCGCGCCACCCTAGACGACGAAGATTCGGTGTTCTTCACCTATCAACGTTTGATCCAACTGCGCAAGATGCTGCCGGTACTCACCTTCGGGGATTACCAGGACCTGCTGCCGGCTCACCCTTTCCTGTGGTGTTATCAGCGCAACTGGCAGGATCAAACCCTGACGGTGGTCGCCAACCTGAGCAAAGAGACGCTGCCGCTGGAGCAGATTACCGCCCGCGGCCAGGTCATGATGCACAACTACCCTGACGCGCCGACGCCGGGCAGTGACATCACACTGCGCCCCTATGAAGCAGTCTGGTGGCTGCAAAGCGCGTAACGCCTGCGGCACAAGCTGCACAATAGCGGACTGGTCGGAGCGCCAATGCTCCGGCTACCTCAGGGTATCCATAGAAAAAACGCGGTTTTTGTACAATACATTTAAGAGATATTTCTGTTTCCCCGTAGCGCCCGCCAGAGCAGGACCACAGGATTTACTTTGTTCTGCATCAAGAAACTCGCAAACATCTTTGATGAAAATCACTATATATAGACTTTAAAATGCATTCCGGCCCAATATGTTGTATTTTCCGTCTACAATAGCATCAACCCACCAATAATAACGTGGGGATTTGCTGTGGATAAAAAGGGCCGGACCCGGGAAAGACGCTGATGCGCAAGCGAAACAGCGCCCCCGGAAATATCCAGACCTCTGTGGATAACCTTTTTTACTCAATATGGAGAGATCATGACACCGCATGTGATGAAACGAGATGGGTGCAAAGTACCTTTCAATTCAGAGCGCATCAAAGAAGCGATTCTTCGTGCGGCTAAAGCAGCGGGAGTCGATGACGCAGATTATTGCGCCACCGTCGCAGATGTCGTCCGGACCCAGATGGAAAACCGTAGTCAGGTGGACATCCATGAGATCCAGACGGCAGTAGAAAACCAGCTGATGGCCGGTAATTACAAACAGCTGGCGCGCGCTTATATTGAATATCGCCATGACCGGGATATCGCCCGGGAAAAGCGCGGCCGCCTGAACCAGGAAATTCGCGGTCTGGTGGAGCAGACCAATTCCGCGCTGCTCAACGAAAACGCCAACAAAGACAGTAAAGTGATCCCCACCCAGCGCGATCTGCTGGCGGGCATCGTGGCCAAACACTATGCCAGGCAGCACCTGCTGCCCCGCGATGTAGTGCTGGCTCACGAGCGCGGTGAAATTCACTACCACGATCTGGACTATTCGCCCTTCTTCCCGATGTTCAACTGCATGCTGATTGATCTGAAAGGCATGCTGACCCACGGCTTTAAGATGGGCAACGCGGAAATCGAACCGCCGAAATCCATCTCTACCGCCACGGCGGTGACGGCGCAAATCATTGCCCAGGTCGCCAGCCATATTTATGGCGGCACCACTATCAACCGTATTGACGAAGTGCTGGCGCCGTTCGTGACCGCCAGCTTTAAAAAACACCAGCAGATTGCCGAAGAGTGGCAGGTCCCGGACGCCGAAGGCTATGCCCGAGCGCGCACCGAAAAAGAGTGTTATGACGCCTTCCAGTCGCTGGAATATGAAGTTAACACCCTGCACACCGCCAACGGCCAGACGCCGTTCGTCACCTTTGGTTTCGGCCTCGGCACCAGTTGGGAGTCGCGTCTGATCCAGACTTCGATTCTGCGCAACCGCATCGCCGGGCTGGGTAAAAACCACAAAACCGCCGTGTTCCCGAAACTGGTGTTCGCTATTCGCGACGGCCTGAACCACAAGTTCGGCGATGCGAACTACGACATCAAGCAACTGGCGCTGGAGTGCGCCAGTAAACGTATGTATCCGGATATCCTTAACTACGATCAGGTGGTGAAGGTGACCGGTTCATTCAAAACGCCGATGGGCTGTCGCAGTTTCCTCGGCGTGTATGAAGAAAATGGCGAGATGATCCACGACGGACGCAACAATCTCGGGGTTATCAGCCTTAACCTGCCGCGTATCGCGCTGGAAGCGGGCAGGAACGAAGAGGCCTTCTGGGCGCTGCTTGACGATCGTCTGAAGCTGGCCAGAAAAGCGCTGATGACGCGTATTGCCCGTCTGGAAGGGGTCAAGGCCCGGGTTGCGCCGATTCTGTATATGGAAGGCGCCTGCGGCGTGCGTCTGAAGGCCGACGACAACATTGCCGATATTTTCAAAAACGGCCGCGCCTCTATTTCGCTGGGCTATATCGGGATCCACGAAACCATCAATGCGCTGTTCGGCGAACAGCACATTTATGACAGCGCGGCGCTGCGCGCCAAAGCGGTGCAGATTGTTGAGCGCCTGCGCCAGGCGGTGGACGCCTGGAAAGCGGAAACCGGCTATGGTTTCAGCCTGTACAGTACGCCGAGCGAAAACCTGTGCGATCGTTTCTGCCGCATTGATACCGCTGATTTCGGCGTGGTGGAAGGGGTGACCGATAAAGGGTATTACACCAACAGTTTCCACCTGGATGTAGAGAAAAAGGTTAACCCCTACGACAAGATCGACTTTGAGGCGCCGTATCCGCCCCTGGCCAGCGGCGGGTTCATCTGTTACGGCGAATACCCGAACATTCAGCATAACCTGCGGGCGCTGGAGGACGTGTGGGATTACAGCTATCAGCACGTGCCGTATTACGGGACCAATACGCCGATCGACGAGTGTTATGAGTGCGGTTATACCGGTGAATTTGAATGTACCAGCAAGGGTTTCACCTGCCCGAAATGTGGTAATCACGACGCCTCACGAGTATCGGTCACTCGCCGGGTGTGTGGTTATCTCGGCAGCCCGGACGCCCGCCCGTTCAACGCCGGCAAGCAGGAAGAGGTGAAGCGGCGCGTGAAGCATCTCGGCAACGGGCAGATGGAAGCGCTGGAATAAAGCTATCGCCGGCCTTTCTGGCGTCACCGTCAGGATGGAGCAGCAACGCAGCAACCTTAAAGAACAGCGGAAAATGCCGCAACGCAATTAACGTCAGAGCAAGGCGGCCAGTGAATAAGTCCCGGGGAGCTTACTGGAGTAAGTGACCCGGGCGAATGAGCGCAGCCAACGCCGCTATGGCGGTAATTGATAAGCAGAATAAGAACAGGATGAACTACCACCAATACTACCCCGTTGACATCGTCAACGGCCCCGGTACCCGCTGCACACTGTTCGTCTCCGGGTGCGTCCATGAATGTCCGGGTTGCTACAACAAGAGCACCTGGCGGCTCAATTCCGGCGTTCCCTTCACCCGGGAGATGGAGGATCGCATTATTGCCGATCTGAACGACAGCCGCATTCACCGCCAGGGATTATCACTGTCCGGCGGCGATCCGTTGCATCCGCAGAACGTGGCGCCGGTGCTGGCGCTGGTCCAGCGGGTACGTGACGAATGTCCTGGCAAGGATATCTGGATCTGGACCGGCTATCGGCTTGGCGAACTGGACGAGCGACAAATGGCGGTGGTGGATCTGATTAACGTGTTGGTGGATGGGAAATTTGTTGAGGATTTAAAAGACCCGGCCCTGATCTGGCGCGGCAGCAGCAACCAGGTGGTACATCACTTACGCTGAGTGACAGCACGTCAGGTTCTTCAGCCACCGGGCCCACAAGGAAACAGCAGGGTATGAGTGAAAGACCGTCAACACGCTGGCAGCGCCGTCCCGGTACTATCGGCGGTAAACGCCCCTGGAACGACTGGCGCAACGCCTTAACCTGGCGCCGGGCGACGCAATGCTTAATGCTGGCCATCAATATCTATATCGGCATCGCGTTCTGGTTCTGGGTGCGCTATTACGAAACCGGCGGCGCCAGCACCTTTGTGTCCCGTCCAGGCGGCATTGAAGGCTGGCTGCCGATAGCCGGACTGATGAACATCAAGTACAGTCTGGAAACCGGGCATCTTCCGCCGGTCCACGCGGCCTCAATGCTGTTGCTGAGCGCCTTTATCCTCACCAGCCTGCTGCTTAAAAAATCGTTCTGTTCCTGGCTATGCCCCATCGGCACACTCTCAGAACTGGTGGGAAATCTGGGTAAAAAGCTTTTTGGCTGCCACTTAACGCTGCCGCGCTGGCTGGATATCCCATTGCGCGGCCTGAAATATCTGCTGCTGAGCTTTTTCCTGTATATTTCTCTGTCCATGTCAGCCCGCGGCATTCAGTATTTCCTGATGTCTCCCTACGGCCTGATCATCGACGTGAAGATGCTCGATTTTTTCCGCAATATCGGCACCATTACGCTTTCCTGCGTCGTTTTCTTCACCTTTGCCAGCCTGTTTATCCGCAACTTCTGGTGCCGCTATCTGTGCCCGTATGGCGCTCTACTGGGGCTGTTCTCACTGCTCTCGCCGTTTCGCATTCGCCGCAATGCGGACAGTTGTATCGACTGCGGCAAGTGCGCCAAAGCCTGCCCGTCCGCTATCCCGGTCGATCGGTTAATTAAGGTCACCACCGTTGAATGCTCGGCCTGTATGAGCTGCGTGGAATCCTGCCCTGTGGCCTCGACGCTCAACTTTTCCCTGCGCCAGCCGCCGGGCGGCCAGTACCAGGCAGACGCTGGCGTTAAACCGCTGTGGCGGCAAACGGCGGTTTCCGGCGCCGCGATGGCCGCGCTGGTGCTCGGCATACTTTTCGCCGCCGTCGCGTTTGCCATGCTGATCGGGGCGTGGGACAGCCCGGTGCCGGAACAGATCTATTTCCGTCTGATTCCTGAATCGTGGAGGATTGGTCATTAGCCGGTTTAAACGTCCGGCATTAACGTCAGCCCGTCGTGGATGGCTGAGCCGATAAAAAAGCCGGCATTGCGCCGGCTCAGGACTTGCTGGTTTTGTCACTTGCCTGCGGTAGTTTCAGCTCTACCGGAAACGCCTGACGCAGGCTGACCTGGGTGAGGAAGATGCGGATCGCATCCGACATATTCATTCCCAGTTTCTCCAGTACGCGCTCTGCATCCTCTTTAATTGCCGGATCGATGCGCGCCCGCACCACATCTGCTTTGATCACTGCCATGATGGTTCCTTATTATCGTTACCCTGCCAGCCCAATGTGTATCACGCTGTTGTGCCTTTCCCCTCGGGGATTTAGCTCAGATAGTTCATTGAATGCATTTGTTGATGAAGAAGACGGACAATCAGAATATCGCTATCCCGCACACGGTAAAACACCGTATGACGCTGAAATGCTATACACATCATATCGTCAACCGCGGGATAATCTCTGCCGATTTGCGGCATATCGGCGAGTAAAGTAAAAGAGGTATCCAGCGATTCCGTGTCGCGATCGGCCTGAGTTTGACCAACCTGCTGAAAGGTATAGTCATAGTACGATGTTGCCACGCTTTCTGCCAGAACCTGCCAATGGGATCGCAAGATATTGATGTAAAAAAGAAACAACAGACAAGACACCGAACCTCTGAGATACCGCGACGCCGCAGTATCAGAAAGCCTGTCGCTCACAGCTTACTCAAACACTCGATAGCCACCGCTTTGAAGCTGGCGAAATCTTTGCTGTCGCGCAACCGCGCCACCGCCCGCTCGCGCAGGAAAGTGACGAACAGATCGTAAATCGCCATCGCCTCTTCATATTCATTCTTGCTGATAGCCAGCAGGAAGATCACCTGGGCGGTCTCCTCCCCCCAGACAATCCCCTGAGGGGCCAGCACCGTATAGACAATGGTCTTTCTGGCCAGCAATCCCAGGGAGTGCGGCAGCGCAATCCCCTCACCGAGCATGGTGCTGACAATCGCCTCACGCTCGATTACGGAATCGAGGAAATCGGCGCCGACATACCCTTCCTGCTCCAGTTGGAGGCACAGCCGCTCAAACAGCGCTTCGCGGCTTATCGGCTCGTCAAGAATCAGGAAATGGGCATTGTCGAAGAATTTTTCCAGCATCCACGGGCGCGTCCTGTCCACCAGCACCAGCTTACCGATCTGCTCCAGCTGGTATTCGGTAGGAAACGGCGACATCACCACCACCGGGCGATCCTTTTCCGCGATACGCACCGTGGAAATCACAAAATCCTCCTCCGGCGCGGCAAGCTGCTCATAGTCGCGCAGAGAGATAATCCGCGTCACCTCAATCTGCGGATACTTCCGCAGCAGCATGGCCTGAATCATCCGCACCGTCGAATTGCCGGTATCACACACCAGCAGCACCCGGGGATGGCGCTGATAGCCGATATTATAATGACGCTCCAGCCCAACGCCGATATGCAGCACCAGAAAACCGATTTCGTTCTCGCTGATGGTATACGGCGTGTGTTTACCCCAGCTGTTCACCGCCGCCAGCGTCATGTCCCACGCCAGCGGGTAATGCTGCTTGATGTTGCTCAACAGCGGATTGGGAATATTTATCTGGTAGCGCACCCGGGTAATCATGGTTTTGATATGGGTAAGCAGATCGGCGTGCAACTGGTTATCGTTGAGCAGATTGTAGTTATAGTGCGTGTTGATGTAGCGCAGAATGTAGTTCACCAGCGCTTCATCGTCGTCGGCGCTGATGTCGCTGGGCGCCATCTCCTGAATCTGGCGCGCGGCAATATGCACCTGCAGCCACTCCTCTTCTGAGGCGGCCAGCGGCTTGCCGGTCAGGGAACGCAGAACGCCGGCGATCTGATGCGCGATCTCCCGGGCGTTTTCATCCACCACATCGTCTGCGCGGAACTCTCCCAGCGGATAGCCTTCGCTGATACGCCGCACCGCTACCGCGCAATACAGCGTGATAAAACGCTCCCCTTCATCGGTCAGCCGCACCCGCGACCGGCTGAAACACTCCTGGAGCGACCGGGCCAGGGTTTCCTGAATACCAGCGTTAAGCGCTTCGCTGGTAATCAGCGGGTTGTCCGGATCTTCCTGCGCCATCTGCCAGAGCAGTTCGGTCAGGCAGGCGCGAATCGCCATTTCACTGCCGAACAGCTTCATCCCGTAGCGGGGGCGGGTTTCAATGATCAGGTTATAGCGATTGAACCACTCCCGGACCTCCGCCATATCATTCTGTAGCGTCGCCCGGCTGACAAACCACTCTTCCGCCAAATCCTCCAGCTTGATGGAGAATGCCGACGTCAGAAAGCGCACCAGCAAATAGCGCACCCGCTCCGGCCCGGTGCGCGGAATACGCAGCGGCGCCGGCGAGTGGCTCTTCAGAGCCGCATAACGCTGGTCATCGACGATATTGAGTTGATACCCCGCCCCACGATTAAGAATAAACTGGGCACCGTACGGCTGTAACAGGGCGTTGAGTGCTGCAATATCCGCCCTGACCGTCCGGGTCGTCACCGCCAGACGGCGCGCCAGCTCATCCTGGGGCAGGGTTTCGTTTTGCAACATGTCGAACAGCTGTGCCAGCCGCTGGTTGGGGAATCGCACAAGATTTTCCTTTTCTTACCCGGGCGCATCGCTGCGCCCGTCAAACTGCTTATTGCGCCGGAGAGATAACCATCTGTGACGGTCCACCTACCGGCGTCCACGTGTCAGTGAATGTTAACTTACCGTCAGCCGCAGATACATTAAAATATGTAATGTTATCGCTGCGTTGATTCATCACATAAAGATGTTTGCCGGATGGATCCAGCGTCAGGGTGCGCGGGTAATCTCCGCGGGTCCAGACATCTTCCTGGTGCGTCAGGGTACCGTTGGCGCCCACCGAAAAATGGGCCACGCTATTCAGTAAACGATTAGCAACGTAAAGCTGTTTGCCGTCCTGGCTGAGCACTAAACCGGCAGCAAAGCTGGTGCCTTTATAATGCGCCGGCAAGGCGCTCACGGTTTTCCCCTCTTTCAGCGTCCCGTTATCGTTAAGCTGATAATGCGTCAGGGTGGAGGCTTCTTCGTTAATCAACCACAGCGCATCGCCCTGCGGCGTAAACACGAAATGGCGCGGACCGGCCCCTGCGGAAGAGGCATCAATGAACGGCGGATCGTTGGGTTGCAGCGTGCCGCTGGCTTCATCAAAACGGTACTGATAAATGCGATCCAGCCCGAGATCGGTAGAAAATACATAGTTACCACCCGGATCGCTGGCTACCATGTGGGCATGAGGCCCGTCGTGATCGCTGATTGCAAAACTGCCTTCCACCGCCGCGGCCGGTTTTGCGGCGCCCGCCGGTCCCTGATCCTGTTTCACATCGCTGGCTTCGCCGAGGCTACCGTCCTGGCGCACCGGGAATACCGCCACCGAACCACTAACATAGTTAGCCGCCAGCAGGTGACGGCCATTGGGCATCAGCGAGAGATAAACCGGCCCGGCGCCGCCGGAACTGACCTGGTTGAGCGGCGTCAGTTCGCCTTTATCGTTTACCTGATAGGCCTGGATCACCCCCTGTTCCACTTCACTGGCGACATACAGGATTGAGCCGTCCGCCGACAGGGTTAGCTGCGCGGCATTTGGCAGCGAACTGACCAGGGTTTTCTGGCTCAGGGCGCCAGTGGCGGCGTCAATCTGAAAACGGTACAACCCTTCGCCGTTGGGATTGTAGGTACCAACCCAGGCATATTGCGCCCCGGCCGTCAGCGGCGCGGACACCAGAATAGCCATAGCAACGACAAGTAATGAACGTGATGATGGCATAGCGGACCCTCAGGTAAACGGAAAAAGATCGCCTTTCCGGACGGAAAGGCGATCGGCAGCCAGGCTTAACCCAGCAGTTGTTTTGTCATCGCCAGCAGGGCGCGTACATCTTCCGGACGGGTGTTGCCGCTGGCTTTATCAATGATTGAGCTGTAGATATGCGGGATCACTTTGCTGACCCCGGCATCCAGGGCGATCCTGAGGATTTCAGTATAGTTTTCCAGGTCAATACCGCCGGTCGGCTCCAGCCAGAAATCGTGCTGCGCACAGGCGCGCGCCACCGCTTCAAACTCGTCGCGGCTTTTCAGCCCGCCCATCGGGAAGTATTTCACTGAACTGCCGCCCATATCTTTCAGCAGAGCAATCGCGGTTTCCACCGGCACAATACCGTCCGGCGCGCCGGAGCTCAGCGGTCCGGTGGAGATCTTCACCATGCCCGGCGTACCGGTGGGCGACACCAGCCCATTCACCACAGTGTCGTTCTGGCCGAGCAGCGCCCGACTGGTCGCCACGCCGGTAAACACCTGGTTAACGTGCTGCGGCTGAACCTGGCGGGAGATTTCGCTCACCATCGCCGACTGGTTGGGATCGCCGGCGCCCAACCCTACCGACAGCGCGTTATCGATAAGCGCCGCATATTCACGCATATCCGCCACGGCGCTGGCCACGTCCGGATAGTTCTTCGACAGTACGCCCACCAGGACATGACCTTCCGCCGCCTCGTAAATCTCTTTGGCGTTTTGCTGCGAGCCGGCCAGTACGTTCAGACAAACGCGGTCGCGGTAAAAGTTCGGGGTCAGTTTCATGCCTGTTTCTCCTTCAGTAATTCACTAATGCGGCGGGAAATAATCTCCAGCTGAGCGGCGGTCACGCTGCGCACGTCGGCCTCGATGATGCCCTCATTGGCTTTATAGCCGCGGAAATAGATAGCGTATTCGCCCTGTTTCAGGGCCTGCACCAGATCGCCGGTGGCGATACCGGTGACGGTCTCGTCAAATTTGATTTCAGCGCGGGCGATATCGCGGCCGGCGGAGTCCCACACCACCCGGGCGCTAACGCCGTTCAGGGTGTTCAGGGCATCAATAAACGGGGTCATTTTGGCCACCATCTCCGCTCCGCTCTCTTTGGCGGCGGTCAGATAGTGTTCGATGGCGCAGGTCAGGCCGAGGATACCTTCCTTACCGACCTTCATCGCCCGACCAATACCGTTTGCCTGGCGCTTCACCCATTCGACATACTTGCGTTTGCCGATCACCAGCCCGCTGGTCGGCCCTTCTATCGCCTTGGCGCCGCTGTAGATCACCAGATCGGCGCCGGCCTGGTAATAAGCCTGCAAATCTTCTTCCGCCGCCGCGTCAACAATCAGCGGCAGGTTATGAATACGCGCCACCGCCGACGCCTGGGCGACATTCAGCATGCTCTTCTGCACGCAGTGGTGGGATTTGATATACAGGATTGCCGCGGTGCGCGGGGTGATTGCCGCCGCCAACTGTTCGGCGGAACATTCGTTGGCATAGCCCGCCTCCACCACTTTACCGCCGCCCAGCGCCACCATGGTGCCGACCGGCGCGCCAAAGTTAACGTTATGCCCCTTCGGCAGGACGATTTCGTTTTTTTCCAGCGCCGTGGTATGGAGATTTTCCAGCAGCCAGTCGCTGTCTTTCACCAGCACCGCGGCAACAGACTGCGCAATACCGGCGGAAGCGCAGGAGACTACCACCGCCGCCTCGACGTTCAGCAGACCGGCGATGTAATCCCCGGTTTTATTCACCAAATCCTTCATTTCGAAGTAGTGGTTCATACCGGTGTTGACCGCTTCCACCACTTCCGGCCGCGGCGTGGACACACCGAGGATCGTCATCCGTCCGGAGGCGTTAATGACCTGTTTTAATTTATATTTCTCATAAATCGAAGACATGTTCGGCTTTCCCTTGTTCGGTGGTAAACCATTTCCCGGCGCGTACCGCGGCCAGCGCCACCAGTTGCTCATCGGCCTGCAGCGCGTCGTTTTCCGCATCCAGCATCACCGTCGGCTGGCGGCGCAGCTCAAAGATGGTCAGGTCGGCCGCTTTGCCAATCTCCAGACTGCCTTTGTCGTCAAGGCGCAGCCCCTGAGCCGCATGACAGGTAACACAATCGATCACCTGCGGCAGGGAGAGTCCGACGGCGAGGAATTTCGACATCACCGCCGCCAGGCTGTACACCGGGCCGTTGATCCGGTTCTTACAATAAATATCGGAACTGATGGTATGCGGCAAAATCCCCATCGCAATCGCCTGACGGGCAACCGCGAAGCTGAGGCTGGCGCTGCCGTGGCCCACGTCCAGACGCACGCCGCGCTGAATCGCCCGGGAAACCGAGGCGCGCAGTTCGCCGGAAGGGGTCAGAATGCGGTTCGGTTTGCCGTTATAGCAGTGAGTAATAATGTCGCCGGAGGTCAGCAGATCGGCTATTTCATCAAGGTTCGGCGGATTATTGCCGATGTGCACCATCAGCGGCAGGTCGCCGTTCTCTTTCTGGATAGCTTTGGCGCGCTGTAGCGGCGTAATGCCGTTCTCCCCCACCACGCTGCTGCTCATGCGCGCTTTCAGGCCAACGATAAAGTCCGGGTAACGCTTCACCGCTTCACGTACCGCGTCGCCGTCAATATGGCTCATATCGGCCAGTTCGTTCTGGGCGATCAACCCTACACGGGAAATGTTAAGCAGCGCGTAGACATCGGTCGTCGCGCTGCGGGTAATCTGGTAAAAGGTATCGACATCGTCCGCCCCGGTACTGCCGGCATCAACGACGGTGGTCACCCCGGTAGCAATCCCTACGCTGTCCGGTTCATCATGATAGATAGGTGATTTGGGATAACAGTGAACGTGAGAATCGATCCATCCGGCGCTGACGTAGTGTTCTCCCTTCAGATCCACTTCCTGCCGTCCCGCTCCGGCTACCTCACCGAGCGCCGCAATCCGGCCGTCCTGAATGGCGATATCAATGAGCGTATCGTCCACCAGATGCGCCCGACGAATAACTAAATCATACATGGAACTCTCCTGATGCAGCGGGGGCCTGAGCCCCCGCAACACTTAGCTGATAGCGACCGGGAAAATCGAACCGAAGATCATGGCGCCAAGAATGGCCCCGCCGGTAATCGGCTTTTGCCATACATAGAACAACAGTGCGCCAAGCAGCGATCCGATACCGATCGGAATCGACGCGGTCATCGCGCTGAGGATAATCAACGGACCGAGGAAGCGGCCGGAGGCGTTACCGGCCCCCATCATCACATCAGCCCCGTAGGTGGAGTTACTCTGGTTAATGGTGAACTTACGGGCGACGATAATCACATAGCCAATCGCCAGACCAATCACCAGACCCGTCACCAGGGAAGCGGCAAAGTTCGCGACCGGGAAGACAAAACCCGCCCCCAGCAGCAGCGCCGGGATCCCCAGACCAACACCGGTCTGAATGGAACCGCCGATATCCAGAATCCCCACCAGCGAGCCTTCAATGATGCGCGCAAACAGGAAGCTGGCGCCGAACGCGGCTACCGCGCCGTAGACGCCGGTATCAATCCCGGCGCGCAGCATGGAGACAAACGCCACTTCGTTGAATGCCCCGATACCATAGAGGTAGTACATATGGGTCCCGGCGAACACGCCGGAAGATAACAGGCCAACAAAGATCGGGAACGACCAGTCGGCATACCAAAAGTTCTTATTCTGTTCCATTGTGTCTCTTCCCGTTATTTGCCGCTCATTGAGTTATGGATAAGCTCAAGCCAGTTCGGCACCGTCATGTTGAAGGATTCGATCATCTTCATGTCGAAGCCGCGGAAGAAGGCGCTGAGTACGAACAGGACAATGATGGCGCCCATCATGACTTTGGTAACGCGGTTCCAGCCGCTCTCTTCCACGCCTTTACCAATCAGGATACCCAGTACCAGACCCGGTACGGCGTTACCCATAATCAGCTGCGCGCAGCCGCCGAAAATCGTCGCCCAGAAGCCCGATTTCTTACCGGCTTCAATCGCCGCCAGCCAGAAAATCACTGGCATCACAGTGTTGACCAGCAGGTTCGCGGCGGGCACCAGCACTTTCACGGCGGTGACCTGCAGCGATTCCGGTACTGACGAGGCGGTCAGGTTAAGGAACGTAACGACGATCATGCCGATGATGGTGCAGGAGATCGCCATTTTCTTCGGATCGTGCAGTGTCTCTGCGACATTGCGGTTTTTGATCATCAGCGCGGCTGCGCCCCAGTTAGGAATGATGCGGTGATCGACATCCTGAGTGAATGAGCCCGCGGCAACGGATGATGCCCAGGCATTAAAGAAGAACCCCAGACCAAAGGAGAAATGCGATGCCGGATCCCCTTCGCAGGAATTCAACTCACCTAATGTGCGGAATGCCCCCATCCCTTGCGTGGTGGGAGCGTGGAACATGCGTGCAGCCCCTGCGCCCACACCCACGCCAACCAGGGCGCCGATAATGAGCGATTTTATTAATATTATTAAGAACATCCTGGTAACCTTCTGTTGATGCTTCGGTGGTTATTGCGCGACAAAATCCACCTTGTCGAGATTGATGGCTGTCACGTTGACCGTCACCTCCAGCGTAACGCTGAAGGTATGCCGCTCCCGGCGCAGGAAGAAGAACAGAAACGCTTCTTTGCGCGACTTGTACTGCGCCTGGATAACCCGAATATCCTGAGGCTCAATGCGTAACAGAATATGCGGCTGGCTTTTCATTACTGCGCCCTGGACATGGTTCAGGGCATCAGCAAAGGCCTGCGCCTTGCTGCTCCCCTTACCGCTTACGGTGACTGTCGTGGTGAACTGTTCTTTCATGTTCAGCCGCCGTATTTTTTCTTCCAGGCTTCCACCAGTTTCGTGCCCAGTTCTTCCTTGTCCATGAAGCCGAAGCCCAGTACGTTGAAGCCTTCGTTGATAGCCGTTACGCCCTCTTCCACAGAGCGCATACCGTATTTCGCCTTATAACCATATTTGTTCTGCGCGGTGATCGCCCCGGCGCCGCCGCTGCCGCAGAATGAGATCCCGAAGGTGGCGTTTTCCGCTTTCATCACGTCACCCAGCTTCATATCCGCCGCCACGCCCGGTACCACCACGGCGCGACCGCCCGCCAGCTCGACGCCTGCCGCCACTTTCTGGCCTTTACCCAGACGATCGCCAATCACTACGGTAATCTGTTCCATGTTGCTCTCCTGAAAATTAAAGATTGTCTTTTGCCACTTCGAAGTGCACCGACAGCAGCCAGGCTTCTTCTTCAGGCAAATTGCCAAATTCCCGGACTATCGACCGCGCCATCTCCATGGAATCATCAGAGATCTCTTCAAACAGGCTGGCGTCCACTTCCGGCAGCGGTTCGCCGGTCACAGAACGGTGCGCCATGGCCCGTACGTGGGATGTCATCATCTGTTCCTGCACCGGATTAGGGATAATGTTTCTGCTTTTCAGCAGGTCAAATACCCAGCCCAGCGCGCGTACTGCTAATTGTTCGGTTTGCTGTGCCTGACCGTTTCCGGCTTCGTTCACTGTTACGGCTCCCTTATTCATACTGCCTGCTTCGCTGTTGCCTGATGGTTTCGCTACTGCCTGCGGGCAGTAACCTGACTGTTGATGGGTATAAACTTAGTTCCCGCAAGGAAAGGTTTGTAGCGAGTTGTTTTCCACTTCGAAGTGGAAAAGGGGCAGGTCAGAGTGATCTGTCCCACATAAATAACGTGAATGACCGTTTTTCCGCGGTTTTATGTGATTGAAATCACGTTACGGCGCCAGGGGATGAGCAGAAATAACAGGGTTGCTAATGTTTGTTTTTGCGAAGTAGCGCAAAATTCAGGCTTGCTATCAGGAATACTTATCTGGCGCTCTACCCTCATAGCGTCGCCAAATGTCAGGTAGTGCCGATGGCGCCAGCCATTAACGCCACTTTAAATAGCAATAACTCATTAATAATGATGAACTTACCTGCATTAACGCCCATCAAATACGACATCAAGCCCGGTGAATTCTCAGAGGGTCAGGACATCTGACGCGCAGTTTGCCGCATAAAAGCGCCTGCTGTGACCAGGGATTATCGATAAGGGATATGAAGGTTACGCCTGGCGGCGCCAGTCCGCCGCGGCGGTGAAAAATTTAAGACAGGACGAGAGATTTCATTCTCCGGGGATATGCCAGGGATCGCTGACCAGACGCGTTCCGTAGTGAGTTTTCAGTAATACACGCCCTTCCTGTAGCCACTCCGCCAGCGCGAAACCGCCATAAGGCGTCTCTACCTGGGTCGCAGTCCGGCAGGGAAGTTGGTTTACCCGACTCAGCCACGGCCGAAAGGCCTCCCGGCTGTGCGCCAGCGGCGCCCGAATTAGCAAATTCAGTTCGCCAGTGGCATGGAGCAGCGGGATTTCGGTCGCCAGGCTATAACCGACATCGCCGGTAATCCCCCATGTCCAGGGCCAGATCTGCATCGCCAGTTGAATGGCTCCCTGCACCGGCGGCTGGGAAACAAACGGCGAGCATAGCAGTCGCCGGGTATCCGTCAGCGACTCCGGCATCACCGTCCGTATAATCCGGCTGGCGTTGACCCAACCGGCGGCCAGCTGTTGGTGGCGCATACCGCGAATGAGCACCGGAATTCGCCCGATACGCGCCGCATCCCGCCGCACCACCACCGGCAATGCCGGGCGCCACTGAGCGGCAACCCAGGGCTCGGTAAAGCCTTCCAGCGCACTACTATCGGCAAGCCAGAGTAAATCATGGGGACGTGGTGTGCTATTCATCGGTGCAAATCCCTGTAACCAGATAAATGGCGACAGACCACTACGCCGCTTCGCCAGCGACCAGGCAGTGGTCATTTCCTGCCGCACAGCGCCTGAACAGCAATGCGCCAGCGCCCGTTCCCGGCTTACTCACGGTATTTCTCATGATAAGTATTGCGGGTCTGCTTAAATCCTTCCGCCGCGATCTGCGCCTCTTTGAGCTTGCCTTCAGCCGCCAGTTTCAGGGCGCCGTCAATCTGGCCGACGAGAATCGTCAACCCGTGACGATAGTCCTTCATTTCCGGGCTGTCCGGCGCCTTGCCTTCCAGTTTTGGCGGGGTGGCCTGCTGCGCATCCAGCGCGGCGGCGCGCATCGTGTTGAGCGCATCCTTCAGTTCCGTCGGGCTATCGGTCTTCAGCACCGTTTTGTAACTGTCGTTCAGGGTATCCATATCATCTGCCAGATCCCGCGCCAGCGCGCTGGTACTGGTTAATAACAGCGCCGATACCGCCAGCATAGCAACCACAGATTTACGCATTGGCTCACCTCTTTACTATCAGACAGACGGGCACGGCAGACTGCGCCCGTGAACTTACTGACCAGCGATTTTCATCTCCGGCAACAGTACCGAACCACACTGAATATTACTGCGGGTTTCAATATCGTCGCCAATCGTTACGATATTGCGCCACATATCCTGCAGATTACCGGCAATGGTGATCTCGCTGACCGGATACTGAATTTCGCCGTTCTCCACCCAGTAACCGGAAGCACCACGCGAATAGTCGCCGGTAATGGCGCTCACGCCCTGGCCCATCAGCTCTGTCACCACCAGGCCGGTCCCCATCTCTTTGAGGAGCCCGGCGAAGTCCGGACCGCGACCGGCAATGCGCCAGTTATGGATCCCGCCGGCATGGCCAGTGCTTTTCAGGCCCAGCTTACGCGCCGAGTAGTTAGTTAACAGCCACTGCTGCAGCACGCCGTCTTTAACGATATCCCGCCGATGGGTGGCGACCCCTTCGCTGTCAAATGGCGTCGACGCCAGCCCTTTCAGCAGATGAGGATGTTCTTCAATGGTCAGCCAGTCAGGCAGAATCTGTTTGCCCAGCGCATCGAGCAGAAACGTCGATTTACGGTATACGGCGCCGCCAGCGATGGCCCCCACCAGGTGGCCGAACAGCCCGGTCGCCACTTCGGCGGCAAAAATCACCGGCGCCTGCATGGTGGAGAGTTTGCGCGGCGCCAGCCGCGACAGAGTACGGCGCGCGCACTCCGCCCCGACCCATTCCGGGCTCTGTAAATCTTCTATCGCGCGACCGATGGTATAGGCGTAGTCTCGTTCCATACTGCCATTCTCTTCGCCAATCACGCAGCTCGACAGCGAGTGGCGGGTGGAGCAGTAGCTCTGCAACATGCCATGGCTGTTGCCGAAAACTTTAATCCCGTAGTGGCTGTTAAAACTTCCGCCTTCGGTATTGGTGAGGCGCGGGTCGGCGTCGAGGGCGCTCTGCTCGGCCCGGGCCGCCAGTTCGATGGCGCGATCGGCATCGATTTGCGCCGGGTGAAACAGCGACAGATCCGGCGCTTCAAAGGCGAGCAGTTCTTTATCCGCTACGCCAGCGCAGGGATCGGCTGAGGTGTAACGGGCAATATCCAGCGCCGCCTGCACGGTGCGCGCGATAGCATCCGGACTCAAATCCGTGGAAGAGGCGCTACCCTTGCGATTCTGGTGATAAACGGTGATGCCTAATGCGCCATCGCTATTGAACTCGACATTCTCGACGTCGCCATAGCGCGTGCTGACGCTGATCCCGGTGGTTTTACTGACCGCCACTTCCGCGCCGTCGGCCTTGCCGGCAGCCAGTTCCAGCGCCTGAGCCACTGCCTGTTCCAGGGTTTTGCGCTGCTGCGCAACTTGTGTGATTAGATTCATCGCGAGTGCCATAATGTAAGGGAAGCCGCGTCGCAGTGACGCCCTTCAGACTCAACCAAAACAGATAGACTGCACTGAAGTCTAACAGAGAACCCTTTCTCAGTGTGCGCCTGAACTGGTAGTATTAGCCTCTTTTTTAAGGAGCCTGAGATGACGAAGCAGCCCGAAGACTGGCTCGATGACGTTCCGGATAACGAAAACGACGACGATGACGAGATTATCTGGGTCAGTAAAAGTGAAATTAAGCGCGATGCCGAAGAGCTGAAGCGCCTTGGCGTGGAACTGGTTGAACTGGGCAAAAATGCCCTGGATAAAATCCCCCTTGACGACGATCTGCGCGCCGCCATTGACCTGGCGCAGAAAATCAAAAAAGAGGGCCGCCGCCGCCAGATACAGCTGATTGGTAAAATGCTGCGACAGCGCGACGTCGATCCCATTCGCCAGGCGCTGGATAAGTTGAAAAACCGCCATAACCAGCAGGTGTCGCTATTCCATAAACTGGAATCCCTGCGCGACCGGCTGATTGATGAAGGCGACGATGTGATTGCTGAAGTTATCGGGCTGTATCCGCTTGCCGATCGCCAGCAGCTACGCTCGCTGGTGCGCAATGCCCAGAAAGAGAAAGCCGGCAATAAACCGCCGAAATCGTCACGCCAGATTTTCCAGTATCTGCGCGAGCTGGCGGAAGGCCAGGAATAACGGCCCCGGGAGTAACCGGCGGCGTTTGATAAGCCATCCCGCAGAGCCGCCAGGCAAAATGGCAGAAAAAAGCCGCATCAGAATGCGGCTTTTCGTTTTATGGGCTGGCGCAATCGCCGCTTACCTTACCCCTGCGGCTCTGACTGTTGTTTCTTCGCCAGACCCTCCAGCAGCTTCTGATGAATGCCACCGAAACCCCCGTTGCTCATCACCAGGATATGATCGCCGGGCTGAGCGGTTTTCACGATCATCTCAGCCAGGGTATCAATATCGGCGCTCCAGTGCGCGGGCTGCACACAGGCATCAGCCACTTCGGCCACCTGCCACGGAATATGCGGCGGCTGGTAGAGAAACACTTCGTCCGCGCGTCCCAGGGACGGCGCCAGATCGTCTTTACTGATGCCCATTTTCATGGTGTTGGAGCGTGGTTCCAGCACCGCGATAATCCGCGCCGTGCCGCCGACTTTGCCACGCAGCGCCGCCAGGGTAGCCAGAATCGCCGTCGGGTGATGGGCGAAATCGTCATACACCGTGACGCCATTGGCTTCACCGCGCAACTCCAGGCGGCGGCGGGCGTTAACAAAGCTGTCGAGCGCCCGGGCTGCTTCAGCCGGGGAGACTCCCACATGACGCGCGGCGGCGATCGCCATCAGGCCGTTGAACATATTGTGTTCGCCCACCAGCGACCAGTTCACTTCCCCGACCCGCTCGCCGTCCAGGAACACTTCCCAGTGAGAGGCATCGGTGTTTACCTTCTTCGCCTGCCAGTGTCCCTGTTCGCCGACCAGTTCCTGCTCGCTCCAGCAGCCCATCGCCATCGTCTGCTTAAGATTGGCATCGCCTTCCGGCCAGATAATCTTGCCTTTCCCTGGCACAATGCGCACCAGATGATGGAACTGTTTCTGAATCGCCTTCAGATCGTCAAAGATATCGGCGTGATCGAATTCCAGATTATTCAGTACCAGGGTGCGCGGGCAGTAATGGACGAACTTAGAGCGTTTGTCGAAAAACGCACAGTCATATTCATCCGCTTCGATCACGAAAAACGGACTGTCGCCAAGGCGGGCAGACACGTCGAAATTGCCCGGCACCCCGCCGATAACAAAGCCCGGCTGATAGCCGCACACTTCCAGAATCCACGTCGCCATACCCGCCGTGGTTGTCTTGCCGTGAGTACCGGCGATGGCGATCACCCAGCGTTCGCGCAGCACAAAGTCATGCAGCCACTGGGGGCCGGACATATAGGGAATATTGTCTTCCAGCACCGCTTCGACGCACGGATTCCCGCGCTTCATCGCATTGCCGATGATCACCAGGTCCGGACGCGGCTCAAGCTGCGCAGGATCATAACCTTCAATTAACTCAATACCTTGCTTTTCAAGTAGGGTGCTCATCGGCGGATAAACGTTATCATCGGAGCCAGTAACCTCATGGCCCAGAGTGCGAGCCAGCAGCGCCAGTCCGCCCATAAACGTGCCACAAATCCCCAGAATATGAATGCGCATAATCACTATCCTTTTTATCGTTCGCCGCACATTCTACCCGTTCATATATCCGCTAATAAACGTCTTTTGGGAATTTATACCTATAGCTGTAGCGATTCACCCACGCACGCGGTTTTGAAAGTTTGTTAAGATTGTTGTGCTCGTTTTACCCAACCTATAAACGCAACCTACTAAAGCAGGGAACAGAGTGTTATGAAAACGCTAGGTGAATTTATTGTCGAGAAGCAGCATGAGTTCTCCCACGCCACCGGTGAATTGACCTCACTGCTGTCGGCAATAAAGCTCGGCGCCAAGATCATCCACCGCGATATCAACAAGGCCGGTCTGGTCGATATCCTGGGTGCCAGCGGTGCTGAAAACGTGCAGGGCGAAGTGCAACAGAAGCTCGACCTGTTCGCTAACGAAAAACTCAAAGCAGCGCTGAAAGCCCGTGGCATTGTGGCGGGGATCGCTTCTGAAGAAGAAGATGAAATTGTCGTTTTTGACGGCTGCGAGCACGCCAAGTATGTGATTCTGATGGACCCGCTGGACGGTTCCTCCAATATTGACGTTAACGTCTCTGTCGGCACGATTTTCTCTATCTACCGCCGCATTACGCCGCCCGGCACCCCGGTCACCATCGAAGATTTCCTGCAGCCCGGCAACAAACAGGTCGCCGCCGGTTATGTGGTTTACGGCTCCTCCACCATGCTGGTTTACACCACCGGCTGCGGTGTCCATGCTTTTACCTATGATCCATCACTCGGGGTGTTCTGCCTGAGTCAGGAGCGTATGCGTTTCCCGGCGCGCGGCAATATGTACTCCATTAACGAAGGGAATTACATCAAATTCCCGATGGGCGTGAAAAAGTACATCAAATTCTGCCAGGAAGAGGATCACGCCACTCAGCGCCCCTATACCTCACGCTACATCGGCTCGCTGGTGGCGGACTTCCACCGTAACCTGCTGAAGGGCGGTATCTATCTCTACCCCAGCACCGCCAGCCATCCCGAAGGCAAGCTGCGTCTGCTGTACGAAGGTAACCCGATGGCATTCCTCGCCGAACAGGCCGGTGGTAAGGCCAGCGACGGCAAGCAGCGTATTCTGGATATTATCCCGCAAAGCCTGCACCAGCGCCGCCCGTTCTTTGTCGGCAACCAGCATATGGTCGACGACGTGGAACGCTTTATCCGCGAATTCCCGGACGATTAACCTCTTATCAGGGCGCTCAGGCGCCCTGTTTTTCCTGCCCCGCTGTCGCCACCCGAGTGACCGACGCATGCTGGCGGTTTTCCCACAGCACCGTTAGCCCACGCTGCAGGGCGATAAAGATAAACAGCAGAATACCGATGGCTATTTTGGTCCACCACGAGCTGAGCGTGCCGTCAAAATTGATATACGTCTGAATCAATCCCTGAATCGCCACCCCGAACAGGGTACCCAGCACAGTGCCGACTCCGCCGCTGAGCAGCGTACCGCCAATCACCACCGACGCAATGGCGTCCAGCTCCACGCCGACCCCCGCCAGCGCATATCCAGCCTGGGTGTAAATGGAAAACACAATCCCCGCCAGCGTCGCCAGCCCGGTCGACAGCATATAAATCCGGATAGTGGTACTGCGGGTGGAGATCCCCATCAGGCTGGCGGAGGTGGCGCTACCGCCAATGGCATATACCTGGTTGCCGAAGCGGGTGCGGTGAGCGAGGAAAATCCCCAGAACCACCACCAGCAGCATCAGCAGGCCGAGAAAGCTCAGGCGTCCGCCGCCGGGAATACGCCACGCCAGCCCGGAGAGGGTGTCATAAATCGGATGGTTAATCGGGATCGACTCTTCGGAGACCAGATAACTGACGCCGCGCAGAAAAAACATCCCGGCCAGGGTAATGATAAACGCCGGGATCTTCAGACCGTCGATCAACAGCCCCATCAACGCCCCGAAGGCGCAGCCCATCACAAGGATCAGCGGAAATGCCAGCAGCGGCGAAATTCCCCACACGCCGATCGCTTTGGCGAGAAACACGCCGGTAAAGGCGATGACCGACCCCACAGAAAGATCGATCCCACCGGAGAGGATCACAAATGTCATGCCGACCGCGATAATGCCGAGAAAAGCGTTGTCGGTAAGAATGTTGCAAATCACCCGGGTGGACGCGAAACCGGGAAACTGTGTCAGGCAATACAGATACCCCAGCACAAACACCGCCAGCGTAATCATCAGCGGCAGGTTACGTTTGATCATGACGGCGCATTCCTTTTAACAGACTGATAAACCGCGGCGATTGCACAATCAGCACGCACAACACCACCAGCGCTTTGACCACCTGATTGAGCTCCGGCGGAAAACCGGAAAGCAGGATACCGGTATTCATGCCCTGGATAATCAGCGCCCCCACCACTGACAGCGCAAGGTTGAAGCGCCCGCCCATCAGAGAGCCGCCACCGATCACTACCGCCAGAATAGCGTCCAGCTCCAGCCACAGTCCGGCGTTGTTGGCATCGGCGCCGCGAATATCCGCGGTAACGATAATGCCGGCGATAGCGGCGCACAGGCCGCTGAGCAGATAGGTCAGCATCACCACAAGGCGGGTTTTCACACCGGCGTTTTTCGCCGCGCGGATATTGATCCCCACCGCCTCAATAAACAGCCCGAGGGCGGTTTTGCGGGTCAACAGCCAGAACAGAATCAGCGTCACCAGCGCAATGATCACCGGCGTCGGAAACAGCAACAGCGAACCGCTGCCCAGCCATGCCAGCGACGGCGAGTTGAAGGTGACTATCTGGCCGGAGGTAATCAACTGGGCCACGCCGCGCCCGGCCACCATCAGAATCAGCGTGGCGACAAACGGCTGAATCTTCAGGACCGCCACCAGGATACCGTTCCACAGCCCGCACAACACACCGCTGGCGAGGGCCCCCAGCAGCACCACCGTCAGGCTGTAACCCTGTACCGTCAGGGAGGCCGCCGTAGCGCCGGCAATCGCCATCACCGCGCCGACCGACAGATCAATACCGCCAGTGGCGATCACCAGCGTCATCCCCAATGCCAGCAGCGCCACCGGCGCCGCCCGGTTAAGGATATCGATCGGGCTGCCGAACAGCCGCCCGTCCTGTAACACAATCTGGAAGAAATGGCTGGCGACCATGCCATCCACCAGCAGCACCAGCAACAGCGCCGTCAGTTGCGGCACGCCGGGAGGCCAGCGAAATTTGCGGCCAGAGGCGCCGCTGTTTGTTAACGATCGGGGCATCACCTGTGACTCCTTAGGCCGCGATAGCATTCATGACAGCCGACACCGACAGCCGCTCCAGCGGGAGCTCCGCCACCTGTTGCAGATCGCGCATGATCACTATCCGATCGGCGTAACCCACCAGCTCTTCAAGTTCGGAGGAGATCACCAGCAGCGCCAACCCGTCAGCGCACAGCGTTTCGATCAGACGCACGATTTCCGCATGGGCGCCAACGTCGATCCCGCGCGTCGGTTCATCAAGGATCAAAAACTGCGGACGCGTCAGCAGCCAGCGCGACAGCAGTACTTTTTGCTGATTGCCGCCGGAGAGAAACTCCACCGGTTGCTCCGGCCCCGGCGTGCGGATCCCCAACTGACGGATAAAGCGCCCGGCTATCTGATCCTGCTCTTTACGCGGAATAGGGCGCAGCCAGCCGCGCTGAGCCTGCAGCGCCAGAATGATATTTTCCCGCACCGAGGCGGCGGCGATGATACCGTCTGTTTTTCGATCTTCGGGGCAGAAACCAATCCCCAGACATGACGCCTGATGCGGTGAGCGCAGTTTACGCTGCTTGCCTTTAATCCACGCCGTGCCGCTGTCGGCAGGGTGGATGCCAAAAATCACCTCTGCCGTCTCGGTACGGCCGGAACCCAGCAACCCCGCCAGCCCGACAATTTCGCCGGGGCGGACCTGCAAATCGAACGGTTGAATCGTCCCTTTGCGGCCATAGTTGTGAAACGCCGCCACCGGTTTGTCGCTCAGCAGCGTGCGCCCGGCCCGCTGCAGGGCATGGGCCTCCAGTTCGCGCCCGAGCATCATCTTCACCAGTTCGATCTGCGGCAGATCCCGGGTATTACGGGTACCGACAAAGCCGCCGTTGCGCAATACGGTGATCCGATCGCAGACCTGGTAAACCTGATCGAGAAAATGGGTGACGAAGATCAGACTGACACCCCGATCGCGCAGCTGGCGCATCAGGGTAAACAGCATCTCCACCTCTTTGGCGTCCAGGCTGGCGGTCGGTTCGTCGAGGATCAGGACTTTTGCCGAAAGATCGACAGCCCGGCAGATGGCGACAATTTGCTGCATCGCTACCGAAAAGCGATTCAACGGCTCGCGCACATCCAGTTGAAAGCCGTAAGACGCCATCAACGCTTGCGCTCTGCGCTCCATCGTTTTGCGACAAATAAAACCAAAGCGTCGCGGCTCGCGGCCAATAAATAAGTTATCCGCCACCGACATATTCGGCAACAGATTCACCTCCTGGTAGACAGTACCGATACCCAACTGTTGGGCATGGGCGGTGTGGCGCGGCGCCACCGACTGCCCTTCGAGGAAAATCTCCCCGCTGTCTTTCTGATACACGCCGGTCAGTACTTTGATCAGGGTGGACTTGCCGGCGCCGTTCTCACCCAGTAATGCCATAATTTCCCCACGGTTAAGGGAAAAATCCACCTGATTCAGCGCCTTCACGCCGGGGAAAAATTTGCACAACCCGGCGGTGCGCAAAATTTCCTGACCGTTATGCCCATTCATTACCGGACTCCTGTTTCACTGGCAAGAGAACCGGGGCGAGCCTGGCTCGCCCCCGCAACAGGCTCAGTAGCCCATGTTTTTCTTCTTCTCCAGTTCTTCTTTAGCGGTATCCGGCAGATACAGGGTCGATTTCGTCAGAGTCAGTTTCGGCGGCTCGGTGCCATCCTGCTTGTATTTTTCCAGCGCATCGAAGGCCGGGCCGGCCATATTCGGGGTCAACTCAACACTGGCGTTGGCTTCGCCGTCGATCATCGCTTTATAAATATCCGGCACCCCATCGATAGAGCCGGTGAGAATATCTTTGCCCGGCTTCAGCCCAGCCTCTTTAATGGCCTGAATGGCGCCGATGACCATATCATCGTTATGGGCGTAAACCATGCAGATGTTTTTGCCGTTGTTCTCGGCCTTAATAAAGCTTTCCATCACCTCTTTACCCTTACTGCGGGTAAAGTCGCCGGACTGGGAACGAATGATTTTGATATTGGAAGCTTTACTGATGGCCTGGGCAAAGCCTTTCTTCCGGTCGATAGCCACGCTGGCCCCCACGGTTCCCTGCAGCTCCACGACATTACACGGCTTGCCATCAAGGGTTTTCACCAGCCAGTCGCCGATCAGCTCCCCTTCGAGGACGTTATTGGCGGTGACGGTGGTCATGTACAGCGATTTGTCTTTCACATCAATGGAGCGATCCAGCAAGAACACCGGGATCTCCGCCTCTTTGGCCTCTTTCAGCACCGGCTCCCAACCGGTCGCCACCACCGGCGCAATAAATATAGCGTCCACGCCCTGAGCGATGAATGAGCGTACGGCTTTAATCTGATTTTCCTGTTTTTGCTGGCCGTCAGCGATTTTCAGCGTAATGCCGCGTTTTTCCGCCTCCTGCTTTGCCACGCTGGTTTCCGCCGCCCGCCAGCCGGATTCAGAACCGACCTGGGAAAAACCCACGGTCAGAGGCGCCGCGGCGACCATAGACGACATGGCTGCCGAAACGGCGGTAACAAGAAGTAAGCGCTTCCACATAAGACATCCTCCCGGGATGATTATTGGTCAAAGAATCACCATCGGGAAAAACTATAGACAATGAGCAATGTAACCGGATGCGTTACATCACACTTCAGAAAAGTCATAAAAAGCCCAGGGAGACGGCAGAGGTCAAAGCAGCCTGCCAGAAGCGCTCGCGGTCGGGCGTAAAAGGCGTTTTTTTTCAATGGCGCAACAGTAGATTTTTCAGAATGAAAACGTTTTCATATTTTTATTCATAAACCTGTCGGAGTTATGGATTTTTAGCCTGCAAAAAGCGCTCTGAACGCGCCGCCAAACCACAAGACGACAAAAAACAGAGCAGGACATTCAGTTTCAGTTGGCTATAATACCCGGCACTTGTTTGCCACACTCGTAAAGGAAACAGACATGAGTTTACTCAACGTTCCCGCAGGCAAAGATCTGCCGGAAGATATCTACGTTGTCATCGAAATCCCGGCTAACGCGGATCCGATCAAATACGAAATCGACAAAGAGAGCGGCGCACTGTTTGTTGACCGCTTCATGTCGACAGCGATGTTCTACCCGTGCAACTACGGCTACATCAACCACACTCTGTCTCTGGACGGCGACCCGGTTGACGTGCTGGTGCCGACCCCATACCCGCTGCAGCCGGGTTCAGTAGTGCGCTGCCGCCCGGTAGGCGTACTGAAAATGACCGACGAAGCCGGCGAAGACGCCAAGCTGGTTGCGGTACCGCACACCAAACTGAGCAAAGAGTACGATCACATCAAAGATGTGAACGACCTGCCGGAGCTGCTGCGCGCCCAAATCACCCATTTCTTTGAACACTACAAAGATCTGGAAAAAGGTAAGTGGGTGAAAGTTGACGGCTGGGATAATGCCGACGCCGCTAAAGCGGAGATCGTCTCCTCTTTCGAACGCGCTGCGAAGAAATAAAACTTTCCGGCAGGGAGGCTATCTCCGCCCTGCCGGTTCGCGACAACGGAATGTCGCTGCCCCACGGAGAATGGAATCCCGTGAAAAACATTCATTACTTCACACTGCATTTTACCGGATTTAGCGTTGGCGCATCTGAGCAACAGAACCTGCTGCGCCTGGCGAGCCACGATCGGGCCTTCTACACCGATAAACGTTTCTTTCGCGATCCCGAACGCTTCTCGCGCCTGAAAACTGGCGGACCGCTGCATATCGGCGCCCACCGGATGCAGGATGGCAGTTACTGGATCCACTGGCTCAGCGATGGCGCTACCCTGATCGAACAGGGGCATACCAGAGAGCCTTTAACCAATAAGTTCCTGCTGCTGCTGGCAGGCTCTCTGGTCTGCGCCGCCGCCGTCTGGCCGATGTTTACCTACCAGAATGTCTGGCTGGCGATCGTCTGCACCCTGATCGCCCTGGCGGGGCTGATGGCGGCGGGTATTGGACTCGCCATGCTGCTGCATCGCGGCGCCCTGGCGCTACACCCGGGGATGCGCGATCTGCTGAACAAGCTCGAGCTGGCCAGGCAGGGGAATTACGCTTTCTGCCAGCAGCCGGGTACTGCGCCGGGCGCCGCCCGGCAGCGCCTGATCCCGTTTCTCCGGGATGCCGTTTTGCCGGATCGCTATCGCGTTGTGGAAGGGCAAGTCAAAAATCCCCATTTCAGCGCCTGGTCGCGCGGCAGCGGGCGTTTTCAGCGCGATTATCACGGTGTGTCATTCCAGTGCGACGGCACCCCCTTATCCCTGCACTGGCAAATTATCGATTTCGTCCAGCAGCTACACCCCATTTTCCGCCGCCGCCATCCACCGTTTATCGCCAGCGATGACCATGTCGTCGCGGTCTGGCGCCGTAGCGACCATGAAGTTCAGGCCCTGTATAACGCCAGCGATGGCGGCCTGTACCTGAAAAACCACGTTCTTCATCCCGGTGATCGGCAGATGGCGCTGATGTATAAATTACTGTACGGCTTTTCCCTCTTCCTGCCATTAATCGTGCTCGGTATGGAGCTGTATGAGACGCTGACCTCTGGTTCGCTGGCGCTCCTGGATAGCTGGAAATCCGCCGCAATGGTGCTGGACCTGTTTGCTCTCTCGCTGCTGTGCGTTGGCAGTATTCTGGTTTTTCTTGAGCTGGCATTTCTGGCCACCCGGGTTCTGTCCTCCGGCGTCGACGACTGGTTTACCCTGCGCGGCGTAATCCACCGTTTTACCGGCCAGGCCGGGGCCAGCGTGATTATCCGGGAGTTGGCCTAATGTTTAACACCCTGAAACGCCGGCTGCTGTTTCTGGCGCTGGTAACCCTCGCCGCTTTTCTCTGGTCCGGGATGTTTATCTTTAACCTGTTTCTGCCCAAAGTACCGTGGCAAGCGCAGCCGGTCAGTAGTCCGGTGCCGATAAAATCAGAGCAGTTGACTATCAACAGTTTTAAAGATGGCGCCCTGCTTCTCAGCAGCGAGCCGCTGTTCAGCGTCGAAAATTACGAGCTTGACCGCGATCGCCGGCGAGTCATCCGCCACTACGCCCCCCCCTGTCGCGGCTTGAGCCGCTGATGCCGCGGTTGCTGAATGCCCGTCTGGCGCCGCCGGATCAGTTGATAAGCAATACGCAGAACCAGTTTGAGGTGTTCAATCGTTATAACCAGCCAGACCGGCTCAACCCAACGCTGACCAGCATCATGCATCTGGATAATCAGGGGAAATTGCAATTGGCGGCTCAGTGGCTGGGGGATGTCCACTCCCGGGTCTGTGCGCCGCGGGGCGAGTGCATCCTGATCCTTACCAACCCCTTCAACTATGATAGCGCCGCCTGGTATAGCCCGGATGGCGGAGCAAAATGGCAGCCGCTGGCGGAATGGCAGTTCCCGAAGTCAGACAGCGAAGCGCGGATTGACCCGCAGAAGCTGATTGCCTTCGATGATGCCGGAAAACTGTGGGCGGCCGGTAACTACACGCTGTCTGTCTCTGCTGACCGGGGGAAAAGCTGGCAAACCATGGCGGACATTCGCCCGCTGCTCAGGCGCAACAACATTCTTGCCACCCGCGCCAGCGAGCCGGGGGTCACGCTGTATCGCCTGCACTGGTACCTGGATAACCACCAACGGTTACTGGCGGACATCACCGTTTCGCTGCCGGATGGCCGGGGAGATCGGCGTTTTCTTTACCAGATCATTTCCGACAGCCAGGAACGTCTACTCGCTACCGATATCCACAGCCTCGCGCAATCGCCGCAGGGGGAGATTTTCCTTACCCGGCCCAGCGATCGGCCAACGCGTTACGGTCTGTATCAGTTGCAAAGCGACGATAGCCTCAGGCTGGTTATGGAACATATTGACAGGCTGGGGGAAATTTATGCCGGCCGGACCGTGCTGGCGCTGGAGAAAGGTATTGGCGACGGCGCGCATCTGTATCTGTCCCGCGACGGCGGCCAGACGTGGCGGCGTTATCAGGAAGTGCAGGACAAACCGGTTTTCGCCCCGTGGCGCGATAGCTTTGTTCGTCTGCCGCGCTATACACGTCTCACTCATTACCATACCGCCGCGCTGAATTAACCCTGAACCGCGGTACCAGATATCCCTTATGTCGTGCCAGTAACAGAAACGCCACCCGAAGGTGGCGTCCTGTCATCATGATTTTGATTTATCCCTGTCCAGCCAGTTGCCGCTTTCGATATGCGGTAACCCTGCTACCGGACGCTGATACACGTACATCCATGCACTCCCGTAAGGCGTTTGAATCAATTGCCGTGAATATTCACCACCTTTGGTGCGCAACGCGTCAAGTTCAGCGAGCGTGGAAGCATCGATACGGTACACCTCCCCGTACACCGAACCCTCTCCGGGCACCGCGCCAGGGTAATGACCCACACTGTAAAGGGCATAATTTTCGACGCTATGGTCTCCCAGCAACTGAGCGTTGGTCATCCAGTGGCTGTTCCCCTGTTTGCGCCGTAAACTGCCATAAACAAATATTCGCATTGCTAAAACTCAAATCGATAGAGCAGATCAAGTGCCTGATCTACGCCAGACACCGCTTCCAGATACAGCTTAGGCATCAGACGATAACGTAACGTCAATGTCGCCAGGGAATCAAAGATACCCACACCATACTTCACTTGTAAACCCGGCAATACGTAACCGCTGACCACCACCTGGGAAGAATCCCCTACCCCAGCCGTGTCCAGCGCCAGATTACTGACGCCAAAGGTTTCACCGATTTTACCCACAACCTGGCCACTTTGTGCAACCCCCATTCCGATCAGCATAGAGGTCATCGCCGCGCTGTCGCTGCCGGAGCTGTCCAGCCCCTGGCCGCGCAGCAGATAAGAGAGCGCCTCCTGCTGGGACATCGCCGGGTCGGAGAAGATTTCCGCCTTCGGTTCATCCGCCGTGCCGGTGACCCGCACCCCGGCAATCACGTCGTTTTCGGTGGCTTCCGGGTTGCGGATGGCTTCGATATTGAGTATCGGCTGATCCGGCGGACCGGAGAACAGAAGTTCCCCTTTACGCACAATCAGATCCTGGCCATAAGCGTGGAAACGCCCTTCCGGAATATTGATCTGGCCGTTCAGCCCCAGTCCCTGCTTATCCTGGGCGACTTTGAGATCCCCGTTCAGGCGCGCTTTCAGACCAAACGCATCCAGCCGCACGTTATTGCCGACATGGATCAAAAGATTGCTGTTAATCGGAATCGACGCCGTTTGCTCTTTCTCCGGCTTAAGATCTTTATCCAGCATCACCTCGTCGCTGGAAACCCCTACCGCGCTTTCCGGCACCTCATGCACCACGATACGCGCCCAGGGGACGTCCACGCTGCCATCAAGGGTAAACAGGCTCGGGGTCGCCTCAAACACCACATCCGGGGACACATCCAGCCGCACCATCGGCGGCACGGTAATCCTTACCCGGCTACCTTTAGCGGCGATACGCGCCCGCCAGTTTTCCAGTTGGCTCCAGTCGGCGTCGCCGTTCAGGCTGATCTGCCCCTGCCGGGTGTTCACCATCCCCTGCAGCACGGAATTCATCCCATTGAAACGCAGGGATATCTGGCTAGGCTGCATCTCGAAAGGCATAAAGTTGCCTTCCATATCCAGATCGCTGAGACGCAGATCGCCGAACAGTTGCGGGCTCGCGGCATTGCCGCCCAGCGTTAATCTGGCGTTCAGCATTCCGGAGGCCTTTTCCCCGCGGGTGAAGATTGGGTTCACCATCCCCAGAGAAAAGTTACTGATGTTGACGTTACCGGCAAGATCACGGCGCGCCTGCGGATCGCTGACCTGCAGTTGACCGTCAAACTGCCCGTTATTGACCAGCCGTATCATCCAGCCCAGTTGGGCGCGGTTATTGCGCAGGTCGGCATTGAGGTTCAGGGTATCGAACGCCACCGGGAGTACGGCGCCGTTAACCTCCTGAGTCACCTTCACGCCGCGGCCGGACAGTGTGACCTGCCCCTGAGGCAGCCCATCCGCCGTGCTATCCCAGCTAACATCCGCCTTACCGCTGAAGACGCCCGCCGCCTGAGTTTCCGGCGGCATAAACGGCTTGAGCATCGCCAGGTCGAAGCGGTTAAGGGTAATTGCCGCATGGCCTTTAGCGCCGGCCTCAATGGTTTGCGGCACGCACAGTTCAGCGTTGGGGTTGGTCCAGCAGTGCGGCCCGACGCTAATCATCTGTTCCTGGTTACGGTAATCCAGCGCCACGGCCCGACTCTGGGACCACGGGCCCACCGGGGTGGCGAAACGGGTGTTGGTCAGCTCGCCGCGCCAGCGCTCCTCTGCGCGATTAAAGCTGCCGCTCAGCGCCAGTTGCCCGGAAACCGGCTCCCCCTGAATGTTTAACTGGAGCTGGTGTTGTTTCTCATTCCCTTTCGCCTCCAGCGCCACCTGGCGGATATCCAGCCCCGGCTGCGCGATGCGATCAACACGTAAGTCCAGATTGCCGGCAATTTGATCGGTGGAGGTGACATCCCCTTTCAACAGCACGCGCGCTATCGTCAACGCCTGCCAGCGCAGATTATTGGCGGTCACATCCGCCAGCAGTTGCGGCGCTTTCACATCGCCGCGTACTTTGATCACGCCTTTGGCATTACCGCCCAGCCCCGGCAGCGCATTATCAAGATGCGGCGCGTCAATAGTGGCATCCAGCGCCAGCGCTTTCTCCCCCAGTTCACCTTTAACATCGGCGCTGTTGCGCCCCAGCGCCAGGTGCAGGCCCGGAATAGTCCACTGCAAATAGTTATTGCCCTTTAACTGGCCTTCGACTTTTACCGGATTCTGCTTCACGTTACCGTTCAGCTTCAGCTCCGGAATATCTAATTGCCAGCTACCGCCGTACAGGCTGCCGCGGGTTTTCACTATACCATCCAGCTTCGCCGGCCAGTCCGGGAACTGCTGCGCGGTATTAATCCCTTTCAGGGACAGTTCGCCGCGCCAACTGATGGCCTGCTGCCAGTCGAGTAACGCGCTGAGATCGATATTGCCCTGCAGCGCTGCGACGCGCAGCTTATCGAGATTCACCTGCTGCTCATTGCCCTTCGCATCCAGGGTAATCGTCGCTGGCGGAACATCCTGGCCCTTCACCGCCGTACGGAACGACAGGGTGTAGTCGGTCATTTTGCCGCTCAGCTTCAGCCGCACATCATCCGCCTGGAACTGTTTCTCGCCGCTAAACGGCCAGTACAGTTGCTGGCTGATAACTTCCAGATTCAGCGGTAGCCCGGCTTCGGCCAGTTCAGTCTGCGCGCGCAGCACCATATCCACCGGGCCGGAAAGGTTCACCCCGACATCCAGTTTATCGCGCAGAGCGCCGCCAATCTTCAGTTTCACCTTCTCACCCTTCAGCGGCTCGACATTCAGCGTGCTGTTAAGGGTGATATCCACCGGCCAGTTATTGCGCAGCTCGGCGCTGCCGGTCGCGTTAAGCGTCCCTTCGCTGGAATCGACGTCCAGAGTTTCAAGGCGCATCTGGCCGTCCACACTACTGACTTTCAGCAGCAGACTACGCACCGTAATATCCGTATCGCCGGTCAGGCGCAGTTGCTCGGCCTGGAAACGCTCAATGGTCAGGTTCACCGGCAGATTGACATCGGCCATTTCAGGCAGCAGCGGTTTGGCAAACAGGGCGCGCATCGTCTCGCCCAGCGGCGGTTCATCAGGCTGCGGATTATCGATTTTCGGCTCCACCACCTGCTCCTGAGCCACCTCAGCCACTTTCGGCAGCGCCACCAGCAAACCGGAAAGACGGGTAGGGGTCAGCGTCAGGTTGCGGCTTTCCCAGCTCAGACCGGTGCTGAAATCCATCACCGACACCGTCGTATCATCAATTTTGAGGTTAACGTTATTCAGCGCCACCCGGCTCAGGGTAATGGGATAAGGAGTACTGAGATCGAGCGGCCCGCTGTCTTCTTCCTCGACCGGCGCGGAAGGCGGCATTTTTTTGCTGTCCACCGCCACATTAACATCGGACAGCGAGAAATTATTCACGCACAGGCTGCTGCTGGTCAGGCAACTGAGTTTCACCTCAAGATGAATACGTCCGGCGTTAACGTCGATCCCCGGCTGCTGATAGCGCAGCCCCTGGATAGTCAGATCGCGCCAGCCGCCGGTCATCTGGCTGATTTCCAGCCCCGGAACCCAGCGATTGGCCGCTTTAAAAACCAGTTGCAGACCCGTGCTGGTCCCGAGCAAAAACGCCACGCTGCACAGCAGTAATACCAGTACGGTCAGTACTCCGAGGGTAATCTTCTTCCATAAACTCATAATTCAGGCCCCAGACCGATGTAGAACTGCAAACCGTGCTCGTCTTTATCGCCCACCGGCACTGCGAAATCGAGTTTTATCGGACCTACCGGCGACTGCCAGCGCACGCCGACGCCGGCGCCGGTTTTAAAATCGCTCTTTTTGATATCGTTGACCGCTTCACCGGCATCCACGAACATCGCCCCCCACCATTTACCGGTCACGTTGTACTGGTACTCCAGCGATCCGGTGGCCAGCTTCGAGGCGCCAGTCAGCTTACCGTTGTCATTTTTCGGTGAAATGGATTTGTAGTCGTAACCACGAATACTGCGATCGCCACCGGCGAAGAAACGCAGGTCCGGCGGTACTTTGTCAAAGTCGTTGGTCTCAATCCAGCCGAGGTTGCCGCGCGCCACAAAGCGGTGGCGTTCGTAAAGCGAACGAATCCACACGTTCTGGGCCTGCAACACCAGGAAGTCCACATCGGATCCCCAGGTGGTGTCCGATATATCCACGGAATAGCGCTGAGAATCGCCCCAGTTGGGCATCAGGCCGCCGCGCGAGCGGGTGCGGCTCAGGCTAACGCCGGGATACAGCAGCATGGTGGTGTTAGTAACGTTTGCCTGGGTAAAGTGGTCGAGGCTCCAGCGCAGGTTAATCGCCCGCTGCCAGCCGCTGGACAACTCCCAGTAGCGAGACAACGCCAGGGTGGTGGAATCGGCTTTGGTGTCGTTCAGGTCGGTACGTTTGTAACCCCCCTGAACCAGGTAATACTGCTCAAGCGGACTCTTGCGCAGCGGCATTTTATAGCTGAAATCGAGGATCTGCTCCGGCGCCGACAGGCTGATGCTCGATGTCAGGCTATGGCCCCGGGAGTTCACCCACGGTTTATTCCACGTGGCTTTGACCCGCGGTCCAACATCCGTAGAGTAGCCGACGCCGGTTTCAATGGAGTTTTCCGTGCGCGGCGTCACCACGCCGTGTAGCGGCAAAATTTTGGTCTGGCGGGATTTTTCAAACTCCGGCGCCACCACGACTGAGTTAAACCAGCCGGTGGCGGACAGCCGGCGGTTCAGTTCCGCCAGATCGGCGGAAGAGTATTCATCGCCGGGCTCAAAGGGGACCAGATTCTGCAGGAAGCTTTCCTGAATCTGCGAACCTTCAAAGGTGACCGCGCCGAAGCGATAGCGCTGACCGCTGTCGTAATCGATATCCCAGAATGCCTGACGGCGCTCCAGAGAGACACCCAACTGGCTTTTATTAAATTCGCTGTCGAAATAGCCTTTACGCAGGGCGACACTGGTCAGCCCTTTTTTAAAATCGTCGTAGTCGCTGTGGTTAAGCACCGTACCGATAGCCGGCCGCTTGCCGAGCAGCGCCAGATAGTCTTCATCAGTGCGGGCGCCGCCGCGCAGCACCACATCGGTACCGCCGATCAGCACCGGCTCGCCGGCAGAGACCTTCGCCACCAGCACCTGACGGCCTTTAGCCGGCGGCGGACGCAGATCAAAGGTGATGGTCGGTTCATAGTATCCCAGCGCTTTCAGCCCCTCGCGGATCGCATCATCCACGCGCGCCTGAAAACGCCGGTCTGCCGTCACTTCGTCACTCTGAATCGTTGAAAGCTGTGCGCGTACGTTTTTTTCCAGTTCGCCGGTCAGCCCTTCGAGCTGCAGACGCACGTTGGCCGCGTCGGCCATGCCGCTCACCAGGCATAAGCCGGCAAGGAATAATCTATGGATTCGTGGCACGTGTTCTCCTGAATATCCTTGTTCCCGCCCCCCTGGAGGGAAGTTCTATCCTGCCGCGTTGCGGCACAAGAAAACCCAATAGTCGGGTTGAAAAGTGGCCCGGGGCCTCAATATCTCTTATGTTTAAATCTAGCGGTATTTTGCCGAAGTATTCTCTGCAATTACACGCCTGGTTACAACCGTGCAACGGTTGTTCGGAATTTTCTCATTTCACCGGGAGGCCCTGACTGTGAGCTTGTTTGATAAATCGCACCTTGTACCCCCCTCAGAGGCGTTACCCGGCCGTAACACGCCGATGCCTGTCGCGACATTACACGCCGTTAATGGCCATTCGATGACTAACGTGCCGCAGGGCATGGAAACGGCTATCTTTGCCATGGGCTGCTTCTGGGGCGTGGAGCGTCTGTTCTGGCAACTCCCCGGGGTTTACAGCACCGCGGCGGGATATGCCGGCGGCTATACCCCGAATCCAACCTATCGGGAAGTGTGTTCCGGCCAGACCGGTCACACGGAAGCGGTGCGCGTGGTTTTTGATCCCGCCATCGTGAGCTATGAGCAGTTACTGCATGTGTTCTGGGAGAATCACGATCCGGCCCAGGGCATGCGCCAGGGGAACGACAGCGGAACCCAGTACCGTTCGGCGATTTATACTCTGACGCCGGAGCAGGAAAAGGCCGCCCGCGCCAGCCTGGAGCGCTTCCAGCAGGCGATGGCTAAATCGGGGGATGAACGTCATATCACTACTGAAATCGCCCCCGCCGGCCCGTTTTACTATGCGGAAGACGATCACCAGCAGTATCTGCATAAAAATCCCTACGGCTACTGCGGTATCGGTGGTATCGGCGTTTGCCTGCCGCCGGAAACGGCGACTGCCGGCTGAAAGCTGCCATAAATCGACACGCCGGCGCCGGTAACGGGCCGGCTTTTTCATGCCCGTTTGCCGGCAGCCATCCTCGCTCCTCCCCTCCTTTACGGGCGTCGCGTCCGGTGGCGAGCCGCCCCTCTGGCAGCACCGCCCGCGCTTAAGCTATACTAGCCCGAGAAATCGCCGGTCCCTCCCCTGCGGATCGGTTGTTATAAGTATGCTCCGTCATGCTTCACGTCGCAGGCGCCTGAGCTGTTCGCTCCCACGGAGACGCCGCTGAACCGGCGCCAGCCTGCCACGCGAATCATTGCGGATGATAACCACACGGACTCATCAACTTTCCTTCCGAGGATCTGGCCAGAAGGCCGGATAAACTATGTTAAACAGTATTTTAGTAATACTTTTCCTCATCGGCGTCAGCGCATTTTTCTCGCTTTCAGAGATCTCCCTTGCCGCCTCACGTAAGATCAAACTGAAGCTACTGGCCGATGAGGGCAACATCAATGCCCAGCGCATCCTGAAGATGCAGGAAAATCCCGGTACTTTCTTTACCGTTGTGCAGATTGGCCTCAACGCGGTGGCGATTCTCGGCGGTATTGTCGGTGACGCCGCCTTCTCCCCGGCTTTTCAGAGCGTGCTGGAGCGTTTTGTCTCCACCGAGCTAGCCGAACAATTGAGCTTTATTATTTCGTTTTCGCTGGTCACCGGCCTGTTTATTCTGTTTGCCGACCTGACCCCGAAACGCATCGGCATGATTGCGCCTGAAGCAGTCGCTTTACGTATCATCAATCCGATGCGCTTCTGCCTGCTGGTCTTCCGCCCGCTGGTGTGGTTCTTTAACGGCATGGCGAACATCATCTTCCGCCTGTTCAAACTGCCGATGGTGCGCAAAGACGACATCACCTCCGACGATATCTACGCCGTGGTGGAAGCCGGCGCGCTGGCCGGCGTGCTGCGCAAGCAGGAGCATGAGCTGATAGAGAACGTTTTTGAGCTGGAATCGCGCACCGTTCCCTCTTCCATGACCTCCCGGGAAAACGTCATCTGGTTTGATTTACACGAAGACGAACAGAGCCTGAAGAGCAAAATCGCCGAACATCCCCATTCAAAGTTCCTGGTCTGTCGGGATGACATCGACCATATCGTCGGCTATGTGGATTCTAAAGAGTTGCTTAACCGGGTGCTGGGCAACCAGAGCCTGGCCCTCAACAGCGGCGTCCATATTCGCAATGCGCTGATTGTGCCGGATACACTGACACTGTCGGAGGCGCTGGAAAGCTTTAAAGCCGCCGGGGAAGATTTCGCGGTGATCATGAATGAATATGCGCTGGTGGTCGGGATCATCACCCTGAATGATGTAATGACCACCCTGATGGGCGATCTGGTCGGCCAGGGGATGGAAGAGCAGATTGTCGCCCGCGATGAGAATTCGTGGCTGGTGGAGGGCGGTACGCCTATCGACGATGTCATGCGGGTACTGGATATCGACGAGTTCCCGCAGTCCGGAAACTACGAGACCATTGGCGGTTTTATGATGTATATGCTGCGTAAAATTCCCAAACGTACTGACTCGGTGAAATTCTCCGGCTACAAGTTTGAAGTGGTGGATATTGATAACTACCGCATTGACCAGTTGCTGGTGACCCGTATTGATGCGCGTCCGGCGACATTTCCGCCTGAGCTGCCCTCCGCAGAAAATAAATAATTATCAGATAGCGACGCTGACATCAGGCACAAAAACCCTGCCCGCAGTCAGGGCGTCGCGCGTCTGACGAGGCTATCGGGTTATTTAAACCGTGGGTTACGGCGGATGTGGCAGGCAACTTCGCCGATGCCCCCTCGGTACAGGTGGGCCGCACCGGAATACGTCCGGATGTTGACAACATCGGATGGCAAACAGGCGTTGGCGTCAGCGTGGCCAGAAAAACCACTTTCTATATGGATGCTAAGTACCTGAAGAGTTTTGAAGGTGCAATGGATGGGTATGAAGGCCATGTCGGGGTTCAGGGGCGTTTCTGACCTGAGCCGCTAAACTGAAACCAGCACGCCTGTCCGGGTGCTGGTTTATTTTGCTTCCTGCCGCGGTTTAAGCCATCTCGGTCTGTAAACGCATAACCTGCCGATTGACTTCCGACATCACCGCAAGATGCTGCTTGTCCTTAACTTTCGGGATCAAAATCTTCCCTTTATCAAACTCAAAAGCGCCAACGTCCTTGATGTATAACCGTCCTCTGAACAGGATCTTCACGTACTTCGCAACCTGGAGCGGATTGTAACGCTGGAAAATTTTCATTGTTTTTTAACTCCTGCTAAGTGTTGCGCCTGTATAGGTCCACAATCAGACCTACCGATAAGACACAAAATGTTGCTGCCAGAAAACTATAGCCTGGAAACCAGAGAACACCAGTGTGCATAACGTTTTTTACCTTTTGATGACACTTCCACAGAGTTTTCTTTTCAGTTCCTGACGGCCATCAGTATAACTATTCGAATTTTTCTGAATGTGTGCGTTCCGGCACAAACTGGCACCGCGATTGCGGGAAAAGCACGGAAACACCACGTATGCTTTTTGAGTCGGGACCATCTGGTCCGATCACCTGCAACGATAATAAGGAGTCACCTATGACCCTGCGCACCACACTGGCGCTCTCTCTGCTGTTGATGCCGCTGATGGCGGCGGCCCATAACTTCGAAACCCATCAGCGCGTCCCGCCGATCGGGATTAACGACAAGGGGGAGCTGGTATTGAAAAACGATAGCTTCAGCTACCAGGCATGGAACAGCGCCCGGCTGCCGGGCAAAGTACGCGTCATCCAGCACATCGCCGGCCGCTCATCGGCCAAAGAGATGAACGCCGCGCTGGTCGAAGCTATTAAGGCTGCTAACCTGCCGCACGATCGCTACCAGACCACCACCATCGTCAACACCGATGACGCGATTGTCGGCACCGGTATGTTTGTTCGCAGCAGTATCGAGGGCAATAAAAAACAGTATCCGTGGTCGCAGTTTATTGTCGACAGTAACGGCGCCGCCAAAAACGCATGGCATCTGGAATCCGGCGGATCGGCTATTGTCGTGCTGGATAAAGACGGGCGCGTGCAGTTCGCCAAAGACGGCGCGCTCTCGCAGCAGGAGGTGCAGCAGGTGATTACCCTGCTGCAGCAATTACTCAGTAAATAGTGACCCGAAAGCCGGGGTTGAGGAAGGACTCCCGCGGCGTGTAGTCCAGCGTCCGCCCCCGCCAGTCGTGGACGTGGGCCCCGGCCGCCACCGCCACCGCATGACCGGCGGCGGTATCCCAGATATTGGTCGGCCCAAAACGCGGATACAGTTGCGCTTCCCCTTCCGCCACCAGGCAGAACTTCAGGGAAGAGCCAATGCTGGTGGTCTGGTGTTCCCCCAGTTGCTGCAGATACTCTTTCAGCTCATCGTCGACGTGGGAGCGGCTGATAACCACCCGCGGCGGCCGGCCATCGCGCACCTGAATTTGTTTACGCACTCCGCACTCTTCTTTCCAGGCCTTGCCCTGCGCGGCGCTGTACATCACCTTCAGTACTGGCGCATAAACCACCCCCAGCACCGCTTTGCCTGCGTCAATCAGCGCAATGTTGACGGTAAACTCGCCGTTACGTTTTAAAAACTCTTTGGTGCCGTCCAGCGGATCCACCAGCCAGTATTGCTGCCAGCGCTGGCGAACCTCCCAGTCCTGGGGATCTTCTTCCGACAGAACCGGAATGTCAGGGGTAATAGCCGCCAGCCCCTGAATAATGATCGCATGGGCAGCAATATCCGCCGCCGTCACTGGCGAGCTGTCGCTCTTATGACTGGCCTGTAGCGGCTGCGTTCCGTCATAAACGCGCATGATGGCGTCCCCCGCCTCACGCGCCAACTGGCAAATTTTTTCTAACATCGTCCACCTCACATCATTTTGCAGAAACCGCACAGCGGATATGGTTAAGCTATTGTTTTCCCAATAGGGTTTTTATACCTCAGCAATACGGTTTCCGCTATCTGTGAACCGATTCCGGTTTCCTGAATACATAATCTGGCAACATTCACAATTCTGTATGTAACTGCAACGCAAATACATCTGTTTTTTGCTATCAGGTTCTCAACCAGGGATGAGTTATGATCAATAAGTTTAGCGTAACACTGCTTGCCGCACTGGTATCCGCCTCTGTCAACGCCGCAACCGTTGATTTCCGCATTCTGGAAACGACCGATCTACACAGTAACATGATGGATTTCGACTACTACAAAGATACGCCGACAGAGCGATTCGGGCTGGTCCGTACCGCCACCCTGATTGACGCGGCGCGTCAACAGGTCACTAACAGCGTACTGGTCGATAACGGCGATCTGATCCAGGGTAGCCCCCTTGCTGACTATATTGCCGCCGGTAAATTAAAAAACGGTGAGACGCATCCCGTTTACAAGGCGATGAACACCCTTGACTACGCGGTAGGCAGCCTCGGAAATCACGAATTCAACTACGGTCTTGATTACCTGCAACAGGCGCTGGCCGGCGCCAGATTCCCGTATGTGAACGCCAATGTGATCGACGCCGCAACCCAAAAACCGCTGTTTACACCCTATATCATCAAGGCAACGCCGGTTACCGATCGCGACGGGAAACCTCAGACCCTGCGCGTCGGCTATATCGGCTTTGTCCCGCCGCAGATAGTCAACTGGGATAAATCGCATCTCGACGGTAAAGTGACCGTCAATGACATCACCGCAACCGCCCACCACTATGTGCCGGAAATGCGCGCTAAAGGGGCCGATCTGGTGGTACTTATCGCCCATTCCGGCTTTTCCAGCGATCCGTATAAAGCGATGGCGGAAAACTCCGTCTGGTACCTCAGCGAAGTACCCGGCGTGGACGCCATTCTGTTTGGCCACGCCCACGGCGTTTTCCCGGGTAAAAACTTTGCCGGCATTAAAGGCGTGAATCTGGAAAAAGGCACTATCAACGGCGTTCCATCGGTGATGCCTGGCATGTGGGGAGATCATCTGGGGGTGGTCGATCTGGTGCTCAACAACGACCAGGGTAGCTGGAAAGTGACCGACGCCCGGGCCGAAGCGCGGCCGATTTATGATCCGATCGCCAAAAAATCGCTGGCGGCGCAGGACGATAAGCTGCGCGAAATCCTCAGGCACGATCACGAAGGAACACGCCAGTTTGTCGCTCAACCAATCGGCAGCAGCAGTGACGTGATGTACAGCTATCTGGCGTTGATTCAGGACGACCCGACGGTACAGGTGGTAAATAACGCCCAGCGCGATTATGTGAAGAAATACATACAGGGCGATCCGGATCTGGCGGACTTACCGGTGTTATCCGCCGCCGCGCCGTTTAAAGTCGGCGGCAGGAAAAACGATCCCGCCGGCTTTGTCGAGGTGGAAAAAGGCCAGTTAACCTTCCGCAACGCCGCCGATCTTTACCAGTATGCGAATACGCTGTCGGTGGTGAAAGTGAGCGGTAAAGAGGTCAAAGAGTGGCTGGAGTGTTCCGCCGGGCAGTTCAACCAAATTGACCCGACCAGCAGTCAGCCGCAGTCGTTGCTCAACTGGGAGGGCTTTCGTACCTATAATTTCGACGTGATTGACGGGGTCAATTACCAGATTGATGTCGCCCAGCCGGCCCGTTACGACGGCGAATGCCAGTCGCTAAATCCGCAGGCGGAACGTATCAAGAACCTGACCTTCAACGGTAAACCTGTCGACCCTGACGCCACTTTCCTGGTCGCCACCAATAACTATCGCGCGTACGGCGGGAAATTCGCCGGCACCGGCGATGGTCATATCGCTTTTGATGCGCCGGATGAAAACCGCAGCGTGCTCGCCAACTGGATTAAAGCCCAGGGAGAAATCCACCCGGCGGCGGATAACAACTGGCGGCTGGCGCCGATTAACAGCGCCACAAAGCTGGATATTCGTTTTGAAACATCGCCAGGCGACAAGGCGGCGGCCTTCATTAAAGAGCAGGGCCAGTACCCGATGCAGTTCGTCGGCAACGACGATATCGGGTTCGGCATTTACCGTATCGACCTGACCACGCCGCGCTAACGCGTCTCAGCCTCCTGCCCCGTCTGGCGGCGGGAGGCCAGCACTTGCGGCAAATTGCTCTCAATCCAGTCAGCCAGATCCGCGACTTTATCGCTGACCTGATAGCCCAGCTCGCTGAGGCTATACTCCACATGGGGCGGTACCACCGGATAAGCCACCCGGTTAACAAAACCATCGGCCTCCAGCCACTGTAGCGTCTGGGCCAGCATTTTTTCGCTGACGCCGTCAATGCGCCGGCGCAGATCGCTGAAACGGTGGGTACCATCGCGCAGCGCCACCAGAATTAGCACGCCCCAGCGGCTGGTGACATGTTTCAACACATCCCGGGACGGACATTTCCCGGCAAATAAATTGCCGCTGCGCAGTTGTTCGCTCAGCGGTATGACATTTTCGCTCATGATAGCAATTTCCATACTAACCTTTTTGTACGTACTTACTAAAAGTTAGCATTGTTGTTAGAGTGCGGCAACAGATACCAATACGGGAGAGTTCACATGATTGCTATTACCGGTGCTTCCGGCCAGTTGGGTCGGCTGGTCATTGACAACCTGCTGCGCGATACCGCACCAGCTGAAATTGTCGCCATCGTTCGCCAGCCGCAAAAGATCGCCGACCTGAGTGCCCGTGGTGTTCAGGCCCGCCAGGCGGACTACAACGATCCTGGCGCGCTGACCGAGGCTCTGCAGGGGGTGGAGAAACTGCTGCTGATCTCCTCCAGCGAAGTCGGCAAGCGCACTGAGCAGCATCGCAACGTGATAAGCGCGGCGCAGCAGGCGGGGGTTAAACTGATTGCTTATACCAGCCTGCTGCGCGCCGACAGTTCCCCGCTGGGGCTGGCGACGGAACATATCGCGACGGAAAAACTGCTGGCAGAATCGGGCATTGACCGGGTGCTGCTGCGCAATGGCTGGTATACCGAAAACTATCTCGCCAGCGTTCCGGCGGCGCTGCAGCACGGAGTCTTTATCGGCAGCGCCGGCACAGGGCGCATCGCTTCCGCGTCGCGCGCCGACTATGCCGCCGCGGCCGCCAAAGTGCTGAAGCTGGAACACCAGGCCGGAAAAGTTTATGAGCTGGCCGGCGATGAGGGCTGGACGCTGAGCGAACTGGCTGACGAAGTCAGCCGTCAGAGTGGTAAGACGGTGACTTATCAGAATCTGTCAGAAGCGGATTTCCGCTCCGCCCTGCTCGGCGCCGGGTTGCCGGAAGGGCTGGCGGCGATGCTGGCGAATTCCGATGCCGGCGCCGCCCGGGGCGGTCTGTTTGACGAGAGCCGCCAGCTCAGCGCGCTGATCGGGCGCCCCACCACGCCGATGGCGGAGAGCCTGCGCGCCAGCCTGCATGGCTGATGGCGGCGATTATCGATAGCGCCGTATCAGGACATCCCTATAATAAGGGGATGTCCTGACGTGGAGAAACACGGGTGCAAGGGGTTCCGGAGCAGTTTATCGATGAGCGCGATAGCGCCCGTTTTCGGCATCTGCCGCAACTGCCGGGCGTGGAGCTGTATCACGCCCATATTTCCCGCTATGCCTTTGAACCCCATACCCACGAGGCGTTCGGCATCGGCGCTATCGAGTACGGCGCCGAACGTTTTCGCTATCGCGGCGCCTGTCACGTCGCCGCCGCCAATTCGCTGGTGATGATGAATCCCGATGAACTGCATACCGGCGAGGCGGAAACCGCCGACGGCTGGCGCTACCGGATGATCTATCTGGAGCCGGAAATGCTGCAACAGCTAACCGGCGAAGCAAACTGGTGGTTCAGCGACGTGGTGCGCCACGATCCGCGCCGCGCCCGCCAGTTGCTGAACCTGATCAACGGACTCTGGCATACCCCGGATTTGCTGGCGCAGCAGAGCATGTTGCTCAACCTGGTAGAGACCATCCGCCCCTGCGCCCGTCAGGGAAAAACGCTGCCATCTGAAGCGCCGCACCGCTTTGACCGGGTGCGGGAGTATCTGCACGATAACTATATGCAGCCCATTTCTTTACAGGCGCTGGCCGATGTGGCATCGCTCAGCCCCTGGCATTTTCAGCGCCAGTTTAAACACCACTACCACGTGACCCCTCATCAAATGCTGATGGCCATCCGCCTGTGGCGCGCTAAACAGTTTCTCAGCCACGGCATGGCGGCGGCAGAAGTCGCCGCGGCGACAGGTCTGACCGATCAGTCGCACCTGACCCGGGCCTTTACCCGGCGCTATGGCATCACGCCAGTGCGCTACCAGAAGCAGGTCGCCCGCTGACTGCGATTTACCGCCGGTGCGAACCTGCACCAGGCAGCCGGTAAAGCGCAAGCTGATACAATACGCGGCGCTTTTTCCTCTCCAGACTGGCGATGCCGATCCAAACCGAATCGAGGTGGTATGTTCACGGGTGTACTGTACGCTCTGCTGGCAGGGCTGATGTGGGGATTAATTTTCGTCGGACCGCTAATCGTGCCGGAATATCCGGCGGCGTTGCAGTCGTTTGGCCGCTATCTGGCGCTGGGCCTGATTGCCCTGCCCCTTGGCTGGCTGGGGCGGAGGCGACTGCGGCAGTTAAGCCGCCGGGACTGGCGGACGGCGCTGAAACTCTCCTGCATCGGCAATATCGTCTATTACCTCTGCCTGGCCAGCGCCATCCAGCGGACCGGCGCGCCGGTTTCCACTATGATCATCGGGACTCTGCCAGTCGTGATTCCGGTATGCGCCAACCTGCTCTATAGCCAGCGGGACGGGAAACTGCCGTGGCGACGTCTGGCGCCTGCGCTGGCCATTCTGGCTCTGGGACTGGCAATGGTGAACTATGCTGAACTGCAGCACGGCCTGGCGGATTTTAGCTGGGGGCGCTACGGCAGCGGCATCGTACTGGCGCTGCTTGCCGTCGCCTGTTGGGCGTGGTATGCCCTGCGCAACGCCCAATGGCTGCGGGAAAACCCCGATAAACCGCCGATGATGTGGGCCACCGCCCAGGGGCTGGCGACGCTGCCTTTTTCCCTCATCGGCTATGGCGCGGTATGCTGCTGGCTGGCGGCTGACCAACCCGCTTTCGCTCTTCCTTTCGGCCCGCGACCGGTCGTGTTTATCACCCTGATGCTGGCTATCGCTGTCTTGTGCTCATGGCTGGGCAGCCTGTGCTGGAATATCGCCAGCCAGCGCCTGCCTACAGTGCTGGTCGGCCCGCTGATTGTCTTCGAAACGCTGGCCGGGCTGCTGTACGCCTTTCTGCTGCGCCAGAGCTGGCCACCGCCGCTGACCCTTTGCGGCATTGGCTGCCTGATCGTCGGCGTCATCATTGCCGTACGCGCAAAGCCGCAGAAACAGATTTCCGCAGTATGCCGTAGCGCAGATTCATAATCTGACCACAAAGGGTTATGGTTTTTCATATAAGATGCATTTAAAATGCATCTTATATTGTTAATGAGGAATCTGCTATGGCCTTTCGCGATCAACCTGTAGGTGAACTGGCGCTCTCCATTCCCCGCGCCTCGGCACTGTTTCGCAAATACAATCTCGATTTCTGCTGCGGCGGTCGGCAAACTCTGCTGCGTGCGGCCACGCGTCAGAATCTGGATATCGCCGCCATTGAAGCCGAGCTGGCGACGCTGGCCGAACAGCCGCCGGAGCATGACTGGCGCCAGGCGCCGCTGGCGGCGATCATCGATCATATCATCGCGCGCTACCATGACCGGCACCGTGAGCAATTGCCGGAGCTTATTTTGCAGGCGCACAAAGTGGAGCGGGTACACGCCGACAAGCCCAGCGTGCCGCGCGGCCTGGAGAAATACCTCACCCTGCTGTATCAGGAATTGAGCAGCCATATGATGAAAGAAGAGCAAATCCTGTTCCCGATGATTAAACAGGGGATGGGCGCTCAGGCCGGCGGCCCGATTAACGTGATGGAGAGCGAGCACGACGAAGCAGGAGAGTTGCTGGAGGTGATCAAACACATTACGAACAACATCACGCCGCCGCCGGAAGCCTGCACGACCTGGAAGGCGCTGTATAACGGCATCAACGAGATGACCGACGACCTGATGAACCACATCAGCCTTGAGAATAATGTGCTGTTCCCACGCGCCCTGGCCGGGGAACGCTGAGCCAGCGACCATCATTAAAAAGGGGAGACGCCAGCAGACGCCTCCCCTTTTTCCTGTCTCAGCCGGGTTATTTATCCAGCATCGCCGGACGTCTCTTGCCGACAAAAATCCAGCACACCCCCAGCAGAATAAACCACAGCGGCGTAACGATCAGCGCCTGGCGGGTATCCTCTTCCAGCGTCAACAGCGCCAGTACAAAGGCAAAAAACGCCATGCAAACCCAGCACATCAAACGACCCAGCGGCATTTTATAAATCGACTGCAGATGCAGCGTCGGACGGTTTTTACGATACACCAGATAAGAACACAGAATAATCGTCCAGACGAACATAAACAGAATCGCCGATACGGTGGTGATCATAGTAAACGCGGCGATCACGTCAGGATTCACATACAGCATCACCACGCCGCCCAGCAGACACATGCAGGAGAAGGTCAGCCCTTTGGCCGGTACCGCGCGCTTAGACAGCTTAGCGAACAGTTTCGGCGCCACGCCGTCCTGCGCCAGGCCGAACAGCATCCGGCTGGTAGAGAAGACGCCGCTATTCGCTGAAGACGCCGCCGAAGTCAGTACCACAAAGTTGATAATACTGGCCGCCGCCGGCAGCCCCACCAGCACAAACAGCTCAACGAACGGGCTCTTTTCCGGCACTACCGAGCTCCACGGCGTGACCGACATGATAATAATCAGCGCGAACACGTAGAACATGATGATCCGGACAGGAATTGAATTAATGGCGCGCGGCAGGGATTTTTCCGGGTCTTTGGTTTCCGCCGCGGTGGTTCCCACCAGCTCAATCCCCACAAAGGCGAAGACCGCTATCTGGAAGCCGGCAAAAAACCCGCTAATCCCTTTCGGGAACCAGCCGCCGTCATTCCACAGGTGGGCAAACGATGCTTCCACGCCGTTCGGGGAGGTAAAGTGCGTCAGCACCATCACCAGACCGACCACGATCAGCGCCACAATGGCGACAATCTTGATCATCGCGAACCAGAACTCCATCTCGCCGAACATCTTGACCGTGGCCAGATTCAGCCCCAGCAACAGCAGGACCACCGCCAGCGAAGCGACCCAGTCCGACAGCCCCGGGAACCAGAACTGGGCATAAGCGGTAATGGCCACCACGTCGGCCATACCGGTCACCACCCAGCAGAACCAGTAAGTCCAGCCGGTGAAATACCCCGCCCACGGCCCGAGCAGATCGGCGGCGAAATCGCTGAACGATTTGTACTCCAGATTCGACAGCAGCAATTCGCCCATCGCCCGCATCACGAAGAACAGCATGAAGCCGATAATCATATAAACAAAAATGATCGAAGGACCGGCGAGACTGATAGTTTTACCGGAGCCCATAAACAGACCGGTCCCGATAGCGCCGCCAATTGCGATGAGCTGGATATGCCGGTTTGTGAGATTACGCCGTAGCGTGCGCTCTGTGGGCGCTGGCTCCGCCGCCTCTGCGGCGACTTTGACCTGATCTACCATGTTTAACTTTCCTGTCTGTATATGTGTTGTGTTTTATTCAGGCTCTGATGGCCTTTGGTTACGGCGTGTGACGCAGAGTGCAAGGACAGTCCACGCCAGGGTGTACTGTCCAGTTTCCGCGAAATTAGCGCGCTAAGATAATATGTTAATTTTATGTTTTGATTTTGTATGAAATAAATTCAATAACGCGATTCCACTCACAAAAATACCTGGAACGGAGGCATATGCAAGATAAAATCGCGCTTCAGCACAGTTTGGTTATAAAAAAACCCGCCGTAGCGGGTTTTTCAGACTTCATCAAAGAATATCCAGCAGTTCGACTTCAAACACCAGGGTGCTGAACGGCGGAATCGACGCCCCGGCGCCACGCTCGCCATACGCCAGATTATGCGGGATGGTCAGTTCCCACTTCGAGCCCACCGGCATCAGCGTCAGCGCTTCAATCCAGCCCGGAATCACGCCGCTGACCGGAAATTCAGCCGGTTCGCCGCGCGCCACGGAGCTGTCGAATACCGTACCGTCGATAAGCTTCCCGGTATAATGCACCCGCACGCGATCTTTACGGGCCGGAATCTCGCCTTCACCCTGGGTAATTACCCGGAACTGCAGGCCGGATTCGGTGCTGTTCACTCCTTCGCGCTTTGCGTTTTCGTCGAGGTATTTCTGGCCTTCCGCCGCCTGCTCCTGCTGGCGCTCATGGCGTACCGCGTCCGCACGCTCGTGTACTTCACGCAGCGCGCGGTGCACCACATCTACCGGAACTGACGGCGCATTGCCTTCCAGCGCATCGCGCAGACCGGCGACCAGCGCTTCCGGCAGCAGCCCCTGCAGACCGGATTCCCGCAGTTGCTGACCGACCTGCAGACCGATCCCGTAACTTGCCTGTGCTTCAACGCTGTCAAAAGAAGGAGTTGTCATGGATTTACCTTTTATGGTGTACAAAAGTAGCGGGCAGCATAACAGCCCATCCTGACAGGGTAAAATGCTGGATAAGGAAAGATGACAAATCCCCGGGAAACGGAAACAATAACCGCGACGCTGTCGATAAATCCGATAACATCACGGAACCGGACAATACCTCGGGCATCAACGGCTTAGCAGGCTATACTGGTAATGGCTGCGCCAGGTGGCCGGCCAGCAATAAAAATAATGAGGAAGCGATGAGAACAATCTCATCACTGGCGAGGTTCCTGCCGTCTGATACCAGCGCCGGCGGCACAGACCATCAGGCCAACCGCTTCATGCGCAACAGGAGGAAAGCATGCCTGTACGATTTGCTATCAAACCTTTGCTGACGCGAATCTGGCACGCGCCGGACAACATCCGGCTGATGGATCCCCTGCCGCCGCCGCACCGCCGCGGGATAATTATCGCCGCGCTGGTTATGGTGGTGGGCTTTCTGTGGCCCTCTCCCGATACGCCTTCCGGACCCGCGGTAACCCGCGAAACGCCGCTTAATCTCCCCGGACAGCCGCCTGCGGCTCAGCCGGAGATAGTCTCTCCCGACCCCACCGCGAACCAGCCGGTTGCGCCGATTGATCCGCAACCGGTGCAGGAAGAGCAGCCGGATGATAGCCCGCCGCCAGCCGCGCAGAATAACAATGAGCAGCAACAGTGGCGTAGTTACCAGATCGAAGCGGGGAAGACGTTGGCTCAGGTATTTCGCGATCATAATCTGCCGCCAGCCGACGTATACGCCATGGCGCAGGTAGAAGGAGCGGGTAAGCCATTGAGCAACTTACGCTCCGGCCAGGTGGTGCAGATTCGCCAGGATAGCCGCGGCGTAGTGACGGGCCTGATGGTGGATATCGGCAATGGTCAGCAGGCGCTGTTTACCCGCCAGCCGGGCGGCAATTTTATTCGGGCGCAATAGTGCCCGCACATTGCATCATTTTGCCACCAGGAGCCAGCTCAGCAGCGTCTCTTTGATGACTCTGCGCCTGGTCTCCAGGGCTTCGGGGGATACCATATTAATATGATAAACCAGCCCCAGCGTATGTTGATTGAGGATATAATACCCCCCCAAAGCGGCAAGGCTAATATTCACCTGGAGTGGATCAATATCCTGTTTAAAAATATTTTGCTTTTTTCCCTCTTCCAGTAATCCTTCCATTAACTCCAGATGCGAATGATTGATCTCTGGCAAGCGTAATGATTTTTTATAATGCTCACCACGGCTCTGGTTTTCAGAATGAATGATTTTTATAAACCATGGGTTTTGCACAAAGTAATCCCATGTGAAATCAATAAACTTCTCCATTGACTGCACCGGAGAAAGTCCTGAAAAATCAATGTGCCTTTCTTTTTCACGAATATCATTCCAACTATATTCGAGAACTTCAATAAATAAATTTTCTTTATTACCAAAATGGTGATAAACAGTTTGCTTACTGCAATTAGCTGCTTTCACGATATTATCTACTCTGGCACCTTCATAACCATATTCAGCAAATTCATTAATCGCGCACAATAGCAGCTTTTCTTTCAGGCTCTGCACATTGCTGGTATCAAAATACATCTTAATTCCTCACCATAATCTTGCTTCCCTATTATATACTCATTCAGGACAAGATTATGAGCGTTTTTCATACAAAAACCGGTCAGGCGTTAAATCCTCCTCCCCGGGCGGGAGAAAGGAAAGTCCGAAAGCGCCACTGCGTAACGATCCCTTCAGCATGGCATCAACCCGCCACGGCTGAACCAATCCAGGCATGGATGCCAGAGAATGAAACCAGCGCCCGTTTCCGGGCCGGCATACATTCCCTAACGGCCCCTTCCTACACACAACTGACCACTCAGATAAAAAATAGATATAATTCATTATGTTAAAAAAACGTTCGTGATCATTCTCACGCATCAACCAACCAGATGGTTGATCCAGATTTAATCTAAAGGCATCTTAGTCCCCATTATAAAACGACATGATTAATGAGGTTTAAAGATGACATCTGACAGACCTGTCGCCGTTATCACTGGCGCCGCTCGCGGTATCGGTAAAGGCTGCGCCGTTGAGTTAGCGCGAGCAGGATTCAATCTACTGATTAACGATCGCCCCGACAGCGATAGCATTGAAAAACTTGCCGCGACGCAGCAGGAATGTATAGCGGAAGGTGCTGACGTAATTATCTTCCCGGCAAATATTGGCGATCTTACGCTTCATGAGGAGATGCTTGATGCCGCGCAAAATCGATGGGGGCGTCTGGATTGCCTGCTCAATAATGCCGGTATTTCAGTGAAGAAACGCGGCGATATTCTCGACCTGAAGCCCGACAGCTTCGATGAAAACATCACCATCAACACCCGCGCGCCGTTCTTCCTCGCCCAGGCATTCAGCAAGCGTCTGCTGGCGCAACCAAAACCGCATGGCGAGCTGCCGCACCGCTCAATCATTTTTGTCAGTTCCATCAACGCCGTGATGCTGGCAATGAACCGTGGCGAATACACTATCGCCAAAACCGCTGTTTCCGCCGCCGCGCGGCTGTTTGCCGCCAGGCTGTGCGCGGATCATATCGGCGTCTACGAGATCCGCCCGGGTCTGATCAAAACCGATATGACTATTCCCGCAACCGCTTATTACGATGAATTAATCGCCAATGGACTGGTCCCCTGGGGACGCTGGGGCTATCCGCAAGACATTGCTTCTACGGTACGGGCGATGGCGGAAGGAAAAATGATCTACACCTGTGGTCAGCCTGTCGCCATCGACGGCGGGCTGAGCATGCCGCGTTTCTGAGGTGGCCGATGAGAAACCTACTCCAGCGCCCTGACCTCTACAGCATCAACACCGCGACGCTGGGATTTAACAGCCCGCTGCCCGCCATCATTGACGCCTGCGCGCAGCGCGGCATCGGCGCTATCGCCCCCTGGCGACGGGAGCTGGAAAATCAACATTTGCCGGATATTGCCCGCCAACTGGCGGCCAACAATATGGCAGTTTCCGGCCTGTGCCGCAGCAGCTATTACACTGCGCCCACGCTCGCGGAGCGGCGCCGGGCGATTGCCGACAACCAGCGGGCGCTGGACGATGCCGCCCAGCTTAACGCCGCCTGTTATATCCAGGTGGTCGGCGGCCTGGCGCAGGGTAGCAAAGACCTGGATGAAGCACGTAATCAGGTGAAAGAAGGTATTCGCCAGCTATTGCCGCACTCGCGCGCTGTGGGGGTACCACTCGCCCTGGAGCCCCTGCATCCGATGACCACCGCCGATCGCTCCTGCCTGTGTACCCTGCGCCAGGCGCTGGACTGGTGCGATGAGCTGGATCCCGATGGTGAATTTGGGCTTGGCGTCGCGGTTGACGTGTACCACGTCTGGTGGGATCCCGACCTCGCCAGCCAGATCCGGCGCGCCGGAAAGCGCATCCTCGCTTTCCACGTCTCCGACTGGCTGGTGCCGACCAATGATCTGGTTAACGGGCGGGGAATGCCTGGCGATGGGGTTATTGATATTCCAGCCATTCGCCAGTGGGTAGAAAACACAGGATTTAATGGCGCAATCGAGCTGGAAATTTTTTCCTCGTACTGGTGGCAAAAAGATATCAACCACATTCTGGATATTAGCGTCGATCGTATCGCGCACTATTGTTAAGGATTAATCATGAGCGGCCAACCCATTCTGTTCAGCAGAACGGCGACCTCCTGTTGCCTGACGCTGAATCGCGAAGATAAATGTCATGCCATTAATGAAGAGATGATTGAACTCCTCGATCATTACTTAGATGACATCGAAAACAGCGCCACACTACGTTTAGTCGAATTAACCGCTAACGGTAAGCAATTTTTCTGCGCCGGCGGCGATATTAAATCCTGGTCAGGCTATTCGCCATTAAATATGGGCAGAAAATGGATTAAGCGCGGCAACCAGGTATTTAGTCGGCTGCGTAACCTTCCTCAATTGACGATAGCGAATATCAACGGTCACACTATCGGTGGAGGTATTGAACTTGCCCTGTGCTGCGATATTCGTATCGCACGTCCCCATGCAACATTTTCCACCCCGGAAGTTACACTTGGCATGATTCCCGGCTGGATGGGGATTGAACGTCTGCTTAATCAGGTAGGCCCGAATCTCGCCCGCCAGATGCTGATGTTAGGCAAACGCCTCACCGCGCAACAAGCGCTGACCACCGGCTTAATTAACGAAATTGTCGATCAGGATCAAACAGGCGACTGGATAGCCAATCAATTAACTCACCTGGAAAAATGTGCTCCGGCGGCATTGGCGCATATTAAACAGCTCATTTTAACGCTGGAAAATAAACATACCGAGTATCAGCACCAGTTACTGGCTGGATTAATGTCCGCAACGCAGGACTGCCAGCAGGCGACTCGCGTCTTTGGGCAAAAATGTGACATTAATTTTCAAAATCAATAAGTTATCTAAAAAACCATCACCAGGGAACAGTATATGAATAAGTTAATGACGGCCGAATCGCTGGTCGCCACCATTCAGGATGGAGCAACCATTGCCATCAGCGGTAATGGTGGAGGGATGGTAGAAGCCGATTATCTGCTACAGGCGCTGGAAAAACGTTTTCTGGAAACCGGACATCCTCGCGACCTAACGCTGGTACATTCATTAGGTATTGGCGATCGTGATAGTAAAGGAACCAACCGTTTTGCTCACGCCGGGATGCTGAAACGCGTCATTGCCGGGCATTTTACCTGGTCACCAAGAATGCAGGCGCTGATTAAAAGCCAGCAGATTGAGGCCTGGTGTTTTCCCAGTGGCGTGATCCAGACGTTATTACGTGAAATCGGCGCCGGCCGACCCGGCCTGATTACCCATGTCGGCCTGGGAACCTTTGTCGATCCGCGCCATGGCGGAGGCAAATCCAATGCCCGCAGCACCGAAGATCTGGTGGAATTAATCGAAATTGATGGCGAAACAAAATTGCGCTATCGACCGTTTAAGGTGGATTACGCCATTTTACGCGGCACCTATGCTGACTTGCGCGGCAATATCAGCCTGGAAGAGGAAGCGGTTGACCTGGATTGCTATTCTATGGCGCTGGCTGCGCATAACAGCGGGGGAAAAGTTTTCGTTCAGGTACGCGATATACTCGAAACAGGTTCCATAACGCCGCGTTCGGTAAAAATACCAGGCATTCTGGTTAACGGTATCGTGGAATACCACGACCAGCCGCAAACTTACCTGGGTGGTTACGATCTGACCATCAGCGGCCAACACCGCCGTCTTTGCTCACAAAACTCTATTGAACTGGTCTCTCATCCCGTTCGTCGGCTGATTGCCCGCCGCGCCGCGCGCGAGCTGGTCGCTGGCGCATCCACCAACTTTGGTTTTGGGATGCCCGGCGGCATTCCAGGCATAGCCCTGCGTGAAGGTGTGCCATTTAACACCCTATGGCTGAGCGTCGAACAGGGGGTACATAACGGCATGATGCTTGATGACGCGCTATTTGGCTGCGCGCGAAATGCCGATGCGATTATCCCCTCGCTGGATCAATTTGACTTCTACAGCGGCGGCGGCGCGGATATCACTTTCCTCGGCATGGGAGAGATGGATCAACAAGGCAATGTCAACGTTTCGCATCTCAACGGCAATCTTATTGGCCCGGGCGGCTTTATTGAAATTGCACAAAATGCCCATAAAGTGGTTTTTTGCGGCACATTTGACGCCAGGGGCAGCAAAATCAATGTCACCCAGGATGGTTTGCAAATCGTCCAGCCAGGCCAGGTGCCGAAGCTGGTGGCTCAGGTAGAAAAAATTACCTTCAGCGGCGCATATGCACGACAGCGCGGTCAGGAGGTGCTTTACATCACTGAACGAGCGGTCTTCAGGCTGACCGGGGAAGGCGTCGAGTTGACGGAGATCGCTCCCGGCATCGACATCGAACGCGATATTTTGCCTTATATGGCGTTCCAACCGCTCATAAAACAGCCGCGTCTGATGGACAGCGCGCTGTTCACGCCGATGGAGGGGCATCATGAGCCAAATTAATGATGCCATTCTTGACGCCCTGACACATGTCTCTTTTCCAAAAGGATTTACGCCGGCAGAGCCCGTCTCGGTGGTGAATATCGACGGTGTGAACTATCCGATCCGGCAAGCCGATGTGCTGGTGATCGGCAGCGGCGCTGCCGGTCTACGCGCGGCAGTGGAATTAGAGCGCCGCCATCAGAATACCCTGCTGGCAACCGCCGGCTTATACATGGGCACCTCTGCCTGCTCAGGATCGGATAAACAGACGCTGTTTACCGCCGCCACCGCCGGAAAGGGCGATAACTTTCTGAAGCTGGCACAGGCGCTGGCCAGCGGAGGGGCAATGGATTACGACACCGCTTATGTGGAAGCCGTCGGTTCGCTACATACCCTGGGCGGTCTACAGTATCTGGGCCTGGAATTACCCGAGGATCGCCTGGGCGCGATTCTGCGCTATCAGACCGATCACGATGAAGCCGGGCGAGCCACCTCCTGTGGTCCACGAACCTCGCGGCTCATGGTCAAGGTACTGCTCGAAGAAGTACAGCGGCTCAATATCCCGGTGTTAAACAACGCCACGGTGATTAAACTCCTGCGCCAGCGCAACGACGATGGTACAGAACGCGTTGCCGGCGCTATTCTGGCGACCGGCTCACGGCGACATAATCCATGGGGACTGGCGCTGGTGACAGCACCCAACGTCGTACTGGCAACGGGCGGTCCTGGCGAACTCTACCGCGACAGCGTTTATCCGAAAAAATGTTTCGGTTCGCTGGGGCTGGCGCTGGAAGAAGGGCTAACACTGACCAACCTCACCGAAAGCCAGTTCGGTATTGGAACACCGCGCAGCGCCTTTCCGTGGAATTTGTCCGGCACTTACGTACAAGTCATTCCGTATATCTACTCGGTGGATGACAAGGGAAATGAACACAATTTTCTGGCGAACTACTATCGCACCACACAAGAGCTGGCGTCGAATATCTTCCGCAAAGGTTATCAATGGCCATTCCACGCCACCAGAGTGATGGATTTTGGCTCCAGCCTGCTGGATATGGCTGTGGCACAAGAGCAACAATTGGGCCGCCATGTTTTTATGGACTTCAGGCGTAATCCATTGCCGGTAACAGGAGATGAGCCCTTTTCGTTACAGCGACTGGATGAGGATGTACGTGCATATCTGGAGAATAACGAGGCGCTGGGTGAACGGCCGATTGATCGTCTCAGACAAATGAATCCACTATCCATCGCCTTATATAAAATGCATGGTTACGATCTGGCGCAGGCCCCCCTGCAATTCGCCATGAATAACCAGCATATGAACGGCGGTATTGAAGTGGATATCTGGGGACAAACCTCTCTGCCAGGCTGTTTCGCTGTCGGCGAAGTCGCAGGTACCCACGGCGTTACACGCCCCGGCGGCGCGGCGTTGAATGCCGGCCAGGTTTTCGCAGTGCGGCTGGCGCGCTACATCGCGAACACCGCTCGCCAGACACCTCATTACGATGTCAGACGACAGGCTGGTGCTGAATTAGCCGCTATCAGAAACATCATTGAGCAGGCATTAGCTAATCCGGAAGGCCAGTCGATAATCACGATAAAAAAACAGATCCAGGCGCGGATGTCCGATTCGGCAGGCTTTATATGCCATGCTGACGAAATAAGCCAGGCGAGCAGTGATGCCTGGCGACTCGTAGAGGCGATTTCTCACCATGGCCTGACGATTCATCATACCGCCGAAGTAACGGAGTTATTTATGTGGCGGCACATGGCCCTGACCTCTGCCGCAGTACTGGCGATGTTAAATCATTATGTCGCCAATGGCGGGGGCAGTCGCGGCGCGCGGATTATTCTCGACAAACAAGGCGATTGTTTGCCATTAACCCGACAGGGCCCTGCGGAACAATGGCGCTTTCGCCCTGAGCAGGCAAACGATAGAAATAAAAAATTAACAATTCAATTTCTCCAGAAGAAATTTATTATCAGCCAGAAAAAATTACGCGACATCCCTGATGTAAAAAATAATTATTTTGAGAAGAAATGGCCCGACTTTCTTCTCGGCAATATATATCAATCAGGATAACTTAAATTTTACTTCAGGCACTGAATTTTATAGTCAGGGTAACTTAATCAGGGCAGGGTTAGATATTTCATAAACTCACACAGCAGTACCATTACAATATCAAAGGGTTAACCATGAAAAAAATCAAACACTACAGATGGCATATTATTGTCCTTGTATGTTTCATCACAGTTATTAACTATCTGGACAGGACGGCATTAGGCGTCGCCGCACCAACGATAATGCAAACCATGGGAATAACAAAAGAACAGTACTCATGGGTTGTCAGCGCATTCCAGCTGGCCTATACCATAGGCCAGCCCATAATGGGATTTTTTATCGATTTAATCGGCTTAAAACTCAGTTTCGGTATTTGTATTATTATATGGGGCCTTGCCACCATGGGCCATGCATTAGCCGGCTCGTGGCAGGGTTTAGCCTTTATGCGCGGTATTATGGGTATCAGCGAGGCTTCAGTCTTCCCTTCTGGTATCAAGACAGTCTCCACATGGTTTCCGGCTAAAGAACGCGGCATTGCCGCTGGTTTTTTCAACACCGGAACGTCATTGGGAGCAATGTTGGCCCCGCCGCTCATTGCCTGGTGCATTATGTTCCACAGCTGGCAGTTTGCGTTTCTGGTTTCCGGTAGTCTGGCATTATTTGCAGCTTTAGTATGGTTTATCTTCTATAAAAACCCCAAAGATGCCAAAGGATTATCTGATGAAGAACGTGAGTATATTGAATCCGGGCAGGAAAAACACTTAGATGCCAATAAAAATAACCGTGTTTCCATTCTCCACGTTCTGAAAAAACGTAATTTCTGGGGTATTGGCATCACCCGATTCCTGGCCGAACCGGCATGGGGAACAATTAATTTCTGGGTACCTGTTTTCTTTGTTGAAACCCTTCACTTCAGTCTGAAAGATATTGCCATGTTTATCTGGCTCCCCTTTTTATTGGGTGATATTGGTTGTCTTTCCAGCGGGTTTATCGCTAAATTTTTCCATGACCGGGGTATCAGTCTTCTTAACTCACGACGCATCACCTTCACTTTCGCCGCCATAACAATGATGTCGATCGGCCTTGTCAGTATTGTGACTAACCCTTATATCGCCGTATTGCTAATCAGTATCGGCGCTTTTTCTCATCAATGTTTATCGACCGTTGTTGCAACCATGGGTGCAGATTTGTTTGAAAAAGATGAGGTCGCCACCGTGGTGGGTCTTTCCGGCGGTTGTGGTTATACCGGGCAGCTTATATTCAATATATTCATTGGCGCTTTTGTTACCGCAATTGGATTCTCCACCTTCTTTATCGTCCTGGCTTTTTTAGACATTATCGGCGCGCTGGTTCTGTGGTTTGTTATTAAGCCGCCAAAGCTGGTTGAACAAAGAGAGTTAGCCACGCAACCATAAAGCATTAACCAGCAGAGCTATCTATTGTGTTCTCATTTGATGACCAATCCCGGTTCTGAAAAAAAGCGTCAGAAACAAGTTTTATATTCAACCCGGAAGATAAATATCTGTACCAAAAAATCATTAGCATGATGTTTCTTCAACGAAATAATCCACATCTCAATGTGTTGAAAAAAGGAAAAGAACATGACTCAACCGGAAACGTCCCTTCCCTCAGGAACCGAGCTCACAGCAGGTGAATATGGCTACGCCATGCTACAACCGGGGGATTACTATCAGACTCCAGCCCTCAACATAACCGAATCACAAATCGTTGCTTTTGCTGGCATCAGCGGAGATTTTTTTGATGTTCATATGGACGACGAATTTGCCCGGGAGAAAGGTTTTCCCGGGCGGATTGCTCACGGCTTATTAGGCCTGGCGCTAACTGATGGCCTGAAAAACCGCTCCTGCGTGCGTTTAAAAGCCGTCGCAACATTAAACTGGAACTGGTCATTCTGCACACCGCTGCTGCCGGGAGATCGTATTTTTGCCCATATCACTGTCGTTAAAAAACGCCCGACGCGGCGACCTGACAGGGGGATTGTCACCTTTGCTCTGCAGCTATTTAACCAGCAAGGAAAAATCGTCCAGCAGGGCGAAACCCTGCTGATGATGACGGACTGACATAACCAACGCCCTGGCACGATCTGCCAGGGCGACACCAGGAAGAATGCGTCAGACTTCACAATCTGAGCAGGCAACAGGTGACGCTTCAGCCACCATTGCCGATTACTTTTGGTTTATTCACCCACCAGATCCCGCCACACACCAGTACCAGCGCCAGCGCATATTTCCACTCCAGGATATTCTCACCGAGGAAAATCGCCGACAGTACCGCGCCAGAAACCGGAATCAGGAAATTAAACGGCGCGATCATCCCCACCCGATTGTATTTCAGCAAAATGCTCCACAGGGCGAAGGCAACGGACGACAGCAGCACCAGATAGCCGAGAATCGCCACCGATTCCCAGCCGTGAATCGTCAAATCGCCCCCCGCCGCATAGCCGCCAACGGTCAGTACCAGCCCACCGAATCCCAGCTGATAGCCGGTCATCACCGTCGGGTCGATAGTCTGGGAAATACGCTTGCCGTACAGCGTTGCAGCAGAAAGCACAAACGCCGCCAAAACCACAAATCCGTCCCCCAGCCAGTTAAAGCTGAAATCCATCAACTGACTGTTAAAATTCACCACCATCACGCCGGAAAATCCAACGATGCAGCCCAAAGCTTTGTGATAACTCAACTTGTCATTCTGGTAAATGAAGTGCGCCAGCAGCACGCTGAAGAAGGTCCCGGTGGCATTCATGATTGATCCTTTAACCCCGGTGGTGAACGCCAGCCCGATATAGAAGAAAACATACTGCACCGTGGTCTGAAACAGCCCCAGGGCCATCAACTGACCATACTGAACCGGACGCAGGCGGCCGATCGCTTTGCCCTGCAATACCGCTAACACCAACAGTACCAGCCCGGCGAACAAAAACCGCCAGCCGGCAAAAACCACTTTCGACGGGATGTCGTGGGCGGCAATGTGGAAAATTTCATACCCACCTTTAATGCCCGGGTAGGCACTTCCCCATAGCAGACAGCATAGCGTCGCACAGGCAAACACCACATTTCTGCGGGCAAAGACTGAAATCGTATCCATTCCATTCACCAGATATAAAATTGCGTTTCAATTTTATTATCTGCTAAACAAAAAATAATCACTACTGCCAGGTCGGCAATTTTGAAACGAAGGTAGGAAAAGAAGAAAAATCATGGCAGGGAAAAGCAAAACGCCGGCACAGGCCGGCGTTTCGACGTTCAGCGAATAACGAATTATTCAGCTACAACGTTGACGATCAGCTTAGCAAATACTTCGCTGTGTACCTGGAAGTCAACTTCGTGCTCGCCAGTGGTACGCAGAACGCCGTTCGGCAGGCGAACTTCGCTCTTGGCCACGTTAACGCCAGCTGCGGTTACAGCGTCAGCGATATCGCGGGTACCGATGGAACCGAACAGTTTACCTTCGTCACCCGCTTTAGAGGCGATGGTTACTGATTCCAGCGCGTTGATTTTCTCAGCGCGAGCATTTGCAGCCGCCAGAACGTCAGCCAGTTTGGCTTCCAGCTCAGCGCGACGTGCTTCGAAGTACTCAACGTTCTTTTTGGTAGCCGGCACAGCTTTGCCCTGCGGAACCAGGAAGTTACGAGCATAGCCCGCTTTAACGTTGACCTGATCACCCAGGCTACCCAGGTTTGCTACTTTATCAAGCAGAATAACTTGCATTACCTTATCCTCTCAAAGTCTCGTATTAGTGGACCGTGGCCGATTACTGATGACGATCAGTGTACGGCAGCAGAGACAGGTAGCGCGCGCGCTTGATAGCGCGGGCCAGCTGACGCTGGTATTTTGCACGGGTACCGGTAATACGGCTCGGGACAATCTTACCGCTTTCGGTGATGTAGTTTTTCAGCGTAGCGATATCTTTATAGTCGATCTCTTGAACGCCTTCCGCGGTGAAACGGCAGAACTTGCGACGACGGAAATAACGTGCCATTTGGCTAGTCTCCAGAATCTATCAATTCAATCTGCTCGGCATGCAGTACCAGTTTACTCAGCCCGTTGCGCGCCTGGTGGCAACTCACGAACCCCTGAACGGTAACTACCGTACCGACCGTTATACTGTGAGTAATGGCCTGGTTTTCCTGCCCGCTAACAATAACCGGCATTCTGCACCACGCCTGCCGGTGAAACCCGGCTTCCTCCTGCACAGAGCGATGTTCAATCACAAACTGGCAGTGTGGAATTCCTGATGGGCTGACCTTACGAACGGGTGCCCTGCACACGGTGCCGGACAGCGCCAGACGGTTGGCCATCAGTAATTACTCTTCAGAATCCCCAGCATCTTCTGCGGTTTCGTTAGCGAAATCGTCACGACGCTCGCGACGCTCGTCTTTCGCTTTAACCATCGGAGAAGCTTCAGTTACAGCGTGTTTGGTACGCATAACCATGCTGCGGATAACGGCGTCGTTGAAGCGGAAGTTAGTTTCCAGCTCATCGATCGCTTCCTGCGGCGCTTCAACGTTCAGCAGAACGTAGTGCGCTTTGTGCAGTTTGTTGATCGGATAAGCCAGCTGACGGCGGCCCCAGTCTTCCAGACGATGGATCTTGCCTTCAGCACCGGTGATAGCACCAGTGTAACGCTCGATCATGCCCGGAACCTGTTCGCTCTGGTCAGGATGAACCATAAATACGATTTCGTAATGACGCATCGAATTGCTCCTTACGGATTATTCAGCCTCCTGTCTGGGTCAGCCGCGGCCCGGGGAGGCAAGGAACGTGTTTGAAAGGCGGCTGAAAAATTGACGCGTCATTCTACTTACGCCGCCTGGTAAACGCAAGGCCTGGCGGGCAATTTACAGTATGCGCAGAATTAGCCAGACCACCAGCGCCAGAAACAGCCACCACAGCACGGAATGGCGACGGCGCGGCGCCTCGCTCTCACCGCCATGGCCCCGCCTGGAGAAACGTACGGCGGCGTCGCTCGCCTCTACCCTCTTCTGCGGCGGCTCGACATACTCCAGTTGCGGCTGCGGCCGCCCCTGCGCCTGCCACCAGTTGTCGCGCGGCGCCTCGCCGCGGGCTGCCCTGGCGCGAAACAGCCTGCGGTTCAGGGCCGTAATACGTCCGGGTTTCACCTCATAGCCATACTGGCGCTTCAGATCGGTGACCTGCTTTTGCAACGCAATGCCCTTCTCCGGCGCAATCATCGCCACAAAATTCGCATACCCCTCAACACTGGCCATCAGTTCGCCGCTGCCCCAGCACTTGCCTTCCATGCCGTCTCTGGCAATTTGAAACAGTAATGCCCTAAAGCGCCGCAGCGTTTTTTTGTCTACCGACGGCTTTTCATTGACCACCACCCCGGTCACTTCCTGCTTTTGCGGTTTACGCATCACGCGGGTTTTCGCCGGATGAACCCGGAACCCTTCATCCTGAATGATCTGCTTACAGCGCCACAGCAACTGCTGAACATTCCCGTCCCGACCGGCGCAGGAAAAAGTGACGTCGTCCGCATAGCGGGTGTAGGTAAACCCCAGTTTTTGCGCCATGGCGTTCAGACGGCTGTCAAGACGCCGACACAGGATATTCGATAGCGCCGGACTGGTGGGCGCCCCCTGGGGAAGAAAACGCTCTCCCTGGCGCACAAACCATTTTTCATCATCCAGCGTGACGCACTCCACCTCCGGCTCGGTAGTGAGCAGCGCCATTTCGGTCGCTATCTGCTCTGAATAGCCCAGATGGCGAAAAACCCCTTTCACCCGCCGGTAGCTGATGGTCGGGAAAAAGTTCTCCATATCAAGATTGACCACCACTGCTTTATTCACATGCGGCAGCGCGTTGCTCAGAATACTGCGTCCGGCGACAAAACCGTGAGCCGCCTCATGAACGGCGACACGCTGCAGCACATTTTCCAGCAGCCAGTACTGGGCCCGCTTAAGGCGCGGCATCGGCGCGGAGATATGGCGCTCGCCGCCGGTTTTCTTGGCGATGGCGAAATGCCGGTAGTGGTTAACCTGCGACACCGCTTTCTGAAAACACAGAAAGCGTAATTCATTCAGGGAGATCCCCATAGCGCTGGCCAGCGCCAGGCTGTCAGGCAGTAGCGGCAAGTTTTGACCTTGCAGGCGCGCAGTATCCTGTTCGCAATTCTCAAGGCCGCAAGAGACCCCCTCCCCGAGCCAGGTGATGGCGGACTGCTGGGTCTGATGCCACGCCAGCGCCCGCTGCCAGCGCTTTTCCGCCCGCGCTTTGCGAGTCTGTTCGCGCTTTTCCAGCGCCGCTTTTTTACGCGCCTTATGCAACTCGTCCAGCGCCTTTTGCGGATCGCGGTACAGATTTTGCTCGACGCCCAGCGCACGCAACTTTTTCTCCAGTTCAGCGCGGCGGGCGATAAACGCTTCCGTCAGCCCCGGTTTCTCCTGGTCGCCATCCCAGAATCCGAGGCGGATCATTTCCGCGAGGATATATTCTTCTTTGCTGGTTTCGCGAATGCGCTGATAAATCTCCTGGCGCGTCAGCTTAGGTGATTCAGACATAACGTACACTCCCTGGACGTAATGCGGGATAAGCGGAATAAACACGAGGAAACGCGGAGAAGGGTAGCGGCGTGGCGGAAAATGCCTTCGAAGAGTTCCTGGTACTGAGGGAATCAACTCGACGCAGAGTCCGGTACCCGTCACCTATTGACTTCTGTGAAGTCATACCGCAATGGTGACGGGTACCGAGACTCTGCCCAGTGAAGATTGCATCAGTGACGCGTGGGTAGTCATAAAACCTGAATGGCGATCCACCATCCGGGATGCAAGGTTGAGTCGCCACGCCGCTATTGTTACCCAGTATATGGATTTGCCCGCATGCTTCAACTGCAAAATCGTCTGATATCGCCAACAGTGTCATGACGCCTGCTCCCTGGCCGCCTGGCGCAACGCCAGCAGATGTTCACACGGGCCGCGACGCAGACGATGCTGATGAAAGTAGAAGCAAGCGCAATGCCCTTCGACCAGCCGCCGATCGCCGTCCAGGCACAGCGCCACCGGATAACGCACTGCGTTGTCCAGCACTTCACCCTCTATCGCCATGCCCTGCTCATTGCCTTCGCAACGAGTCACCTTTACCAGATTCGCCATAACAAAGTTACTGGCCTTCTCTTCGCGCTCATGAGCGAAGCGCAGACGATCCAGCGCAATCGGCTCGCGACACAGCGCCCGGATGCGATAAACGTCTTTCCCCAGGTCATACAGCACCTGGCCATGCTGACTGTAACCCGCCAGCGCCGCCTTCACGACATCCTCATCCAGCCCCAGCCGGGCGGCCAGCGAGGCGCTGGACTCCGCCCAACTCGCGCTCAGCGCCTGATAAACCCGTTCCAGCGTCTGGTTATCTACCTGTTGGCGGGGGGCGAGTAAATCGAAATTCCCCTGTCCGGACCAGTCGTTAGCACTCCAGCCGGACAGACCGAGGGTGAAACGCATATCTCCGAGATCCGCCACCCAGAAAGAGGGCATGCCGTCCCCCAGCAAACTGATGTCAAACCGATTCGCCACCGGAATCAGACGTTCCAGAATATGCAGGCGTCGCCGCCCCCAGATGCGGATTTCCCGCGGTTGATCGCCACTGTACAGCGAACGTGGGCAGGTCAACACTTCTCCCCAGGGTTCAAGCATCACTTTTACCGGCTGGCCAGGCTGCAGCATAAACCGCAGCGCCCGCGGACCGTGACGCTCTTTGCGGCGACGTAGCAGGTAGCAGAGATTGTAAATATCCCCTGGCTGTAGGGTGAAGGTGACCATCGGCAGGGTCATGGCGGAACTGACCTGCAAAAAGCCGCGTACCCAACTGTCCGGCAGTGAGATTTTCTTCTCTTCAAACTCGCTGCCATCGGTATGCAGCGCGAATCCGTCCGGATCAATTTTCAGTTGCGTCTGGCGATAGCTGCGGATCTTCTGGAAGGCCTGATACAGCCCTTCCGAGTAGTCGATGTTGGTCGTGCCGTAAGCGTGGTCGCTGATATTATCAAACACCTCGTAGTGGCAGCTCAGCTTGCCGTAGCTGGACTCATCTTCTGAGAAACATTCAAAGAACACTTCATCAGGGTGGACGGTGATCACCGGATCCAGCACATACCAGGCGTCAATATCCTTTTTATACAGGTAATTAAAATAGGCGTTCTGCGCCCGGCGAAACGGCGCCAAAAGATGCTGTTCCTGCTGGCTCATCGTCGCTAACTCCGCGACGACCTTCCCTGTCTCCTGTTGCAGACTGGCTTTGGTACCGAGGAACTCCGCCAGCAGCCGCTGCTCTTCTGCGGCCAGCCAGCGCTGGTACTCGTCGCGGTTTTTGGGCTGAAAACGCATATCGGAGATAACCACGTTATGCAGCGCCGAGATAGCTTCACGAAACGCCAGTTTGTTTTTCAGTTCGCCGACGAAAAACGCCGGCTGACGCAAACTGTCCGGGACAAAGGCGAGACTGGTCTGGCCGCCATCGTCGGTTAAGCGGCTTTTTCCCTGGTAGCGATAATTAACCTGCATGATAGTTTCCCTTTACCGGTCTCGCGGAAATCGCCAGCGGCAGCGGCAGATCGGGATGCCGCTGACGTAACGCCAGCATGGCGCCAATCAGCGGCGCCTTGTCCTTAAACACCACCGTCAACGACAGGCGAGTGAAGATTTCACACACCATCTCCAGTACCTGTGGACTGGTCTGCGCCTGTTCGGTCAAAAATGCCAGCGTCCGATCTTTGGCCAGGCGCCCGCGGTTAACCTGCGACAATATGGCCAGGAAACAGGGCTTCAGAGCCAGAATAATCTCCGGTTTGCCGGCGGCATAGTCGTGGAAGAAACGGGTCACAAACGTCTGAACCGTGGCGGAAGGATGCTCACTCAGACGCAGCAGATACAGTTCGCCCTGCTGGCGCTGAAAGAAGGTTTGCAACAGTTCCCGACCATATGCCTGCACATCTTCACGGCCGCTATCGCACAGGTTGACGATCAGGTCCGGCGTCCAGTTTTCCGCCGCAAAATGGCTGCGGAAAAAATCGAAACCGGCCTCGCGAGTCGTTTGCCACTCGCTTTCCAGCAGCGCCAGCGCATCCGCGCTATGCTCCCGAACAACCTGCGGATACTGTTCAAACGCCCGCAGCGCATAGTCACGCACCCGCAAGTCGGCATGGCCGGCCAGCGCTACCCACTGTCTGATACTGAACTCCAGCGGCGAACGGCGTTGCAATACATCGTATCCCAGCGCCTGAGCCGCCAGTGAACGCGCATGGAGCAGACGCCACAGGGTGTCTTTATCCAGTCGCGCCAGCGGTTCCTGGAGCTGCTGCGTCATAAATGCCAGCAGCGCCTGATGCTGGCCCTCCAGCCGCTCCTTTTTAAACAACAGCGGGAACAGTTGATCGAAAACCGCCTGGGGATAAGGCGCCGTCAGTTGCGCCAGTAAACCGTAGCAGGCCTGCTGTTCCGGCGCTTCACCGCACATGATCAGATCGACAATCAGCGCCAGTTGGCTGAATAGCCCTTCAACGCTCTGCTTACCCAACAGGGCAACGCCAGCGGCCCGTATCGCCGCACAGGAGGAGTGGTGAATACGCGCCACCAGCGGCTCAGGAATATCGCTTAAGGAATACGGTCCGGATACCAGCAGACGCGCCGCCAACAGTTGTACGCCATCATCGCGCTGCTCAAGCAGTTCACCCAGCATCGCCAGCGTCGGGACCGGCGCCTGGCTGAAGTAGCTGGCCAGATGAGCGGCCAGCCATAAAGCATGCTCTTCACCGAAGGTGGTATCCGCGGCGCCGGCGCGCTGCAGCAGCGCCTCCTGAACGGCGGTTTGCGCGATGCCGCCAGGGCGTTCCTGATTCAGCCGCCCGCTAAGCCAGCCGCGTAACATCGCGTTATCAATTAACAGCAGTTGTGCCGCCAGAGCGCTGTCGGCAAACAGCGTGGAGATATTCCCCAGATGGGTCAGTGCCAGGGTAACCGCCTGCGGGTGGCCGCTGTTTATCAACGCCACCAGCAGCGCAGGGCTGAGCGCACGCCCGGCCAGCAGCGAAATCGTAAAATCAATGATCTTCGGGTAAGGTCGGGCGAGCAGCCGCAACACATCCTCTTCCGCCAGCGCGCGACAAAATGTCAGGTTATCTTTCAGGGCGCGCAGCGCGAACTGGCAAACCGGTTCACTGTCGCAGTGGATCAACAGGCGCAACAACGCATCCGGACGCCGATCCCAGAGACCGGGAAATGCCTCTGTGCGGCCATCACCCGCCACTTTATCGCTCTGTTCCCACAGGGGTTTGCGGATATGACGCCGAAACTGCGGATTGTTAGACCGTAAAATCGCGTTCCAGGCAAAAAAATGCGCATCCTCAAAGTGTTGCCAGACCGACAAGGGATAATCACCGCTATCGTCATCGTCCGCATCCCAGGGCTCAGATATAGCGGCGCGATAGCGCAGCAGCACCTCACAGGCCATATCTACATAGCGCGGATCTTCCCGCACACCTAAGCGCCGCAGGGCCCGCCAGCTGCGGCGACGCAAATAGTCACGGGTTTTGCGCGAATACGCCAGGCGGCTGTCGTCCCGCGTCAGCTCCTGACTGGGCCTGATATAACCGACATCCGCCAGATAAACGCCATCATCCTGGCAGGCGTAAAACTCCCGGGTGGTGTCGAAACGCCAGGCCAGCAGCGCAAACAGCGGCCCATCGAGACGGAATTCGGCCATTTTGAACAGATAGCGCACGCCCCGGAACAGACCGGGACTCAGCGGCAGATTATCCAGCAGACACAGCAGGCTCTGATACAGCGGCACGCTGTCCAGCGCCGCCAGGTAGATACGCCGCAACACATCGCTGGCCTGCGGATTCTGCGCTACCACCAGTTGAGGCAATAAAATGTCCAGCGTCGCCCGGTCATTCCCGGCAATAGCCTCCACCAGCGCCGGAGGCATCGCCGCCAGATTTTGCTGCTTCAATGTGGCGACGGCGTCATCATCGCCAAGGCGGAACATGACTTCCGCGGCCAGATGGCGCAGGTGGGGGAGTTCGTTTTCCAGAAATGCGCTGACCCGGGTCAGATTGCGGCTGGTCGCCACGCGGCCCAGCCCCCAGAGCCGGGAATAGTTCTCCTGCCAGCTATGCTGCGGATTCAACCCTTTTTCCAGCCAGTCGGCCAGCATGGCGTCCGACTGCTGGGGCAGACGCCAGATCATGCGCCCGCGCTGCGCGCTGTCTTTGTTTTGATCGATACGGCGTAGAAAGGTGCGCAGTGAAGAGGAGAAAGAAGAATGAGTACCGGCTAACGTTCGAACGCCGGATTCCTGATAGCCTTTGTTGATCTTTGCTACCACCACACTATTAAAAATGGCGTCCGCCAGCGCGCCATCGACTGGCGAGGGGGTTTTGGTCCCTTCCTGCAGCGTGCCTCCGCGCCGTCCATAGCGAAAATTCACCACAAAGCGGTTGTCATCGCCGTTCTGCAACTCGCACAGTTCGACTTCATAGACTTTTTCTGCCATTCCCTGTAAAGAGACCAGCCTGCTCTTTTTCACCAGCTTCATACTCCCCCTCCCTGTGAGCCTGCGCGCTATAGCACAAGGATTGTACTGAAAATTTTCCCGCAGGGAGAGCGCGTTATCCCGGCTACGCGTTTTTTCAGATAGCAGGTCAAAAGTCTGTCGCCATTCATGAATTCCGATCACGGCAGATGACGACGTAACACCTTAAAAATAAACTCCATTTTAGGGAGTGGGAGAAATCGACCTGCCACGATTTTTTTGACAATCATCATCAAACATTGTCGCTATTAGCGCTGTCAAAAACGACTATACTTAATTTCAGAAATCAGACAGCAGTAAGGAGATAGCAGCCAGAAACCGGGGTAACCTGTGGAGTAAACACCATGAAAACTATCGCAACAGTAATCTTCACCACATTATTACTATTCAGCGCAACGGCAGTTGCCGCAATAAAAATTGATGGCCAGCAGGCTCGTAATATGGATGACGTACATAGCCTGGGCGTAATTTACATTAATCATAATTTCGCCACAGCGGATGAAGCCGAAGCGGCACTCTCTGCAGCAGCCGATGCCACAGACGCGGGTTATTATCATGTGATATTGATGCATGAGCCGGGAAGCAATAATAATATACATGCCAGCGCCGACATTTACCGCTGATGCATTATAAATAATAAGGCCAGTGACAACTGGCCTTATTTGAAAATGACGCCCGATTAATCATCAACTGTAACGCATAAAGTCACAAGCCAGACCGGTAAAATGAAAAATCGGGCGTTATTAGATAATACGGATTAAATAACCCGAAGACAATCAATAGATTGCAAAAACTCACAAAAAAAACTTTACTAATTTCAGGTCACAACGCTACTACGATAATTAAATACCGTTGAAAAAATCTGCACAAATTTAATGATTAATTATTTCTGGCCATAATAAGCATTCGGCCCATGTTTACGCAAAAAATGTTTATCCATTAAATAATTGTCAATCGGTTTGAGCTGCGGATTTATTTCCCGGGCTATCCACGCCATTCGCGCCACTTCTTCGAGTACGACCGCATTGTGTACCGCATCGCACGCATCGCGTCCCCAGGCAAAGGGACCATGCTGATACACCACAATACCGGGCGTATGCAGAGGATTGCTCGATCCCAGCGTCTCAATAATGACCCTGCCAGTATTTAATTCATACTCCTGCGCGACTTCCCGCTCCGTTAATGGCCGCGTGCAGGGGATATCGCCAAAAAAGTAATCCGCATGAGTGGTGCCCAGCGCCGGAATCGCCAGCCCCGCCTGCGCCCATGCTGTGGCATGGGTCGAATGGGTATGCACCACACCGCCGATATCCGGGTAGCGCAGATACAGCGCCAGATGGGTAGCGGTATCGGAAGATGGCCGCCATTTCCCGGCAATCACCTTTCCGGTCATATCAATCGTCACCATATCGTCCGCCGTCATGACGTCATAAGCCACGCCGCTGGGCTTGATGACGATGCAGCCCCGCTGACGGTCAATCGCGCTGACATTTCCCCAGGTAAATGTCACCAGCCCATGACGCGGCAACGCCATATTCGCTTCCAGGACCTGCTGTTTCAACGCTTCCATCACGCGGCCTCCATCAACCCGGCGCGGACCATACGCGCCAGTACCCACTCCCGGGCGGCTTTAACCTCCGCCAGCGGATCTTGTGCGCTTTCACTCCACATCTCAATCAGATACGGCCCACAGTAGCCACTCTGTTTCAGGGCGCCAAAACAGCGTTCGAAATCCACCACTCCGGCGCCGAAGGGGACATTTTTAAATACCCCGGGGCGAGTATCTTTGACATGCACCGCGACAATATGACCGCTCCCGGCCTGCAGCTCCATCTGCACATCGTTATCCCATGCTGAAAGATTGCCGATATCCGGATACAGCTGGAACCAGGGATTATTCAGATAGTGCGCATAGCCCAGCGCCTTGCTGATCGAATTCATTAGCGGATAGTCCATGATTTCCATCGCCAGCGTCACCTGAGCCCGACTGGCCATCTCAACGCTTTGTTTCAGTCCATCGCGAAAGCGGCTCCGGGTCTGGTCATTCGCCTGCTGATAATAGACATCATATCCGGCCAGTTGAATGACCCGAATACCAGTGTCCTGCGCCAGGCGGATCGCCTTACGCATGATCTCCAGCCCCCGTTCGCGGATCGCATCGTCTTCGCTGCCGAGCGGAAAGCGCCGATGGGCGCTCAGGCACATGGAAGGAACGCGTACCCCGGTGTCCGCCACCGCCTGCACCAGCGCCAGCCGCTGTTCGCGGCTCCAGTCAAGGCGCGCCAGGCGAGCATCGGACTCATCCACCGACATCTCTACGAAGTCAAACCCCAGGTTGGCCGCCTGGCTCAGGCGCTCCCGCCAGCACTCCCCGGCGGGAAGCGCCTTTTCATAAATCCCCAGCGGGACAGTTTTTTGCAACATAGCCGCCCCTTAGCCCCATAGCTGAGCGATTGCGCGCTTAAACTGACGGGCGGCCTCCACCGGAGACGCCGCGTCGCGGATGCTGCGCCCGGCGATAAAGACATGAACTGGAATACCTTTAAACAGCGGCAGATCCTCCAGCGCCAGCCCACCGGTTACCGTCACCTTAAACCCCATATCGGACAAACGCCGGATAGCGCTGATATCTGATTCGCTCCACGCCACACCGGCGGCCTGAGCATCGCGACTGCGGTGATAGACCACCTGGCCGATCCCGGCCTCGCGCCACGACTGCGCCTGTTCCCATGTCCAGTAACCGGTAAGCTCAATCTGCACATCGCCGTTAAACTCCCGCGCCACATCCAGAGCGCCTTTAGCGGTATTAATATCGGCACAACAAATCACCGTTACCCAGTCGGCATCCGCTTCGAAGCACATCCTTGAGAGGATCTTGCCGGCATCGGCGATTTTGGCGTCCGCGAGAACGATTTTGTGGGGATACAGTGCTTTAAGATCGCGCACCGCCCGCACCCCTTCGCCAACACAAAGGATGGTGCCGACTTCGATGATATCCACCTCTTCGGCAATCAGACGGGTGGTAGCATAGGCGTGGGACAGCGTCTGGTTGTCCAGCGCCACCTGGAGCATAGGTAATTGTTGAGACATAATGATTCCTTATTCTGCCTGCGCCATGGCGGCGCGATCGATTAAATCCAGCACATCCTGTTCAGAACGGCAGGCGCGCAGCCGATCGAAGTTTTCTTCGTCGTCAAACAGGTTAACAATTTGCATAATCCCCACCTCCTGGTGGGTCTGAGCATCCACCGCCGCCATGGTAATCAGGATATCCACCGGGTCGTTATCCTCATGGTTAAACGACAGCGGGGTTTTCAGGGTGACCAGCGCAAAACCGGTGCGTTTTACCCCCTCTTCCGGGCGACCGTGGGGCATAGCCAGCCCGGGGGCAATCACAAAATACGGGCCGAATTGCGCCACACCATCGAGTATGGCCTGGTAGTAGCGCGGCTCGACCACATCGGCTGCCACCAGTAGGTCAACGCCGATTTTTACCGCTTCCTGCCAGGTAGCCGCTTCCGCCTGCAAACAAATAGAATGGTTGTGCGCCAGCGAATCACGTAATTTCATGGCGCGTCCTTATTTCACGTCCTGTGGGAAATGAGCAGTAATCACCTCCATCAGCTTCGGGCCAAAATCGGCCGGCGACAGCATGTTGCGCACGCCCACCACATATTTGTTGCCAGACACGGTAATTTCGCTGGCCACATGGGTGGAGGCGATAATGATGTCAGCGCCACTGAGCTCGCTCTTGTACTCGCCTACAGCACAACTGTTGACGCTGTGATCCACGCCCTGCTGGGTAAGGAACTGATCCACTTTCATCTTCATGATCATCGAACTACCCTGGCCGCAGCCACAAACAGCGAGAATACGTACGGTCATAATCGGAACTCCTTATTGCGTTATTGCGCAGAAGGTTCTGCCAGTTGTTTTTCCGCATCTTCTTCGGCGCGCAGCGCGCGGCCGGCGAAGACCATATATGCCAGGGCAATCAGAATAATGACGCCCATAAACCACAGGCCGAGGGTCATGCCCTGCATCATCGGCGGCGCCAGAATCGACCAGTCGGCCATGCCCATCCAGGCGCTCATGCCGGTGAGTTTCACCGCCCAGACGCAGCCAAAAATTTCAATCATCCCCATCACCAGACAGATTTTCAGCGCCGCTCGCCAGCCACCAAAGTGGTTAGCGAACACGCCAATGGTGGCGTTAGAAAAGAACATCGGGATAAAGCCGGGGATAATCAAAATCGAAGAGCCGCAGACAATCAGGATCCCGACGGCGATCAGTTGCCCGATAGTGCCCCACATAAAACCCCAGACCACAGCATTAGGGGCAAAGCTATAAATCGCCGCGCAGTCGATAGCCAGAACCGCCCCCGGGATCAAGCGCTGCGAGATGCCGTTAAACGCTTCCGACAGTTCGGCCACAAACATCCTGACCCCCTGGACGATAATGAAAATCGCCACCGCAAACTGGAAACCGGTTTGCAATATGTAAATAGTCCAGTGGGTTTTACCAGCCATCGCCTGCACGGTATCCAGACCGAAGGAGACCAGAATGGCGCCAAAGAAAATCGTCATCACAATGGCGGTAGAAACAATATTGTCATGGAAGATATTCAGCCAGCCGGGCAGTTTAAGATCCTCGACGCTCTCTTCCTTTTTACCCAGATAAGGCGCCAGTTTATAAGCCAGCCACGAGGCAAATTGTTGCTGATGGCCGATGGAGAAGCCGCACCCTTCCGTCACCGCCTGAGTCGGCTTATACATCATGTTGGAGGTAATTCCCCAGTACAGGGAGACCAGCACCGCAGTACAGACAATGGTGGTCCACATCGGATAGCCGAAAATATAAAAGAAAACAGCGATCAGACCGGCCTGCTGAAACATAATGTGGCCGGTAAGCATGATAGTGCGAATGCCGGTTATCCGGCGCAGAAAGACATAACCGATATTCAGCGCCAGAGCTAACAGGACCGCATATCCCACCCAGCTATATGCATCCCCCATACGCTCAATTGTCGCCATCATTGACGCATAGGTATCGGAGATGGCGCCATTGATGCCATAGACATCAGACATTTTCGCCACCACTGGCTTAAACGTACTGGTCAGAATGCCGGACCCGGCCTGCAGTAGCATAAAGCCGATGATGGTTTTAATGGTGCCCTTAATGATCACGCTGGCGTTTTTGCGCAGCAGGATATAACCGATGCAGGTGACAATTCCCAGCAGCAGCGGCGCATTGGTCATCACCTGATTAAAAAAGACGGTAAAAATGGTGTAGAGAATCTCCATAATGTTCCCTCGTATTCGACAGTTTCCGATACCGGCCTGCAAACCACCGTAAGCAATGTGCCCTCACTCTAACAATCAGCAATAATCACAAAAAGATTATTTTTGATTAAATGTGATACAGCACGCATTTTATTTCCCTCAAAAATAAAATGGTTATTAAAACAAATAATAAATCATTTAATATCAATTAAATAAAAAACAAACCAGACTCTACACTGAAGATTACCCAAACCATAAATCCGTTTTACCGGGGAATGTCAGGAAAAAAACAATGATAAATATTGCTTTTCATCATCACAAATGCTCATATTGTGACTACTAATGATTTGTTTTGAGTAAAAACGATGCAAGGAGAACACTATCATGAGTAAAGTGGAGACCATCAGCCGGGAGTCGTGGATCCTGAATACCTTTCCTGAATGGGGAACCTGGCTGAATGAGGAGATTGAGCAGGAGCAGGTTGCACCGGGTACTTTCGCCATGTGGTGGCTGGGATGTACCGGGATCTGGTTGAAATCACAGAGTGGCGCCAGCGTGTGCGTGGATTTCTGGTGCGGTACAGGCAAACAAAGCCACGGTAATCCGCTGATGAAAAAAGGTCATCAAATGCAGCGTATGGCCGGTGTGGAGAAACTTCAGCCTAATCTGCGCACCACGCCGTTTGTCATGGATCCTTTCGCTATCCGCCAGGTCGACGCCATCCTGGCTACCCACGATCACAATGATCATATCGACGTCAATGTCGCCGCCGCCGTAATGCAAAACTGCGCCAGCGATATTCCCTTTATCGGTCCGCAAACTTGTGTAGATATGTGGATCGGCTGGGGCGTCCCCGCCGCGCGCTGTATTGTCGTGAAGCCTGGCGATGTGGTGAAAATCAAAGACATCGAAATCCATGCGCTGGATGCCTTTGATCGTACTGCATTAATTACCCTGCCACAGGGCGAAAAAGCCGCTGGCGTTCTGCCGGATGGGATGGATCGCCGGGCGGTCAATTACCTGTTTAAAACCCCTGGCGGCAACCTTTACCACAGCGGCGATTCTCACTACTCCAATTACTACGCAAAACACGGTAATGAGCATCAGATCGACGTGGCGCTCGGGTCTTACGGCGAAAATCCGCGCGGTATTACCGACAAAATGACCAGTGTCGACATTCTGCGCATGGCTGAATGTCTGAACGCGAAAGTCGTTATCCCTTTCCATCACGATATCTGGTCCAACTTCCAGGCTGACCCGCAGGAAATTCGTATGTTGTGGGAGATGAAAAAGGACCGCCTGGACTACCGGTTTAAACCATTTATCTGGCAGGTTGGCGGGAAATTTACCTGGCCGCTGGATAAAGATAAGCTGGAATACCACTACCCGCGCGGGTTTGACGACTGTTTCACGATTGAGCCCGATCTGCCGTTCAAGTCATTTTTGTAAAACGATGCTATCTCCGTGCCTGCCGCAATCCGCTGGCGGGCGCGCTTTTTCAGTATTCTTCCGCCGCCATTTCAAATATCATCTTAAAAAATCATATTTTATCGGAAAAGCTCATGACTGAAGCACAACGTCATCAAATCCTGCTCGATACGCTGCAACAAACGGGTTTTGTTACCGTTGAGCAGGTCATTGCGCGTCTCGGCGTTTCCCCGGCGACGGCGCGTCGGGATATCAACAAATTAGATGAAACCGGCAAACTGAAGAAGGTACGTAACGGCGCCGAAGCGATCGCTCAGCAGCGCCCGCGCTGGACGCCGTTGAACATCCACCAGGCCCAGAATCATGATGAGAAAGTGCGTATCGCCCGCGCTGCCTCACAGTTAGTGAGTCCCGGAGAGAGTGTGGTGATCAACTGCGGCTCCACCGCGTTTTTACTTGGCCGCGAGATCTGCGGCAAACCAGTGCAAATCATCACCAACTATCTACCGCTGGCAAATTATCTGATCGACATGGAGCACGACAGCGTCGTGATCATGGGCGGGCAATATAATAAAAGCCAGTCCATAACCCTGGGGACCCAGGATAATGAAACCTCGCTTTACGCCGGTCACTGGATGTTTACCAGCGGCAAAGGCCTGACCGCCGAAGGGCTGTATAAAACCGACATGCTTACCGCGATGGCCGAACAAAAGATGCTGAATGTGGTGGGGAAACTGGTGGTCCTGGTGGACAGCAGCAAAGTCGGCGAACGGGCCGGAATGCTCTTCAGCCGTGCCGACCAAATAGACATGGTGATTACCGGCAAGCAGGCCTCGCCGGAAGTGGTACGCAAACTTGAGGATCAGGGCGTAAAAGTTATGCTGGTGTAACCTGCAGCGTTGTGGCGAAGAAACGCACCGTCGCGTCCAGCGCTTCTGGCGTAATGCGGTGCTTAACCCCCGGCTGCCACAGGCAGGTCAGATTACCATCCAGCCCCTGCGCCTGAAGCGCCTGCTGCAATCGCCTGGTTTCCATTGCCGGCACGACATCGTCCTCTTCGCCATGCCACAACAGTAGCGGCCGGTCGGCAATATTCGCCAACTGGTGGCGCACCTCATACGCCGCCAGCGGCCTGAGGATCTCGTCAAACTGACGCTGTTGTTCAGGGTTGTGAACTTCAAGCGGTGGAAAAAGGGTGTGCGCCAGCGACAGGTAATAGCCAGACCCCATCAGGCACGCCACGCTGCGCGCCTGCGGATAGTGAGTCATTACCCCCAGCGCCGTCATTCCGCCCATTGAGGCTCCACCAACGCCCAGCCGCCCCTCTGACACCAGACGAGCCTCCACCAGCGCGTCGCGCAGGGCGGGAAACTCCAGCATATTCTGGTGCAGAATTTGCCAGAACTGGCGTATCCGTGTTTTCTCATCCCCGTCATAACGTGCGCCGTGCCGGGCAGCATCCGGCATCACGACCCGCAGCCCGGCCTGGGCCAACGCTACGGCAAAATAACTGTAAACCGTTCTGGAAGACGTAAACCCGTGATAAAACAATACGCAGGGTAGAGGCTGGTATTTTTTTCCCGCCGGAACTGCATGCAGCGTCTCAATACCGGCAAAAGACTCGGTGTAAATTTCAATCATACCCGGCTCCATTGTCTGAATGTTACAGTCCAGTACTATGGGGCTATTTGCCGGACGCTGACAAGCGTCGCGAGAATATTCCTGGTGAGAGCTGTGTTACGTTTTTCACTCATCAGGCGCTAAAAAGCGCGGCATACCTAACAAAATGGGAACATTCCCCTAACACTCATCGGGACTCTATCTAGAATAGAGTACAGGATATTAAAAATGCAGATGAAACGGTTGGCTGGTTTATTGCTCGCAGGCATCTTAAGCGGTTGTTCGGTATTTCAGGGAACACCTCAACCGCCGCCGCCATTAAACGATACTCCCCAACAAATCCAACGCAATCAGACCCAGGGTCTGCAGCGGTTGGGTACGATATCGGTTATCAGGCGCGGATCGCCAGACGACAGTGAACGAGCTATTTATAAAAAAGCCGTCGCGGCCAAAGCAGATTATTACGTTATTCTCCTGATCGATGAGACAGTAGTGTCAGGCCAATGGTATGCCCAGGCTATTCTTTACAGGAAATAACTCAACGAGATCGTTTTCGTTACATTTACATTGCTTTGCGCCTGTTGAACATTTTTCGTACACACTCTTCCACATATCAGAAATGCTGAGGATGTGGTGATGCAAAGGAATGCCCGGCGGTAACTCGGGGTAATATGAAACGGAGCTGACAATGAAACGATCGCTTGCTTTAACTTCACTTCTGCTCTCTGTCGGGCTCATCAGCACATCAGCGCGTTCGGCCGAGGAAGCCAGCGCCGATCGCGTCACGGGCCTGAATGAAATTGGTATTTTCTCACTGAGCGGCGTAAACGGTAGCCCGCAAGATATTGAACGAATTGTCGCATTTAAGGCTGACGAACACGGCGCCAGCTATTATCGCATTATCCAGATGCGCGAAAATACCGCTGAAGATCACTGGAACGTCAAAGCCATTTTCTACGCCTGATCATTCATTACCGCGACAGGGCTTTCCCGCCCGGGAAGCCCTGCCAGGTCTTTAACCGGCGCCTCCGGTCGCTCTGAGCAGGACATCCGCAATAACGTTTTCCGGCAGTAACTTCTCTCCACGACGATCCAGATGTATGCCGCACCAGGCTTCCGCCACAGGCGGTGATGCGTAACGCAGCAGTTGCGCTCCCGTGGCCAGCGCCGCCAGCCGCTGCGTCACATCGCGGGCGGCTGCTTCCTGGGGTTTACGCAACCGTTGCTGCAGCTGGCGCCAGGTACGATCGAAATGGCGGTTTTGCCCTTTAACGTCATCAAATTCCGTTGTCAGCATATCCATCACTCCATGCTGCCTGGCCAGTACCCGCATGACATCGAGGCACATGATATTGCCGGAACCCTCCCAGATACTGTTGACCGGCATTTCACGATACAACCGCGGTAACTCACTCTCTTCACAATAGCCAATCCCCCCCAGGACCTCCATGGCTTCGGCAACGAAGGGCATACCCGCTTTACAGATGGTAAATTTTGCCGCCGGTGTGAACAGACGGCACCACGCCTGATCCTGCTCCTGCTGACGGTTTTCCCATGCCCGCGCCAGTCTGAAGAGCAGCGCCGTTTGTCCCTCCAGACAGAGCGCCATACGCCCCAAAACCTGGCGCATCAGCGGCAGGTCAACAAGATTCTTACCAAACGCTTGCCGCTGATGGGCATGGTAAAGCGCAATCGAAAATGCCCGCCGCATCATGCCGTGGCTACCCAGGGCGCAATCCAGACGCGTCATTCCCCCCATCTTCAGGATTTGACGGATCCCTTCCCCTTCTTCCCCAATCAGCCAGCCCGTCGCCTCGCAGAACTCGGCCTCCGCGCTGGCATTTGAACGATTACCGGTTTTATCTTTCAGACGCGTCAGGCGAATCGCGTTACGCTGCCCGTCCGGTAAAAAGCGCGGCAGAAAAAAGCACGATAATCCGCCCCGGGTTTGAGCCAGCACCAGGTGAGCGTCACTTTGGGGAGCCGAGAAAAACCATTTATGACCGATAAGTGAGTAGGGTTCGCCGCTACCGCGCCGTTGCTGTGGTTCCGCACGGGTGGTATTGCTCAATACATCCGATCCGCCCTGCTTTTCCGTCATGCCCATACCAATCAGCAGGCCACGCTTCTGAGCGCCAGGTGCCAAATGTGAGTCATAACGGTCGCTGAGCAGCGGCTTGAGCCAGTCGCGAAAATCAGCCGGCAGCGTCTTCTCCAGCAGTGGAATGGCAGCGAAAGTCATGGTGACCGGACACAGGGTTCCGGCCTCAACCTGGGAATGAAGAATAAAACGCGCGGCGCGGGCAACCAGTGAGCCACGTCGGGCATCCTCCTGCCACGGCAGATTGTGAACCCGGTTGGCGCACAGCCCCTGCATCAACAAGTGCCAGGCGGGGTGAAAACGTACATCGTCGAGACGTTCGCCGCGCGGATCGTAACGCAGCAGTTCCGGCGGGAAGGCGTTGGCCAGCCGTCCCAGCTCCAGCGACTCAGCGGTCCCTAACTGCTGGCCGATACTCGCCAGCAGTTCAACGTCCCAGCCGGCGCCCTCGCGGATTGTCGCCTCGCGCAGCGCGGTGTCGGAAAGAAAGAGATTGCTGTTGTTCAGCGGAACCGGTTGATTGAAAACCGTATGTGTTTGCCAGTGCATCCTGTCCCTCTCCCTTTAATGGCAGTGCCATTAAGTATGGACGGCATCACTCATTCTGCCCGGAACAGGATCACAAAGCGTGGGAATCAGCCCGCGCTGCGCTGGCGTACTGCCTCAAACAGGCAAACACCGGTGGCGACCGAGACATTCAGCGATGAGACGCTGCCCGCCATCGGGATGCTAATCAGCTCATCGCAGTGTTCCCGGGTCAGGCGGCGCATCCCCTCGCCTTCTGCGCCCATCACCAGCGCCAGCGGGCCAGTCATTTTGCTCTGATACAGTGTATGATCCGCTTCGCCGGCGGTACCAACGATCCAGACACTGGCCTCCTGCAACAAGCGCATGGTACGCGCCAGGTTGGTTACCCGAATCAGCGGCACCGTTTCCGCCGCGCCACAGGCCACCTTTTTCGCTGTCGCATTAAGTTGCGCCGAGCGGTCTTTCGGCACAATGACCGCATGGATCCCAGAGGCATCCGCGCTGCGCAAGCAGGCCCCCAGATTATGTGGATCGGTCACGCCATCCAGAATCAGCAAAAAAGGCTGAGTATGCTGCTCAAGCAGCGCCGGTAGATCGTTTTCCTGATACTGACGCCCCGGTCTTACCCGGGCGATAATCCCCTGATGCACCGCGCCGTCGGACTTCTCATCCAGCCACTGGCGGTTCGCCATCTGAATCACTACCCCCTGCGCCTCCAGCGCATGAATCAATGGCAGTAACCGTTTATCTTCACGCCCTTTAAGGATAAACACTTCCTGAAAACGCTCCGGAGCACGTTCCAGCAGGGCCTGTACGGCGTGGATGCCGTAAATCATTTCACTCATGAATCTACTCACGTCGGGAGATTGAAAATCACGCTTTCCGCAACAGCGGAAAGAAAACGGCAGGCAGCGCCGCGCGCCTGGCTGCCGGGAAAAATACCGATCCCCGCCAGGCCAGGCAGAATATGCCCGGCGGGGAAAACTATGGCGGGGATTCTACCCTATTGATCTGCTTTTTTCTTTGCTGCGCGTTTCGCCTTAGTGGCGGCAGCAATTTTACGGGTCTGTGATGAAGGCTTTTTGGCTTTCTTCTCCTTCTTCACCTTTGCCTTACCCTTTTCCTTACGAAAAGCGCTATCCGGCTCAAAGTTAACCCGCTTACCCACCTCGCGGCGTTTGGTCGGCTTTCCGCCGGCAGACTTTTTCGCTTTATCCCGCGCAGTCTTACCGGCACCGCGAACCACACGCTGGCTGGAGATCAGTGAGAAGTCAATTTTGCGTTCATCCATGTTAACCGCTTCAACGCGCACTTCCACCCGGTCCCCCAGACGATAAGTCTGGCCGCTGGATTCACCAATCAACCGCTGACCAATCTGATCGAAGCGATAATAATCGTTATCCAGCGAAGAGACGTGCACCAGACCGTCAATAAACAGATCGTCAAGCCGGACGAAAAAGCCGAATCCGGTCACGCTGGAAATCACGCCGTTAAACACCTGGCCAACCTGATCCTGCATGAAATCACACTTCAGCCAGTCGGAGACTTCCCGGGTGGCCTCATCCGCCCGACGTTCAGTCATCGAACAGTGCTCGCCAAGCTGCAGCATCTCTTCTGTGTTGTAGTGCCAGCCGCCGGTATCAGTGCCTTTTCCTGCATCGTGGCCGCTGTTCTTCGCCAACAGATACTTGATTGCCCGATGCAGCAACAGATCCGGATAGCGGCGAATCGGTGAGGTGAAGTGGGCATAGGAGCTTAGCGACAGACCAAAATGACCGCGGTTTTCCGGATCGTAGATCGCCTGCTTCATCGATCGCAGCAGCATGGTCTGCAGCATTTCATGATCCGGACGATCGGCGATAGATTCCAGCAGCGCATTGTAGTCTTTCGGCTGCGGCTTGTTGCCGCCAGGCAATTCCAGCCCCAGTTCCGCCAGCACCGAGCGGAAAGCGTTGATCGCTTCAGTACTTGGACGATCGTGTACCCGGAACAGCGATGGCTCTTTGTGTTTTTCCACAAAGCGCGCCGCCGCCACGTTCGCCATGATCATGCACTCTTCAATCAACTTATGAGCATCGTTACGCTGAGTTTGTTCGATGCGCTCAATGCGCCGCTCGGCGTTAAAGATGAATTTAGCTTCTTCACTTTCAAATGAGATTCCGCCGCGCTCAGTGCGCGACTGCTCCAGGACCTTATACAGGTTATGCAGCTCTTCCAGATGTTTCACCAGCGGCTGATACTGCTCACGCAGCTCTGCGTCCCCCTGCAATATATGCCACACCTTGGTATAAGTGAGCCGAGCGTGAGAGCTCATCACCGCTTCATAGAATTTGAAAGAGGACAGATTGCCGCGTGACGACACCGTCATCTCACAAACCATACACAGACGATCGACCTGCGGGTTCAGTGAACACAGTCCGTTAGACAGCACCTCCGGCAGCATCGGAATAACCTGCGATGGAAAATATACCGATGTGCCGCGGTTACGCGCTTCTTTATCCAGCGGCGTCCACGGACGGACATAGTAACTGACATCGGCAATGGCAACCCACAGGCGCCAACCGCCGCCGCGTTTCTTCTCACAGTACACCGCGTCATCAAAGTCTCGGGCATCTTCGCCATCAATGGTTACCAGCGGCAGGTTACGCAGGTCGACGCGACCCGCTTTCGCCTCTTCCGGCACCTGTTCTTTCAGGCCGGCGATCTGCTCTTCCACCGCCTGCGGCCAGACATAAGGAATTTCATGGGTACGCAGGGCCATATCGACCGCCATACCGGTTCCCATATTGTCGCCGAGCACTTCAACAATTTTCCCGACCGCTTTAGTGCGGCGAGTGGGACGCTGAGTCAGTTCCACCACCACCACATAACCCATTCTGGCGCCCTGGATATCTTCCGGCGGGATCAGAATATCAAAGCTCAGACGGCTGTCGTCCGGCACCACAAACCCTACCCCGGCATCGGTAAAGTAACGGCCGACAATCTGGCTGGTTTTAGGGATTAATACCCGCACGATACGCGCCTCGCGGCGGCCTTTGCGATCGGCTCCCAGCGGCTGCGCCAGTACCACATCGCCATGAATGCAGGTTTTCATTTGTTCAGAAGACAGGTACAGATCGTCTTTACGCCCTTCAACGCGTAAAAAGCCATAGCCATCGCGGTGGCCAATAACGGTACCTTTCAGTAAATCAAGACGCTCGGGCAGCGCGTAACATTGACGGCGGGTAAACACCAGCTGTCCGTCGCGCTCCATGGCGCGTAACCGGCGACGCAGCGCTTCCTGCTGCTCTTCACCTTCAATATGTAATTCCTGGGCTATCTCATCCCGATTCGCGGGTTTTTCACGTTTTGAGAGATGATCCAGAATGAATTCCCGGCTGGGGATCGGATTAGCATATTTTTCTGCTTCACGTTCCAGAAAGGGATCTTGTGACATTGCGGTTCCTCCGTTGTCATCATCTGGCGGACGGGAAACCATCTCAATCCACCAGGAGTAATTTATAAAGCGGCTGGTTTTCTTCGACTAAATCGGCCAGCGTATAGTTATCCAGTTCCTGCAGAAACTTGCCAACCGCCCCGCTCAGCACCTGCTTGAGACGGCACGCGGGAGTGATATGGCAAAATTCACTGCTGCAGTTAACCAATGAGAGCGGCTCCAGCGCGCGCACCACATCGCCAACACGAATCGATGCCGCCGGTTTGCCGAGGCGAATACCGCCATTTTTACCACGCACTGCGTCTACGTAGCCTTCGCGACTGAGCTGGTTAATAATCTTCACCATATGATTGCGGGACACACCATAAACCTCCGTCACTTCAGAGATATTGGTCATTTTCCCGTCGGGAAGCGACGCCATATAAATCAGCGCCCGAAGGCCATAATCGGTAAAACTCGTTAACTGCACATCAACCTCTGTAAGGATTGCTCAACGCGGGGGGTGATAACTCTTGTATTGATGATAAACCAGCCAGCAGTCGGGCGGCTAATTTATTTGGAAACGGCAGGCAAACAACAACGCGGAAAAAGATAAAGTGGGGCGCGTCACCACGCCCCGGGCACATCATGCGTCAAACGGATCGCGCAGAATCATCGTCTCAGTACGGTCCGGACCGGTAGAGATAATATCCACCGGTACGCCGGTGAGCTCTTCAATACGTTTGATGTAGTTCAGCGCCGCCTGCGGCAAGCCGCTGCGATCTTTCACGCCAAATGTCGATTCAGACCAACCTGGCATGGTTTCGTAAATCGGCTCAATACCTTCCCAGCCATCGGCAGCCAGCGGCGTAGTCGTCACTTCGCGACCATCCGGCATCCGATACGCTACACAAATTTTCACCTCTTTCAGGCCGTCCAGCACGTCCAGCTTGGTCAGACAGAAGCCCGACAGGGAGTTGATCTGTACCGCACGGCGCACCGCTACCGAATCCAGCCAGCCGGTACGGCGACGACGGCCGGTAGTCGCGCCATATTCATTACCCTGCTTGCACAAGAACTCGCCAGTCTCATCAAACAGTTCTGTCGGGAACGGGCCAGCCCCCACACGCGTAGAATAGGCTTTGATAATGCCCAACACGTAATCTACATAGCGCGGCCCCAGACCAGATCCGGTAGCAACGCCGCCGGCGGTGGTATTCGAGGAGGTCACGTACGGATAGGTGCCGTGGTCAATATCCAGCAAAGTGCCCTGAGCGCCTTCAAACATAACAAAGTCGCCGCGCTTACGGGCCTGGTCGAGCAGGTCGGACACGTCAACCACCATACCGGTCAGGATATCAGCAATCGCCATCACGCTGTCCAGCACTTTCTGGTAGTCCACCGCGTCCACTTTGTAGAAGTTAACCAACTGGAAGTTATGGTATTCCATCACTTCCTTTAATTTTTCAGCGAAGGTGGCTTTATCAAAGAGATCGCCAACACGCAGGCCGCGACGCGCCACTTTATCTTCATAGGCCGGACCAATACCGCGACCGGTGGTACCAATAGCTTTCGCGCCACGCGCTTTCTCGCGCGCGTTATCCAGCGCAACATGGTAGTCGAGAATTAGCGGACAGGCTTCAGACAACAACAGACGTTCGCGAACCGGGATCCCGCGATCTTCCAGTTCCTTCATCTCTTTCATCAACGCTTCCGGAGACAACACCACACCGTTACCAATAATGCTGGTGACGTTATCACGAAGAATACCTGAGGGGATAAGATGGAGAACGGTTTTTTCACCGTTGATTACGAGAGTATGGCCAGCGTTATGCCCACCCTGGTAGCGCACAACATACTTAGCCCGTTCAGTCAGAAGATCGACGATCTTTCCTTTACCTTCGTCACCCCATTGGGTGCCCAGTACGACGACGTTGTTACCCATTTTCAAAATCACCGTTTGCTTAAAAATGGATTCTAACATCGGTTCTCATGATGATCAGCATTTTTTGCATACAAAATGGCGCGCCAAAGGCCATTTTTTGCACAACCAAACGTTTTCGTCGTACTTGATGCCTTTAGTCAGAGGTATTCATCATCTCTATTTTATGATCCCAAATGCCAACGCCACTAATTATAATAATCCATCATAAAATACGATAACTGACGCTATTGATGAAAAAGAATCGTTACGATAATCCATAGATTAATCAGATATTATCTTTAATTAACCATTGTACTGGCGCCTGAAACGTAAAATTCTAACGTACAATAGACTCTTTCAGTCGGCTGATTAATGCATCATCAATATCCCTTACGCTAAAATAATCCTGTTACCATCCAGCATAAAAATTTAAAGCCTGTAATAATAGCATCTGCCACCAGAGGTGAACCGTTAAATCATCCAACTAACAAGAAAAATGAATTATAGCCCGATAACAAATTCGCAAATCAAATATGTGAAATCCCGGACAATAAAAATTCAACATGAAACGCCATAGAAAAAAGACATTCATATTGCCACTAAACATAAAATACTTGTAGTATTTCAGTCTGGTGCCTTACAGGTACTTTTAAAAGCGCAGCATATTAATACATACCAGGAATTAAATAAAAAGGAATTATTCATGAAAGAGTTATCTATTATTGAAATCGAAGCAGTAAGTGGTGCGGGTTGGTTGCAGAATGCTCTTGCTAATATTGGCGGCGTTTTTGGCAATACCCTCTACAATAGCACGCCTATCCAGTTCACTGCCAGTATGACTATCCAGCAGGCAATCCCTACTCTGGGACAGGTTTTTGGTTCGTCCATTGGCCATAACCTTGGTGGTCAACTCGAAAACATGCTGACTAACCTGCCGGTAGTTGGTGGTCTGTTCGAAAAAGTATTGAGCATGGATATCAAGATCTAACACCTCTTTACTGTTTTTCAGGCAGATATCACCGGATATCTGCCTTTTTTATTAGTAGCTAGCGGCATCCTTTCAGACTGTAATTACTTCGTTTATGTGAATCTCTTTTCCTTTCAGCACAACCGTTTTTATTCCCGTTTTACCGACTGCGGCATCCTCAGGCGGATATCCGCAAGTTATCCCCTCCAGGGAAGCTGAATCGCGGCTGGTGATAAAGACCAGGTCATGATGCCTGGCCATTCCTCAGACCGTCGCGCCCCAGGTTACACCATAACCATGCTAACCATTACCTACCCAGAGCGGATAAAAAAGACCCTGCAAGCAGGGCCTTTTGGTCTTTGTAAACGATGTTTCTATTATCTACGGGTTGATTCCGGCGTCTTCATATAGCGGAAGAAATCGTTCTCCGGACTCAGCACCATAACATCCTGGTTTGAATTGAAGCTCGCCTCATAGGCGCGCAGGCTACGAATAAAGGCATAGAAATCAGGATCCTGACTGAACGCATCGGCAAACAGTTTTGCGGCTTCCGCATCCCCTTCACCGCGAACAATTCGCGCTTCACGTTCAGCTTCAGCCAGCGTGCGGGTAACTTCATAATCCGCGCCGGCCTGAATTTTCTCTCTTTCTTCCTCACCCTGGGAACGGTGACGACGCGCTACCGCTTCACGCTCCGCACGCATACGGCTGTAAATCGCTTCTGAAACTTCGTTCGGCAGGTTGATCTGCTTAATTCGCACGTCAACCACTTCAATACCCAGCGCCGCCATACTATTGGGATTGACCACCGGGATCTTACCATTGGTCTCTTCCGCCACCCGCGCCGCCGCGCTGGCAATGGCGTCATCCGCCGCTGGCGTAGCGACTTCATCTTCCGTCCCGGCCGAGCCGGAGTTCAGCGCATCGCGCACTTCCAGCGTCAGACGCCCACGGGAGTCGGTGACGATGTCTTTCACATCGAGGCGACCAATTTCTGAACGCAAACGGTCACTGAATTTACGTTTCAGCAGTACTTCCGCCTGAGAGATATCGCCTCCGCCTGTCGCCAGGTAGTAACGGCTGAAATCACTGATACGCCACTTGATATAGGAGTCAACGATCAGGTCTTTTTTCTCTTTGGTGACGAAGCGATCCGCCTGGTTATCCATGGTCTGGATACGTGCATCCAGCGTCTTCACCGATTCGATAAACGGAATCTTGAAGTGCAGACCCGGCTCAAATACCAGAGGTTTGTTTTCATCATCACGCACCACTTTACCAAAACGCAGCGTAATGCCCCGCTCTCCTTCTTTCACCACGAAGATGGAAGTGTAAAGCACTACCAGCACCACGATGATGACAGCAATTATCGACTTACGCATTGTTATTCACTCCCCCGGCGCTGATAGTCATTGCGCTGCGCGTTGGCCCGACGCTGATCCATAATGTCCCCGCTATTACTGGACGATGACGATGAGGTTGACGCACTACTACCGGACGTCGACGCTGGCGGTAAGCGCAGCAGGTTATTGGCGCCGCTATCGCTCTTTACCGCAGGCTGGCTCCCCCCTTTCAGCATCTGATCCAACGGCAACACCATCAGGTTACCGCCTTTATCATTGACCAGTACTTTACGGGTATGACTCAGGACTTTCTCCATGGTCTCGATATACAGACGTTCACGGGTAATTTCCGGGGCGGCTTTATATTCCGGAAGAATCTTCGCAAAGCGCGCGACCTCACCCTGGGCTTCCAGGATAGTCTGCGTTTTATATGCGCGAGCCTCTTCAAGGATACGCTGCGCCTGACCATTCGCTCTCGGCTGAACTTCATTGGCGTAAGCTTCCGCCTCACGGATTGACTGCTGTTCGTTCTCACGCGCCGCAATGGCATCGTCAAATGCCGCCTGTACAGCTTCCGGCGGACGAGCAGTCTGGAAGTTTACGTCCAGCAGGGTGATCCCCATGTTGTAAGGACGGATAGTCTCTTCCAGCTCGCGCTGGGTATCATTACGCACCACGGTACGCCCTTCCGTCAGGATCTTATCCATGGTGTAACGGCCGATAACGCCGCGCAGTGCGCTGTCTGTCGCCTGGCGCAGGCTGTCATCGGCGCTGGTGACGCTAAACAGATAGCGTTGCGGATCGGTTACCCGATACTGCACGTTCATTTCTACGCGCACCACGTTCTCATCAGACGTCAACATCACGCCGGAAGTGGCCAGTTCACGGACTGACTCCACGTTAACCGGACGTACTTCATCAATAAATGTCGGTTTCCAGTTCAGGCCCGGCTCCACCAGGTGGCTAAACTTACCGAAGCGTGTCACTACGCCGCGTTCAGCTTCTTTAATGGTATAGAAACCGCTGGCAGCCCAGATAACTACGGCCGCAGCGGCAACAATACCAACAACCCGACCGCCGATCTGACCACGGGGCCCCTGCCCCTGACCTGAACCACCGGTGCCTTTTCCACCGCCAATACCGCCCAATTTTTTACTTAATTTGCGGAAGATATCATCCAGATCGGGGGGACCCTGATCGCGTCCTCCCTTATTATTTCCCCCGGGGTTGGAGTTGCCGCCTTGATTATTGCTGCTGCCCCAGGGGTCGCGGTCCTGTCCGTTGTTACCGGGCTGATTCCACGCCATGTTTGTGCTCCATATTTGTTGTGCGGTGATACCCCCAGAGGGGGAAAAGTCTTCAGGACAACCCGCTCCGGCTAGACAACATAGCCCACCAGAGTCGGTTCTTGTTTACAGAGGCGACGCCAGTCGACGACGGGCATGCGAACCTGCATCCCGACGCTGCCATCCTCCTCCATCCACTCTTTTTCTATTGCCTGAAGCTGATAAAACCGGCTCCTCAGACGCCCCTCTTGTGGCGGTAAGCGCAACGTATGTTGCGCTATTTCCCCGGAAAGGCGCTCCGTCAGAGCCTGAAAAAGCAGTGGGATGCCCTCGCCGGTTTGCGCTGAAAGCCAGACGCGAATCGGCAGGTTTTCATCATTTCTATCAATACGCGGAGCAAAGTCGTCCAACATATCGATTTTATTCATTACCAGTAGCGCGGGGATCTCGTCTGCTTCGATCTCCTCCAGCACACTATTCACAGCATCAATATTTTCCTGCAACCTGACATCCGCCGCATCAATAACATGCAACAACAGCGTCGCCTGACGGGTCTCCTGCAGGGTGGCTTTAAAAGCCGCGACCAGGTCATGAGGCAGGTGGCGAATAAAACCTACCGTGTCCGCCAGCACGGTTTCCCCGACGTCATCCACATCAATGCGTCGCAGTGTGGGATCGAGCGTCGCGAATAGCTGATCCGCAGCATAAACCTGCGCTTCAGTGATACGGTTAAACAGGGTGGATTTACCGGCGTTGGTGTAGCCCACCAGAGAAATTGTCGGGACATCGGCCTTAGCGCGTGACTGCCGCCCCTGTTCGCGCTGTTTTTCTACTTTTTCAAGGCGCGAAAGGATTTGGCTAATACGATTGCGCAGTAAACGACGGTCCGTCTCCAGCTGCGTCTCTCCCGGTCCACGCAACCCGATCCCGCCCTTTTGCCTTTCAAGGTGGGTCCAGCCGCGAACCAGACGCGTTGCTAAATGGCGCAACTGCGCCAGCTCAACCTGCAGTTTGCCCTCATGGGTACGGGCACGTTGAGCAAAGATATCCAGAATCAGCCCGGTGCGATCGATAACCCGGCATTCACACAAGCGCTCCAGGTTACGCTCCTGGGCTGGCGTTAACGCATGATCGAACAAAACGACCGATGCTCCGGTGGCTTTTACTGCGTCGGCAATTTCCACTGCCTTCCCCTCACCAACAAAGTACTTCGGGTGCGGGGCCTTACGGGTACCGGTAACCACCTGCATTGCTTCGACGCCAGCGGAAGAAACCAAGGATTCAAACTCCTGAAGGTCTTCCATATCTTTGTCTTGCGAAAAATAGATGTGTACCAGCACCGCCTGCTCACCGGCATCATAACGGTCAAACAAGCGAAAACCCTCCAGAAAGATCAGCGGGGAACGCAGATAACCTGGTCCCCCGGCATGGAACAACAGCCATCAACCTTATTCGGTCTCTTCGCTGTCCTGCTGCTGGGCGCCTGACGCCTGCGCGTTACCACCGTGGTGATAATTACTGGAGCCGCCGCCAGCATTGTTACTGTGATGAGAAACCGGGCGGGACGGAACAACAGTTGAAATCGCGTGCTTATAGACCATCTGGCTGACCGTGTTTTTCAACAGGATCACGAACTGATCAAAAGACTCAATCTGACCTTGCAGCTTAATACCATTCACCAAATAAATAGAAACCGGAACACGCTCCCGACGCAGTGCGTTCAGGAACGGATCTTGTAAAGATTGCCCCTTAGCCATTCTATCTTTTCCTTATATGTTTGTTGTTTGTACTCATGAACCCACGGGCTCTGAAAAAAACTACGTAAAAATTCGCGCATGAGACGTTACAATTGTACACTTTCAGGGCTGGTTCGCACTAACAACCTTTAACAAGTCGTCAAATGCCAGGTCCGGATTATCACTGTCAAGCCAGTGAACACCCTGCCAGCCCCGCAGCCAGGTTATCTGGCGTTTTGCCAACTGGCGCGTCGCGCAAATACCTCGATAAACCATCTCATTGTAAGAAATTTCGCCAGCCAGATACGACCACATCTGACGATATCCCACACAACGGATGGAAGGCATATCCGTATGCAAGTCTCCGCGGGCAAAAAGCGCCCGTACTTCTGCTTCAAAATCTGAAGCCAACATCTGATGAAAACGCTGCTCAATTCGTTGATGGAGCAGTTCACGGCTCGCCGGGGCGATAGCAAACTGGTGCACCTGATACGGCAGAGCGTCTCCCGAAGTTTGCGTCAGTTCCGTTAAAGTTTTACCCGAAATGAAAAAAACTTCCAGTGCCCGGGAAAGCCTTTGCGGATCATTTGGATGAATCCGTGCCGCCGCAACAGGATCGATCGCCTGCAACTGCTGATGTAGTGCCCCCCATCCCTGTTGCTCAGCGCGTTTTTCAATCTCCGCTCTGATGTCCGGATCCGCCGAGGGCAACGGTGACAACCCTTCCAGTAGAGCTTTAAAATAGAGCATGGTTCCCCCCACCAGCAGGGGAATACGCCCGGCGGCGGAAATCTCCGCCATCTCACGTAGCGCGTCGCGGCGAAAATCCGCCGCAGAATAGGCCTGCGCGGGATCGAGAATATCCATCAGCCGGTGCGGCGCGCTGGCCTGCTCGCGGGCTGTCGGCTTTGCCGTCCCGATATCCATACCGCGATAAATCAGCGCCGAATCAACGCTAATCAATTCAACCGGCAGTTGTTCCCGCAGACGAATAGCCAGCGCCGTTTTACCGGAAGCCGTTGGCCCCATTAAAAAAATCGCCCTGGGCGGGCCAGCCTTAGTTACTTCAGTCATGTTTCAGGGCATCTAACGCCGAACGTAAATCTACCGGTTGCAGCAAACCGCCGGGCGGGGACTTCACCAGTTGCGGACAAAGCCGTTCAACCTCAGCCAGCAACGCAATCGCCTGTGACTGATTCCAGTGGGTATGCTCACTGAGCAAATTCCCTGAGAGCCAGCGGGTGACGCGCGTGAGATTTTTCTCCGTTTGCTGCGCAAGGTAGCCTACCAGTTCAGGAATCAAGTTTTGTAAATTTTGTTGTCTTAAGGGTAAAGGCACCGCTTTTACCGTCACATGTTGCGCATCGACCTGGCATTCAATACCGATCGAAGCCAGTAACCCCTGCCATGCTTCAACGACCTGGCGCTCCTGGCTATCCATCTTCAGGCGTACCGGAATCAATAGCGGCTGGGCGCGCAATTTATCCTCCCCGGGGGTCAATTGCGCCATACGCAACCAGCGTTCGGCGATCGGCAAAGACAGCACCCGTAGCGTGCCGGCGTTCTCCAGCAGGGCAAAATGCGCTTCCAGAACCGCCAGAACCCGACCAAAGCTGTGGTTGTGGCCCTCCAGCGAGGGCTCCTCCACGGTGTCTCCCGGCACTCTCTCCTTTTGAGTCGGCGTTTCCAGCAGTTTTTGATACAGCGCTCCCTGACGTTTCTGGTAGCCCGGCTCAGCATGGGGCCAGGTGGTAGAGCCCTGAGAATATCCCCCCCCGGACGACGAAGAGGGCGCTCGCGGAACCGGGCTGACAGAAGTAGCTCGCTCCGGGCGAGGCGACACGGGTACCGTATTGAATTGATTCTGCCCTGCGGCGACACGATTCTCCGGCTGCCAACGCGCACTCTCTTCCTGAGCCCCCTCGCTGATGGGCAGTTCCGGTACCACATCCTGCTGCAGGACGCTCAGCACGCCCTGGTATATGAAATCATGCACCAGCCGCGACTGATGAAAACGCACTTCATGTTTGGCGGGATGAACGTTCACATCGACCTGATGCGGATCGACCTCCAGATACAGTACATAAGCAGGCTGCATATTACCGCCCAGCCGATCTTCGCACGCCTGGCGGATAGCGTGATTAATCAGCCTGTCGCGCATCATCCGGCCATTTACATAGCAGTACTGAATTTCCGATAGCGCTGTATTGAGCGCTTCCGGGCGAACCACCCATCCCCGCAGAGACAGATCGCCATGCTGCCATTCAATTTCCAGCGCCTGCTCAAGAAACGATGCGCCGCAGATAGCCCCCAGTCGCCGCTCCCGGCCGCCGTCTTTCTGTACCGCCCGATACTGGCGCACTATCTTACCGTTATGGCTCAGGTTGATCGTGACATCAAAGCGCGCCAGCGCGATGCGTCGAACAACCTCATCAATATGACCAAATTCGGTCTTCTCTGTGCGCATGAATTTGCGCCGGGCCGGGGTGTTATAGAACAGATCCAGCACCTCCAGAGTGGTGCCGACCGGATGGGCCGCGGGCTTAACAACCACCACCATATCGCGACCTTCAGCATACGCCTGCCAGGCTTCAGCCTGTTCTGCCGTGCGGGAAGTCAGCGTCAGACGCGACACAGAGCTGATACTGGCCAGCGCCTCACCGCGAAAGCCAAGACTGACAATGGCTTCGAGATCATCGAGGGTCGCAATCTTGCTGGTCGCGTGCCGGGTTAACGCCAGCGCCAGCTCTTCTTTATTAATACCGCAGCCATTGTCGCGGATACGGATCATTTTGGCGCCGCCGCGTTCAATATCAATATCAATACGGGTTGCCCCCGCGTCCAGACTGTTTTCCACCAGCTCTTTCACCACCGAAGAGGGGCGTTCCACCACCTCCCCGGCGGCAATCTGGTTCGCCAGCTGCGGCGGAAGAACCTGAATTGGCATGACTTCTCCTTAATGAGTACTGGCCACCTGCCGGGCCGCTGCACTTCCGGTAGCGGTGGTCTCCGGGTTATCCCCTTTCGGCGCCGTCTGTAACGGATGCGCCAGGAAATAGTTACGCAGTCCTTTATAAATGGCTTCGGCTAACTGCTGCTGATAATCATCGCTGGCCAGCAGGCGCTCCTCGCCGGCGTTGCTGATGAAGCCGGTTTCGATCAACAGAGATGGAATGTCCGGGGAACGCAATACGCCAAGACTGGCATGCTCCGGATGCCGCTTATGCAGCGATCCGACTCTTTGCAATTGCGTCAACACGCTGCTGGCGACATCATACCCCACACGTTGAGAATGGCCGAACTGCAGGTCCAACACCGCCTGGCTCAGGTACGGATCGGCCTGGCTATTCGCCAGAACATCTCCCGCGCCGCCGAGCAGTTCAGACTGCTTCTCATGCTGCTCAAGCCAGCCGGCCATTTCACTGTTTGCCCGGCGGTTCGACAACACCCAAACCGATGCGCCGGTTGCGTCACGATTCGGCGCGGCATCGGCGTGAATAGAAACCAGCAAGTTAGCATTTTGTTTCCGGGCGACGTCCGAGCGCCCCATCACCGAAATAAAATAGTCGCCGTCGCGGGTAAGTACGCCTTTAAACAGCGGATCGCTGTTTAACAAGGTACGTAATTTGCGGGCAATCGCGATAGTCACATTCTTCTCCCGGACGCCCCCGGGCCCTATTGCGCCGGGATCCTGTCCGCCGTGTCCGGCATCAATGGCCACAGTGATCCTGTCCGACTGCCCGCTGGCGACCGGCTGAGCGGTACGTACCCGGGTATTTGATCCCACCACGCCCGTCAGACGATCGCTGTCAGTCCGGAAAGGATTACGAGCAGGCGTTGAAGAACGCGCCGGCGCTGCTGGCGCGGGCTGCTTTGCAACTGTGCGCGGAGGAGGAGAAGGCGGCGGGACATCAGCATCAATGGTAAAAACCACGGTGTAATTCGCGCCATTCTGGCGCTTTACCACCCGGGTTTTGCCATTTTGCGTCAGATCAACCAGCAAACGCAGCGACTGACTATCCTGCGCCTGGCCGGCGCGAATACTTTTCACCAGATTACTGCCGCTAAATTGTAGCGGTAATCCCTGAATAACACCGGTTTGTTTGATATCCAGTGCGACCGTGCGTTTATTCTGCTGCGAAAAAGCATAATCAGGATCGCCCATGAAACTAAAAGTGATCCGCGCCTGGCTATCACCATTAGAGACCTGGATATCAGACAAATTTGCCGCTCCCGCCGGGAGACACAGCACCAGCAGAGCAGACAACAACCACTTTTGAACGCGATACATCATCCCGTTATCCTTGTTATACGGCCAAACGCGCCACTAACGATTCGCCCTCCGGGGAAACGGCCTGTATCCGCGCTTCACGCCCCCGGGACTGGTAACTGAGGTGAATTTCAACATCCGGATCAGGGAGCACACCGGTCCCCTGTTGCGGCCACTCGACAAGACAAATCACATCACTGGCAAAATAATCGCGAATACCCATAAACTCCAGCTCTTCCGGATCCGCCAGCCGGTAAAGATCAAAGTGATATACCGTCAACGCACCGAGCTGGTAGGGCTCAACCAGCGTATAGGTCGGGCTCTTCACGTTCCCAACATGTCCCAACGCCTGCAAAAAGCCGCGACTAAATGTGGTTTTCCCGGCGCCGAGATCGCCATACAAATAAATCACCATTGCCCCCGGGCAGGCCAGGGCAACCTGTTCGCCCAGCTGTAGTGTTGCCGGTTCGTCGGGCAGTGGTATCACACGAGTCATCATGATTTCATCAATTCACTTACAGGTTCACAAAACAATTCAGATCATTCCGCCAGCGCAAGCGGCAACCGAAACCTGCGCCGACCATTTTCCGCCATCATACAACAATCCCGACGCTCAGACATGCCCGGATACGCGCCGGACTGTGGTCGTTCTGCGAAACCAAAAGGCCAACGGAATCGATAACAAACATATCGCGGCCAGCAGCCAGAAAATATCCATATACCCCATAATACGCGCCTGGGAAAGCGCCAGCGTACGCAACTCGTCCAGTGGAAGAGAAAATTGTGTCGCACCGGTAATGTTTTCACTGATCCGACTGTAATGCAGATTAGTTCGCATATGCAGGACATTGGCGACCAGAGCAATCCCCACACTACCGCCAATATTACGCATTAATGCAGCAAACGCCGCCGCCTCATTACTACTATTTTCCGGAAGCCCTTCATAAGCCAGAGTACTTACAGGAATGAGTAAAACGGGGAACCAGATAACCTGGACTATTCTGGCCAATACAAAAGTCGAAAAATCGGTATCCAGATTAAGCGCAGAAAACCGCCACGTTGACCAGGCGACACCCGCCAGACCGATAGCCACCAGCCACTGTTGATGGGCCACCCTGCCGGCAACTCTGCCCATCAGCGTCACCGAACCAATAAGAAATAACCCGCCGATCCCCAGCATTTTTCCAGCCAGCGTCGCGGTATAGCCAAATAATTCCTGAGTCATTTGCGGCAGCAACTGAGTGGAACCATAAACCAGCATGCCCAGCAGGAAAATAAGCGCGCAGCTCAGCGCAAAATTACGGTGACGTAGTAAATGAATATTCATCACCGGCGCCGGGCAAAACCACTCCCACAAAACCAACAGCCCTAATGAAAAACCGGCTGTGACAGCCAGAGTAATAATGAGACTGGAAGAGAAACCATCATAAATTTCGAAACGGTCAAGAAACAGCTGTAGAGCGCCAAAGCCAACCACAACCAGACTCAATCCGATATAATCAATACGCCATCCGCCAGCCTGCCGCTGCCGGCGCTCAGCCACCAACAGCGGCGGCTCTATTATAAAGTAATAACTCAAAAGCAATGATAAAATGCCCACCGGTACATTGATCAGAAATACCCAATGCCAGGATAAATTCTCCGTCAGCCATCCGCCGACAAATGGTCCAATCGCCGGGGCAAACAGCACTGTAACCCCATAAAATGCAAAAACCTGCGCCCGCTTTTCCGCCGGAAATGAGTCCGTTAGCATCGATTGTTCCACTGGCGCCAGGCCGCCGCCGCATATTCCCTGAATAACCCGCGCCACAATCAGACATTCCAGGTTTGGCGCAATGCTGCAAAATAGCGATCCCAGCGTAAAACCTGCGATACTCAACATATAATAGCGCTTGCGTCCCAGCATCCCTGACAGCCAGCCGCTGATGGGTAATACCAGAGCATTTGCCACAATATAGCTGGTCAACACCCACAGCGACTCATTATAAGAAACGCTCAATGATGCCGAGATATGATACAGCGACACATTAGCGATGGTTGAATCCAGCAGTTCCATAAAAGTCGCAATTGAGGCAACAATCGCCATCAACCACGGGTTGCGTTTCCCGGCAGCGGAGCGCGGTAGCTCATGCGCCGCCGGTTTATTTAACATCGACATACGGGATGACAGACATGCCCGGTACCAGATGATGTTGTCCTTTATTTATTTGCCGGTCTGTGAAGGTGATTTTTACCGGCACACGCTGGACAATCTTAATATAGTTCCCGGTCGCATTTTCCGCCGGCAACAAACTGAACACCGGCCCGGTTCCACGCTGAATACTGTCGACAACGGCATCATATTTATACTGCGGGTATGCATCTACCATCACGGTGACTTTTTGCCCCGGAGACATTTTCGCCAGTTGCGTTTCCTTAAAATTCGCCGTAACCCAGACGTTATCCGAAACCAGAGACAGTAACGTAGTCCCGGCAGTAATATAATCCCCAACATTCACATTACGCTGTGTAATATACCCATGGCTCGGGGCGACTATCTTTGTATAAGACAGTCGCAATTTTGCTTTGTCGATATCCACATCCAGTTGCTGGAGTAACGCATTATTTTCCACCAGGCCCGCCTTACCTTTCTCCAGCAGCGCCTGGTTATACATTACCGCATGTTCTGCCGCCGCCAGCCGGGCAGCACTGGCCCAGGAGGCGCTACGCTGCAAACTTAGCTGACTCTGGCTCCAACTGGATCGTGACTGGTGGTAGCGCCGGTACTCTTCACTGTCACGCAGATACTCTGCTTTAGCCACCAGTAAACGAGCTTCCGTTTGTCTTAAATTCGCCTCCAGTGCGGCAATTTCACTGTTCAATTGCGGGTTTCTCGCCATAGCCACCACCTTTGCGGCCTGGGCTTGCTCCAGTGCGAGCTGATGATCCCGGGCATCCAGTTCAATCAGTACACTCCCGGCCTCTATCCACTGATTATCCTGTGCCAGAACCCGAGTAATATGGCCAGAAACCGATGAGGAAACTTTCGTAATATGGCCATCAATGAACGCATCATCCGTTTTTTCCACATCTTTCAGAAAAAACCAATACCACGCCAGGGCACCGCCTGAAATGAAAAAAGTGAGAAGCAGATAGATACCGACCGCCAGACTACTGCGCCTTCTCATTACAGTTTTACCTGATACCAGAGAGGAAACCAGCTCAGGCGCCGCATGCTGTTCATGAGTCATAGATAAAAATACACTCCCTGTGCTTTGCTGAATGAACTAATCCTTTCAGAGTGAGCAATTCATATTCTGAAATTTCAATCAGCACTGATAATACTCTCATGACGTAAATTTCCTCAGTAAGAAAAATCCTTATCAGGATAGTAAGTTCATTATCAGCCAGTTCAATGAGAGATATATTCAGTATATAAAAATAACGAATAAACATAAAATCAATGAATATCTTCACTCAGAAAAATGGATATTCTTCATTTCTTTCATTTATGAATATCCATTTTTTAATCTTAATGATTTATGTTCGCTGGCTTGCTCCGGAAAACGACTCAAGCTCTAAAAGCTCCGGGTTCACAAACCTGGATAATGTGGTAAAAAGATCCGTAGCGAGCATACCGCGCGTGCCAAATTTCACCGCTAACGCATCCGCCGCTGCGCCATGTGCCACACAGCCAGCACACACGGCCTCCCAGGCTTCCAGCTTTTGAGCAAGCAGCGCGCCGATAATGCCGGACAACACATCTCCCATTCCGCCACTCGCCATTCCGGCATTACCAGCGTCAATAATCCCCATCTGAGACGCATCGGCCACCAGCGTGCCGGCCCCCTTCAACACCACACACCCGCCATAGCGTTTCACCAGTTTCCGGGCCGCGGCCAGGCGGTCGTATTCAATCTCTGCCACTGAGCAATTGAGCAGGCGCGCCGCCTCTCCGGGATGAGGCGTGATTACCCGGTTGTGGCGCACATCAGGACTGGCACTCAGTAAATTCAGCGCATCGGCATCCCAGAGCATCGGCTTGCGGAAGTTCTCCACCTTTTGTAGTGCCTTTTTTCCCCAGTTCTGCTGCCCGAGCCCGGGGCCAATCACCACGACATCCGCCCACTCCAGCGCATCGGATAAACTCCGTTCGGTAAGTTCATGCACCATTAGTTCCGGCCGGGCAACCAGCAGTGCGCTGACATTCTCCGCTCTGGTGAGCACCCGCACCAGGCCGGCTCCGGCACGCAGCGCGGCCTCTGCCGCCATACGGATCGCACCGGCGGTACCTGCATCACCGCCGATCACAACCAGACGACCATGATCCCCTTTATGGGCAGTCGGACGACGCGGCGTTAACCAATGATGCAGGCAGTCAACATCATAACGGGCGACCGGCGCGACCTGCCCCTGCAGCCATTTATCCAGCCCCAGACTGCGGTAATGGATATCACCAACTACATCACGAGCTTTACCGGTGAATAAACCCGGCTTCAGGGCGATAAAGGTTATGGTATGCGCCGCCTGAATGGTTGCCCCCGGTGTCGCGCCGCTGTCAGCCAACAAGCCGGAAGGAATATCAATGGCCACGACCGGGGCCGGGTGGCTATTAGCATGACGGATTAGCCTGGCAATAGCGTCACGCGGCGCCCGTCGCAGCCCGGTCCCCAACATACCATCCACAATAACGTCGATATCCCCCGACCAGGCGATATCCGGGGCATGAATCACTCCTCCGGCATTCAGCCATGCCTCACGCGCTTGTGATGCCTCTTCCGGCAACGGATTATCGCTTTGCAGAGCCAGTAGCGTTACCTTTATCCCCGTAGCCTGAGCCAGTCGCGCTACCACATAGCCATCACCGCCATTGTTACCATGCCCGCACAGCACCAACCAGTGGCGGGAGGCGGGATAACAACGGCGAATCACCTCAAATGTCGCCTCTCCGGCACGTAACATCAATTCATACAGCGTCAGCCCCAGACTATCGGCAGCCTCAGCTTCGGCCTCCCGCAGCCAGTCTGCGAACCAGATGTGATGTGGTATACTGGCAGGGTTTTTCTTCAGAGTATGTTCCGTCATGTCACAGCCCCTGGATCTTAATCAGTTAGCAAAAGACATAAAACAATGGGGCGCCGGACTTGGCTTCCAGCAGGTCGGCATCACTGACACCGATCTTTCCACCAGCGAGCCGGCACTCCAGGCGTGGCTTGATAAACAGTATCACGGCGAAATGGAGTGGATGGCGCGTCATGGCATGCTGCGCGCTCGCCCCCACGAGTTGCTCCCCGGTACTTTACGCGTGATCAGCGTAAGAATGAACTATCTACCGGCTGACGCCGCCTTTGCGCGTACGCTGCGCAATCCGCAATTGGGCTATATCAGCCGCTACGCCCTTGGCCGGGACTATCATAAGCTACTGCGTAACCGGCTTAAAAAACTGGGTGAAATCATTCAGCAACATTGCGCACCGCTGAATTTTAGACCCTTTGTCGACTCGGCGCCGCTCCTGGAGCGCCCGCTGGCGGAAAAAGCCGGACTGGGCTGGACAGGTAAGCACTCACTAACAATTAATCGTGAAGCAGGCTCGCTGTTCTTTCTTGGCGAGCTGCTGATCGATCTCCCGCTACCCGTTGACAGTCCTGTAGAAGAAGGCTGTGGCCGCTGTGTGGCCTGTATGACTATCTGCCCCACCGGAGCCATTGTCGAACCTTACACTGTGGACGCCCGACGCTGTATCTCTTACCTGACTATTGAACTGGAAGGCGCTATCCCTGAAGAACTGCGCCCTCTGGTGGGCAACCGTATCTACGGTTGTGATGACTGCCAGTTGATCTGCCCGTGGAACCGCTTCTCGCAAATCACCGGGGAAGCCGACTTCTCAACGCGCCATGCCCTGCACGCCCCCCAGCTCATTGAACTCTTCTGCTGGACAGAAGCCCACTTTCTGAAAGTGACGGAAGGCTCGCCGATCCGACGGATCGGTTATCTGCGCTGGCTACGCAATATCGCTGTCGCACTGGGGAATGGCCCGTGGAGTGAAAGCGCGCTTCAGGTGCTGGAACAAAGAAAAGGTGAGTACTCACTTCTGGATGAGCATATCCACTGGGCCATAGCGCAGTTACTGGTCCGTCGGGCGACGAACACCATCGAGGTACTGGCCCCGAGTAAACAGCGTCTGATCAGGGCAATTGAGAAAGGGCTTCCCCGGGATGCCTGATGCTTGCCGGCTGTGAATAAAAATAAAAAAGGTTTGTGTATCAAAGAGCAAAAATTCGTCAAGTGATCAGACTAACATTTTGAAATGAAATTAATGCTTTAAAAAACAAAGAATTAAAAAAATACTGTAATTATTCATCGCATATTAATTAACCGCGAAATTTCTTCCGGCCTGTGGATAACTCTGTTCAAAAAAATATGACAGGTTAGCACCAGAAGCGATCATTACAATGTTAACGCTGTTGATAACTGAAGATGAAGAATGTCTGGAGCGGGAAACGAGACTCGAACTCGCGACCCCGACCTTGGCAAGGTCGTGCTCTACCAACTGAGCTATTCCCGCTTAGGGTATACTGGCCATACGGCCTTTCAAATTCTGGAGCGGGAAACGAGACTCGCACTCGCGACCCCGACCTTGGCAAGGTCGTGCTCTACCAACTGAGCTATTCCCGCTTAGGGCGTGCTGACCATACGGCTTTTTAAATTCTGGAGCGGGAAACGAGACTCGAACTCGCGACCCCGACCTTGGCAAGGTCGTGCTCTACCAACTGAGCTATTCCCGCCTGAACACCAAACCTTCCAACTTACGGAATGGAAAGCTAATCCACTAACTACTGTCCCAACTCCTTCAATTTAAAAAGAATTTTCCAGTACTCACCCGTAATGTGGAGCCGTATTCTGGACTAACCACCCTCCGGGTGTCAAGAGGTTTTCTGCTTCCTTCCGTTGACGTTTCTTCAACGGAATACTCTCTCACCAACCCAATATCTTCATTCTTAAACCAGGTTGATTATTATTACATCAATATCGTTAACTCTTTACTTACCTGCCACTCATCCGGCACAGTTTTGGTCTTCTACAGAGCGTAACTCACGAGCTACCCGTAATGGCCAGAGCCATAACGTTATAAATGAAATCTGATTGTCCAGGGAGATTGTTTTTGATCAACCCACAGCGCCAACAGTAAATCAACAAAACGCGTCGCAGCCAGCGGCAGGAAAGTATCACGCCGTTTAATCAACCCCAGCGTTCGGCGTATCACCGGCTCAACCAGAGGCCGTGATATCAGAGTCGGATGTGCGTCTTTAGGCAGCGCCAGACTGGGAAGCGCAGCAATACCCAACCCAGCCGCCACCAGTCCCAACGACGTGGAAAGATGCCGTACCTCATAAAACCACTGTGGCACGACACCGCACTCAGCCAGGGTATTCTCGATTAATAAACGATTCCCACTCGAACGCCGGACGCCAATCAATTTATGGCTGGAGAGATCGTTCCAGCTGACTAAAGACTGTTTCGCCAGCACATGATCGCTGCGGCAAGCTAAAACGAAGGGTTCGTTCACTAGCGGCGTAAACTCTACATTAGGGTTTGTGAGGTTGTTCATATTAATGCCAAAATCTACATCGCCATTCAAAACGCTTTCCATGCAATCACTTGCACTTTGCTCACGAATTTTGATCCTGACATTCGGATAGCTAACATTGAATCGACTGATAACTTCCGGCAAAAAATAAAAGGCAGCGGTAGGAATACAGGAAAGTGTAACAAGATCGTTTTGCTGGCCCGATAGCCCGCGTACATTCATTATTGATTGCTCATAGGTAGCGATGAGATTCTGAGCATCAGGAAGAAATTTCACCCCGGCTGGCGTGAGGTTAACAGTACGTGTCGAACGTTCAAAAAGCACTATGCCAAAATTTTCTTCCAGGGTTTTTATTCGCCGGGTTAATGCTGGCTGGCTAATATTTAACTTTTCCGCTGCCTTTGTGAAACACTTTAATTCAGAAACAATGACAAAAGCCACTATCCCTTGTAATTCATAACGCATTTTCCATGCCCTTTAATGTTACTGAGAAATAAAATCATTGTGACCATCTTCCCAGATTAATGCATAGCATGCATAAACCGGAACATTATTTTTATTAGATGTTTTTTCCCGTTGTGTAATTATTCTCCCTACTTATTAGATATCGTCTGGCGGGCATAATTATGATGCACAGAATTCCCTGCGTGCTAATGCGCGGGGGTACATCCAAAGGGGTATTACTGTTATTAAACCATTTACCTCTGGACCAGAAAGCGCGCGATGAAATATTGACGTCAATTATGGGTTCTGGCCATGAATTAGAAATTGATGGTATTGGCGGAGGTTCACCACAGACCAGTAAAGTGGCTATTGTTGGACCATCCAAACACCCGGATGCAGATATTGATTATCTATTTGCTCAGGTTTCGGTACAACAACGCCACGTCGATACCACACCCAACTGCGGCAATATGCTGTGCGCTGTGGGTCCCTTTGCGATTGAGCATGGGCTGGTCAGGGTACAGGACCCGGTGACCCGGGTACGTATCCGTAACGTTAATACCAATACTTTTGTAGACGCTGATGTACAAACCCCCGGCGGCCACGTGACCTATGAGGGAGATACTGCCATTGACGGCGTGCCAGGCCGGGCGGCGCCAATAGGGCTGACTTTCCTGAATGCCGCCGGCGCTAAAACGGGCAAACTACTGCCAACCGGCAACCTGACGGATACTTTCGACGGCGTAGAGGTCACCTGTCTGGACATGGCGATGCCAATGGTAATGATCCGCGCTGAAGACCTTGGCCGTAGCGGCCAGGAGACACCAAAGTGCCTGGATGCCGACCCGCAATGGCTTCAGAGACTGGAAACCATCCGTCGCCTGGCGGGCAAAGCCATGGGCCTGGGCGATGTCAGCGATAAAGTCATCCCGAAACCGGTATTACTCTCTCCCGCGCTGCATGGCGGGACGTTAAGCGTACGTTACTTTATGCCTCATAGCTGCCACAAAGCCCTGGCCATCACCGGTGCTATCGGCCTGGCTACTGCCTGCGTATTACCGGGTACCGTAGCACAAAAACTGGTGGGCGGTGGCTGGCGTGAACAGATTTTCGTGGAGCACCCCAGCGGCCAAATTCAGGTCAACCTCGATCAACCAGGGGACCGGCCGGAAAATATTCGAGCATCGGTAGTGCGTACGGCACGGAAAATATTAACCGGTGAAGTTTATTTACCCGATTATTGTCCCGAGTGATTCAATGCTCTTGTTATGAACACAAATAACAGCATCGCGCTGGCTGCATTACTGGAAAGTCGGGAGCAGCGCGTATTACATCAAAAGCATTTATTAAATAAATGGCGTAACACCGTCGTTTCATTAACCTTGGTTATTCCCGGGGAGAAAAAAGACAGCGCCGATTATCGCTATCTATTTTTAATTGCGACCAGTGTTTTCGAAAAACGGATTGGTCATGCAGGCTGGCACCTAGATGAAAAACAAAAGCAATTATCACCCGGCGGACCGGAAGCGTTGTATGTCATAGACGCACCGGCTGAATTAGTAAAAAAAGTAACCGTTGAATTGGAAGAAACGCATTTCTTAGGGCGTTTGTGGGATTTTGACGTATTCAATCAGCAGGGTGAGGCACTAAGTCGTACGCAATCAGGTTTTCCTGTTCGTCGCTGTTTGCTGTGCTCACAGCCAGGGCACGTTTGCGCACGTGGAAAACATCACCCCATTGACGCATTACTCAGTGAGATTGCCGGACGTATCGCGCAACACCGGCTGAATAATCAACCAATTTGACGTTGTTCTGTTTTGGCATGGAGCCGCCAACAAGTCGTAAAGATTTCGAATTTTGCATGTGTGCTTTATTTTAAGGATAACGTCATGAACCATTCTAAATTACGGAATCTCTGTATTCTGTTTCTGATTCCGCTCTTGACTCTGATATTTCCCAGCCCGGAAGGGCTCTCCTCTCTATCCTGGGTATTAGCCGGTATTTACCTTGCTGCTATTGTCGGGCTGGTGACTAAACCCTTTCCTGAACCTGTGCTCTTACTGCTGGCAGTGGCAGCCTCAATGGTGGTGGTGAGCGTGATGGGCGATGGCTTATTAAAAATGTCGGCGGTGTTGAGTGGTTATGCCTCCAGCACCACCTGGCTGGTATTCTCTGCCTTCACTATCAGTGCCGCCTTTGTTTTAACCGGGCTGGGCAAACGTATCGCCTATATTCTGATCGGCAAAATCGGCGGTACTACCCTGGGCTTAGGGTATGTTACCGCTTTTCTTGACCTTGTCTTATCTCCGGCTACACCATCTAACACCGCGCGCGCCGGCGGTATTGTTCTGCCGATCATTAACAGTATTTCTCTTGCATTAGGTTCCGAGCCAGAAAGCTCCCCGCGCAAAGTTGGGCGCTATTTAATGCTGTGTGTCTACATGGTGACGAAAACCACCAGCTATATGTTCTTCACTGCAATGGCCGGGAATATCCTGGCATTGAAAATGATTGAAGACCTGATGCAGGTACACGTCACCTGGGTCGGCTGGGCGCTGGCAGCCAGTTTGCCGGGTCTTATCATGCTGCTGTTAATCCCCTACATCATCTACAAGATGAATCCGCCCGAGTTGAAAAAGGTAGATAACAAAGCGATAGCCGCTGAAGGATTACGGCAACTCGGCCCCATGTCGCGCCGGGAAAAGCTGCTCACCGCTCTGTTTGTGCTGGCGCTGCTGGGTTGGATCAGTTGTGACTTTCTGAAGCTTGATGCGTCGGCAATTGCCGTATGCGTAATGGGTCTGATGATCCTGCTGGGCATTGTTAGTTGGGATGATGTACTCAAAAACAGAGGCGGCTGGAACACGCTGGTCTGGTACGGCGGCATCATCAGTCTCAGTTCGCTATTGTCAAAAACCGGTTTCTTTAAGTGGCTGGCGCAGGTACTGGAACAAAACATCTCTTTCGGCAATCACGGTGATATCGCCTTTATCGTGATCATTTTCCTGAGCATCATTGTGCGCTATTTCTTTGCTTCCGGCAGTGCCTATATCGTCGCCATGGTACCGGTATTTGCCTTGCTGGCTAACGCTTCCGGCGCACCTGTCATGCTGACAGCTCTGGCGCTCCTGTTCTCCAACTCTTATGGCGGTTGTGTCACGCACTACGGTGGGGCCGCGGGACCGGTGATTTTCGGCGTAGGTTACAACGATATCAAATCCTGGTGGATTATCGGGTTAGTGATCACGCTGCTCACTTTTGCGCTGCAAATGACGCTCGGCGTCTGGTGGTGGGAGTTCCTGATGTCGCTCAATCTTTTGTGATGAAAACCGGCGACGCAGTAAATAGTCGCTCTGCGCGCCACATCATTTCTGTTCCCGGAAACGTTTTATGTTTAACAGTAATAAGTATCAATTCCGCCACGTAGGTCGCGGTGAACATAAAGAGTTCACCGCTATCCGCAATTTTCTGAAAGCCAGCGATCTGGGCATTGATATTTCGATCGATGTCTTCATCACGGTCTGGTATGACGAAAGGATGGTGGCGTGCGGCGGTATTGCCGGAAATATCATTAAGTGCGTGGCAATAAGTCCCGAGCTGCGTGGAGCTGGCATTGCGCTTAAACTGGCTACCGAATTAGTCCATCTCGCCTATGAACGCGGCCACAGCCATCTGTTTTTGTACACCAAAACCAGCAATGAGACTTTATTCCGCGACTGTGGGTTCTTCCCGATTGTCGACGTGCCGGGTACAGTCGTTCTGATGGAAAACAGTTGTTGCCGGTTAAACCGCTACGTACAGCAACTGGAATCGCTACGCCGACCGGGTAACACCATCGGCTGCATCGTAATGAACGCCAACCCTTTCACCCTGGGCCATCAATATCTGGTCGAACAGGCCGCAGCACGCTGCGACTGGTTGCACCTGATGCTGGTGCGTGAAGATGCTTCCGCATTCAGCTACGAAGATCGCCTGGCTATGGCGCAAGCCGGTACTCAACATATCACCAATTTAACGCTACATGCAGGTTCGGAATATCTGATTTCGCGCGCTACATTCCCCTGCTATTTCATTAAAGATCAAAGCATTATCAATCACTGCCATACCGAAATCGATCTTAAGATCTTCCGCCATTATATCGCCCCGGCACTGGGTATCACTCACCGTTTTGTCGGCGAAGAGCCGTTCTGCCAGCTCACGGCTCGCTATAACCGGGATATGTACCACTGGCTGCAAACGCCGGAATTACGTTTCCCACCGGTTGAGGTCGTGGAAATTTCACGCAAAACCTGCGGCGGAGAGCCGATTTCCGCTTCCCGGGTACGCAAGTTACTGGCCCGGCACGATATGGCGGCGATTGCCGAACTGGTGCCACCAGGCAGTCTGCAACGATTACAACAACTTCAGGCTCTACGGACGTCGCGGCACGCCACGTCCAGACCTGTTTTATCGGGAGAATCATGAAAATCATACGTGAAGCCGTAGCCGGCACGCTGGAGTCCAGCGACGTGATGATCCGCGTCGCGCCGCTGAACCACGACTATATCGATGTGGTGATCAACAGTCTGGTAATCAAGCAATTCGGTAATGCGATCCGCCAGACGGTCACGGAGGTACTCCATTCACTGGACGTCAGCGGCGTTCAGATCATGGTAGACGACAAAGGCGCGCTGGATTGCATACTGCGCGCGCGTCTGCAAACCGCATTGATGCGCGCCAGCGGTGAATTAGCGGAATGGGAGAAACTGCAATGAGTGACAAAGTCCGTCGTAGCATGCTGTTTGTTCCGGGAGCGAACGCCGCGATGATTAGCAACGCTTTCATCTACCACGCAGACGCCATTATGTTCGATCTCGAAGATTCCGTCGCTCTGCGTGAAAAAGATGCAGCGCGCATGCTGGTGTTTCACGCTTTGCAACACCCCCGCTACCGGACGCAGGAAACCGTGGTACGCGTCAACCCACTGGATTCCAGCTTCGGCTTACAGGATCTTGAAGCGGTAGTACGGGCAGGCGCCGACGTAGTGCGTATGCCGAAAACCGACTGCGCACAGGACGTTGTAGATATAGAACGGGAAATCACCCGCATTGAACAGGCCTGCGGGCGTGAACCTGGCTCCACCGGTTTACTGGCGGCTATTGAATCAGCGCATGGCATCACCCAGGCCAACGCCATTGCCCACGCTTCGCCACGTCTGATCGGCATCGCGCTGGGTGCAGAAGATTATGTACGTGACCTGCGTACCGAACGCTCCCCGGAAGGCACTGAACTGTTGTTCGCCCGCTGCGCCATTTTGCAGGCGGCGCGTTCCGCTGGTATCGCCGCGTTCGATACCGTCTACAGCGACGCCAGTAACGAAGAGGGATTCATCCGCGAAGCGCAGTTGATTAAACAACTGGGCTTTGACGGTAAATCGCTGATTAATCCCCGCCAGATTGAACTGTTACATAACATCTTTGCGCCAACCCACAGCCAGTGCGAATTTGCCCGTCGGGTGATTGAAGCGGCAGAAGCCGCAGAGCGTGCCGGCTCAGGAGTGGTGTCATTAGACGGCAAGATGGTTGATAGCCCAATCATTGCCCGTGCGCAGTGGGTACTGCAGCGTGCGCAGTTGTCCGGCATGCGTAATGAGTGAGGGAAAAGTATGAGTAATCAAACAATTTCACGCAGCGATCGTGTAGGTATGTGTAATGAGCTGGCCGAAGCCTGGGTGCCGATTTCCAAAGCCAATGAGCTGGCGAGTAAACCGCGTAACCGCAAGTTATGCGCTTCACTCGAAGAGGCCATCCGTCGCAGCGGCCTGCGTGATGGGATGACTATTGGCTTCCATCATGCTTTTCGCGGCGGCGATTTAACTGTTAATCTGGTGATGGAACGCCTGGCGCATATGGGATTTAAAAACCTCACCCTGGCCTCCAGTTCCCTCACTGATTGCCACTCCCCGTTAATCAAGCATATTCAGGACGGGGTAGTGAGAAAAATATATACCTCTGGCCTGCGCGGGCCGCTGGCGGAAGCGATTTCTCTGGGCGCGCTGGCGGAACCGGTACAAATCCATTCCCACGGCGGCCGGGTCCATTTAATTCAATCCGGCGAGTTAAAAATTGATGTCGCGTTTCTCGGGGTTCCCGCATGCGATGAATTTGGCAACGCGAACGGCTATCAGGGCAGCGCCTGCTGCGGTTCTTTAGGGTACGCTCAAACCGATGCAGCCTACGCCCACTGCGTAGTAATGCTCACCGAAGCCATTGAACCTTTTCCACATAAACCCGCCAGCATTCACCAGGATCAGGTCAACCTGGTGGTGAAAGTGGATCAAGTGGGAGACGCGGCGAAAATCGGCGCCGGCGCCACCCGCATGACCTCCAACCCACGTGAATTACTGATAGCCCGTTACGCCGCAGACGTCATTGAACATTCTGGTTACTTTCGCCCTGGTTTTTCGCTGCAAACCGGCACCGGCGGCGCTTCGCTGGCGGTAACCCGCTTTCTGGAAGACAAGATGACGCGTAAGAACATCCGCGCTCGCTTCGCACTGGGTGGTATTACTTCCACCATGGTGAAACTCCATGAACAGGGGTTAATTGAGAAGCTGCTTGATGTACAAAGCTTTGACAGTGAGGCAGCGCAGTCCCTGGCGCGCAACCCCGGGCATTTAGAGATAAGCGCCAACCAGTACGCCAATTTCGGCAGTAAAGGCGCAGCGGTGGATCAATTGGATATCGTGGTGCTCAGCGCACTGGAGATTGACACCCAATTCAATGTCAACGTACTGACCGGCTCCGACGGGATGATGCGCGGCGCCTCCGGCGGCCACTGCGACACCGCCGCCTGCGCCAAAATGGCAGTGATTGTCGCCCCGCTGGTACGCGGGCGGATCCCTACCCTGGTGAAGCAAGTGCTTACCTGTATTACACCCGGTACCAGCGTTGATGTACTGGTCACCGATCAGGGTATCGCCGTTAACCCTGCCCGCCCTGAATTAGCGGAACGCCTGAGCTGTGCAGGTCTACCGGTGGTAGCCATTGAAGAGCTGGAACGGCGCGCGCAAGAGCTAACCGGAGAACCTGACCCCATCGCTTTTACCAGACGTCCTGTCGCGGTGGTGCGCTATCGCGATGGCTCAGTGATTGATGTGGTGTACCAGGTTCAGGCATAAAGAGAGGACGGCATGATCACTGCGCCATCAGCAATAGAACATCCCCTCCCTTCAGGTCATTGCCGACCGGCATGGATGGCACATTGTGCAACGCTTGGGCTACAGGCCATGCTGACTGAGGTTGCCCTCACGCCCAAACCCGGACTCGTGGACAGCGCCAACAGCGGCGCGCATAGCGACATGTCGTTTGATGACTTCCAGCGCAGCGCCACAGTCATCGCCGACTGGCTACCGGCGTTTATGCAGGCCGGATTAACCGGCGCAACATTGCCGGGAGAAACACTGCTGGCGCGCATACGCGTACCGGGTTTTTCCTGCGAAAGAGCGATGCTGGCCGCTACCGCGGGCGTCAATACACACAAGGGCACCATTTTCGCCCTGGGATTGCTCTGTACGGCAATCGGCGCACTCAGCGGGCGCAGTGAGACGCTGACTCAGCAGCGTCTCAGCCAGGAAGTTGCGCGGATTTGCTGCGGTATTGTGGAGCGCGAACTGCAACACAGCGCCCAGCGCAAGACCGCCGGACAGCGGATTTATCATCAATATGGCATCAGCGGCGCACGCGGTGAGGCGGCCTCCGGTTTTCAAACCGTGATGACAGTCGGCCTGCCAACGCTGCGGGCATTTCGCGCCCGCGGGGTCAGCGAGGATATTGCGCTCCTGGAAGTGTTATTACGTCTGATCCACGTCAATCACGACACCAACGTTATCGCCCGCGGCGGTATCGAAGGGCTGCGCTGGATACAGCGCCGTGCCGGAGAATTGCTCGCCGCTGGCGGCATGCGTCAGCGACATGCCCTGCGCAAACTGACCGATTTTGACAGCCAATGTATCGCCCGGCGGCTGAGCCCCGGCGGCAGCGCCGACTTACTGATAATCACCTGGTTTCTTTCACACTTTCCGGCGGGCATGGCGCGTGCAAACGGCTATCCGGCCTCATTACACTATTGAAGGAGTGGAGCATGCTTACCGAATATCGCCGCGCGGCGGCACAGCGTGAGGCGCAGGGAATACCCCCAGCGCCGCTGAATGCAGAACAAACCCGGGCGCTGACCGCGCTGCTGCAGACGCCGCCGTCGGGAGAAGAAGCGTTTATCCTCAATCTGTTTAGCCAACGAGTACCGCCGGGAGTCGATGAGGCCGCGCAGGTAAAAGCGGAATTTCTGGCGCATCTGACGCGCGGTGAGCTAAGTTCGCCGCTAATTGACGCCAGACAGGCCATTGAGTTGCTGGGTACCATGCTGGGAGGATACAACGTACAGCCGCTGATTGACGCCCTGGACAACCCCCGTTTAGCCCCCGACGCCGTGAAAGCGCTGTCGCATACCCTGTTAATCTTTGATAATTTTTCCCGGATAGAGGCAAAAGCCAGGCAGGGCAATGGCCATGCTCACGCCGTCCTGGAGGCGTGGGCCCGCGCCGACTGGTTTATTACCCGCTGCCCGCTACCGGAAAAGCTCACCGTCACCGTGTTTAAAGTGCCTGGCGAAACCAACACTGACGATCTCTCCCCGGCGCCGGAAGCCTGGTCGCGCCCGGATATTCCGCTGCACGCCCTGGCGATGCTGAAAATTCCCCGTGACGGTATCGAACCGGATGAACCAGGTAAAGTGGGCCCGCTCCGGCAAGTCAACGAACTGAAAAAAAAGGGGTATCCGCTGGCTTATGTCGGTGATGTGGTCGGTACCGGATCATCACGTAAATCGGCGACTAATTCCCTGCAGTGGTACATGGGCAATGACATCCCCGCAGTACCGAATAAGCGTAGCGGCGGTGTAGTACTGGCCGGTAAAATCGCACCGATTTTCTTTAATACCCTGGAAGACGGGGGCGCACTGCCCATTGAAATGGATGTCAGCCGCCTGAATAGCGGTGATGTGATAGATATCTGGCCGCTACGCGGCGAGGTGTGCCGGCACGGCGAAAGCGAGCCGATCGCCACATTCAATCTGAAGACTGATGTGCTGCTGGATGAAGTGCGCGCCGGAGGCCGTATCCCACTGATTATCGGCCGCCATCTGACCGCCAGAGCGCGTAAAGCATTAGAAATGCCGGAAGGCTTACTGTTTCGCCAGTCGTCGCCACCGGAATACCAAAAAGGTTTTACCCTGGCGCAGAAAATTGTCGGTCGCGCCTGCGGCTTAGCTGGCGTGCGCCCTGGACAATATTGCGAGCCACGAATCCATTCGGTGGGCTCACAGGATACCACTGGTACTATGACGCGCGATGAACTGAAAGACCTTGCCTGTTTATCCTTCAGCGCGCCGCTGGTCATGCAATCATTCTGCCACACCAGCGCGTATCCGAAACCGGTGGATTTAACCATGCAGCAAACGCTGCCCGATTTCTTTACCGCACGCGGCGGCATCGCTCTGCGCCCTGGCGACGGCATCATTCACTCATGGCTGAACCGGATGATATTGCCGGATACCGTCGGTACCGGCGGCGATTCGCACACCCGTTTCCCGGTGGGGATTTCATTTCCAGCCGGCTCCGGTCTGGTCGCGTTCGCCGCAGCAACCGGCGTGATGCCTCTGGACATGCCGGAATCGGTACTGGTGCGCTTCTATGGCGAGATGCAGCCCGGGATCACGCTGCGCGACCTGGTGCACGCTATCCCCTATTTCGCCATAAAAGCAGGTTTACTGACGGTAGAAAAACAGGGGAAGAAAAACATCTTCTCCGGACGCATTCTGGAGATCGAGGGGCTACCGCACCTGAAAGTCGAGCAGGCATTTGAGCTGGCCGATGCATCAGCGGAGCGCTCGGCTTCAGGTTGCACGATTCGCCTGGATAAAGCACCAGTTGAAGAGTATCTGCGTTCTAACGTCACGCTGTTGAAGTGGTTGATCGCTGAAGGTTATCAGAATCGCGAAACGCTGGAACGGCGCATCGGCGAAATGGAACTGTGGCTGGCAAATCCGCAGTTGCTGGAACGTGATGAAGATGCGGAATACGCCGCGGTACTGGAGATCGATCTGGCGCAGATTAACGAACCAATTCTTTGCGTGCCAAACGATCCCGACGATGTGCGTTTGCTGTCTGAGGTCGCCGGACGTAAGATCGACGAAGTGTTTATCGGTTCCTGTATGACGAATATCGGCCATTTCCGCGCCGCGGGTAAGTTACTGGCGCAGAACCGGAAAGCTTTACCCTGCAAATTGTGGCTGGCGCCGCCCACTCGTATGGATGCACAGCAACTGGAACAGGAAGCATACTACGCGATTTATCAACGCAGCGGCGTACGTACCGAACCGCCCGGCTGTTCACTCTGCATGGGCAACCAGGCGCGAGTGGCGGAGGGCGCAACCGTGGTCTCAACTTCAACGCGCAATTTCCCCAATCGGCTGGGCACCGGCGCCCAGGTTTACCTGGCCTCCGCGGAGTTAGCGGCAGTCGCGGCGATCGGCGGGCATCTACCGACAGTAGAACAGTATCACCAGGCAATGGCCGGGGTGAATGCTGAACAAGCGGATACTTACCGCTATCTGAATTTTGACCGTATTGAGACATATATAAAGAAGGCAGAAGAAGTCTAAGCGCAGTCTCAAACCAAATGGGTGCCGGAGACGATCCCGGCCCCTTTCTCTACCATGGCAGTAACGCTGCGTTATTCTGCCGGCAAAAAGCCAATCATAACGACGAACAGGTTATGGAATTCACAAGGGAAATTATTACTGACGCGAATGGTCAAATTTTACGTAGCACTGCCCGGTAGACAATGAAAAGAGACTGGAGCGGGAAACGAGACTCGAACTCGCGACCCCGACCTTGGCAAGGTCGTGCTCTACCAACTGAGCTATTCCCGCTTAGCGTAACACTGCATTTTTGCATCGTTACGGGAGGCGCATTATACGAGAATTCATGCCCGCTGCAAGCCCTGAAACGTAAATTCTCCTGCTTTTTGTCTGTTTGCCGGTAAAATCGACAAAATGACGATTTTACCGGCAATTCAGCCGCCATTTACGTCCCCGGGTCCGCATTCCCTGCGCCCCCCTGTGACTTACAGTTTTATGAAATTTTCCCGGTAATACGCCAGTTCAGCCACAGACTCGCGAATATCGTCCAGCGCCTGGTGGGTATTCTGCTTTTTAAAACCGGGCAGAATATCCGGCTTCCAGCGCCGGGCCAGTTCTTTAAGGGTGCTCACGTCCAGATAGCGGTAATGGAAATAGGCTTCCAGTTCCGCCATGTATTTGAACAGAAAGCGCCGATCCTGGCCGACACTATTGCCGCAAATCGGGGAAATACCCGGCGGCACCCACTCACGGAGAAACGCCAGCGTTTCCAGTTCAGCGGCGCGGTCGTCCAGTTGACTGGCCTTTACCCGCTCAACCAGACCGCTGCCGGTGTGAGTACGAACGTTCCAGTCATCCATCAGCGCCAGTTGCTCATCGCTCTGATGCACGGCAATCACCGGCCCTTCCGCGAGAATATTCAGATTCGCGTCAGTAACCAGCGTCGCAATCTCAATAATGCGATCGCGTTGCGGATCGAGCCCGGTCATTTCCAAATCAATCCAGATCAGATTGTTTTCACTTGCACTCATAATCAGACTCCGCCCTCTTCTTTTGCGGCTTTCTCATCGGTAATGATCGAGAAATCGTATAAAGTTATGCTGTCCCCGCCGCTTACCTGTGATGAGCAATTGCGGGAGGCCGCCTTGTGTGTATCATAGAGGTTTTGCCCGTCAGGGGCGACCAGGAGCCAGCACGATTGAGTAAAAATAAACTCTCCAAAGGTCAGCAACGCCGTGTGAAAGCAAACCACCAGCGCCGGCTTAAACACACCGCGGAGAAGGCTGATTACGACGATAATCTGTTTGGTGAACCGCGCGAAGGTACGGCGATCAGCCGTTTTGGTATGCATGCGGATATCGAATCCGCTGACGGGACCATCCATCGCTGTAATATCCGCCGTACAATCCGCTCGCTGGTTACCGGCGATCGCGTAGTCTGGCGACCAGCGAAAGAGGTCGCGGAAGGGGTAACCATCAGCGGTATTGTCGAAGCCGTCCACGAACGGACTTCAGTCCTGACGCGCCCGGACTACTACGACGGCGTAAAACCTATTGCCGCCAATATCGATCAAATCGTGATCGTATCCGCGATCCTGCCTGAGCTATCCCTGAATATCATCGATCGCTATCTGGTAGCCTGCGAAACGCTGGAAGTCGAACCACTGCTGGTGCTCAACAAAACCGATCTGCTGGATGACGAGGGTATGGCATTCGTCAATGAGCAGATGGATATCTACCGCGATATCGGTTACCGGGTACTGATGGTTTCCAGCCACCGTCATAATGGCCTGGAGGATCTTGAGGCCGCTCTTACCGGGCGGATCAGCATTTTCGCGGGCCAATCCGGGGTCGGAAAATCCAGCCTGCTGAATGCGCTGTTGGGGCTGACTGACGAACAGATCCTCACCAATGATGTTTCCGACGTGTCCGGTCTTGGCCAGCACACCACCACGGCAGCGCGCCTTTACCACTTCCCGCACGGCGGCGATGTTATCGACTCCCCCGGGGTACGGGAATTTGGCCTGTGGCACCTTGAGCCGGAACAAATTACCCGCGGCTTTGTCGAATTCCATGACTATCTGGGCCACTGTAAATATCGCGACTGCCGCCATGATACCGACCCCGGCTGCGCAATCCGCGAAGCCGTCGAGCGTGGTGATATCGCCGAAAGCCGGTTTGAAAACTACCACCGCATTCTGGAAAGCATGGCGCAGGTAAAAACGCGTAAAAGCTTTTCGGAAACTGACGACTGATCACTAAGCTGAGTTACGTCAACACCACCTTTATCCCGGGTCTGGCTGGTAACGCCAGGCCCGGAATAACAGAAACCATTTAGCCTGGAGGCTACCTTGTTAAACAACATTAAACTTTCTCTCCAGTACATTTTGCCAAAATTGTGGCTTACCCGCCTTGCGGGTTGGGGAGCAAGAAAGCGCGCCGGCTGGCTGACCAAACTGGTCATCGACCTGTTCGTCAAATACTACAAGGTCAACATGGATGAAGCACAGCGGTCAGACACCGCCAGCTACCGTACCTTTAATGATTTCTTTGTCCGCCCATTGCGTGAAGAGGTGCGGCCAGTCAATACCGATCCTAATGTGCTGGTAATGCCCGCCGATGGCGTCATCAGCCAGTTGGGCGCCATTGCTCATGACAAAATCATGCAGGCCAAAGGCCACGATTACACCCTGGAGGCACTGCTGGCGGGCAACTACGGGATGGCGGAAAAATTCCGCGACGGCACCTTTGTCACCACATATCTTTCTCCCCGGGATTATCACCGCGTCCATATGCCCTGTAACGGCATTCTGCGCGAAATGATATATGTCCCGGGCGATCTGTTCTCCGTAAACCATCTGACTGCGCAAAATGTCCCCAATCTGTTCGCCCGTAATGAGCGGGTCATCTGCCTGTTCGATACCGAATTTGGTCCTATGGTGCAGATTCTGGTCGGCGCCACCATTGTCGGCAGCATCGAAACGGTCTGGGCTGGCACCATTACGCCGCCCCGTGAAGGTATTATCAAACGCTGGACCTGGCCGGCCGGCGAAGAAGAAGGCTCTATTGCACTATTGAAAGGCCAGGAGATGGGACGTTTCAAACTGGGTTCGACGGTGATTAACCTGTTCACGCCGGGTAAAGTAACCCTGGCCAGCCATCTGGAAAGCCTGTCCGTCACACGGCTTGGCGAACCGTTGGCCTTTGCGGTATCCACGCCGCTGGAGACACCGGATGACTCCCCTGCCGGGCAACCGGCGCCTTAATTAATAATAAAGGTAGACTGACGTGCGCCTGATTATCACTGTCCTGATGGCCTGGTGCCTCAGCCTGGGGGCCTATGCCGCGACGGCCCCCGACGCCAAACAAATCACCCAGGAGCTGGAGCAGGCGAAAAATGCCAAAAACCAGCCCCAGCAAACAGAAATTGTCGATGCGCTGCAGTCGGCTCTGAACGCGCTGGAAGAGCGTAAAGCCTCGCTGGAGCGCGTCGAACAATATCAGAAGGTTATCGACGATTTTCCCACTCTGACGCAAACCCTGCGCCAGCAACTGGCCGGCGTGCCGGAAGAGCCGCGTAAAGTCCCGGACGGCCTGACGATTGACGCCCTCAATCAGGAAATTCTCCAGGTCAGCAGTCAGTTACTGGACAAAAGCCGTCTGGCGCAACAGGAGCAGGAGCGGGCACGCGATATTGCAGACTCTCTGGCTCAGCTCCCCCAGCAGCAAACCGACGCGCGCCGCCAGTTAAGCGAAATCGAACGTCGCGCCGCCCTGTCAGCCACGGCCTCCACCCCGCTCGCTCAGGCACAACTTTATGCGCAACAGGCTGAATCGGCACGCCTGAAGGCGCTGGTCAATGAACTGGAACTGGCGCAACTCTCCGCCAGTAACCGGCAGGAACTGGCGCGCCAGCGCGCTGGCGTAGCGCAGAAACAGAGCGCGCAACTGGATACCTATCTTCAGGCGCTACGTAATCAGCTCAGTAGTCTGCGCCAGAAAGAGGCGGAGCGGGCGCTGGAGAGTACCGAGCTGTTGGCTGAAAACAGCGCCGATCTCCCGCCCGCAATTGTCGAGCAATTCAAAAATAACCGTGAGCTTTCGCTGGCCCTGAATCAACAATCCCAGCGTCAGGACCTGGTCGCCTCTCAACAGCGCCAGGCGGCCAGCCAGACACAGCAGGTTCGTCAGGCACTAACGACGCTTCGCGAACAGTCGCAGTGGCTGGGAGTTTCCAATGTGCTCGGCGAAGCGCTGCGCGCCCAGGTGGCGCGATTGCCGGAAATGCCCAAACCACAGCAGTTAGATACCGAACTGGCTCAGTTACGCGTTGAGCGACTGCGTTATGAAGAGCAGCTCAGCAAACAAACCCAACTCCAGCAAATGCGGCAACCTGACGGCACGGAACTGACCAGCGAGCAAAAACGGATTCTCGACGCCCAGTTGCGCACTCAGCGATCATTGCTCAATTCGCTGCTCCAGGGCAGCGATACTCTGATACTGGAATTAACTAAACTGAGGGTGGCCAACAGCCAACTGGAAGACGCTCTCAAAGAGGTGAATGAAGCCACCCATCGCTATCTGTTCTGGACCGCCGATGTCAGTCCATTATCCCTCGGCTGGCCGGTTGAGGTGGTTCAGGATCTCCAGAGCCTGCTGTCGCTGGATACATTCAGCCAGTTGGGTAAAGCCACCATGATGATGTTGACCAGCCAGGAAACGCTGCTGCCGCTGTTCGGCGCCCTGATTCTGGTGGGTTTCAGCATCAGTTCCCGGCGCCATTTCACCGCGTTCCTCGAACGCTCCAGCGCCCGGGTCGGTAAAGTCACTCAGGATCACTTTTTCCTGACCATCCGTACCCTGTTCTGGTCGATTCTGGTGGCCTCGCCGCTGCCGGTATTGTGGGCCACCCTGGGGTTCGGTCTCGGTGAATCCTGGCTGTATCCGATAGCCGTCGCCATCGGCAATGGCGTCACCGCCACAGTACCGCTACTGTGGGTGGTGATGATCTGCGCCACCTTCGCCCGTCCCAACGGCCTGTTCGTGGTACATTTTGGCTGGCCGCGCGAACGGGTGGTCCGGGCGATGCGTTACTATCTGATGAGCATCTTTTTCATCGTGCCGCTGATTATGGCGCTCATCATGTTCGATAACCTCAACGATCGGGAGTTCTCCGGTACCCTGGGGCGCCTGTGCTTTATCCTGATCTGCGGCGCGCTGGCGATAGTCACGCTGAGCCTGAAACGCGCTGGTATTCCGCTCTATCTCGACAAAGAAGGCAACGGCGACAATGTGATTAACCGCCTGCTGTGGAATTTGATACTTTGCGCGCCGCTACTGGCGCTGCTGGCGGCGGCAGTCGGCTATCTCGCCACGGCGCAGGCGCTACTGGCGCGCCTTGATACATCGGTCGCTATCTGGTTCCTGTTGCTGGTGGTTTATCATGTTATTCGTCGCTGGATGTTGATTCAGCGACGCCGTCTGGCTTTCGATCGCGCCAAACACCGCCGCGCCGAGATGCTGGCCCAGCGCGCCAGGGGCGAAGAAGAACCGGCCCATCAACACAGTACGGAAGGCAGCGCCGAGACCATAGAAGAGCCGGAAGTCGATCTCGACGTCATTAGCGCCCAGTCGCTGCGCCTGGTGCGTTCCATTTTGACACTCATCGCCCTGCTGTCGGTGATTTTCCTGTGGTCGGAAATTCACTCCGCCTTCGGTTTCCTGGAGAACATTTCGCTGTGGGATGTCACCTCAACCGTGCAGGGGGTGGAAAGCCTCGAACCCATCACGCTGGGGGCGGTGCTGATCGCCATTCTGGTGTTTATTGTCACCACGCTGCTGGTGCGCAATCTTCCGGCGCTGCTGGAGCTGGCGATCCTTCAGCATCTGGATCTAACGCCCGGTACCGGTTATGCCATTACCACCATCACCAAATATCTCCTGATGCTGATTGGCGGTCTGGTTGGTTTCTCGATGATCGGTATCGAATGGTCAAAACTGCAATGGCTGGTCGCGGCGCTCGGCGTCGGGCTTGGTTTTGGGCTGCAGGAGATTTTCGCCAACTTTATTTCCGGTCTGATTATTCTGTTTGAAAAACCGATTCGCATTGGCGATACCGTTACCATCCGCGATCTCACTGGCAGCGTGACCAAAATCAACACCCGCGCCACCACCATCAGCGACTGGGACCGCAAAGAGATCATCGTGCCGAACAAGGCATTTATCACCGAGCAGTTCATCAACTGGTCACTATCCGACTCGGTGACTCGTGTGGTCTTGACCGTACCAGCGCCATCAGATGCCAATACGGAAGAAGTCACCCGGATTCTGCTCAACGCCGCACGCCGCTGCTCGCTGGTCATTGATAATCCGCTTCCGGAGGCCTTCCTGGTGGATCTGCAGCAGGGGATTCAGATCTTCGAACTGCGTATTTATGCTGCGGAAATGGGGCACCGTATGCCGCTGCGCCATGAGATGCATCAGTTGATTCTGCAGGGATTCCGCGAACACGGTATCGATATGCCGTTCCCGCCTTTCCAGATGCGCCTGGAAAGCCTCGGCGGCAAGAAAAGCGGCCAGACGCTGAGTTCGGCAGGAAGACGTACCCGTACGCCTGGCAGCTTATAAACGCAACGCCCTCCGGTCGGAGGGCGTTTTACTTTTTTACATCGCCAGCGGTCGCGGTTATCAGGCGCGATCCACCGTAAAGGCAATCACCTCTGACAGGCGTTCCGCATTCAGCGCCAGCATGATCAGGCGATCCACACCCAACGCCACGCCGGAACAATCCGGCATTCCCGCCTGCAAGGCTTCCAGTAAGTGGTGATCGATCGGCTGCTGCGGTAAGCCGCGAGCCGCTCGCTTACGATTATCCTGCTCGAAACGCTGCTGCTGCTCCCGGGCATCGGTCAATTCATGGAAACCATTCGCCAGCTCAATTCCCCTGAAGTAAACCTCAAACCGCTCCGCCACACGATGGTCTTCCGCGCTGATCTGCGCCAGCGCCGCCTGGGTGGCCGGGAAGTGGTATATAAAAGCAGGGCGTTCTTTGCCTATCTTTGGCTCCACGCCCATCGTGAACAGCAGTTGCAGCAGCGTGTCGCGATCTTCTTCCACATCAGCAATATTACTGAGATCCAACTTCGCCGCCACTTCGCGCAGTTGGGTTTTGTCCGCCGACAGCGGATCGATCTCAAGGTGACGCAAAAACGCCTGCTGATAGGAGAGGCTTTCCGCCGCATCGCACTCCAGCACCTGCTGCAACAGATCGTCCACTTCGTTCATCAGGCGATACATGTCGTAGTGCGGGCGATACCACTCCAGCATGGTAAATTCCGGGTTATGGTGCCGCCCCATCTCTTCATTACGGAAATTGCGGCAGATTTGGTAGATCGGACCACATCCGGCGGCCAGCAGGCGCTTCATGTGGTATTCCGGGCTGGTCATCAAATAGAGATTCATGCCTGAGGAGTGACCGGGACCGACGAAACGGGTTTCGAACGGAAACATATGTACATCCGTTACCGTTGCCTGGCTCATGCAAGGGGTTTCCACCTCCAGTACGCCGCGGTCGCAAAAAAAGCGTCGTATCTCCGCAACCAATTGAGCGCGCTTAAGTAAATTGGGGATGGAAGCGCTCGGCTGCCAGAGGGCCGCTTCGCTCATAATCTTTTCTCCTGATTCAGACAAGGCCCGGAAGTCTACTCGGATCCAGCCACAGAGACAAATTTTGCACAGTCAAACGACAAAGATACATTTATTCAAAACAATGATTCATTCCACAAAATCATCAACAAAGGTGATAATTCAGGATCGAGAACAACAAAATAATCGAACGCGTCAAATTTCCACAGGATCCCCCCGGTTATACTACTGTCCCCATGAAGGAGCAGTGGAACCCATTCCGCAATGAGCAGCATCTTCCTCGGTGGTCTATACCTTTGAGCAGAACATCATTGTGGAACAACAAAAAAACTGGAGGAATGTCGTGCAAACTTTTCAAGCCGATCTCGCCATTATTGGTGCTGGCGGAGCTGGTCTGCGAACCGCAATTGCGGCGGCGCAGGCTAACCCTCAGGCAAAAATTGCTCTGATATCGAAAGTCTACCCAATGCGTAGCCATACCGTTGCTGCCGAAGGCGGTTCCGCAGCTGTCACTCAGGACCACGACAGCTACGAATACCATTTTCATGACACGGTTGCCGGAGGAGACTGGCTCTGCGAGCAGGACGTCGTGGACTATTTCGTTCACCACTGTCCGACAGAGATGACCCAGCTTGAGCAGTGGGGATGTCCCTGGAGCCGTAAGCCGGATGGCGCTGTCAACGTGCGGCGTTTTGGTGGTATGAAGATCGAACGCACATGGTTCGCCGCAGATAAAACCGGCTTCCATATGCTTCATACTCTGTTCCAGACCTCCCTGCAATTCCCCCAGATTCAGCGTTTCGATGAGCACTTTGTTCTGGATATTCTGGTAGATGATGGCCACGCCCGCGGCCTGGTCGCCATGAGTATGATGGAAGGTACGCTGGTGCAAATTCGCGCTAACGCCGTCGTGCTGGCGACCGGCGGCGCCGGGCGCGTCTATCGCTACAACACTAACGGCGGCATTGTTACCGGCGATGGTATGGGGATGGCGCTGAGTCACGGCATACCGCTGCGCGATATGGAATTTGTACAGTATCACCCCACCGGCCTGCCGGGCTCCGGTATTCTGATGACTGAAGGCTGCCGCGGTGAAGGCGGTATTCTGGTGAATAAAAACGGTTATCGCTATCTCCAGGACTACGGTATGGGTCCGGAAACGCCGCTGGGCGAACCGAAAAACAAATATATGGAACTCGGCCCGCGTGACAAAGTGTCCCAGGCTTTCTGGCACGAGTGGCGTAAAGGCAACACGATCTCCACTCCGCGCGGCGATGTCGTTCATCTCGATCTGCGCCACCTCGGCGAGAAAAAACTGCTTGAACGTCTGCCCTTTATTTGTGAACTGGCGAAAGCCTACGTGGGCGTTGATCCGGTTAAAGAACCAATTCCGGTGCGCCCCACCGCTCACTACACCATGGGCGGCATCGAAACCAACCAGCAGTGTGAAAGCCGGATTAATGGCCTGTTCGCGGTTGGCGAATGTTCTTCCGTCGGGCTGCATGGCGCAAACCGCCTTGGTTCCAACTCCCTCGCCGAACTGGTGGTGTTTGGCCGTCTGGCCGGTGAGCAGGCCATCGAACGCGCTGCTACCGCGCCGGAAGCCAATGACGCGGCGCTGGAAGCCCAGGCTAATGATGTTGAACAGCGCCTGAAGGCACTGGTGAACCAGGAAGGCAGCGAAAACTGGTCGAAGATCCGCGATGAAATGGGTATCAGCATGGAAGAAGGCTGCGGTATTTACCGTACGCCGGAGCTAATGCAAAAAACCGTCGACAAGCTGGCGGAATTGCAGGAGCGCTTTAAGCGCGTACGCATTACCGACAACTCCAGCGTTTTCAACACTGACTTGCTGTACACCATCGAGCTGGGCCACGGCCTGAACGTCGCTGAATGTATGGCACACTCCGCACTGGCGCGTAAAGAGTCCCGCGGCGCCCATCAGCGTCTGGACGAAGGATGTACCGAGCGTGATGACGTCAACTTCCTGAAACACACACTCGCTTTCCGCGATGCGGATGGTACAACGCGCCTGGAATACAGCGATGTGAAGATCACCACACTGCCGCCGGCAAAACGCGTCTACGGCGCTGAAGCAGAAGAAGCCGAGAAGAAGGAGACGGCGAATGGCTGAGATGAAAACCATGAAAATCGAGGTGGTGCGTTATAATCCGGAAACCGATAACGCCCCGCAAAGCGCCTTTTATGATGTTCCCTGGGATGAGCAGACCTCTCTGCTCGACGCGCTGGGTTACATCAAAGACAATCTGGCGCCCGATCTGAGTTACCGCTGGTCATGCCGTATGGCAATCTGCGGATCCTGCGGCATGATGGTCGACAACGTGCCAAAACTGGCCTGTAAAACCTTCCTGCGCGATTACCCCAACGGCATGAAGGTGGAAGCGCTGGCCAACTTCCCGATTGAGCGCGATCTGGTGGTCGATATGACCCACTTTATTGAGAGCCTCGAGACTATCAAGCCTTACATTATCGGCAATCCACGCACGCCCGATCAGGGTCCAAACAAGCAGACGCCGGCGCAAATGGCGAAGTATCACCAATTCTCCGGCTGCATAAACTGCGGTCTGTGCTATGCGGCCTGCCCGCAGTTTGGTCTGAATCCGGAATTCATTGGCCCGGCTGCGATTACCCTTGCGCACCGTTACAATCTGGATAGCCGCGATCATGGTCAGAAAGAGCGTATGCCGCAACTGAACAGCCCGAACGGCGTCTGGACCTGTACCTTCGTGGGCTTCTGTTCTCAGGTGTGTCCGAAGCACGTCGACCCCGCCGCTGCCATTCAGCAGGGTAAAGTCGAAAGTGCGAAAGATTTCCTGATCGCCACCCTGAAACCACGCTAAGGAGTGCATGATGATGACGAAACGTAAGCCATATGTACGGACCATGGCCCCCAACTGGTGGCAGAAGTTAGGCTTCTATCGCTTCTATATGCTGCGTGAAGGCACCTCTGTTCCGGCGGTCTGGTTCAGTATTGTTTTACTCTGCGGACTGTTCTCCCTGAAGAATGGCCCGGAATCCTGGGCCGGGTTTGTCGGGTTCTTGCAAAATCCCATCGTGGTGATCATTAATTTGATCGCTCTGGCGGCAGCGCTACTGCATACCAAAACCTGGTTTGAACTGGCGCCGAAAGCGGCCAATATCATCGTGAAAGATGAAAAGATGGGGCCGGAACCCATCATTAAGGGATTGTGGGCCGTGACGATTCTTGTCACCGTAATCGTTCTGTTTGTCGCTCTGTTCTGGTAAGGAGGCGCCGTGATTAATCAAAATCCTAAACGTTCCGATGAACCCGTATTCTGGGGTCTGTTCGGCGCCGGCGGCATGTGGGGCGCTATCGTCGCGCCGGTGATTGTTCTGCTGATTGGCATTATGCTGCCACTGGGGCTATATCCGGGAGACGCGCTAAGCTATGAGCGTGTTCTGGCCTTCGCCCAGAGCTGGATCGGCCGGCTGTTCATCTTCCTGATGATCGTTCTGCCTCTGTGGTGCGGCCTGCACCGTATTCACCATGGTATGCACGACCTGAAAATCCATGTCCCTTCCGGGAAGTGGGTATTCTACGGACTGGCAGCGATTCTGACTGTCGTCACGCTGATTGGTATTGTATCGATCTAATCTGTTCATTGATGTCAAAGGCTCGCCGCGGCGGGCCTTTTTTATTAACGTCACCGGTCGTTCAGCAATCGCAAGCGCGGATATGAGCAGCCAACGCAGCCAGTTTCTCATCATCCGCCCGCCCACAGTCATGAGACGACAGATAACCCGGATACTGGCTAAAAAACGTGGTCTGGCGGCTTTCAATCGGCTGCCACTGCGCCAGATCGCCAGTGCCATGCATAGGGCTGAGCTTGCTGTGCACGTGATCCACGCCAAAACCTTCAAAAAACATCCCGGTGCGGCCAACATCCGGAAAAGCGCTATCAAGCAGCCGGGCCACTTTTTTGGTCGCCAGCATTAATTCCGTCAAAACGCGATCGTCAAGATCGAAGGCGTAACTGGGGTGGTGCTGTTTCGGTATCACCACGCTAAACCCTTCGGTATTGGGGAAAATAGATAAAAAGGCCAGATGGCGATCGTCTTCCCAAATCTTATGGCAGGGAGCCTGCCCGGCGACTATTTGACAAAAAATACACGCCACATTGTTCTCCTTCAAACGCACATCATGATAATAAATTCACTGCCGATCCCTGACTGCCGGGATCCTGTTCTACACTTAGCCAGAAAATAACCGGGAAATCACCATGAAAATATGGCCGATTGTAACAGTGATTAGCGCCGCCGTTCTGATTACCGCCTGCCAGTCCCCCACGCCGCCACGCGGCGTTACCGTAGTGGAAAACTTTGACGCGCAACGTTACCTGGGCACCTGGTATGAAATCGCCCGGCTGGAAAATCGCTTTGAGAAAGGTCTTGAACAGGTCACCGCGACCTACAGCCTGAACAACGACGGCACACTGCGGGTGGTTAATCGCGGTTTCGACCCGAATAAACAGCGCTGGCAGCAAAGCACCGGAAAAGCGAAATTCACCGGTAAACCGACGCGGGCGGCGCTGAAAGTCTCTTTCTTCGGCCCCTTCTACGGCGGCTATAACGTCATCGCCCTGGATAACGAATATCGTTATGCACTGGTATGCGGGCCAAACCGCGATTATCTGTGGCTCCTGTCGCGCACTCCGGCAATCAATGCAGACGTGAAACAGGAGCTTCTCAGCGCGGCGGCCCGCCAGGGATTCGCTATTAACCAATTACGGTGGGTGAAGCAGGAAAAGGATTAATGGCTGCTTAACTTAAGTCCAATAATGCCGACAACGATACAGGCCAGGCTGGCAATACGCGCCAGACTGGCGGATTCCCCCAGCAGCAGGATGCCCGCCGTCGCCGCCCCTACGGCGCCAATACCGGTCCATACCGCATAAGCCGTGCCCGCAGGCAGGGTTTTCATCGCCCAGGCAAGCAGGAGAATACTGATGATCATTGCGGTGATAGTGACAACGCTGGGCCCCGGACGGCTGAAACCATGGGTATACTTCAGGCCAATCGCCCAAACGACTTCCAGTAAACCAGCGATAAAAAGAATGAACCAGGACATAGTGTTTCCCCTGAACAGATGGGGCCGTCCCCGCTTGTCGATACGCTTACGGGTCGTCCCGTAAGGTTTGAATGCAGGTTTCGATTCTCACCTGACAGCGCGGTATTTTCAAGCATCCAGCAAACGCAATCGCTGCCTGATTGACTATGAACAGAGCAATTCACATTACGTAACTACTGCAAAATAGAGAACAAGCGAAGGCCAAAACCGCCAGTTACGTTAACACAATAAAATAACGGCACAGCACGACGCCGTGCCGCTTAGCCCGATTACTGCTGGGCTTTCGTGGCAGCGCCGGATATCGCCGAACCACCTTCCTGAATATCCTCGCCTACGCCGCGCGTGGTGTTACATGCGGTCAACAGCGATGAAAACACAAGTACAGAGAAAAACGCGGCAATGGCTTTTTTGATCATAGTCTCTTCCTTCTATGGCGTGATTATTGGTGTATGCCTCTTAAAGCATAGCCAAAAACTGCGGCCAGCGCCGAAAGGAGCTATTAAAAGAAAGGAAAATCAGCTGGCGGCGTCGGAAATGATTCCACCCAGCTCTTTAATATCTTCGCCCACGCCACGTGTCGTGTTGCAGCCACTCAGTAACGCGCCGCTGAGCATCGCCAGAAAAAGAAAGGTTACGATTCGGTTCATCTTCCCTGCCCTCGAATGAGCGGCGGCGTGAACAGTGCCACGCCGCAAACCTCACGAATTACTTCACGCGAGAAACGTATTCGCCGGAGCGAGTGTCAACCTTGATGACTTCGCCAATCTGGACAAACAGCGGAACCTTAACCACGGCGCCAGTGCTCAAAGTGGCAGGTTTGCCGCCGGTACCAGCAGTATCGCCTTTCAGGCCCGGATCGGTATCGATGATTTCCAGTTCCACAAAGTTAGGTGGCGTCACGGAGATCGGCTGACCGTTCCACAGAGTAACGATACATTCCGCCTGATCCAGCAGCCATTTTGCATTATCGCCTACCGCCTTAGCATCAGCAGCCAGCTGTTCAAAAGTGTCATTGTTCATGAAGTGCCAGAACTCACCGTCGTTGTACAGGTAAGTCAGGTTGACGTCCATGACGTCCGCACCCTCTGCGGAATCGGTGGATTTAAACGTCTTCTCAACGCGGGTGCCGGTCAGCAGGCGGCGCAGTTTGACGCGGGCAAATGCCTGCCCTTTGCCCGGTTTAACGAATTCGCTGGATTCGACCGCATACGGTTCGCCATCCATCATGATTTTAAGACCGGCACGAAAATCGTTGCTAGAATAAGTCGCCATAAGGCCCTCTGAAATTGTTAACTGGTAGCTAAGCCAAAAAATGGCACACATTGTAACCCTAAACGCCCCATCCAGAGAAGATTGGTTATCGCAACTTGCCGATGTTGTAACCGATCCGGACGAATTGCTGCGTATTTTAAATATAGAAGCAAACCCGGAGCTGCAGGCAGGCCGCGAAGCTCGCAAGCTGTTTCCCCTGCGAGTGCCGCGAGCTTTTATCGCCAGAATGGAGAAAGGCAATCCAGGCGATCCGCTGTTACGTCAGGTATTAACCTCTCGCTCGGAGTTTCTTACTGCGCCGGGATTCAGCACCGATCCACTGGAAGAACAGCACAATGAGGTGCCGGGGTTACTCCATAAGTACCGCAACCGCGCGCTGATGATTGTGAAAGGCGGTTGTGCGGTCAACTGCCGCTACTGCTTCCGACGCCATTTCCCGTATGGGGAAAATCAGGGTAATAAGCGCAACTGGCAGATAGCACTGGATTACATCACAACGCACACCGAACTTGATGAAATCATTTTCTCCGGCGGCGATCCGTTAATGGCGAAAGACCATGAACTGGACTGGCTTATCACACAACTGGAAACCATCCCGCACATTAAACGTCTGCGGATTCACAGTCGCCTTCCGGTAGTCATTCCCGCCAGAATCACACAAACGCTGGTGGATCGCCTGGCGGCGTCCCGCTTGCAGGTTTTACTGGTGAGCCATATCAACCATGCCAACGAAATTGATGATGAATTCACAAAAGCAATGCGCATGTTGCGGATGGCAGGCATTACCCTGTTGAATCAAAGCGTACTACTGCGCGGTGTAAATGATAGTGCTGATACACTGGCTCGCCTCAGCAATGCGCTATTCGATACCGGGATACTGCCTTATTACCTGCACGTTCTCGATAAAGTACAGGGCGCCGCGCATTTTTTGGTCAGCGATGAAGAAGCACAACAAATCATGCGACAATTGCTGGCACGTATTTCAGGCTACCTGGTTCCCACATTGACGCGGGAAATAGGCGGTGAGCCCAATAAAACCCCTATAGATCTGAAACTAAAACAGCAGTAATAATGATAAAGATCAGACTATTAAAAAATTCACTGAAAGCAATTAGCAAGAAAAATTTGTTGTTTTTATGTTTAATTAATCCTGCAAAAAACTATTTTTTTGATGTATTCATTAGCTTATCAACATGCCTTTTCATTATAAATAAACATCATAAACCACACGAGATTGAACACAAAAACCTCAAAAACTTTTAATTAAAAATGTCTTAAATACAATGAGATAACTTCAAGAAAAGAAAACAAAATTAACAGCAACACCGTTACTTTCGCCAAACACAGGGGATATTCTCTTCCTCCTTTCTTTATGCTGTCAACAGGGAGGCTTTTCATATCTTTAACTAATTCATCACTGAATAGTTCTACAACTACATCACCATTTTTTTCTGCATTACTCTCCAGTTGCTCAGGTGAAAGCATCTTCACATAGTTTACTACTGTCCCTGGCGCGAGGGTGAATCCTTTACGCCGAACAGTAATGATAATATCTTGCGTCACTCCTGCTTTCTTTAGTGATTTCCTTAACAAGGAGATGTTCTGATAGAAAGTATTGTGTGAAACAACAATACCTTTCGACATCCATACCTCTTCAAGAAAATCATCTCTTGAAACTACCTTTCCATACCGTTCAATCAGCAACTGAAAACAGCGCGCCGTAGGATCATTGAGGATAATTTCATCTCCGCCAGAATGCAGAGAAATCAGACGATTTTCATTCACATAAAAAATTATTTCATCAGCTATAACAATACTGCTTAATGACATCTCATCCCCCAGAAATCTATTAAAAATAACCCTATCCATGAACGATAAGGTTCACTTATACATGCATGAAGCATTTCATAAAACTATTATACGGATGGATATCAATAAGTTCATACATTTTAATTGCATTCAGAATATGACCACTTATCTTATTTATCCATGTCACGTTACTATGTGCTCCAGGTGATTACACCATGAAAACAAATTATATAAAAAATAAATAAAAAACAAAATCACATACTAAAATAAAAATATGAAGTTAAAATTCAATAAATTTCACACGAAAACGAATAAAAAACAAAATACCATGCGCAACGTGTTTCAAGGTGGAAGCATCTTTCTTACTCATCAGTAGAAATGTTATCTATCCTGACACCAGTGGGTAGCGACCATTCGAACCTTCAGCGGCGGTGGCGTCTACTTTTAAGGACGAATTAAAACTTTTAGGATCTAAAGAAATGAAAAAAAGTATTCTTGCTGTACTGGTTGCCGCAACTGCGGTACTGAGTGGTCAAGCGTTTGCTCTGAATACAGCACAGGTAGTTATCCATGGTAAAGTCACTGACGCAAACAACTCTTGTGATGTAACACCTGGTGGCGCCATTACTGGTGGTACTGTTGTACTGGATGATATTACCGATGCAACTGCAAACCAACTGGCGAATAACACATTATCTCCGGCTCACGCTAAAGATATTGTTTATAAAGTAGAAAACTGTATGAATGCTGGTGTTCCGGCAACTGGCCTGAAAGTAACGGTTACTGGTACTAACAGTACCAGTAACGATATCCTTGACAACGAAGCGGCTGCTCCGGCTGCGGGTGTTGGTCTGGGCATGACTCGTAACAGCGCACGTGTTAAATTTGACGGCTCTGCAGCTTCAACAATGACTGAAGCTTATACTGTAGGTACTCCAACCATTCTGACCTACAAAGTCAGCTATGTAAAACTGCCAGGCGCAACTGTAACTAAAGGTGATGTTAAAGGTGTAGCAACCTTCACTATTACTTATCCGTAATTAGTAATTAGCACTCAGAGCCTGCTGTTTGCAGGCTCCTTTGATTTGTATTTATTTGAGAGAGAACTATGCGTAAGTCATTATTTAAACTGGCAACAGTTATTGTGCTTTTCACTAGTGTAACTGCCTATGCTGGTGTGGTGATCGAATCGACGCGTTACCTTTACAAAGAAGGATCTCGTGAGATCAGTGCTCAATTAGATAATAAAGACGACACGCCTTATCTTATAAAATCATGGATTGAAGCGGAAAAAGGGAAAGCACCAAACTTTATGGCAACGCCTCCTCTGTTCCGACTTGAGGCGAAACAAAACAATACTATTCGTATATTCCCTACAGTAAACATATCAAATGCACCGAAAGACAGGGAGTCAGTATATTTTTTCAACGTAATGTCAATCCCCCCTTCGGATGATAACCACGCTGATAGTAATACATTGCAATTAGCTGTCCGTCATAGAATGAGATTAATTTATCGGCCTAAAGCAATACAGGAATTATCTATTAACGAAGAGTCTAAAAAACTAGAGTGGCGTAGAACGAATAATAAAATAACTCTAAAGAACCCTACTCCTTTTTTCTTTTACTTCGATTCAGTGAAAATTAATGGTAAAGAGATAAGAGAAGTAGTATTGCATGTTGAAGCAATGTCTTCAAAAGAGTTTACCCTACCTGTAGGGATCACTGGTTCAAACATATCATGGCAGATAGTGAACGATCATGGTGGTACTGGTCCCCTAAATAATTTCGGGATCTAATTTTCATTTAATTAGTAAATTAGCAGGGTAAAGGAATATGCCTACATTAAATAGAAAAGGGAAGACCATTTTTTTTAATTTATCCCCTTTATTCATTGCGCTTTCACCGATGCTGCTGGTAGGGATTAGCTGCAACTCTTTCGCTCGTGAGTTTTTTGACCCTGCATTTATAAGTTCTATTGAAGAAAACGATGCTTTATCAGTACCTGATTTATCAATATATGAAACAAGGAATGTGCAAGCGCCTGGAGAATATCGCGTTGAAATACTATTAAATCAGAATTATCAAGAAACAACAAACATTAAATTTATCGAATCATCAGATGATAAGAATACTACACACAAAAAATCAAATCTGATTCCTTGCTTTAGTTTGGAAAAACTATCTAGTTATGGTCTTCGAACCAGTGCATTTCCTGATCTAAAAGAAAATACCAATGGATGCAGTAATACAAATGTTATCCCCGATTTCAAAACTGAACTTAATTTCAACACTCAGCAATTGATGGTTTCCATCCCACAGGCTGCACTGACCTCGGTTGCACAAGGCTTTATTTCTCCGGAAGAATATGATGATGGTATTAATGCATTAATAGCTAACTATCAATTTAGTGGTGCTAAAGACTATAAAACAGAGGGGGAAAATTATGGTCTAAACCTTCAGTCGGGTCTGAATGTCGGTCCATGGCGTTTCCGCAATCTCAGTACATGGAGCAAAGTTAACGGGGATGAAAGCAATTGGGACTCAGTATATCTATATGCCCAACGTAACATTGTCGCCCTAAAAAGTAACTTAGTTATTGGTGAAAGTAATTCATTATCAAGCATTTTTGATAGTGTTCCATTCACCGGTGTACAACTTGCAACCGATCCAGAAATGCTACCTGATAGTCTACGGGGATATGCTCCTGTAGTTCGAGGCATTGCCAGAACTAATGCCCGGGTTGTCATTAAGCAAAATGGTTACCAGATTTACCAGGCGTTTGTTGCACCTGGAGCATTTGAAATTGCCGATATGTATCCTACCGGGGGTAACGGCGACCTATATGTGACTGTAGAAGAGTCAGACGGAACCAAACAAAACTTCATTGTGCCCTTTGCTACCTTACCACTTATGCTTAGAGAAGGTCAGGTAGAATACGAATTAACCTCCGGACAATATCGCCCTTATGACGATAATACTGATGAAGTGCCATTCACCCAAGCGACGATCAGCTATGGACTGCATAGCAATATCACAGCCTATGGAGGAATGCAGATAGCTTCGAAATATCAGTCACTGGCTATGGGCCTTGGTCATAACATGGGCGATTTTGGTGCTGTTTCCGCAGATGTCACTCAGGCATGGTCAACAAGAAAAAACTCTGAAAAAACCTCAGGTCAATCCTGGCGAATTCGATATGGGAAAAATATTCTGCAGACAGGAACTAATATTTCTATCGCTGGTTACCGCTACTCTACCAAAGGGTTTAATACTCTTTCCGAAGTATTAGAAACTTATAATGATGATAATGTAAATACGAGATGGCGCTCAGTACGCAATCGAACGAATCTAACAATCAATCAAAGCCTTGGAGCCGGACTGGGTAGTCTATCCTTAAGTGGTATTTTTGAAGATTATTGGGATGGTGGTCGCCGCAACAATTCCTTTAGCGTAGGTTATAACGGTGGCTGGCGTAATGTTAACTATTATTTGGGATATAGTTACAGCCGCTATTCATGGAAAAATGGAAATGCTGACAGAGAATCACAGAACAATCACTTGTTCTCATTAAATATTACTGTCCCATTAGGTAGCTGGATTCAGAATACTTATGTTGGCTACCAGTTAAACTCCAGTAATCCTGGCTCTACAGACCAATATGTTTCCCTGAGTGGTACTGCCCTGGAAAACAATCAGTTGGACTGGAGTATTCAGGAAGGATATAGCAACCGCGAAAGTACCAGCGGTGGTATACGAGGTACCTACCGTGGTACTCACGGTACAATGAATGCCAGTTATAGCTACAATAAAGATAGCCAACTAATTAACTACGGACTTAATGGTGGTGTACTAGTACATGCTGATGGAGTTACGCTTGGACAGGAAATGTCTGATACTGCAGCTCTGGTTCAGGCTCCTGGATTAAATAATATCCGACTTGCGAGCGACCCAACAATATCTACTGATTTTCGGGGATATGCCGTAGTTCCTTATCTGACGCCATATCGCCGTTCTACAATTACTCTGGATAGTACCACCCTGGCAGAAAATATGGAGTTACCAGAAACCAGTAAAAAAGTCGTTCCTACTCGTGGAGCTATCACCCGAGCTAGTTTTAGCGGCAACATCGGTCGACGTGCGTTTATTATTCTGAAAACGTCTTCGGGTAAAAATGTGCCTTATGGTGCAACTGTCGTGTCAACAAATGCACCGGAGATGCAGGCAAGTATGGTAAGTGACGGTGGTTTGGTATATATGTCTGGCCTAAAAGATAGCGGGGAACTTTCTGTTCAATGGGGTAAAAGCCTCGGCCAGCAATGTAAAGCGACATATAGCCTGACCAGTAACGGTGGGGCAATAGAGCAAACAAACGCGGTCTGCCGCTAATCAATTTTCAGGGAGCACGACGCAATGAATAAGCTCATTTTTTTAATCAGTATCTTTTTATTTAGCACTCAGGTTGCAGGTAACTGTAAATATCCAAGCAGCACTATTAAAAACCTTGACTTATCATTTACATCAACTCAACTAAAGATATTATCAGATAATACCGTTCCAATTGGTAGTGTACTTTATGCCAATGCCGTAGGTGTTGATTTCGTAAAAACTTATTATGATTGTGATGTGGTATCTGCCGACCCTGATGTTTATCGAGTCCAGATACAGAGCCCTGAAGTCCCTGGTATAACAGGTATTCAAGGAAGACCCGTCTATGAAACAGGTATCGATGGCATTGGTTTTCAGATCGGTGACTTATTATATAGCACCGTACCGCGCCCAGTACCTACGGCAGCAGGAATAATAAGCCCTGTTCCCAAAAAAGCCTATGATGGTAATATGCGGCAGATGCCTGTCTGGCTTATAAAAACGGGACCGATAAACACATCTCAAACGTCAGGAAGGTTAGTTAATATTGTTTTTTCTGTAGGTGCCATGCACCAGGTTATGAGTCCGGGCATGCTTGAACCTATTTTGATGAGAGCAGATTTTCAGATTAAAAGCATTCAGTACAGAGCATCATCCTGTAATATTTCATTACGAGGGGGCAATCCGGTAGAATTGAAGGAGATTGATATTGCTCAGCTAAGAGCAGCATCTTCCAGTGGCAGTAGTAAGACTGGTAAACAAAAACAGTTTTTTATGGATATGACCTGCCCTTCCGCTTCACAAGGCAAAAGCTATATTTACTGGTTCAACCCAATATCAGGAAACTCATCCTCTAGTGATGGTGTACTAAACAATATGCTAAGTCCATCAGCCGGTGGTGCAAAAAATGTGGGGTTCATCATTAAAGGTGGTAGTACTGGCACTACTCCCATAAAATTTTATGACTTTAGCTCCTATCAAATATTTAATACCAAAGCAAGCCAAGAAATAAAACTTGAGGCTGATTACTATAAGTTATCTAATGATATTAGCCATGGTGATGTCAGGGCATTGCTGGAAGTTGTTGTCCAAGAAAAATAGCATATCAGAAAGAATTCATTCTTAATATTATATCCCCCGAAGATTATCGGGGGATGATTAACCTTACAATCACATAAAGGCCAAATTTATTCTATTTTAAATCTCTTATCCTCCAACGACCATCCAATTTTCGAAAAATTCGCCATATAAACATCAGAATGCATTCTATACTTAACTCATCAGGTCTTACTTGCATCTTATATATTGTATTATGCGGAAACATAAATAATAAGCATCAGCTAAATAGCTGCGCCTGATACCGCTACACTTTTGCCAGCCCATGTTCCCCTCCCGGGAATCGGTTGACGGTTTCCATAAAATGGCGAATTTTTCTCAGCAGTTGCTACATTAAACGGCACTGATGATTGTGGGTTATTGTGTCATGAAACGCCTGCCATAATCGCTCAAGGTGGTTCACCCAAGGTGAGTAAACTGGCTGGTAAATTATAATGAACTTCGGGTTTGCTTTCAGCCAGCGCTGGGTTTCATGACTTTTGTGGATGATGTAGTTATCCACGATGAGCGTGGCAGCACTTACCCTACGGTACGATGCTTTCAGGTGGTAGAGCAGCTTAATGACCTACGTAGCTAACTTTTCCCGTACCGCTGTGTAGTACGCCAGCCTGATAATATTTTTCATTCTGCCCCGGTGTGAGCACTCGTTTTATTTTTATAGCCAGCAGTTCCATACTCCAGCGTGAACGCTGATAACCAAAATCGCCGGGAGAGTGCTTTATCAGTTCACGTAACAGTGTGCAGATATGCTCAAAGGGCCTGCGACGTGAACGTCCTGCGGATAAAGATTTCAGACCTTCAATACCTGAATGTGTAAACCAGTTTATCCCGCGCCCTATGGATTAACGGATGCAGCAAAGTATTCTCGCAACATCACTGACACCGTCACCCCGATGCAACATCAGCAGGGCTGTCAACCTGCGAGCATGGTTTTTGTCACGCGTTTTATGGATCGTTTTCTACATCTGGCGTCATTCGTCGCGGGAAATTGGTACTATGATCGGCATCACTCAGTCCGGTTGGTGGTTTGGGATATCTGGCGATTGATCAGTTCGCACAATCCGGGCTGAGTTCCCCCAAAGTGAACTACTATTCCGCGTTTAGCAAATGAAAGAATTAACTGTGTCTGAAATGGAAGAGATCGCTGGTGGTGCTCCTCTGGCACGGAATGGTATTCTGGGAAATGTTGCAGCTGCTGCTCTGGGGGCAGTCGCCGGAGCAGCATTTGGTACGCTGATCGGTGGTACTCAGTCCGGCGCTATCGGGGGTCTGTTAGGCTTCGGTCTGATCAGTAATGCTGTGAGTACCATCTGGGGCTTTATCGCCGGCGGAATGATAGCCGGAGCAGCAGGACTTTCCGTCGGTTGAGATAAAATGTTATAAGTGGTAGTTATTTCCCAGGAAAACACCATTAACGGCAAATTTGTTTCATGATCTCAGTAGATTCACACTAACTAATAAATAAATACAATATTTTTTTAATGAAGCATTATCTTCTGATAAAACCATATTTTTATTTACCCTCTGTCCTCCGAGATTGCTGGGAGACAGATTTATCAAAACACACATAGCCCCTTCAGTGCAGTATTTAAGTATTCTTAAAAAATTCACAAAAAATATCGTTATCGATTTTTCATTCAAAAAACAAACATCACTCTCTATTCCTATAAAACAGATTTACTCTGCTCACCTATTGCGTGGCGACTTATTTGTCAATATATTACAGCAGACCGTAATGGTCTTTATCTATAAATCTATCTGTAATTTCAATATATATTAAAGGACTAGCACATGAAAGAATTAACCGTGTTTGAAATGGAAGAGATCGCTGGTGGTGCTCCTCTGGCACTGAATGGTATTCTGGGAAATGTTGCAGCTTCTGCTCTGGGTGCAGTCGCCGGAGCAGTATTTGGTACGCTGATCGGTGGTACTCAGTCCGGCGCTAACGGGGGTCTGTTGGGCTTCGGTCTGATCGGTAATGCTGTGGGTGCCATCTGGGGCTTTATCGCCGGCGGAATGATTGCTGGTGCTGCAGCATTTGCAGGCGGTTGGGATAAAACATTAGAGGTGGTAATCCTTTCCCTGGAAAACACCATTAACGGCAAATTTGTTCCATGGTCTCAATAAATTCACACTAACTAATAAATAAATACAATATTTTTAAAGAAGCATTATCTTCTGATAAAATCATATTGTTCTTTACCCTCTGTCCTCCGAGATTGCTGGAGGACAGATTTATCAAAACACACATAGCCTATTCAGTGCAGTATTTAAGTATTCTTAAAAAAATTCACAAAATATATTATTATCGTTTTTTCATACAAAAAATAAATATCACTCTCTATTCCTATAAAACAGATTTACTCTGCTCGCCTATTGCGTGGCGAATTATTTGTCAATATATTACAGCAGACCTTAACGACCTTTATCTATAAATCCATCTGTAATTTCAATATATATTAAAGGACTAGTACATGAAAGAATTAACTGTGTCTGAAATGGAAGAGATCGCTGGCGGTGCTCCTCTGGCACTGAATGGTATTCTGGGAAATGTTGCAGCTTCTGCTCTGGGTGCAGTCGCCGGAGCAGTATTTGGTACGCTGATCGGTGGTACTCAGTCCGGCGCTAACGGGGGTCTGTTGGGCTTCGGTCTGATCGGTAATGCTGTGGGTGCCATCTGAGGCTTTATCGCTGGTGGAATGATAGCCGGAGCAGCAGGACTTTCCGTCGGTTGGGATAAAGCATTAGAGATAGTAATCCTTTCCCTGGAAAACACCATTAACGGCAAATTTGTTCCATGGTCTCAGTAATTCTCCCATAGTAAATAAAAGGCCCTATGGGGCTTTCTTTCTCCTGTCAAAATTTTAAGTGATAACTCAATGGCAAATAATATCTATCGCAGGGAAGCGATCGAATATAAGAAATATCACTGGAAAGGAAAAGCGTTACTTCTTGCAGGTATGCCTGCCTGGTTAATCGCTTTGCTTTCTTTCACATTTCTTCTCGTGCTTATTCTTGCTTTAACTTTTTGTAGTTACACACAGCGTATTGATGTTCGTGGAGAGATCATTACTCTTCCGCATTCTATTAACGTTTTTGCTCCTCAGCAAGGATTCATAGTCCAGCAATATGTTCAGCCTGGAGAGAAAGTTAAAAAAGGAGCCACGCTATATGAACTGGACATTTCCAGGCATACTTCAACAGGTAATGTCAGCGATGCTATGGCAAAAGTGATTACAGAAAAGATCACTAATGCTGAAGAGATCATTGAAAAAATAGCTCACAACAAAGATGAAACCCTGGATGCACTAAACGAGCAACTCCGGCAATTCAATGACTCCATGCGGGAAACAACTCGTATGCTGGCGAATACCCAGACAGGGTTAAAAAAAATGCGTGACAACCTAGCTAGCTATGATACCTATTTACGCCAGGGTTTGATCACTAAAGATCAATATAACTACCAACACTCATTATACTTTCAACAACAAAGCGCCTACCAGTCTCTGACTAGCCAAAAAATGCAACTGGAGTCTCAACTTACGCAGTTAAAAAGTGACATTGTTACCAAAGCCGCTGATTTCGATAATCAAATATCCAGTCAAAAAAATCAAATCAATGATTTTAAAAATCAATTAGTCGAGTCTAATGCCAGTGGCAATGTTATTATTAAAGCGACTACAGATGGAAAAATTGAATCTATGTCCGTTACAGCAGGACAAATGGTAGATAAAGGAAGCAGCCTGGTACAAATAAAGCCCACAGGTAATGTGGAATACTATTTGGTACTATGGCTTCCTAATAACAGCCTTCCCTATATAAAAAAAGGCGACACTGTAAACATTCGCTACGATGCCTTCCCGTCAGATAAATTCGGGCAATTTCCGGGAACCATTAAATCTATTTCATCAGTTCCTGCCTCTCGTCAGGAAATGGCAGAATATACAAATGTAAATGTTAATAATGGTATGAATCAACAGGAATTAGCTCTTTATAAAACTCTTGTTGAAATTAAAGACAAATCATTTACCTATAATGGTAAAACACTATCACTTTCTAATGGTTTGAAAGCTCAGGCAATAGTCTTTCTTGAAGAGCGCCCACTATATATGTGGATATTTACTCCCTTCTATAAAATTGCACAGAGCGTAAGTGGGCCAATCAATGAATAATGAATTATTTAAATCGATCGTAGCTAAATTGAATTTTTCATTGCGAAAAAAAACGCCGGTCATTCTTCAATCAGAAGCATCTGAGTGTGGTATTGCAAGCCTATCAATGATTTGCGGTTACTACGGTATGGAAATCGATCTGTTCAATTTCCGTCAACGTTTCGGTCACTCCTCACAAGGTGCAACACTGCTTGAACTCAGCAAAATCGCCGAACAGGCAAATCTGAAGAACCGTGCTTTATCACTGGACCTGGATGAAATCAGGCAACTCAAACTACCATGTATTCTACACTGGGGTATGAACCATTATGTGGTATTGGTCGCAGTAAAACGCTCAAGCTTTGTTGTTCACGATCCTGCACTAGGTAAACGTATTGTTGGTGTTCAGGAAATGTCAAATTACTTCACTGGCGTAGCCCTGGAGCTATGGCCAGACAGTAATTTCCAGCAAGAAAAAGCCAAAAGTCGACTGCGTCTGCTGGATTTAATGAAAAATATTGTTGGTCTGAAATCAGCACTGATAAAAATATTTGCTCTTTCAGTAGTCATTGAAACCATAAACTTACTAATGCCAATAGGTACACAATTAGTGACTGATCATGTCATTATCGCGCATGACCATAGCCTGTTGGCAGTGATTTGTATCGGTCTGGTCGTCTTTACACTCTTTCGCACCTTTGTCAGCATGCTGCGAGCATGGACTTCCCTAACTCTGAACACCCTGACCGATATTCAGTGGAAAACGACCTTATTTGATCATCTGATGAGTCTGCCGCTGACCTTTTTTGAAAAGCGTCACCTTGGAGATATACAGTCTCGCTTTTCATCATTGGATATTATTCGTTCTACCTTTACTAATAGTATTGTAACCGGTGTAATTGATATCATTATGACCATTGGGTTGTTGATAATGATGACATTATACGGTGGGTGGCTGATTTGGGTGGTTATCGGCTTTACACTTTGCTATGCGCTAATGCGTTTTGGCACTTATCGTTTTTATCGGCGAATAGCAGAAGAACAGGTTATCAAAAGCGCCCGGTCCAGCTCGCATTTTATGGAGTCACTCTACGGTATTTCGACCATCAAGGCATTAAATCTTAAGGAGAGACGCTCACAAAACTGGCTCAATATTAACATTGAAGCCTGTAATGCAGGTATTAAGCAAACCCGTTTTGACATGCTTTTCGGAGGAATAAACACCTTCATCAGCAGTATTGATCAAGTCGTCATTCTCTGGCTTGGTGCCGTAATGGTGATTGAAAATAATATGACACTAGGGATGTTTATGGCATTCAATGCTTATCGTGGACAATTTTCTCAGCGGGCTTCCAGTCTGATAGACCTGGTGATGCAACTCAGAATGCTATCACTACATAACGAGCGCCTGTCGGAAATAGTCTTCAGCGAACCGGAAACTGAGCAACCCTCTCGTCGAATCTTTGAAGAAAATAAAGGCGTCTCACTGGAAGTCAAGGATTTAAGCTATCAGTACGATCCATTTTCTCGCCCAATCTTTTCTGGTCTAAATCTGGTCATTCAGCCAGGAGAATCCGTCGCGCTTGTCGGTCCATCTGGGATCGGTAAGACGACACTGCTTAAAGTCATGTGTGGATTATTAGTTCCCAGTGAAGGCCATGTCCTGGTTGATGGTCTGGATGTCAGTAAAATTGGTCTCAACAATTATCGGTACAGCACTGCCTGTGTATTGCAGGAAGATCGATTATTTTCAGGGTCTATCTCTGACAACATTTGCAGTTTTGAAGATAACCCAGATCAGAACAGAATCATTGCCTGTTCTCGCTACTGTAATATACATGATGAAATTATGCGTATGCCGATGGCATATGAATCTATTGTTGGTGAACTAGGTCTGGGGATTTCCGGTGGCCAGAAGCAACGCATACTTATTGCCCGAGCGTTGTATCGCCAGCCCAGTATTCTGTTTATGGATGAAGCAACCAGCCACCTCGATTTGGCAAACGAATCTTTTATTAATCAGTCGATTTCCGGTTTAAAAATCACGCGAATTATTGTTGCTCATAGACCTTCAACTATAGCATCAGCGGACCGCATTATCGATCTATCTCAGTATGGAAAAAATGCCCTTCCCCCGGCACATTAATTCAGAGTAAGGAAATATTAAAATGTCATTAAAAATAAAAGGACTCAATACAGGTATCCTTCTCCATGAGGAAAAATTTCTGGCTCTGGCGCTGAAGATAAGAAATGATAACGAGCAGACCGAGATTTTTTATATGCAGGTTTCGGTTCTGAAAGATTTCCTCATGCTTTTACAGAACAGATTGATTTCCTTAGTTCGCAGAGCTCAGTTGGATATGGAATCACTGAGAATACTAGCCGAAAAAGCAAATCAGGAGTTGGCAGGCAATATACCACAAATAGAGATGAATGATGTTCAAAATCCCGACCCGGGAAGGCTGATAACGTCGTTGTCAGCGAGCTTTAGAGATGACTACTTTAACTTACTTTTCTGTCTGCAAAATGAGCAAATCAGCCATCTTCAGATTCAGGATGTTCAAATAGAATTCCTCATCATGGCTATCAGCCAGGCAATGAATAATGCAGGAAGCCAGGAAATTGCTCAGCAGATCACCGTTGCCCTGGATTTTCTCCCCTTATATGACTCACTATTTGCACCTGATAACTCAATGGACTACAGCCAGTATCAACATGAAGGCTGGAAAATGGAGCTATTCAATAATTACATACTGATTATGTATCGTACTGAAACGCAGAATGGCAGTGAACTCCTGTGTGGAAGCGTAATAAAAACTAACGTCATTGCCGGTAGCAAAGAGGCAGAGAACATTGCCAGATTATTTGCTTCTCTCAGTCAAAAACTAAGTCCATACTATTCGCAGATTACCCATATTTATACTCAGCCTCTGGAGGTTGAAAAAAATATCACTCCCACGCTTGAACAGGCTCTACGGCCACTGGCAGCTTTTCGGAAGTCATTGATGGGTGAATAATGGGGAACTCCACATGGATGTGGAGCAGGAGGCTGAGATGTTGAATACCTCCAACCCGGGTTCCCCTCTCCATCTGGAGAGGGATAACCCGCTAAGGTATCACTCCGGGCACTTATAGACCTGACCAATCATCTGTGTCGCCGTCGGCACAAAGCTGGAAAGCATTGTCTGTGTCGGGCTGCTCACGCCATACAGCACATTGCCGCCCATTGCCGCGGCCTGGTTTCTCAGCGCATTGGCTGCGCTACGCATAGAGCCGCCCTCATCGCCACGCTGACCAGACAGCCAGTTACTCTGTTCGCCGGTCGCGGTCCCTAACAACTGGCACTCACTGCCAGGCTTTTCTTCCACAAAGCGAACATTCTGCCCGCCCGCGGTCAGCTGGTTGCTGGTGCTGCAACCGGCCAGCAGCAGCGCTGCGACAACCATTCCTGCTGAAACTTTTACGCCCATGTTATTCCCCATGATCAACGAATCGAATAATACTTTCCGGTGCAAACTTTATACTAAAATCAACACCAAAAGAAAAACCCCCGGTCATCTCTGACCCGGGGGTTATTACGCATTATGTGCGGTAACAGGCAATTACATCATGCCGCCCATACCACCCATGCCGCCCATACCACCAGCTGCACCTAAATCAGGCGCATCGCCTTTCGGCAGGTCGGTAACCATGCACTCGGTAGTAATCATCAGGCCAGCAACAGAGGCCGCGTACTGCAGAGCAGAACGAGTGACTTTAGTCGGATCCAAGATACCGAAGTCGATCATGTTGCCGTACTCTTCAGTCGCCGCGTTGTAACCGTAGTTACCTTCACCAGCTTTGACGTTGTTAGCGACAACAGACGGCTCTTCACCGGCGTTGGATACGATCTGGCGCAGCGGAGACTCCATCGCGCGCAGAGCAACTTTGATACCAACGTTCTGATCTTCGTTCTGAGCTGTCAGACCAGACAGTTTAGCGGCGACACGTACCAGCGCCACGCCGCCACCGGCAACCACGCCTTCTTCCACCGCAGCACGAGTCGCGTGCAGGGCGTCATCAACGCGCGCTTTTTTCTCTTTCATTTCAACTTCAGTCGCCGCGCCCACTTTGATTACTGCAACGCCGCCTGCCAGTTTCGCTACGCGCTCCTGCAGTTTTTCACGGTCGTAATCGGAAGTGGCTTCTTCGATCTGCTTACGGATCTGGGCAACACGACCCTGGATAGCATCTTCTTCACCTACGCCATCAATGATGGTGGTGGTGTCTTTGTTGATGACGACGCGTTTAGCCTGGCCGAGGTCTTCCAGAGTAGCTTTTTCCAGCTCCATACCAATCTCTTCAGAGATAACGGTACCACCGGTCAGCGTCGCGATGTCCTGCAGCATAGCTTTACGGCGGTCGCCGAAGCCCGGCGCTTTAACCGCTGCGACTTTAACGATGCCGCGCATGGTGTTAACCACCAGAGTCGCCAGCGCTTCGCCTTCAACGTCTTCAGCGATAATCACCAGCGGCTTGCCTGCTTTAGCGACGGCTTCCAGAACTGGCAGCATTTCGCGGATGTTGGAGATTTTCTTGTCAGCCAGCAGAATGAACGGGCTTTCCAGCTCAACGGCGCCAGTGTCAGGCTTGTTGATGAAGTACGGAGACAGGTAGCCACGGTCAAACTGCATACCTTCTACCACATCCAGCTCGTCTTCCAGACCAGTACCATCTTCAACGGTGATAACGCCTTCTTTACCGACTTTATCCATCGCTTCAGCGATCAGTTTACCTACGGTTTCGTCGGAGTTAGCGGAGATGGTCCCTACCTGAGCGATAGCTTTAGAGTCAGAGCACGGTACAGACAGCGCTTTCAGCTCTTCAACCGCGGCGGCAACGGCTTTATCGATACCGCGCTTCAGGTCCATCGGGTTCATGCCAGCGGCAACGGCTTTCAGACCCTCGGTGATGATAGCCTGCGCCAGTACGGTCGCAGTGGTGGTACCGTCGCCTGCAGCATCGTTAGCTTTAGAGGCAACTTCTTTCACCATCTGAGCGCCCATGTTCTCAAACTTATCTTCCAGTTCGATTTCACGAGCCACGGAAACGCCGTCTTTAGTGATATTCGGCGCGCCGAAGGATTTGTCCAGCACTACATTACGGCCTTTCGGGCCCAGGGTAACTTTTACTGCGTCTGCCAGTACGTTTACGCCGCGCAGCATTTTCACGCGGGCGTCGCTACCGAATTTTACGTCTTTAGCTGCCATATCAATATTTCCCTCAAACTCGTTCAGTTTCGCGCGTGAAATTACGCTTCAACAATTGCCAGAATGTCGCTTTCGGACATGATCAACACTTCTTCATTGTCGATCTTCTCAGCTTTTACACCGTAGCCATCGTTAAAAATCACGATGTCGCCAACTTTAACGTCCAGCGGCTGCACAGTGCCATTTTCCAGGATGCGGCCCTTACCGACAGCGATGATTTCGCCACGAGTTGATTTACCTGCTGCAGAACCGGTCAGAACGATGCCGCCAGCGGACTTAGATTCAACCTCTTTACGTTTGACGATCACACGATCATGTAACGGACGAATACTCATTGATAGCTCTCCTTTGAGAAGGTCATTATCAGTTATGGATGACGCCGGCCCGTAAACGGTTTCCCGGCTGGTGACCAGAGAGATGGGGACGGATTTTTAGCCCTTCAAGGGGGGAGCAAGAAAAAAAATCGCATTCTTGCCAGTAAAGTAAAAAACCGCGTAAAAACAGAAAATTAGCAATTACAGACCAATAGCCTTTCCGTATGAAGGTTGTGATACCATAAAAAATTCTTTTGTTGTCCCCTGCCCGGGGTACGGATCGGGTAAGTAAATCGCATGAGTGGACTTAAACAAGAACTGGGACTGGTTCAGGGAATTGGTCTGTTGTCGACATCGCTGCTGGGCACCGGCGTTTTTGCCGTCCCGGCTCTTGCGGCGCTGGCAGCCGGCAACAGCAGCCTGTGGGCGTGGCCGGTGTTGATCATTCTGGTCTTTCCCATCGCCATTGTCTTTGCGGTACTGGGACGACATTTCCCCAGTGCTGGCGGCGTTGCACACTTCGTCGGTATGGCTTTCGGCCACCATATGGAAAGGGTAACCGGCTGGCTATTCCTGTCGGTAATCCCGGTAGGACTGCCTGCCGCGCTCCATATCGCCGCAGGCTTCTGGCAGGCGCTATTTGGCTGGCACGATGGACAGCTCCTGATAGCAGAGTTGGTGACGCTTTCCCTGGTGTGGTTTCTCGGTACCCGCGGCGCAGGCTCCAGCGCCAATCTGCAATCGTTGATTGCCGGACTGATCGTCGCCTTAATCGCCGCCATCTGGTGGTTCGGCTCCCTCTCTGTGTCGGATATTCCCTTCCCGCCGCCGGCGGAGATCGCGCCGCAGGGGCTGTTTGCCGCGCTGGCCGTGATGTTCTGGTGCTTTGTCGGTCTGGAGGCCTTCGCCCATCTCGCGTCGGAATTTAAACACCCGCAGCGTGATTTCCCGCGGGCGCTAATGATTGGCCTGCTACTGGCAGGCACCGTGTACTGGGCGTGTACCGTCATCGTCCTGCACTTCAACGCTTACAGCGCCGCCAGCGCGGCAGCTACCTCGCTGCCAGACGTCGTAGTGCAACTGTTTGGCGTCAACGCCTTGTGGATTGCCTGCGTGATCGGTTACCTGGCCTGCTTTGCCAGTCTGAACATCTATATTCAGAGTTTCGCACGCCTGGTCTGGTCGCAGGCGCAGTACAAACCTCATAGCCCGCTGGCCAGGCTATCGGGCCGTCATCTGCCGCTAAACGCGCTGTATGCGGTACTGGCCTGTTGTACTCTCAGCACAATCGGGATATACGTTCTGGAGATGGATCTTGAAGCGCTGATTGTTTATGCCAACGGCATCTTTATTATGATCTATCTGCTGTGCATGCTGGCCGGCTGTCGCTTGCTGAAAGGCCGCTACCGGCTACTGGCGATCGTCGGCGGCGTACTTTGTCTGCTGCTACTCGCGATGGTGGGCTGGAAGAGCCTTTACGCACTGATCGTGTTGGCAGGTTTGTGGGCATTTCTGCCGCGCCGCAGACTGAACGCCGCAGCGACTTCTACTCACCCATAAAAAACGCGCTTCCCGGGTGAACAAGGGGAAGCGCGTCATAACCTCAATCGTTTAACTTAACTCAACGCCGCCGATCGTCATCGTCATGATTCGGCAGTTCACGTCCTTCATCTTTATCTTTGCGCTGATACTCGCCGTCAAAGGTATCTCCGCTCTGGTAGCCGGCACCAAAGCCACCTCCGGGCATACGAGCAAAACGCAAATGCGGTAACAATTTCATGGTCAAATGCTTCTGTACCGGCGGAAGCAACAGCAGAAGCCCCAGAAAATCGGTGAAAAAGCCCGGCAACAGCAGCAGTAAGCCGGCAATGATCAGCGAAACGCTTTTGATCATCTCGGCCGCCGGACTTTCTCCCTCGGCCAGTTTCTGTTGCATCAGCAAAAAGTTTTTAAATCCCTGATTGCGCACCAGCGACATGCCGACGATGGAGGTAAAGATGACCAGCAGCAGCGTCAGTAGTACGCCCAGCACGTGAGCGACCTGGATGAATATAGAAATCTCAATGTAAACATAGAGAAAAATAGCAATGAACGGTATCCAGCGCACCGGATTCTCCTGTCGATTAGGGCGAACGCCGCAGCGGCCGCGCGGAAATGGGAGCGCAAAGCGCATACATCAAGAGATTGAGGCACGGTAGACAAAAATCAATCGCTGTCCAGTACTCTTTTTTGTATAGATTGTTAAGCAGTGAGCTATTTCACATATTAGAAATAGTCATAAGACAAAGACAATAATAAGTGATCCAGATTACTGCTTTTTTGTATCATCAGCATATCATCATACTCATCGGGCCGATTATGGACATAATCGTCGGCCTGACCATCACACAACCACATATCCTGTGAGAGACCTGGTTTCCCCATTGGCAGCTTGAAGAAGAAGGTTCACATGTTAAATAACATTCGTATCGAAGAAGATTTGTTGGGTACACGGGAAGTGCCGGCGGATGCCTACTACGGCGTCCATACTCTGAGAGCGATTGAAAACTTCTACATCAGTAACAATAAAATCAGTGACATACCGGAATTTGTTCGTGGCATGGTGATGGTCAAAAAAGCCGCCGCCATGGCAAACAAAGAGCTACAGACCATCCCACGCAGTATTGCGGATGCCATTATTGCCGCCTGTGATGAAGTACTGAATAACGGTAAGTGCATGGACCAGTTCCCGGTCGATGTCTACCAGGGCGGAGCCGGCACCTCAGTCAATATGAACACCAACGAAGTTCTCGCCAACATTGGTCTTGAGCTAATGGGCCACCAGAAAGGTGAATACCAGTACCTCAACCCTAACGACCACGTGAACAAATGCCAGTCCACCAACGATGCCTACCCAACCGGGTTCCGTATCGCGGTTTACAACTCAATCGTTAAACTGGTGGATGCCATCAACCAACTGGGAGAAGGCTTTCAGGGCAAAGCCAAAGAATTCGAGACCATCCTGAAAATGGGTCGCACCCAGCTACAGGATGCGGTGCCAATGACCCTTGGCCAGGAATTCCATGCATTCAACGTACTGTTAAACGAAGAGACCAGAAACCTGCTGCGTACCGGCGAATTGCTGCTGGAAGTTAACCTCGGCGCGACGGCTATCGGTACCCGCCTGAATACCCCGGACGGCTACCAACAACTGGCGGTACAGAAACTGGCGGAAGTCAGTAACCTGCCCTGCGTACCGGCAGAAGACCTGATTGAGGCTACCTCCGACTGCGGCGCCTACGTTATGGTGCACAGTTCCCTGAAACGTCTGGCGGTGAAACTGTCGAAAATCTGTAATGACCTGCGTCTGCTCTCTTCCGGTCCGCGCGCCGGTCTGAATGAAATCAACCTGCCGGAACTGCAGGCAGGCTCTTCTATCATGCCGGCTAAAGTCAATCCGGTAGTACCGGAGGTCGTTAATCAGGTATGCTTTAAAGTCATCGGTAACGACACCACGGTCACTATGGCTTCCGAGGCCGGGCAATTACAGTTGAACGTGATGGAGCCGGTTATTGGTCAGGCGATTTTTGAATCCATCCATATTCTGACTAACGCCTGCTATAACCTGCTGGAAAAATGTGTTTCCGGTATTACCGCAAATAAAGAAGTCTGCGAAAGTTATGTCTATAATTCTATCGGCATCGTCACTTACCTGAACCCGTTTATTGGTCACCATAACGGCGATATTGTGGGTAAAATTTGTGCCGAAACCGGTAAAAGTGTGAGGGAGGTCGTACTTGAGCGCGGCCTGTTAACCGAAGCGGAGCTGGATGACATATTCTCTGTCGATAATCTGATGCATCCGGCCTATAAAGCGAAGCGTTATACCGATGAAAACGAACAATAATTGTTCACCTTGATAATTAAAGGCACGTCACGCGCGACGTGCCTTTTTTTTGTTCCATTAGCACATATACACAACATTTAATTTTCAACTGGCTAACTAACAAGGAAGGCACCTATGTTTGGAGCTGAACTTATTATCGTCCTATTGGCGATCTATCTTGGCGCCAGACTCGGAGGCATCGGCATCGGTTTTGCGGGTGGTTTCGGGGTACTGGTATTAACGTTATTATTTCAAATCAACCCCGGCGCCATTCCCTTTGACGTCATTGAAATCATCATGGCGGTTATCGCCGCTATCGCCGCTATGCAAGTTGCCGGCGGGATGGATTACCTGGTTAGCCTGGCGGAAAGATTGCTGCGCCGGCATCCCAAATACATCACCTTCCTGGCGCCTCTGGTCACCTGGTTTATGACGATCCTGGCAGGTACCGGTCACACGGCATTCTCAACGATGCCGGTGATTACCGAGGTGGCCAAAGAACAGGGTATTCGCCCTTCCCGGCCGCTCTCGATCGCCGTTGTCGCTTCGCAGATTGCCATTACCGCCTCGCCGATTTCCGCCGCGGTGGTCTTCTTCGCCGGTATTCTGGAACCGCTGGGCGTAAGCTACCTGACGCTACTGGGCATCTGTATCCCGGTGACTCTGGTCGCCGTCATGCTGACTGCGGTACTGTGTAACTTCCTCGGCGGCGAACTGAAAGACGATCCGGTTTATCAGGAACGTCTTGCCAAAGGTGAAGTTAAGCTGCGCGGCGAGCAGGTGTTCCAGTTGAAACCGGGCGCTAAACGCTCCGTCCTGTTGTTCCTGATCGGTATTGTCGCCGTTATGTTCTATGCTACCGCAATCAGCGACACCGTTGGCCTGATCGAAAACCCGGTGCTGCCGCGTAACGAAGCTATCGTGGTCTTCATGTTGACTGTCGCGACGCTTATCTGCATCACTTGTAAAGTCGACACGGGCGAAATCCTTAACGCCAGTACCTTTAAATCCGGTATGAGCGCCTGTATCTGCGTACTGGGTGTGGCATGGCTGGGTGACACCTTCGTGAAAAACCATATCAGCGACATTCAGGAAGTAGCCGGCGAACTGCTGCAAAGCTACCCGTGGCTGCTGGCGGTGGTACTGTTCTTTGCCGCCACACTGCTCTACTCTCAGGCGGCGACCACTAAGGCGCTGATGCCTGCCGCGCTGATGCTGGGTGTGACTCCGCTCACCGCTATCGCCTCATTCGCGGCGGTGTCCGCACTGTTCGTTCTGCCGACGTACCCGACGCTGCTGGCGGCGGTAGAAATGGACGATACCGGCTCGACCCGTATCGGTAAGTATGTCTTTAACCACGCCTTCCTGATCCCGGGGGTTGTGGCCATCGCACTCTGCGTCATCCTCGGCTTCGTTGTCGGCGGGATGGTTCTGTAAGATGTAAAAACGGGCTGCCCCGCAGCCCGTTTCTTGCTCTGCTTTTCCCCACTCATGGTATAGTCGCACCTTCACTGGTTCTGATATGAGGTGTGCCATGTCCACCCCTGACGCCGTAGTCCTGCTGTGCACCGCTCCGGATGAAGCCTCTGCGCAAGAGCTTGCTTCCCTGGCGCTGGCCGAAAGACTCGCCGCCTGTGCCACTATCATCCCTGGTGCAACATCGCTGTATTACTGGGAAGGTAAACTTGAGCAGGAGTATGAGGTACAACTGCTGTTAAAGACCGATCAGGCGCACCAGGAGGCGCTCGTCGCCTGTCTGAAATCGCACCACCCTTATCAGACCCCGGAACTGTTGGTTCTGCCCGTTACCTACGGAGATAGCGAATATTTGTCATGGCTCTACGCTTCCTTACGCTGATTCTGCTATTCCTCAGCACATCCGTTTCCGCTGGCCTGTTCAGCAATCAGGGGAAAAACCAGTTTGTTCCCGTCGATCAGGCATTTGCCTTTGATTTCAGGCAGCAGGACCGCCAGCTTGCGCTGAGCTGGCAAATCAAACCCGGTTATTATCTGTACCGCCAGCAAATCAGCGTTGAGCCAGTTCAGGCGGCTTTCGCGCCGCTAACGCTGCCGGCAGGTACATGGCACGAAGACGAATTCTACGGCAAAAGCGAAATCTACACCGGGCAGTTAACAGTGCCGGTGCAGTTGCACAGCGCCGAACAAGGGGCGACGCTGCGCGTAACCTACCAGGGATGCGCCGAAGCCGGATTTTGTTATCCGCCGGAAACCAAAATGGTGCCGTTGAGCGCGGTTTCGCCCATCGCGGACACCGCTGAGCAACCCGCCGCCGCGCCGACGCCGACACAACCGATCCCGGTTTCAGAGGCGCCTCCCGCTCAACTTCCCTTCTCCGCCCTGTGGGCGCTGTTAATTGGTATCGGCATTGCATTTACCCCCTGTGTATTGCCAATGTACCCGCTGATTTCAGGTATCGTCCTCGGCGGTAAGCAGCGCCTGTCTACTGCCCGGGCGCTGGTGCTGGCGTTTATCTATGTCCAGGGGATGGCGTTGACTTACACGGCGCTGGGACTGGTGGTCGCGGCGGCTGGGCTGCAGTTCCAGGCTGCGTTACAGCACCCCTGGGTACTGATCGGTCTGTCGGCGCTGTTTGTATTGCTGGGTCTGTCGATGTTCGGCCTGTTCACTCTGCAGTTGCCCTCTTCGCTCCAGACTCGCCTGACGCTGATGAGTAATCGTCAGCAAGGGGGGTCGCCCGGCGGTGTATTCGCCATGGGGGCGCTGGCCGGGCTGATCTGCTCTCCGTGCACCACCGCGCCGCTGAGCGCCATTCTGCTGTATATCGCCCAGAGCGGTAATATGTGGCTGGGGGGCGGCACGCTGTATCTGTATGCGCTTGGCATGGGTCTGCCGCTGATCCTGATTACCGTTTTTGGGAACCGTTTGCTGCCCAAAAGCGGGCCATGGATGGAAAGCGTGAAGACCGCTTTTGGCTTCGTCATTCTGGCGCTGCCGGTTTTCCTGCTGGAGCGAGTGCTCGGCGATATCTGGGGCCTGCGTCTGTGGGGGTTGCTGGGCGTGGCCTTCTTCGGCTGGGCATTTATTACCAGCCTGAAAGCAGAAAAACGCTGGATGCGTCTGGTTCAGATTGTGCTGCTGGGCGCCGCGTTGGTTTGCGCTCGTCCTCTACAGGACTGGGCTTTCGGCAGCAGTGCGGTAACAGAAAAGCCGCACCTCAGTTTTACCCGGGTGAGCAGCGTAGAAGAGCTTAACAGCGCCCTGGCGCGCGCGCAGGGCAAACCGGTGATGCTCGACTTCTACGCCGACTGGTGTGTGGCCTGTAAAGAGTTCGACAAATATACCTTTACCGATACCCGGGTTCAGGAAGCACTGAAAGATACGGTACTTCTGCAGGCGGATGTCACGGCCAATCGCCCGCAGGATGTGGCGCTGTTGCGCCATTTGAATGTGCTCGGGCTGCCGACGATTTTGTTCTTTGACGCCAGCGGCGTCGAACATCCGCAGCAACGAGTCACCGGTTTTATGAACGCCGCCGACTTTGCGAATCATTTGCGCAATCAGCGGCCGTAAGTAACACTTTGAGAAAACCGTTGGGACAACGGAGGAGGAAACAGTGCAACGCGAAGAGGTTCTGGACCACGCCCTGCAGGTACTTGAGCAGGAAGGTATAGCCAGTACGACGCTGGAAATGGTCGCCACAACCGCCAACTGTGCGCCGGGAGAGATCCAGCGTTTTTGGCCCGACAGCGAAGCGCTGATTTATGATGCCCTGCGCTACCTGAGTCAGCAGGTTGATATCTGGCGTCGGCAGTTGATGTACAACGAAGAGATGACGCCGGAGCAAAAGCTGCTGGCCCGCTACCCGGCACTAACAGAATGCGTGAATAAACAACGCTATCCGGGATGCCTGTTTATCGCCGCCTGTACGTTTTACCCGGATGCCGATCACCCGATTCACCAGTTGGCGGAGCAGCAGAAACAGGCCGCCTGGGAGTTTAGTCACGAACTGCTGACCCAATTGGAAGTGGACGATCCCGCCATGGTGGCGAAGCAGATGGAGCTGGTGCTGGAAGGCTGCCTGAGTCGTTTGCTGGTAAAACGCAGCCAGGCCGACATTGATACCGCTTATCGGCTGGCGGAAGATATTTTGCGCTTTGCTAAATGTCGCACCGCCGGAGCGCTGACCTGACGCTAAGCCATGCGATACCGTAATACATGGCGCCTGGTACCGGCTACGTTTAGCGATCCGCCAGGCAGGAAAAGACCGGATGTGCTGTAATGTTAATCAATTAACCGCCCTTTTGTGATTTTGCCATTGACGCGCTGTACCGAATCAGGTTTAATGCGCCCCGTTGCCCGGATAGCTCAGTCGGTAGAGCAGGGGATTGAAAATCCCCGTGTCCTTGGTTCGATTCCGAGTCCGGGCACCACTTATTCAGAAAACCCAGCCTTTGGCTGGGTTTTTGCTTTTGGTACTCCCGGACTCTCCATCGAACTACGTTCGATTATTCGCCGCAAGCGGCTCACCCCTTCGGGGCCAGCGCGGCAAGCGCGCTGTTCAATGTCTGCGCACCAGCATATTCCTTCATTTCTCGCAGCGTTCGCTGCTCGACCTGCCCCGCTGAATAAGCGTCGTCAACAAATCACCGACCTCGGCTTCTCTTTTTTGATCCTCAAGCAGGCTTTTTGTCGTTTGCACCGGTGTGTAGCGATACCAGGGTGCCTGGTCGGTGCATTCAAGTCGGTATACCGGCATGGCGTTCGGGTAAAAAGAAATCATACGATACTCGTTTTTAGCAACTTCCAGTACCCGAACGGTAACGCCTTCACCCTCCCGGACAGTCTGGTATTCACCGTTACAAAAAATGGTATCTCTCGTCTCCATCCTGACCGTTTTCTCGAATACACTCTGATATATTCCGTCAAGACTGCTCTTAAAAACGACGATAAATAATAACGCAGAACTGATGCTCAACAGAGAAAGAGAGATAAACCCATTGTTCACCGAGTAATTTACTCCTCCCTCTTCGCCATATTCCCAGCGATCAGGAAATAACAGAAACGCGGAGCTAAATGCATAAGCAATCATCAGCAAGAAAGCGATTTTTATCACCCAGGCGCTGCCATCAGAAGTGACTTTTGCTGCTATAGAGTATGCCGGAATATCAAGCGTCTCCGTCACAAACCCCCGAGCTACATTATCTAAATAATAGTTGAAGAAGCTCCACAGGGCAGTCACAAAAAAGACGATAAAAATCTTGATGGTTTTACCTTTTTCACCCTGCATAAAGCTCAGGTCACTGACTTTAAAATAGACTGTGATTGAGTGCGTCATCAGAAAAAGAAAAGCACAAAACCATATCCAATCACTACTATAGCCCAGTCGATACACACAGAATGCAGCGCAAAAAAGAATCAGCACGCACAATGATGCAAAAAATGTAAAATCAGTCAGTTTGCAGAACGGATTATCTTGCTGATATCTTTGCAGAATAACGGGCGGTAGCTTCCCTGCTGGTTTTATCTTTCGCAAATAATCAACCGGAGAAAATATAATCACGAAAAGTACAGCAACGATAGCAAGAATAGAGAATGAAATTATCATTTGTGATGGTTTATTCAGATAAAAAATATAACCAAACACCGATATGACAGCGGAATACGCAACAAACTGAACGGGATAGTAAGTCAACAGCCCATATTTCTCAGAGTTCATCCTTATCTCCAGCTAACTTTATAAACCCTGCTTATTTTTACGCTGACGGAGAAAAAATAACAATGCTGACATAAGCCAGGCCAGTATTTTGCCGGACTAAAATATCATGTCCGGGCAAGCCTCCTTTACTAACCCGGCACATTCAGTTCACAAAACCCGTCTGGTGATATGAAAACAGCCCTGCCGGACGCTGACCAGCATTATTCAGCGGTAATCACCGGCCCAAAACCGCCTTCCCGCAGAATCGCGCGTACTGTCCGGCCCCAGGAAGGTCCCCAGCGCTGCCCCGCCAGGTGGAAAACCGCGGCGACATATTGGGCGGTGACATTCATCAACGCCGGAATAGTATGAACCATCATATCCACCTGCTGCCTCATACTGGCGGCATAACTGGCATAGCCAGAATGCCGACAATTTTATCGCTGGCATTCATCGGTACCCGTTGGTTCAGGATCTGATGCTGCAACACTACAACCCTATCCACCCGGTCAGGTATGGTCACAGTGCGGCCAATCCGGTCGGTTACCTGCCGGTCGGCAAGGCTGAAAAACGCGCCGTTCGCTGAGGCATGAACATGATGAATGACATATCTCACGTCATTCATCGCGCCAGGCCGATGGCGAGTAAATATGCCGCGTGGCAAAATTCTCCCCACTGAATGCGGGGATTCATGTATAATCACGCCACTTTTTGGGCAACTTGCCCCATTTTTGCGCTGAAATCTCTTTTTTTCAGCCTGTAACCCGATACCGAGGACGATACAATGCAACTCCCTCATTGCCCGCAGTGCAATTCTGAATATACCTATGAAGATAACGGCATGTATATCTGCCCTGAATGTGCCCACGAGTGGAATGACCAGCAGCCGGCGGAAGAGAGTGATGCGCTGGTAGTTAAAGACGCCAACGGCAACCTGCTGGCAGACGGTGACAGCGTTACTGTGGTTAAAGACCTGAAGGTAAAAGGCAGTTCTTCAATGCTGAAAATCGGTACCAAAGTGAAGAATATCCGCCTGGTGGAAGGCGATCATAACATCGACTGTAAAATCGATGGTTTTGGTCCCATGAAGCTGAAATCTGAATTCGTGAAGAAAAACTGATTCTGGCGCCCCGGCCATCAGTGTCGGGGCCAATATAAACAACCCGCCTTCCCCGTTTCCTCCTGCTCATCTGGTTAATTATCGGGTATACGTTTCCGCCGTCGAATGAAAATATATATTCTTTTGTATATAATATATTGATTGTTTAATTTTTATTAAAAATATTTCCCGCCAGATATAAAGCGCGCCCTGAATATGCCGAAAATAACAGAACCGTCGTAATCCGCTAACGCTGCGCAGGAAACTATCATGCGACATACGCCTTACACTACCAATACTGAATATATTCTGGAAGACAATGCCACATTAATGTCTACCACGGACCTACAAAGTTATATTACGTATGCCAATGACAGTTTTATTGAAGTCAGCGGATTCAGCAGTGACGAATTACTCGGTCATCCCCATAATGTCGTCCGGCACCCGGATATGCCCAAACAGGTCTTTGCCGATATGTGGGCAACGCTGAAAAAAGGCCATCCGTGGACCGGTCTGGTCAAAAACCGCCGTAAAAATGGCGATTATTACTGGGTACGCGCCAACGCGGTGCCTATCGTGCGTAACAATCAGACTATCGGCTTCATGTCGATACGCACCAAGGCGACCCGCGAAGAGATAGAGCAGGCCAGCCAGCGCTATCGGGCAATGAACGAAGGGAAAATGCCCGGACGCCGCTTTCACAGCGGCCTGCTGGTACGTCGCGGCCCGCTGTCCTGGCTGTCATGGCTAAAAACTCTGCCCCTGCGCTGGCGAGTCAGAACGCCGCTGATATGCTCTATTCCGCTTTTTGCACTCGCGCTATGGCCCCTGAAATTACCGCTGGCGCTTGCTCTGACGTTGCCGGGCATCCATACGTTCCTGATCCTACTGATCGCCTGGTGGCTGGAAAGCCAGATAGCCCGGCCGGTTGAAAAGGTCTGCCAGCAGGCGCTGCGGGTGGCCACCGGCGCCAGCCACAGCGTGGAGCATATGCAGCGCGCCGATGAAGTGGGCACCACCCTGCGCGCTATCAGCCAGTTGGGGCTAATGTTCCGCTGGCTGGTCAACGATGTCAGCAGTCAGGTCTTTGATGTCCGCGAAGGGAGCGACTCACTGGCCAAAGGCAATGAAGATCTCAACGAACGTACCCGCCAGACCGCGGTCAACGTTCAGCAAACTCTGGCCACCATGAATCAACTCTCCACCACGGTACGCAATAACACAGAAACCGCCACCGCAGCCGATGAACTATCTCTTGCGGCTCGTGATGCGGCATCTGACGGCGGCGAGGCGATGGAAACCGTCATCACCACTATGGCGCAGATCGCCGAAAGCACCCGGGAAATAGGCTCTATCACCAGTTTAATCGACAGTATCGCCTTCCAGACCAATATTCTGGCGCTCAACGCCGCGGTTGAAGCCGCGCGCGCCGGCGAGCAGGGGAAAGGCTTTGCGGTAGTCGCCGGCGAAGTGCGCAGCCTGGCCCAGCGCAGCGCCACCGCGGCCAGCGATATCCGCCGTTTGATTGAGGCCAGCGCCGGGAAAGTGGAGTCGGGATCGGTACATGTGCAGACTGCCGGCCATACCATGCGCGACATTGTCGACAAAGTGAAAAACGTCAGTGAATTGATCGCCCGAATCAGCGTCGCCACCAGCCATCAGGCCCAGGGGTTAAGCGATCTGACCCGCGCCGTCGATGAGCTGGACCATATCACCCGCCAGAACGCCACGCTGGTACAGCAGGGCGCGCAGGCCTCCGCCACGGTCAAATACCAGGCGACCCGTCTGGTGGATGCGGTCACCGTATTCCGTTAATTCCCGCCGATGCGGCGGTACAACCCGCCGCGGTTTTCCGTCTCTGGTCCGGCACCCATCAGGTGATATTGCACCACTATTTTTATGATCCGCCGCCTGGAGCGATCGGCGTATTATCACGTCTGCTGGACCACGATAAAGAAATCACCAATCGTCGGGTGAAGACCTCTCCTGTTACCTAACGATCGTACTCGTCCTCCAGGCGCCGGTATTCATCATCCAGTTGACGTTGCTCCCGATCGAGCTGACGCTGGCGATCGTCGATCTGCTGCTGGCGCGCCTCAAGCTGCCGGCGCTGGTTGTCGTACTGGCGGTTGCCGCCGTCAGCGCCGACGGCAGACGAACGCCGTTCGCTATCGGTATCGGCCTTGCCCGTCGGCCAGGCCTCTTCCAGCGCCTGCTGAATATTACTGACCGCCTCATCAATAACGTCAGCCCGCGCGGCCTGACCGCCAGCCAGCGATAGCCCGAGCGCCAGAATCCCCAGAGAATATTTCATAACACCTGCCTCCATCTGATGACCGGCTTTACGCTAATCAGCCACCGCAGCGATCAGTAGCGGAGAATTCCCAAATCCGCCGGTTAGCTGCCGGCCCGGCGCAACGCCAGCGCCAGATGCTGGCTGGTGAACGGCTTACGCAGCAGTTCCACATCCGGCAGTAATGGGTGATGAGCCGGACGCAAGTCCTGGCCGCTAATCAGCAGCAGCGTCAAATGGGGATGATGGGCGCGGGCGTGGTTGAGCACATCCGCCCCGCTCAGATGGCCAGGCAACATTAAATCGCTGATAAAAATACGAATATCTTCCACCGCCTCCAGCAACGCAACCGCCTGTTCGCCGTTTTCCGCTTCCAGGGTCAGGTAGCCCAGTTGATGAAGCTGTTCACACAGGGTCTGGCGCACGTCCGGCTCATCCTCGAGCACCAGTACCAACCGATCGTCGCTGTCTGGCTCAGGAGGCGTTTGTTGGGGCGGCGCAGTATCCACCTCCACCGCCGCCCGGGGAAGTTGCAGGCGCACGGTGGTCCCTGCTCCGGGGGTGCTTTCAATTTCCACCCTGCCGCCGGACTGATGGACAAAACCGTACACCATCGACAGTCCCAGCCCGCTACCGCCGCTGTGAACCCGGGTCGTAAAAAACGGTTCAAACACCTGGGAACGTACCTCCGGAGACATACCGCAGCCGCTATCAATTACCTCCAGCGCCACCATATCCTGGCGGCGCCCGTCGCTGCGCATTACCCGCTGATTCCAGGTACGAATCCGGATAACGCCACTGCGCCCTTCCATGGCGTCCCGGGCATTCATTACCAGGTTAATGATGGCGTTTTCCAGTTGGTTGACGTCAATCCACGCCGGCCAGGCGGGATACTGGGCTTCAATTTCCAGCGTCAGGCTGGCGGGTAGTGAGTGGCGCATCAGCTCCTGGAGGTTTTCCAGCAGATATTTCAGCGCTACCGGGCGCGGATGCAGAGACTGCTTACGGGAAAAGGCCAGCAGACGCTGGGTAAGCTGTGCGCCGCGCTCCGCCGCTTTCAGGGCGCGAGTGACGCGTGGCGCGTCCGGCGAATCCGGGGCCGCCAGCTCCAGGCTACCGATAATCACCGTCAGCAGATTATTAAAATCGTGGGCCAGTCCACCAGTCAGTTGCCCAACCGCCTTCATTTTCTGACTATGCAGCAGCGCTTCTTCCAGCCCTTTGTGTTCAGTTCGATCCAACACCACGTTGACCATACCGCGCTCCGGCACCGGACTGAAGCGCAGTTCAATGGTGCGGTTATCCGCCAGTTTGATCTCCTGAGTGCGGGGATGGGGCTGCTGCAGGTTATCCAGTAGCGGCCCTGACAATGATGCGACCTGGCTGAGCAGGGTCAAATAGTGCTGGCCGCGCTGCAGCATGTTGCCGTTCAGCCCGAGCATCACCGGGTACTGGGGGTTCCACACCACCAGATTGCCGTAATTATCAAACAGCGCCAGCCCGTCGCGCATGGCGTGAAAAGTCGCTTCCAGCTGGCTGGTTTTTTCCTTCAACAGCCGCGACGCATCCTCCAGCGATGTCATATTGCGGGCGAAAATATCGTAGGCCCGCGCCAGTTCGCCCAGTTCATCCCGGCGTAGCAGGGAAGGTACGCTGACACCGGATTCACCGCGCGCCAGTTGGCTCATCGCCCGGGAAATCGCCGCCAGATTGGTGCCGATATTACGGTAAAGATACCCGCCCGCCGCCGCCAGCGCGACCAGCGCCAGCAGCGTAAGCGCCACCGTCGGTTGAATCTGCGCCGCCTGCGCTCCGGCCTGCCGGAGGCTAAATACCGCGCTGGCGCCGACCGCCAGCAGCAACACTATCGCCAGCATGCTGAAACATAATAGCCGGCCCCGGACACTGACAAGAAACTGATACACCGACCGCCACATAGCCACTCTCCGCTGTAAAAACCTGACACTACCCGGCGGATGAATGTTACACAAATGTTGACAGACGCTGAATGTGATCGCGTTCAACAATTATGACGACCCGGGAGCCTCCCGCCGACGCGTCATTCCGCCTGCGGCTGGCGGTACTCCGGTTAATGCGATGCGGCGGCGGTAATTTTAATCGCCACCAGCCCGATACCTAACAGCCTGCCATCCCCGGACTCTCCGGAGGCCTGTGGACTTTGCGGATAAGGCGGCGTGATTTCAATCACCCTGGCGCCGCCTGGATTGGCGAAATACAGTTTCGTCGTTGTTGGCTGCCCGGCAACGCGCATTTGGTGACGTTCGTTGCCAACAACAACGCTCACCGGCTGGTTGATATTGGGACCATACCCCTGAGCGGTCACTTCAAGGGTAAAATCCTGCGGCAGCGGCTGGTGAAACGCCAGGCGCACCACCGGCGCCAGACGACCATCGCTCCAGCGTCCCCATGATTCGACGTGGGATAACCCGGAGAGGCTGTCCAGAAAATCGGGTACTCCCTGCTGATTAAAGGCGTAGCCCTGTTCAGGAATATGCATACTGCCTTCCCGGGCGGGCTTGCGCAGTCTCGGCAGTACGCGGGCGGAAAAATCCGCCAACAGCGTCATGCTACCCCAGGCGCTCAGGTGGTCGCCGTCGAAAAACAGCGCGTGGCCGTCTTTCCAGACGCTGCAGACCTCACCCGGGCACAATACCGGGAAAGGATCCCAGACGCTCACCGATGGAACCGCCTGAACTACCTGTGCGTAGCTGTCCAGCACCGGCGCCCGGTATTTCTGTAATAACGCGCGATCCATGGTCATACCCGGCGCGCAAATCGGATTATCGCGGTTAAACCAGTCGGCACAGCGATAGGGCGGCACCTGAAAGATAGGTTTCGGCGCTTCAAAAACCACCTGAGCCCCTTTGGCGCTGAATTCCCGTAGCACATCTATTGCCCACTCTACTGAGCGCTGTCGGTTAGCCTGCGCCCGATCGCTAAAGAAACTTTGCTGGTGTGCTGCCGCGCCGAAATAGACCCATTGATCGCCAAACCGCGGCAGGCGTAAAGAGGCCAGCAGCAGGACATCGCCAGGCCTGATACGCTGGCGCAGAGCGCGTAAAGATGACGCGATATTCTGCCGGCAGTGGGCATCATCCAGATCGCGCTCGGTCTGGAAACTGACAAACGGGCAACCGCCGTTACGATAAACATCCACCTGCAGATTGTTTCGAATGGCCAGTTGCTTATACAGCGTCATATAGGCAAGAGTGTGGGAGTCGCCGATCACGTGCAGCACGTTGTAGCGGGAAGCGCTCTCCTGCAGGCAGCCTTCCGGTTTAATCACCATCACGCTGGTCCCTTCCACGTCAAGGGTCTGAGGATCGGCGCGACAACCGGGAAAATCGGGTGTCGCCGGCCCACGATCGGGGTACCAGAGATCGGCATCGGCGCTAACCTGGCTCAGGGACAGCCTGTTCGAATGCGCATTCAGCACGCTGGCGCCCCAGCAAGCGATGGCTATCACGCACAATCCTGCGCTAATCACCAGCGCATTGGCGGCCTTTTTAACCAGCCCGGACTGGCGCATTGGCGTTTCAATCAGGTAATAAGACAGCGTTGCCAGTACCAGGGTCACCGCCAGCGCACACAGCATTGTTAGCGGAGATTCCAGGCCGCAGGTCCAGCGGAATAGCACAAATGTCGGCCAGTGCCACAAATACAGCGAATAGGAGGTTTTGCCGAAAAACAGAATATAGCGGTTGCCCAATAACGCGTGCAGCCACGGCAGCCCCGGCTGTCGGTACAGGCTATAAATAATACCCAGTGTTGAAACGGCAGCCAGTAGCGCGCCCGGCATCGGGAACTGGTGCGGTGTGGAAACAACAAAAGAGATCAATAAGCCGATAAACGCCGCGACGCCAATCGTGTTCGCAAACCCGCTTCCGCCCCCCTCCCCCTGCGGGCGCGACCAGGTGATTATCTGGTACAGCAATACGCCGCTCGCCAGTTCCCAGAAACGTCCCGGACTCAGAAAATAGGCGTTGGTGGGCTGTACCTGCGACTGCCATGCCGAAAACACCGCGGAAGTCAGTAGCCCAATCGCAAACAGAGCGACCGAAATGCCTCTGCCGCGCTGTCCGCACAGCCAGGCAAAAAACAGCGCGGGGAAAATCAGGTAGAACTGCTCTTCCACGCCAAGCGACCAGGTGTGGGTGAAAGGATTAAATTCCGTGGTTGGCGCAAAATAATCCCGGCCGTTCGCCGCCAGAATAAAGTTGCTGAGTCCAAAAAAAGCGAATAACCCGGTCTGCTGGTTAACATCGCTGAGCCAGGAGTCGGGAATGAATAACGCCGAAACTACGGCGGTTACCAGCAGGCAGACAATCAGTGCCGGAAAGATACGTCGGATGCGGCGCGCATAAAAAAACGCCAGAAAATGCCAGAAGCCGCTGCCCCGGAAATGGGTGATTGACGCACTGACCACAAAACCGGATATCACAAAAAAGACATCCACCCCGACAAAACCGCCGGGCAGCCACGAAGCGTGTAAGTGGTAGATAATAACTGAAATAACCGCTAAAGCCCGTAGTCCATCAATGAAGGGATAATATCGCGACGGTGTCGCATTATAATTATTCAACCGCATTATGACATCGCTTATATAATATTATTCTGAATATAAATCAGCGTTAGCGAAAGCTAACGACCAGCGCCATTACTTACTGAACAGAGTAAATACCATGGCAATATATAATATATTTATTAAGAACCCACGCTGTAACATAAAATTAACTTCTCTTGGTTTTTCATAAAGTTACCGGCATTCCATATCAAAAAAGTTATTTCAGTTTAATAATTAAAAACGCACAAAGTATTTACAACAACCTCTGCGACCCCGGCATTATATTGCGGTATCTTCTATCGGCGCTACATCCGCAGAAAACACGTATCCCGCGCCGCGAATGGTACGGATCAATCCCGGGTGCTGCGGGTTGGTCTCAATTTTTCGCCGCAACCGCATAATCAAAACATCGACAGTGCGATCGAATATTTCCCGTGATTCACTATGGGTCAGCGCCAGCAGTTGTTCACGGCTCAGCACCTTGCGGGCATTACTGGCCAGTACCAGCAACAGGCTGTATTCGCTCTGGCTCAGTTCAACGGACTCGCGCCGCGAATTCAGCAGCAGGCAACGTTCGGTATCCAGCGTCCAGCCATTGAAAGTCATCCCGGCGCGGGTTTTCACCGGCAGTTCTCCCGCCATCACGCCGCTACGCCGCAGCACCGCTTTGACCCGCGCCGCCACCACCCGGGTATGAAACGGCTTGACGATATAGTCGTCAGCGCCCATCTCCAGCCCTGTCACCACATCCGACTCGCTGCCCATACCGGTGAGCATGACCACAGGCAGTTCCGGCCGCAGCGCCTGAATTTGCTGCAACACCTGCAATCCATTGATGTCGGGGAGCATTAAATCCAGCAGGACCAGCGCGATTTCAGGACGATGAGCCACCAGCGCCAGCGCGTCATTGCCGCGATGACAAATACGCACGTCAAAGACATGCTCATTGAGAACATCGCGTAAAACATCACAAATCGCCGGGTCGTCATCCACCACCATAATGGCAGGTTTTATCATAATTTCTCCGGGGAGGATGGAGTGACCAGCCTGTGATGGTGCTGATCGTGCGGCAAAATCGCCAACAATGAATCTCGAAAATTCAACCTCTGTCACATTCACCGCCAGCCACCGTCGCGGCGATTTTACCGGTGACCTGTTTTTCATCAGGGTTTCGGCCATTTTTTCTGCGTATCATCGTCAGTAACCCTGCTTTTGATATGGCATAAATGACAACAATATGGCGCCTGGCGCGCCGCTACAGCAACACAGCATTAATGGAGCAATGTGGATGAAAAAGGTCGTCACTGTTTGCCCATACTGCGCCTCGGGATGCAAGATTAACCTGGTGGTTGATAACGGGAAAATCGTCCGGGCGGAAGGCGCAATGGGGAAAACCAATCAGGGAAACTTATGTCTGAAGGGCTATTACGGCTGGGATTTTATTAACGATACCCAGATCCTGACCCCGCGCCTGAAAACCCCGATGATTCGCCGCCAGCGCGGCGGCAAGCTGGAAGCCGTCTCCTGGGACGAAGCGCTGGACTACGTCGCCGCCCGCCTGAGCGCGGTAAAAGAAAAATATGGTCCCGATGCCATTATGACCACCGGCTCTTCGCGCGGTACCGGCAATGAGACCAACTACATCATGCAGAAATTCGCGCGCGCCGTTATTGGCACCAATAACGTCGATTGCTGCGCGCGCGTCTGACACGGCCCTTCGGTTGCAGGTCTGCACCAGTCGGTCGGTAATGGCGCCATGAGTAACTCTATCGTCGAGATAGAAGATACCGATTTAATTCTGATCTTCGGGTATAACCCGGCGGATTCACACCCCATTGTGGCCAATCGCGTGATTAAGGCTAAACAGAAGGGGGCGAAAATCATCGTTTGCGATCCGCGGGTCATTGAAACGGCGCGCATCGCCGATATCCATTTACAACTGCGTAATGGTTCCAACATTGCGCTGCTGAACGCCATTGGCCATGTGATCGTTGCCGAAAACCTCTATGACCGGGCCTTTGTCTCCGGGCGTACTGAAGGTTTTGAGGAATACCGTAAAATCGTCGCCGGCTATACCCCGGAATCGGTTGAGGAAATCACCGGTATCAGCGCGGCGCAGATTCGCGCTGCGGCGCGGATGTATGCCAGCGCCAGAACCGCCACCATCCTGTGGGGTATGGGAGTAACACAGTTCTACCAGGGCGTGGAAACCGTACGCTCACTGACCAGCCTGGCGCTGCTCACCGGCAACCTGGGTAAACCGAATACCGGCATCAACCCGGTGCGCGGCCAGAACAACGTCCAGGGCGCCTGCGATATGGGTGCCCTGCCGGATACTTATCCAGGCTATCAGTTCATCACGAACCCGCAGAACCGGGCAAAGTTCGCCGCGGCCTGGGGGGTGGAATCACTACCGGATCGGGTCGGTTATCGCATTAGCGAACTGCCGCACCGCGCCGCCCACGGTGAAGTACGCGCTGCGTATATCATGGGCGAAGACCCTTTGCAGACCGATGCCGAGCTGTCCGCGGTGCGCCAGGGTTTTGAAGATCTGGAACTGGTGATAGTTCAGGACATCTTTATGACCAAAACCGCAGCGGCGGCGGACGTCGTCCTGCCCTCCACCTCATGGGGCGAACATGAAGGGGTGTTCACCGCCGCGGATCGCGGTTTCCAGCGCTTCTTTAAAGCGGTGGAGCCGAAATGGGATCTGAAAACCGACTGGCAGATCATCAGTGAAATCGCCACCCGTATGGGTTACCCGATGCACTACACCAACACCAAAGAGATTTGGGACGAGCTGCGCGCGCTGTGCCCGAACTTCTTTGGCGCCACCTATGAAAAAATGGGCGAACTGGGGTATATCCAGTGGCCGTGCCGCGACGAATCGGATGCCGATCGGGGTACCTCTTATCTGTATGCGGAAAAATTCGACCGCGCCAACGGGCTGGGGCAGTTCTTTACCTGCGACTGGGTAGCGCCAGTCGACAAGCTGACGGAAGAGTTTCCGATGGTGCTCTCCACGGTGCGTGAGGTCGGCCACTACTCCTGTCGCTCGATGACCGGCAACTGCGCGGCGCTCTCCGCGCTGGCGGATGAGCCCGGCTATGCCCAGATGCACAGCGCGGACGCTGAACGCCTCGGCATTCAGGATCAGGAGCTGGTATGGATCCATTCCCGCAAAGGCAAAGTTATCACCCGCGCCCAGGTCAGCGAGCGGCCCAACCAGGGCGCCGTGTATATGACCTATCAGTGGTGGATTGGCGCCTGCAATGAGCTGGTGACGGAAAATCTCAGTCCCATCACCAAAACGCCGGAATATAAGTACTGCGCGGTGCGGGTTGAACCGATTGCCGACCAGCAGGCCGCCGAACGCTATGTGATTGACGAGTACAACAAGTTGAAATCACGGCTGCGCGAAAGCGCGCTGGGATAAAGACCAAAAAAAGGACCGCGCCCCCGGGAGGCGGTCCTTTTTGACGTCTCAGCCGTTAAGAGTTGACCTGCTTATCAAAGCTCCCCAGCATCTCCTGCTCGTAAGCGCGGGCCTTTTTGCGATCGAACTTATGCTCCCATTTGGCAATAACCAGTACCGCCAGCGCATTACCCACCACGTTCAGCGCGGTGCGCGCCATGTCGAGAATCCGATCCACCCCGGCAATAAACGCCAGTCCTTCCAGCGGGATCCCGACGCTGCCCAGGGTCGCCAGCAGCACCACAAACGACACGCCCGGCACACCAGCAATGCCTTTCGAAGTCACCATCAGCGTCAGTACCAGAATGATCTCCTGGCCAATCGACAGCTCAATACCGTACAACTGGGCAATAAAGATAGCGGCGATACTCTGGTACAGCGTGGAGCCATCCAGATTGAATGAATAGCCGGTCGGCACCACAAAGCTGGTTATCGACGCCGGCGCGCCGTAAGCCTCCATCTTTTCAATGATTCGCGGCAAAACGCTCTCGGAGCTGGCGGTGGAATAGGCCAGAATCAGCTCGTCTTTCAGGATACGGATCAAAATGGTGATCCGCAGCCCGCACAGGCGCGCCACCGCCCCCAGTACCACCAGCGCGAAGAACAGAATCGCCAGGTAAACCAGCACCACCAGTTTCAACAGTGGCCACAGTGAGGCAAAACCAAAGTTCGCCACCGTGACGGAAATCAGCGCGAATACCCCAACCGGCGCGTAGCGCATCACCATATGGGTGACTTTAAACATCGTTTCGGAGATTGAGCGGAAAACAGTGACCAGCGGGTCGCGATGAGCGGCGGGCAGGGACGACAGCCCGAGTCCAAACAGTACCGAGAAGAAGATAATCGGCAGCATATCCCCTTTCGCCATCGACGCCACAATGTTGGTCGGCACCAGCGAGAGGATGGTGCCCATCAGACCGTGGGCGTGGTTCTGTACTTCCTGGGTCGTGCTCTGGTACTTAGAAATATCCACAGTCGCCAGCTGCGACATGTCGATTCCGTGACCGGGCTGGAACACATTGGCGACCGTAATACCGAGCACAATGGCGACGGTGGTGATCACCTCAAAATAGATGATAGTTTTGGCGCCAATGCGCCCCAGTTGCTTTGCGTCGCCCACCCCGGCAATGCCGACGATCAGCGTGGAAATCACTATCGGTACTACGATCATCTTGATCAAATGAATAAAGATATCTCCCGCCGGTGAGAGCAAATTACTGATCAGCCACTCCCGACTGTCAGACTGATAGTGCAAAAAGCTACCCAATAGAATACCCAGCACCAGGGCCAGCAGGATCTGCCAGGCCAGGCTGATTTTATTTTTCTTCATCAAGGAACTTCCTCAGTAACACGCCATTCCCATGCTGTTGCCGTATGAGAACGTCAATAACGGAAAGGGTTATGACAAACGATGGATGGTTGTGTGGATTTTTTTATCGTGGGTAATCAGTACCATTTGCATGGCCTGCTATGCAACCCCCGGGGAAAAGGGCTATTCACTTGCAAAAGCCAAATAATCGCTATTTTTTACCAATCTTCAAATATAACCATTTGTTATGAAATGATATTTGCACACCCCTTACCGAATAATCAAACAGAGTGACTATTTCTTTATTAAGCATCGTTCGATTAAGAATTAATCAACACTTACATTGCGTGATCTACAGCTCAAATAACAAACAAAGCTTTTGTTATCTCTTTAATTAACCTTTAATTGACATATTATTAACAATCTTAAGGAGAAAAAAAGCCATGAGCCAAATACACAAGCATCCTATTCCCGCAAACATTGCGCAACATTGCCTGATAAATCCGCAGCAGTATCAAAGCGGCTACCAACAGTCAGTTCAGGACCCCGACGCGTTCTGGGGCGAACAGGGCAAAATTCTCGACTGGATCAAACCTTATACCCTGGTAAAAAACACGTCATTCTCCCCGGGCAACATTTCGATTAAGTGGTACGAAGACGGCACCCTTAACCTCGCGGCTAACTGTCTCGACCGCCACCTGCATGAACGCGGCGACCAGCCGGCCATCATCTGGGAAGGCGACGACGCCAGCCAGAGCAAAACTATAACCTATACACAGTTGCACCACGATGTCTGCCGCTTCGCCAACGTGCTGGTGGGACTGGGCATTAAGAAAGGCGATGTGGTAGCTATCTATATGCCGATGGTGCCGGAAGCCGCCGTCGCTATGCTGGCCTGCGCGCGTATCGGCGCAATTCATTCGGTGATCTTCGGCGGATTCTCTCCGGAAGCCGTCGCCGGGCGCGTTATCGACTCCAGCGCCCGCCTGATCATTACCGCCGACGAAGGCCTGCGCGCCGGACGCACCATCCCGCTGAAGAAAAACGTCGATGACGCCATGAAAAACCCCGGCGTCACCAGCGTGGAGCATGTGGTGGTTCTGCGCCGTACCGGCGGCAACACCGAATGGCATGAAGGACGCGATCTGTGGTGGCATGACGAAATCGAGAAAGTCGGCAGCGATCACCGGCCGGTGGAAGTTAACGCCGAAGATCCGCTGTTTATTCTTTATACTTCCGGCTCAACCGGTAAACCAAAAGGGGTATTACACACTACCGGCGGTTACCTGGTCTACGCCGCCACTACCTTCAAATACGTCTTTGACTACCATCCCGGTGATATCTACTGGTGTACCGCCGACGTGGGTTGGGTTACCGGCCACAGCTACCTGCTTTACGGGCCGCTGGCCTGCGGTGCCACCACGCTGATGTTTGAAGGCGTACCGAACTGGCCGAAGCCCAACCGTATGGCCCAGGTGGTGGACAAGCATAAAGTTAATATTCTGTATACCGCGCCGACGGCGATCCGCGCGCTGATGGCGGAAGGCGATATCGCCATCGAGGGTACCTCCCTTGATTCGCTGCGCATTCTCGGCTCGGTGGGGGAACCCATCAACCCGGAAGCCTGGGAGTGGTTCTGGAAAAAGTTTGGCAAAGAGAAATGTCCGGTGATGGACACCTGGTGGCAGACCGAAACCGGCGGTTTTATGATAACCCCAATGCCTGGCGCCACCGAACTGAAAGCCGGTTCCGCCACCCGTCCGTTCTTCGGGGTCCAGCCGGCGCTGGTGGATAATGAAGGCCATCCGCTGGAAGGCGCCACCGAGGGCAATCTGGTGATCACCGACTCCTGGCCGGGTCAGGCGCGTACCCTGTTCGGCGACCACGAGCGTTTCGAGCAAACCTACTTCTCTACTTTCAAAAACATGTACTTCAGCGGCGACGGCGCCCGCCGCGACGAGGACGGCTACTACTGGATCACCGGACGCGTCGACGATGTGCTGAACGTCTCCGGCCACCGTCTGGGAACGGCGGAGATCGAATCCGCGCTGGTCTCACACCCGAAGATCGCCGAAGCCGCCGTGGTGGGTATCCCCCATAACATTAAAGGCCAGGCCATCTATGCCTATGTCACCCTGAACCACGGCGAAGAGCCGTCACCGGAGCTGTACGCCGAAGTACGTAACTGGGTGCGTAAAGAGATTGGCCCGCTGGCGACGCCGGATATTCTGCACTGGACCGACTCGCTGCCCAAGACCCGCTCCGGGAAGATAATGCGCCGCATTCTACGCAAAATCGCCGCCGGGGATACCAGCAACTTCGGCGATACCTCAACCCTGGCCGATCCGGGCGTGGTGGAGAAACTGCTGGAAGAAAAACAAGCGATCGCCATGCCATCATAACCTCAACTCCCGGCGTGGAAACCGCCTGAATATCCTCGATTCAGGCGGTGGATACGGCCGTTACTCGCCGGGAGATTTTCCATAACGACAACCTGTACTTTACCTCTGGAGACTCTGTGATGAATGAACCCATTTATCAACGGATAGAAGACAGTGCGCATTTCAGGGAGTTAGTCGAAAAAAGGCAACGGTTTGCCGGCATCCTGTCACTGATTATTCTGGTGATTTATATCAGTTTTATTTTACTTATCGCCTTTGCCCCTGGCTGGCTGGGCGCCCCCATTGGGCCAGATACCAGCGTTACGCGCGGTATTCCCATCGGGATGGGGATTATTATTATTTCTTTTGTAATGACAGGGATTTATGTCTGGCGAGCCAATAAAGAATTCGACCGGCTGAATAACGCCGTCCTGCGCGAGGTAAAGGCATTATGAAAGCGTTTCTCACGGCGCTGGCCGTTTCCCTTTTCAGCCTGCCCGCCGGCGTGATGGCGGCCGACGCCCTCAGCGGCCCGGTCGAGCGCCAGCCGACCAACTGGCAGGCGATTATTATGTTTGTCGTTTTCGTCTGTTTTACCCTTGGCATCACTTACTGGGCCTCTAAACGAACCCGCTCACGCAGCGACTACTATACCGCCGGCGGCAATATTACCGGCTTCCAGAATGGCCTGGCCATCGCCGGCGACTATATGTCCGCCGCATCGTTCCTCGGCATTTCAGCGCTGGTATACACCTCCGGCTACGATGGCCTGATCTACTCGCTGGGCTTTCTGGTCGGCTGGCCGATCATTCTGTTCCTGATAGCCGAGCGGCTGCGCAACCTCGGGCGTTATACTTTCGCCGATGTGGCGTCCTACCGCCTGAAGCAAAGCCCGATCCGCACCCTCTCCGCCTGCGGTTCTCTGGTGGTGGTAGCGCTGTACCTCATCGCCCAGATGGTGGGCGCCGGCAAGCTGATCGAACTGCTGTTCGGCCTTAACTATCACGTCGCGGTGGTGCTGGTCGGAGTACTGATGGTGATGTACGTACTGTTTGGTGGCATGCTGGCCACCACCTGGGTACAGATCATCAAAGCGGTACTGCTGCTGTTCGGCGCCAGCTTTATGGCCTTTATGGTGATGAAGCATGTCGGCTTTAACTTCAGCAATCTGTTCAGCGAAGCGATGGCGGTCCACCCGAAAGGCGAAGCGATCATGCGCCCCGGCGGTCTGGTTAAAGACCCGATCTCCGCCCTGTCGCTCGGCCTGGGGCTGATGTTCGGCACCGCCGGCCTGCCGCACATTCTGATGCGCTTCTTTACGGTCAGCGATGCCAAAGAGGCGCGCAAGAGCGTGTTCTACGCTACCGGCTTTATGGGTTATTTCTACATCCTGACCTTTATCATTGGTTTCGGCGCCATCATGCTGGTGGGGGCTAACCCGGCGTTTAAAGACGCGGCGGGCGGGCTGATCGGCGGCAATAACATGGCGGCGGTACACCTGGCCGACGCGGTGGGCGGCAACCTGTTCCTCGGCTTTATCTCCGCCGTGGCCTTCGCCACCATCCTGGCGGTTGTCGCAGGGCTGACGCTGGCCGGCGCTTCCGCGGTCTCTCATGACTTGTACGCTAATGTGTTCCGCAAAGGCGCCACCGAACGCGACGAGCTGCGGGTATCAAAAATTACGGTACTGGTGCTGGGGGTGATCGCCATTCTGCTGGGGATCCTGTTTGAAAACCAGAACATCGCCTTTATGGTCGGACTGGCGTTCTCCATCGCCGCCAGTTGTAACTTCCCGATCATTCTGCTGTCGATGTACTGGTCGAAACTGACCACCCGCGGCGCGATGATCGGCGGCTGGCTGGGGCTGCTCACCGCCGTGGTGCTGATGGTCCTCGGCCCGACGATTTGGGTACAGATCTTAGGCCACGCCGCACCGGTCTTCCCCTACGAATACCCGGCGCTGTTCTCTATCCTGGTGGCGTTTATCGGTATCTGGTTCTTCTCCATCACCGATAACAGCCCGGAGGGGAGTCTGGAGCGCGAACAGTTCCGCGCCCAGTTTATCCGCTCCCAGACCGGGATCGGTATTGAGCAGGGCCGCGCCCATTAATATGACGATCGGCCTCAGGAAGAGGCCGCTGTTTTCACCGGCGCAGTGAAACGCCGCGCCGGCGAAAACAACAGCAGGCACAGCATGACTAAATTCACCAGAGATATCCCCATGCGTAGCCAGTACTGCTCGTGACTCCAGGGGAAACGCTGAAACAATATCGTTAATATCCAGCACCCCAATGCCCATGGCACAGGGTACGCCACCAGTTGGCGCAAGCGTTTGATGTACAGCAACAGACCGCAGTAGTAATTAAGCACCACTGTTAGCCAGAACAGCCACTGAAGCAGCCAGTTATTGACGAAATACGTGAGCCAAATGACCTGCACGCCCAACCAAACGTTGACTGCCAGCACCAGAAAATAGATAAAAAACTTCACCCGGCCAAAAGTGCCTGCACGCCAGCCAGTAAACAGATCCTGCAGAATAAACAATGTGCCATCCTCCCTGATGGAGATTCCCCTCGCAATTCCATGGAGGGTACCGTTCAGAACATCACCCACGCCACCAGCGGCGCCACAACCACCATTAGCGCCCCGGACATCATCATCACCAGGCTGGCGACCACGCCTTCCCGCTGACCGAGCTCGTAACTGCGCGCAGTGCCGGCACCGTGGGATGCGGCGCCAAACCCGGCGCCCTTTGCCATCGCAGCGCGAATCGACAGGCGTAGAAATAGCATATCTCCCACCGCCATACCAAATACCCCGGTCACTACCACAAAGAGAGCTACCAGATCTGGTTGGCCCCCCAGCGGTTTCGCCGCCGCCAGAGCAAACGGCGTGGTAATGGAGCGCACCGCCAGACTACGCTGCACTTCATCCGGCAGAGTAAACAGACGCGCCAGCCAGACGGAGCTGGTGACCGCCACCAGCGTCGCGGTCACCACGCCTGCCGACAACGACATCCAGTGGCGTTTAATCACCGCCAGATTATCGTAGACCGGTACGGCGAAGGCGATGGTCGCCGGCCCCAGCAGCCAGAGCAACCAGTGGGCTTCTCCCATGTAGCTCTGGTAAGAGATATGCCCGGATACCAGTATCGCCACCAGCAACAGTGGCGTCAGGACCAGCGGCATTAGCGGCAGGGCGTGGAAGCGTCGGTATAACTTTTTGTTGGCGAAATACAGCGCCAGGGTCGCCAGCAGGCAAAACTGGCTCAGGACAATACCGCTCATCGTCTGTCACCTCTGCGCCGTTCCCTGACCAGCTCATAGCGATAGATGCGGTCCACCACCCAGGCGGTAGAGCCGAGCACCATCACTGTGCTGAGCGCGATCACCATGAAAATTCGCCAGCCGTCCACCATCAGTAACTGGGCATAATTCACCACCGCAACCACCGCCGGCACAAAAAACAGCAGCATCTCCGCCAGCAGCCAGCGCGCACCGGCGCGTACCCAGTTCAGGGGGACGATACGACACAAAATCAGCGCCAGTAGCAGCGCCATCCCCACCAGATTGGCGGGCAGCGGTAAATGCAGCCAGGCCACCAGCCGCTCGGCCACCACAAACAATCCAGCATACAGCAGTACCTGAACCGGTACCTGAAGGCGCTGCAACACAGCGGGCGTAAAACGACGTAACGCCACAGACATGATCACATTCCAGGAAGAGAGAGAAATGGCAGTATAGAGAGGCGCTTTACTGGCAGGAAATGAATTAAAATCATTGCAGGTATAGTTAACAGGAATAGTTATGGATATCCGAACGCTGCGCTATTTTGTCGAAGTCGTGCGTCAGCAGAGTTTCACTCGCGCGGCGGAAAAAATGTTTGTCACCCAGCCGACCATCAGCAAGATGCTGCGTAACCTGGAAGACGAACTTAACTGTACCCTGCTGCTGCGCAACGGCCGCAGGCTACTGCTGACCGATACCGGCCGGGTGGTGTATGAACGCGGGCTGGCGATTCTGGCGGAATTCCACCAACTGGAAAGCGAGCTGGGGGATATCAACCACCTTAACAAAGGGATCCTGCGCCTCGGCATTCCCCCCATGGTCGGAATGATGATTGCCGGGCCGCTGAGCGCCTATCGTCAGCAATACCCCGGCGTGGAGCTGAAAATCGCCGAATTTGGCGGCCTGACGGTCCAGCAGGCGGTGATGAACGGCGAGCTGGACCTCGCCATTACCGCTTTTCCCCTCGCGGATGAGAGCCATTTCGCCACCATGCCGTTATTCAGTTATCCACTGTGCGTGCTGGTACCGAAAACCGCCGACTGGCAGCAGCGCGCGGCCCTGGCGCCGGAGGAGCTCGGCGAGCATCCGCTGGTAATTTACAGTGAAGACTTTTCATTGAACCGCCAGCTTATGCAGCTGTTTCAGGAGCGCAACGTCACGCCGCGCATTGCGGTACGCAGCGGGCAGTGGGATTTTCTGGCGGCGATGGTGGAAGCCGGCGTCGGCATTGCGGTGTTGCCGGAGCCGGTATGCCAGCGGCTGGACAGGGAGCGCCTGATGTGGCTGCCTCTGAACAGCCAGCTACAGTGGCAGTTGGGGATGATCTGGCGCGACGGCGTCTACCAGTCCCACAGCGCCCGGGCATGGATCGACTGCTGCCAGCAGCGCTGGCCGACGTCTGCCGGCCAGCCTGAGAGTTAACTCTTCTCGATCAGTAATGCTTCCAGCAGGTCGAGATCGTGCAGCATCTTTTGCAGGGTCTCGTTGCTAATCTGCTGCGTGGCGCGCAGATGGTAGAGCTCGGCGCGTTCGGAGCGCAGCGCCGCCAGGCGGAAACGGCGCTCAAGGTTCTCTTCCATCTCGCTATTGCCCGCGTCGTCACGACCATCGGCCCGGCGCCGCAGGTTACCGATCACCCGCGAGCTCACCTCTTTAATCAATTGATCGTCAATGTTCTCGTTGGTATCCGTCAGCAGGCGCTCTTCCATCTTCTGAATCGCCACAATAGCGACTTCCGCGGTTGTTGACCGGGCAAGGCGCTCCTCTTTGTGCGCCTGGGCATGATCAGTCACCTCGACGTGGCGCAACAGGATGGGCAGCATAACAACCCCCACCAGCAGCGAGACCAGAATCACTCCGGCGGCGATAAACACCAGTTCATAACGGGCGGGGAAGGCGCTGCCGTCCGGCAGGAACAGCGGGATAGAGAGCACGCCGGCCAGCGTGATGGCGCCGCGCACCCCGGCAAAGGAGGCGATCAGCAGTTCCCGGGTGCTGTAACTACCAAACTCCATCGGCTTCTTCTTCAGGAAACGCAGGCTGATGTTCTTCATTGCCCACAGCCACAGGAAGCGCACCAGAATCAGCGCAAAGTAGACCAGGATAATGTCCATAAACAGCATCCAGGTCTCCACGTTGGGATCGATCTCCGCCGCCGCCAGCGAGGTTTGCAAAATCCCCGGCAGTTGCAGACCCAGCATCAGGAACACCATGCCATTGAACACAAATTCCAGCATCGCCCAGACGCTGTTAGCGCGCAGGCGCATTGCCAGCGGCGCGGTGCGCATCACCCCGGAGCGGGTAATGGTCATCCCGGCGGCCACCGCCGCCAGAATCCCGGAAACGCCGATATGTTCCGCAATCAGGTAAGAGGCGAACGGCAACAGGAATAGCAGGACAATCTGGGTTGCCGGTTCGTCGCCGCTCCAGCGGCTCATCAGGCGCAGAGAGCGCCCGTACAGCAGGCTGACGGCAATCCCCGCCAGCAGACCGCCCACGGCCACTTTCATAAATTCAAAGGTCGCGCCGCCGACGGTAAAGACCATCGTCCCCATCGCCACGGCGACGGCAAACTTCAGGGACACCAGGCCGGAAGCGTCGTTCATCAGCGCCTCGCCCTGCAAAATCCCCATGATTTTCTTGGGAATACGCCCCTCGCCGACAATGCCTGACAGAGCGACGGCATCGGTGGGCGACAATACAGCCGCAAGGGCGAACGCCGGAATCAGCGGGATCCCCGGCACCATCCAGTAAATCAGGTAGCCGATCCCGACGACGGTCACCAGTACCAGCATCAGCGCCAGGCCGATAATTTCCCGGCCGTGGTGGATAAACTCCCGGGTGGGGGTCTTCCAGCCATCGGCGAACAGCAGCGGCGGGATAAACAGTACCAGGAACAGTTCCGGGTTAAAGTCGACATGCAACCCGAACGTCGGCCATGCCAGTAGCGCCCCGAGCAGAATCTGCATCAGCGGCAGGGGAACCTGAAAAGGCAGGATGCGCGTGGCTACGCCGGACAGTGAGACCACAAGGGTCAAAATGAGAATAGTAAAAAAGATTTCCATGCTTTCCTTAGTCGCGATGTTTTGCTACCCGCCAACCGGCAGGCGAATGTTGTTCTGATAATAGAACAACTTTTTCTACGATAAGGAAACAGGAAGCGGATTAAACCAGATAAAAAAACAGGCCGAAAATTCGGCCTGTCCGGGAAAGTCAGAAACGTTAGATAGCCCAACCACCGGCGTAAAACGCCACCAGCGCCACGGCGATAACCACGGTGCCGGCGTTCAGTTTACGCCATTCGCCGGAGACAATGCGCCCCACCACCAGCGACGCGAAGCCGATCATAATACCGGTCACAATGTTGCAGGTCAGGACAATAAACACCGCGGTGATAAGCCCGGCCATCGCGTCAACAAAGTCGTTGAAATCGATTTTAGCGACGTTGCTCAACATCAGCAGGCCAACATACATCAGCGCCGGCGCGGTAGCGTAGGCCGGCACCAGGTAAGAGAGCGGCGACAGGAACAGAATCAGCAGGAACAACACGCCGACAGTAATCGCCGTCAGGCCGGTCTTGCCTCCTGCCGCGGTACCCGCCGCGGATTCGATATATACCGCCGCTGGCGCCGCCCCAACCAGGCCGGAAAAGACGCTGCTCAGGGAGTCGGTGGTCAGCGCCTTGCCGCCATCAATAATCTGCCCGTCTTTATCCAGCAGGTTCGCCTGGCCGGCCACCGCGCGAATGGTCCCGGTGGCGTCAAATACCGCGGTCATGACCAGCGCCAGCACGCTGGGCAGAATTACCGGGTTAAGCGCGCCCATAATATCCAGACTACCAATCAGTGAGTTACCCTGCTCATCGCTGAGGGACGGCATGGCAAAGATGCCGGAGAAATGCACTGTCGGGTCGAAAATCAGCCCGACAACAGAGATGCCGATAATGGTCAGCAGAATACCGCCCGGCACTTTCATTTTCTCCAGACCGATAATGACCGCCAGCCCGATCAGCGTCATGATCACCGGGAAGCTGGTGAAGTGGCCCAATGCCACCGGCAACCCTTCCAGCGGGTTTTTAATCACCAGGCCAACGCCGTTGGCGGCAATCAACAGCAGGAACAGACCAATCCCGATGCCGGTACCGTGAGCGACGCCCATCGGCAAATTACGCAGGATCCAACTGCGGATACCAGTCGCGGAGATAACGGTAAACAGTACCCCCATCAGGAATACGGCGCCGAGAGCCACCGGTACGCTGATCTGCTGACCCAGCACCAGGCTAAAAGCGGTAAATGCGGTTAATGAGATGGCGCAGCCGATAGCCATCGGCAGGTTTGCCCACAGCCCCATGACGATGGACCCGAAACCAGCGACCAGGCAGGTTGAAACAAACACGGCCGCTGGCGGAAAACCGGCCTTGCCCAGCATTCCCGGCACCACGATAACCGAATAGACCATAGCGAGGAACGTGGTGAGACCGGCGACAACTTCCTGACGCACGGTACTGCCGCGTGCGGAAATCTTAAACCAGGCGTCAAGCGAACCGCTGGTACGCGCTGAAGGCGTAGACATAGTGAAACATCCCCTGAGTATTTATGATTGAATTTTCCCGCAGCGCGAACATCCTTTCGCCGGCAAAATATCTGCCCTGCTGCATTACGCCAGTCGCCACGCAAACGTTTAACCTGGCGCGTAAAAAACGGCTAAGAAATACAGGCAAACGATTATCCGGTCTTCATAGCGCCCGTTTCAACCAAACTTTCACGCTTTTTGCGAAAAAAACCGCTTGCCGGCGAATTAATCGCCTGCTGATGCGCAAACGTTATCGCCGGTGCGCAAATTATTAACATCTGCGCCGTTCACACTAACCAGGCAGATCAAAAGGACCGCCCGCCTCCTCGGCCCGCTGCCACGCCGGACGTTGCCTGCCGCGCGCCAGCCAGTCGCTCAGATGGGGTAAATCGCCCTGCCCACCGCGCGCCAGCAGAACCGACGCCGGAAAGCTCATCTGGATATCGGCGACGCTGAACTGCTCGCCGCTGAACCAGCGGTGCTCAGCCAGATGCTGCTCAATAAAGCGACTATGGGTCGCCAGTTGCTGGTTGAGAAAGGCGCTTTCCACCCCTTTACCCAGCACCTTACCCAGCGGGCGCAGCAGCCAGGGTACCGGCGCTTTGCCCATTTGCCCAAGTACCAGTTTCAGCAACAGTGGCGGCATCAGGGAACCTTCGGCATAGTGCAGCCAGAAACGGTATTGCAGGCGCTCTTCCTGCCCTTGCGGCCGCAACTGTTGCGCACTGTCGTACGTTTCCTGTAGATACTCAAGAATCGCCGCGGACTCCGCCAGTACATGGCCGTTGTCTTCAATGACCGGCGACTTACCCAGCGGGTGGATCTTCTTCAATGCCTCCGGCGCCAGCATCGAAGGTTCCCGGGAGTAGCGCACCATTTTCCAGGGAATACCAAGCTCTTCGAGCATCCACAGCACGCGCCAGGAGCGCGAACGTTCAAGGTGGTGGACAACAACCATAGTGCCTCCGCAAAGCGGTGAGATTCATTCCACTATAGAGAATAGCGCGCGATTCCGCCCGGCGGCGTGGACGCGCCGGCTAATCACTACCGCTACGCGAACAGCGTTTAGTCGTCTTCCAGCAATCGGGCGCCGGTCCCCTGCTCACCCAGACGATCGTCAGGGTTGCGCAGCGGGCAGTCGCGACGCGACAGACAGCCACAGCCGATGCAGCCATCCAGATCGTCGCGCAGCGCCACCAGGGTGCGAATACGCCGATCCAACTCTTCACGCCACTGGCGCGACAACACCTTCCACTCTTTAGCGCTCAGGGTATGCCCCTCCGGCAGAACGCTGAACGCATCGCGGATAGTGCTCAACGGAATGCCGATACGCTGGGCGATTTTGATAATCGCCACATAGCGCAGGACATCGCGGGTATAGCGCCGCTGATTGCCGGCGCTGCGAATGCTTTTGATAAGCCCTTTGCTCTCATAAAAATGCAGGGCCGACACCGCCACGCCGCTTCGCTTCGCTACTTCGCCGGGGGTGAGGAATTTTTTTAAAGCAGATGCCTGGTTTTGCAAAATGGACTTTACCTCAAGTTAACTTGAGGAATTATACTCCCGGTCAGTAACAAGAGCTAATCGATAAAGGAGAGGATGACATGTCACACCGGGAGATTATTCACACCTTGACTGCATGGATTGACGAGCACATTGACCAGCCCATGAACATTGATATCGTGGCCAAAAAATCCGGTTATTCGAAGTGGTACCTGCAGCGTATGTTCCGCACAGTGATGCGCCAGACCCTGGGCGACTACATTCGCCAGCGTCGCCTGGTGCTGGCTGCCGAAGCGTTGCGCACCACCAAAAAACCTATTTTTGATATCGCCATGGATTTTGGCTACGTTTCCCAGCAAACCTTTTCCCGGGTCTTTCGCCGGGAGTATGACCGCACCCCGACCGACTACCGCCACCACGCCTGAAAGCCCGCTGGCGGCCCCGCCGCCGCCGTGGGGCATTAACCGCGCCAGGCGCCGTTTTGTTGCTGGTGAATAAATCCGCAAATGTGATATAGTTCACAAAAGAGAGCTAACCCGCTCTCTGTCTATTTTTCTGCAGCAACTAACGCTCTCAGACCCGGATTGTGATGCCGCAAGCGTCCGTGAGCGTTATTCGACATATCCTGAGGAACGGTTTTCATGGCTACCATCACCACCAGTGTGATTTTAATGCGCTGGCAGTTGCTGAGTGCGGTGCTTATGTTTCTGGCCAGCACCCTGAACGTTAAATTTCGCAAGTCGGACTATCACGCGCTGGCGATCGTCTCCAGCGGCATGGGGATTGCCGCCTCCTGCTGGTTCGCTACCGGGTTGCTGGGCCTGAGTCTCGATTTTCCGGTGATGTGGGCCCACTTCAAAGAGGTATTCATGGATGTGATGAGCCGCACGCCGCCGGAATGGCCGATGATGCTGAACTGATAATCAGCCCTCCCGTCATCGACCAGGCCCAAATACGCATTCAGGGCCGGGTCTGAGTAACGCAGCCGTTATCCGGCCCGGCGCCGCAGCAGTTTCCGCAGGCGCCCGGTATCGCGCAGCAGCCCAACGCCCATTCCCAGCAGCGTGTAAAACGCCCCCAGCAGTAACAGCATCATGACGTCCGTCAGCGCGCTGTGCCAGGAGAGCCCCATCTGGTTAACGCCGGCGATCGCTTTGGTCGCCCATGTCGACGGCAGCATATAAGAGACCGCCCGCACCCAGCCAGGCATCGCCTGTAACGGCCAGATAGTACCGGAAATATAAAATACCGGCATGGTGATGAAAGACAGCGTCAGATAGATCATCTCCACGCTGCGCAGGCACTCGGTCAGCAACTTGCCAAGCCCCAGCACCGCCAGCAGAAACGGAAAGGTCAACAGCAAGATTTCCGCTATCCCCGCCGTCTGGCGGTATCCCAGTACCCAGGGCCACAGTACAAACAGCACAATCGATAGAAACAGCCAGATCGGCAGCAGCGCCGACAGCCCGCCGAGGTAGACCGGCAGCGGCGGCTTCCCCTGGGCGCGCATGGCGATACTGACCCGCACGCTGGCGATCATCAGCGAATGCTGTAACAACATCACCAACAGACCGGGGAAAATAATCGCGGCAAAGCTGATACCGGGATTAAACAGATCCTGGGTTTGGGCGATGATTGGCGTCAGAATGACCTGCGCCTGACGATAGCTGAAGCCACTGCGCAGCATCAATTCAATATCGTAATGGTTAAGCATCTCCTGGTATGCGGCCACCACGTCCTGCTGGATCTGACCATTGGCTAATCGGTTAGTGGCATCGCCGTAAACCGGCACCGTCACCGACTTACCGGCCAGCAGCTTCTTTTCCAGATCCTGCGGCATAATGATCACCGCAAACAGCCGGCGCCAGCCGAGATCGCGCACCGCCTCGTTAACGCTTTCGTAGCTGCGCATGTTGATCTTCGCGGTCGCATCAAGATTGCGAATTAGCAGCCGGCTGGCGGTACTGTGATCCTGATCGACCACCGCCACAGGCAGATCCCAGACCGTACGGTGGGCATAGACCATGCTCATCACGCACAGGGAGACCAACAGCAGCATCCACATCGGCCGCTCCAGCAACCCCATCAACACTTTGATAAAGGTCGCCTGGTACATTTTCAGCGCCGCTTTCACCGCACCACCTCCTGCTTGCGCAGCCTGGCCGGCAGACGCCTGCGCACCAGCAGACCCGCCACCAGCGGGTAGATCAACAGCAGCGCGCAAACACTCACCACCGGTTTGCCGGGCACCTGACGCAGGAAAATATCAAACATCGCATACAGCGCGTGGGTTAACGGCTCGATATTGGCGATAATGCGCGCCGGCAGCGGCATCGACAGCTCCGGCACCGCCACCCCGGAAAAGGTCAGCGCGATACTGACCATAATCCCCATCAGGGTATAAGCGGTAATCGCACTACTGGTGAAGGCGAACAGCAGCAGACCAATGCTCTGGGCGGCCATCACGTAAAAGAAACCGACGCACAGCATATACCACGGATTTCCCACTACCCGGGCGTCGAAAATCCACACCAGTAACGCCAGCTCCGCCATCAGCAGCGTGGTATAGCAAAGCGTGTAAGGCGCCAGCTTCCCCAGTAAAGACATGCTGAAAGAGCTGGAGTAGATCAGCGGCTTACTGCGTGCCAGTACGTAGATCATGCAGGTCACCACGAACAGTTGCACCAGGTGGATGGTCGCGGCAAACTGTTGATAATACACATAGCTGCCGCTGGCATTGAACAGGCTGTCATAGGACAACACCACCTCAGGCAGCGATGGCAGCGTTTTGCCGGTCTGGGCGGCGATAATCGAACGATAGCTGCCGTTCAGTTCAGCCATCAGGCTACTGAAATCCTGGGTGGAGTAGAGCCCGGCTCCGTAAAACAGCGCGTTATAGTAAAACACCACCTGCGGCTGGCGTCCGGCCAGCACATCGGCTTCAAAATCCGCCGGGATATACAGCAGACCGTAATCCTGGGCGTTGCGTAGCCGCTGTTCCGCCGCCGCAAGACCGCCTTCATAGGCGGAAATTCGCGCATGGGAACCGGCATCCAGCTTACGGATCAGGTTACGCGAAAGCTGACTGTGATCGTTATCCACCACCGACACCGGCAGTTCCAGCAGCGTACCCTCGGAAAAGTTGCTGCCGATCAGGCCGAACAGCAGCAGCGGAAAGCACCAGCCCAGCCAGTGGATCACCGGTTTACGGAACGCGGTACGAATTTCGCGGCGGAAAGCCTGGCTGAAGCTGCGCCAGCCGGACCTTAAACCTTCCATTGCCATAGCGCGCTCATCCCCTGACGCAGTCCGTCAACTGGCTGACTCGGCCACAGCCGGACTTCGAAGGTTTTCAGGTCAAAATCCCCGGTGGCCCGGGTGGCGCGTTTGGTAGCGTAATCGCCGAGCGGCGCGATATAGCGCACCTCCGCCTCTATTTCCTGATTATTCAGAGCCGGCACGCGGATCTTCACCTTATCCCCTTTGCGGACATGGGCGAGGATATCCTCACGCAGGTTAAATACAAACCACGCCTGCGGCTGGCGCACTAAGGTAATTAACGGGCTGGAGGCGTTCAGCAGTTCTCCCGTTTCCGCCGGAATGGGGCCCACTTCACCGTCAACTGGCGCCAGCACATTCAGATCGTCAACCTGGACCTGAATTTCCAGCAGTTCCTGCTCTGCCTGGCGTAGCTGAGCGACGTAGATACGGCGCTGCTCGTCGCGATCGCCGTTCAACCCTTCGTCCATACTGGCCTTCGCCGCCTGAACTTTCTGCCAGGCGCTATCGCGGCTGTTGCGCGAATCTTCCAGCTCCTGAGCGGAGATATAGCCTTTCGCCGCCACGCTGCGGTTACGCTGCCAGACATCTTCGGCATTGCGCCAGGCGGCCTCGGCGTCTTTAAGGTTCGCCCTCAGATTACGCAGGCTCTCTTCACGGGTGCCGTGCAGGGATAAATCAAGCTGCGCCTGGGCCTGATCGCGGGCCGCCTGGGCGGCTTTAAGCTGGGCTATCAGCTCCGGGGCTTCCAGCTTCATCAGCAATTGTCCGGCTTTAACGTCATCGCCCCTTTCCACCAGACGCTCAACCACTCGCCCTTTCGCCTTCGAGGTCACGATCACTTCGGTCGCATCCACTTCCCCCTGCAACAGAAGATCCTGATTCTGTGCGCGGAACAAGACGGCAAGAGAAATCACCACCACGACCAGAAGCAGCGTAAAAAAGGTCTTTTTGTTCATTTTTACTGCCAGACTCTCAACATAGACGCGTTTCACCGCGCTCTTAATAAGGTTAATGGATTCAGCCTATCACAGGCCATAAATGCGGATTGATCATAAGACCACATATATATACAACGTGAATATAACGAACGTAACGACCGGCTCGGGAAGTCGCTCTTTAGTCACTTGATAGCGGGGAGTGGGACGGTTATCTCTGAGATCGGCGCGGTTAACGGGAATATCCGCAGGCGCATCTTTTCCTGACAGGCCTGCGGGAGAGAATATTTTTTAATCCAAAACGACTGTCCGGGAAATGTCCGGGCAAGGCCGAAAATTATCGATAATCAATGACTCATAAAGACCAGTTGCATTTATTATTCACCGACGCCGGACAGGAACCGGGAAAACCCAGGGCTATGGCATAGCGATTTTATCAGCAATCTGTTCAGCCATTCGTAATAGTTCCGCGGTTAATGGCCGCTCGATACGGAATTGTAGCTGGCCAACCACGCGCCCCTGGATTTGCTCACAACTGCTGTAGATCAGCCTGGAGCGATTGCCCAGCACGCTGGCTATCTGCTGCAGATCCGGCTCCCTGCCGTTAGCGCCATTGAAATACAGGGTGATCTGTTGGCGGCTGTCATTCAACCGGTTTTCACGTTCCGGTCGGCCATGATGCAGGGTTCCCAGCATACTTCGGGTGACCGCGTGCTGCGGTTCGCCGAAAACTCGCCACACCTCCCCCTGCTCAATAATGTTTCCCTTTTCCAGTACGCTGACCCGATCGCACAGCGTACGGATAACATCCATTTCATGGGTAATCAGGATAATGGTTAACCCAAGCCGTTGATTAATCTGCCTGAGCAGCGTCAGTATTGACAGCGTATTCTCCGGATCGAGCGCCGAAGTGGCTTCATCGCACAATAAAATTTCCGGCTGCGTCACCAGCGCCCGGGCAATACCGGTGCGCTGTTTCTGCCCGCCGGAAAGCCGTGCCGGCCAACTGTCGCGCAATGCCTCCAGCCCAACCAGATGTAGCATCTCATCCACTCGCTGGCGGCGTTCACTGGCCGGTACGCCAGCCATACGCAACGGCAGTTCAACGTTTTCCGCCACCGTTTTGGTCGACATCAGGTTGAAGTGTTGAAAGATCATCGCTACCCGCCGCCGTAAATCGCGCAACCGTGAGTGGCCTCCCTGGCGGATATCCTCCCCGCCAATAGTGATTTTTCCACTATCCGCATCTTCGAGCCGGTTAAACAGGCGTAACAGTGTCGACTTACCTGCCCCGCTGCGACCAATAATGCCAAAGACCTCGCCGGGATAAATATCCAGGTTGATATCCTGTAATGCCTGAACCCCATTCGCATAGGATTTACTGATTCCGGTTAACTGAATATATGGCGCCCGAATGATATTATTCACTCTCTTTTCCTCCCCCTCACTGATACCCGACCAGGCGATAACATCCGGTATACAAAGTTCTCAGAAGCCGGGCATAATTTTCCCCTGATAGCGGGTCAGAATAAACTGGCGCACCGCATCAGAGTTCAGGGCTTTCGCCAGTTTCTGAATCCGCGGATCGTTGATATTGTCCGGCCTGGCGACCAGATATTCGACATAGAGACTTTTTCCTTTCTCAACAATCAGGGCTTTATCGGTATCAATACCGGCTTCCAGCGCATAGTTTGCAAAGATAAAGGCTAAATCGACCTGATTAACCGCCCGGGCAAGCATCGCGCCCTCTAACTGGCGAATTTTAAAATGGTGCGGATTGGCAATAATGTCCTTTTCATCCGATTGCGGATCCTGCGGATTTTTCAGGGTCAGCAGTCCCGCTTCGTTCAGCAATACCAGCGACCGCCCGATATTAACCGGATCATTAGGAACGGCGATGGTCGCCCCGTCAGGCAGATCTTTAATACTGTGGTACTTCACTGAATAAGCGCCGAACGGTTCAATATGCACCCCAACCACCGGAACCAGGTTGGTATGACGCGTTTTATTGTAATCATCAAGGAACGGACGATACTGGTAATAATTAGCATCCAGATTCTTCTCAGCCAGTTGTTGGTTAGGCTGAATAAAGTCGTTAAACACTTTAATTTTCAGCTCCACCCCCTCTTTTTCCAGCGTCGGCTTCACAAACTCCAGAATTTCCGCATGGGGTACCGGAGTCGCTCCCACGGTTAATGTTTCACTGGCGAAAACAAATATCGGAAATAAAGCCAACAGGACAGCCAGAAGTCGTTTTTGCATATTGCATTTTCCTTTAAATTCAACAACAGGTAAGGGTTATTTACGGCTGACATGGCGTACTAACCTGTCGCCGCTCATTTGTAAGATTTGTACTAAGGCGATCAGCAATACCACGGTCACGATCATCACATCGGTCTGAAAACGCTGATACCCGAAACGGATCGCCAGATCCCCCAAACCGCCGCCGCCGATGACCCCGGCCATTGAGGTATAATCCACCAGTACAATGGCCGTGACGGTGACCGCGGCAATAATCCCTGTACGGGATTCCGGCAGCAGCGTATGCCAGATCAGTTGCCAGGTATTACCTCCCATGGCCCAGCTCGCCTCCACCAGACCGTGATCGACCTCGCGTAGCGCCGTTTCAACCAGGCGAGCGAAAAACGGCGCGCAGCCCGCGACCAGAGGGGGTATGGTGCCCTCAACGCCGAGCGACGTTCCGGTAAGCAGCGTGGTAAGGGGGATCATCACGATCAGCAAGATAATAAACGGCAGCGAACGCAGCACATTCACCACCAGCGACAAAGCCCGATGCAGCAACGGAGCGTGCAATAAACGCGGCTGGCCGGTCAGGTAAAGTACGATCCCAAGCGGTAGCCCAATCAAAACCGTAAAGCCTAACGCGCACGCCAGCATGACCAGCGTGTCGATACCCGCTTCCGCCACATCGGCCCAGTCGATTTCCGCCAGTAACGCCAGCATCATCGCCCCCTCAGTTCCAGTCGTGACGCGGCGGATATTTATTGTTCAGCACCCAGTTGCCCAGCAGATGGTATTTCCAGCGCACCGGATCGTGCAGCGTATGGACACGACCATTACGCCAGTGCATGTCCAGGTGATAACGCGGATGGGTCGAGCGCGTACCTCCCAGTTCAAACAGACGGCTCGCCGCTTCCAGAGCGATTTCCGTGGTGAAAATTTTCGCCCGCGCGACGGCGACAGAAGCCAGCGCAACGGTTTCTTCACTCAGGTTATCCCGGAATTCATCCAGTACCTTACCGGCCCGCTCCAGCAGTACTTCCGCTGCAGCCAGTCGGCTATCCAGCATCCCTACCTGGTAAATCGTTAAAGGATCGTCCCCCGCCTGCTCAACCCCGGCATCAATCCACGGACGCGCCATCTGACGTACAAAGTTCACAGTGTCGTTAAGCGCCGCCCGGGCAATTCCGGCATCAATAGCCGCCGTGGTTAACTGGGCGAACGGTCCCGCCAGCGTCGGTGAAGCATAAGATTTCCAGGTGGGGATTAAATGGAAGGCGGATACCGCAAGGTTTTCTGCAATGACGGTGCCGCTGGATGTAGTTTTCTGCCCCAGACACGCCCAGTCATCCAGTACGGTTAGGCCACACGTATCGCGCGGCACAAAGGCAAGCTGCGCGTTACCCGCCTCATCCAGCGCCAGAATACCTATCCAGTGGGCGTACGCCGACCCGGTGCAGTAACCTTTGCGCCCATTAATCCGTAACCCCTGCGCGGTTTCAGTCAGACGGGTCTGGATATCCTGAACGTTTTTCCCTGTCGTTTCCGATAACGCATTGGCAAAGCGGTTTCCCTTCAACGCCAGTTCAAAGAAGAAACGCTGCTGCTCTTCACTCCCCTGCAATCTGATATCTTCCAGCAGGCAATAATGGTTTTGCGGAATTTGCCCCAGCGAGGGATCTGCCGCGGAGATGATCGCAATGACCGATGCGAGAGTCGCCGCAGAAACCTCTGCGCCGCCCCACTTACGCGGCACCGTGATCCCCCAGAGACCGCTGTCGGAAAAAGCATTGATAATCTCCGGCGGTACAATGCCGGTACGATCCCGCTCAGCGGCGCCGCTGAGTAAAAGCGCGGCAACCTCATGAGCCACCGCCAGCGCCTGCGAATCACTGCCAATCACCCGGGCATCCGGCGCGTGTTGTATATAACGTTTGGTCTCAGTATTAACAGACATAATCACCATTCCTTTCCCGGCTATCACACGCGATAGCCATAATGTACATATGGATATTTTTATACCGTTATTGAATAAACATTTTCACATCTGGCTACTCATGTTATAAGCGACCAAAGCAATAGTTGTGCCACACTGAGAAAAATAAAAAAATATTATTTTTCATGCAGTTAAATTAATTAAAATTTTTATACGGAGTGGGAAACGCAACAACTGATGATATTCCCTGTTGCGTTTGCAGCAGTCCCCTGAACCCATCAACCGCAGCGAAAAACTTTCCCCAGCCAGGTGTATCCGACCTACCTTTGAGCACTGACGCAAGCATCAACGCAATATGCCGTCAGTAAATATCCACAAGCGCTGGCGACATGCTGAGATGCTGAGATGCTGAGATGCTGAGATGCTGAGATATAGAAACCGCAAAGTAAGGGAAAGGAAACGGAAGGAAAAAGCGCGCTAAATTAGGCAGAAATTAGAGAATGGGTTAACGGAAAGTTTAGAGGAATTTTGCTACACCCGAACATCGCATATTTCACAAAGCGACAGCCCTGTGTGAGGCCATAAACTGCGGCAGAAGACAGAACGGGTATTTTCATCTCATACGACAATAAAAAAGCCCCGAAATAATCGGGGCCAAAAAGGAGATATCAACAAATGATCTCTCAGATATTCCACAGGATTAGAACGGAATATCGTCGTCAAAGTCCATCGGCGGTTCGCTGGAAGACGGTGCTGCCGGTGCCTGCTGCTGCGGACGCGACTGCGCGCCGCCGCTGAACTGGCTACCACCTTGCGGCTGCTGTGGTTGACCCCAGCCGCCGCTCTGCTGCCCACCACCGGCCGGAGCGCCAGCGCCGCCGCCCTGACGGCCGCCGAGCATCTGCATGGTGCCGCCCACGTTGACCACTACTTCAGTGGTGTAACGCTCCTGGCCGCTCTGGTCCTGCCATTTACGGGTACGCAGCTGACCTTCGATATACACCTGCGAGCCTTTGCGCAGATATTCGCCGGCCACTTCCGCCAGTTTGCCGAACAGCACAACGCGGTGCCATTCGGTCTGCTCTTTCATTTCGCCGGTCTGCTTGTCGCGCCAGGATTCGGAAGTAGCCAGCGTAATGTTGGCAACTGCGCCACCATTCGGCATATAGCGTACTTCCGGGTCCTGCCCGAGATTACCGACGAGAATCACCTTGTTGACGCCTCTGCTGGCCATAGTTCGAATCTCCTGAAAACGTTTCTTTAAGAGTGTAAACCGGGGATTCTATCACGGCAAAAGCCTGCTGTAATCGCCGGGAAACAGATTCCAAAAATGTTTTGCCAGATGAAACGGTTACATTCTGGCCTGCGAGACGACATCCACTACTGTATATTCATTCAGGTTAAACTGTGTCATAATTAGCCGTTTCAGGCCGATGGTTGTCCACCGGGGGCTGAGTTCGTCTGCAAATCGGTAGATGGCGCTTTTGCGCGCCTGCGCCGCGCAGGCCGGGCGCTCACTTCCGCGACATCACAAAGACAGGCAGCAACCCAGGTTCATACGTTATTACCGGGAAAGGTGAATGGATAAGATCGAAGTTCGGGGCGCCCGCACCCACAATCTCAAAAATATCAACCTCGTCATCCCGCGCGACAAACTTATCGTCGTTACCGGGCTGTCGGGATCCGGCAAATCCTCTCTGGCATTCGACACCCTGTACGCGGAAGGGCAGCGCCGTTACGTGGAGTCTCTTTCCGCCTATGCGCGCCAGTTCCTGTCGTTGATGGAAAAACCGGACGTCGACCATATCGAAGGGCTGTCCCCGGCCATCTCCATTGAGCAAAAATCCACCTCTCACAACCCGCGCTCGACGGTGGGGACGATTACCGAAATCCACGACTACCTGCGTCTGTTGTTCGCCCGGGTCGGCGAACCGCGCTGCCCGGATCATGATGTACCGCTGGCGGCCCAGACCGTGAGCCAGATGGTGGACAATGTGCTGGCCCAGCCGGAAGGCCAACGCCTGATGCTGCTGGCCCCCATCATTAAAGAGCGCAAAGGGGAACATACCAAAACCCTGGAGAACCTGGCCAGCCAGGGCTATATCCGCGCGCGCATTGACGGCGAAATCTGCGATCTGTCCGATCCGCCGAAGCTGGAACTGCAGAAAAAACATACCATTGAAGTGGTGGTGGATCGCTTTAAAGTGCGTGAAGATCTGGCCCAGCGTCTGGCGGAGTCGTTTGAAACCGCGCTGGAGCTTTCCGGCGGCACTGCGGTCGTGGCGGATATGGATAACCCGCAGGCCGAGGAGTTGCTGTTCTCCGCCAACTTCGCCTGCCCGATCTGCGGCTACAGTATGCGCGAGCTGGAGCCGCGCCTATTCTCATTCAACAACCCGGCCGGCGCCTGCCCCACCTGCGACGGTCTGGGGGTGCAACAATATTTCGACCCCGATCGGGTAATACAAAACAGCGAACTGTCGCTGGCCGGCGGCGCGATCCGCGGCTGGGATCGTCGCAATTTTTACTACTTCCAGATGCTTTGCTCGCTGGCCGAGCACTACAAATTCGATATTGAAGCCCCCTGGGATAGCCTGAGCGCTCAGGTGCAAAAAGTAGTGCTCTACGGCTCCGGCAAAGAGACCATCGAATTTAAATATATTAACGATCGCGGCGATACTTCGGTGCGGCGCCACCCCTTCGAAGGGGTGCTGAATAATATGGAGCGCCGCTACAAAGAGACCGAGTCCAGCGCAGTGCGCGAAGAGCTGGCGAAATTTATCAGCAATCGTCCCTGCGCCAGTTGCGAAGGTACGCGACTGCGGCGCGAAGCGCGCCACGTTTTTGTTGAAAATACCGCGCTGCCAACCATTTCGGATATGAGCATCGGCCATGCGATGGACTTCTTCAACAATCTGAAGCTGGCCGGCCAGCGAGCGAAAATCGCCGAGAAGGTGCTCAAAGAAATTGGCGATCGCCTGCAATTTCTGGTTAACGTCGGCCTTAACTACCTGACGCTGTCCCGTTCCGCGGAGACCCTTTCCGGGGGGGAAGCCCAGCGTATTCGTCTGGCCAGTCAGATTGGCGCCGGGCTGGTCGGCGTTATGTACGTGCTGGATGAGCCGTCCATCGGCCTGCATCAGCGCGACAATGAGCGCCTGCTGGAAACCCTGATCCATCTGCGCAACCTCGGCAATACCGTGATCGTGGTGGAGCATGACGAAGACGCCATTCGTACCGCCGACCATATTATCGATATCGGCCCCGGCGCCGGAGTTCACGGCGGCCAGGTGGTGGCCGAAGGGTCGCTGGACGCTATTATGGCGACGCCGGAATCACTGACCGGTCAGTACATGAGCGGCGTTCGCCAGATCGCGGTGCCGAAACAGCGCGTACCGGCCGATCCGCAGAAGGTGATGAAACTGATCGGCGCCCGGGGCAATAACCTGAAAGACGTTACCCTGACTCTGCCGGTAGGGCTATTTACCTGTATCACCGGGGTGTCCGGCTCGGGGAAATCGACGCTGATCAACGATACGCTGTTCCCTATCGCTCAGCGCCAGCTCAACGGCGCGACCCTGAGCGAACCCGCGCCCTATCGCGATATCCAGGGGCTGGAAAATTTCGATAAAGTCATCGATATCGACCAGAGCCCAATTGGCCGCACGCCGCGTTCGAACCCGGCCACCTATACCGGTGTTTTCACCCCGGTACGCGAACTGTTCGCCGGGGTACCGGAATCCCGCTCCCGCGGCTATACGCCGGGCCGTTTCAGCTTTAACGTGCGTGGCGGGCGCTGTGAAGCCTGCCAGGGCGATGGGGTGATCAAAGTAGAGATGCACTTCCTGCCGGATATTTATGTACCGTGCGACCAGTGCAAAGGTAAACGCTATAACCGCGAAACCCTGGAAATTAAATACAAAGGCAAGAGCATTCACGAAGTGCTGGATATGACCATCGAAGAAGCACGCGAGTTCTTCGATGCCGTGCCGGCGCTGGCCCGTAAGCTACAAACGCTGATCGACGTCGGGCTTTCTTATATCCGGCTCGGCCAGTCGGCCACGACGCTTTCCGGCGGTGAGGCGCAGCGCGTCAAGCTGGCTCGCGAGCTGTCCAAACGTGGTACCGGCCAGACGCTGTATATTCTCGATGAACCGACGACCGGCCTGCACTTCGCCGATATCCAGCAACTGCTGGACGTGCTGCATCAGCTACGCGATCAGGGCAATACGATCGTGGTCATTGAACACAACCTTGACGTGATCAAGACGGCCGACTGGATTGTCGATCTTGGTCCGGAAGGGGGCAGCGGCGGCGGCGAAATACTGGTTTCCGGCACACCGGAAACCGTCGCTGAGTGCCCGACATCGCACACGGCTCGCTTCCTGAAGCCGATGCTGAAGTAACTCTAATGCCCTCTCGGGGGCATTATTCTTTTCCCGCCCGCCGAGCTATGACCTGCTCCCACTGTTGGCCGTTATAGTCTGCCAAACCGCCAGCATTACTCCGGGAATAACTGCCTGCGGCTGTGTTCCGGCAGCAATGCCAGCGCCAGTTGGTAAGAGGCGTCAACCAGATAGTAAATCTGCGAGTCCTGTAGCGTACCGTCCAGCCACAGGGTGCTCCAGTGGGCTTTGTTAAGGTGCGCGCTGGGAAAAACGTCCTGATGCTTCTGGCGTAACAGCTCGGCCAGCTCAGGGCTACTCTTCAGCGATACCGCCGGGCGATGATCCACGTCATGAACCATCGCAAACAACACATCGTCCACCTTAATCTGGGTGGCTTTCCAGTCGCTGTGCATACTTTGCTCTGCGCCCGGTTTCGCCATACAGTACTGAAGTAGCTCCGAAGTGGTCATTATTATTCCCCCTGTAACGTGGCGACGATTCTGCGCGAACCGCCGTGTATTCGATGTTCTCCCAGCCAAATCCCCTGCCACGTCCCCATCTGGACCCGCCCCCGGTGTACCGGCAGCAGCAGCGAGACGCCGAGCAGCGACGACTTGATATGGGACGGCATATCATCCGGCCCTTCATCGTCGTGTTGATACGGGGCATTGTCCGGCACGCTGGAGAGAAAATAACGCTCCATATCCTGACGCACCGTCGGATCGCAGTTTTCGTTCAGGGTGAGCGAGGCGGAAGTGTGCTGAAGCAGCAGATGTAACAAACCGGTATTGATGCGCGACAAATCAGGCAACTGGCCGAGGATCTCCTCCGTCACCAGATGAAACCCGCGCGGCTTCGCGCTCAACGTTAAGGTTTGTTGCAACCACATGTTCTGTTCCCGTGTGTGAAATGGCTCCCTTAAGTGTGCTACATAGCGGCGAAAGGTAAAACCCGCCGCGCAATTTTTATTCACGCGACGGACTTGCTCATCAGTATTCCGAGTTGACGATCACTTCCTCACCAAACTTCCCGGCCTGGGGCAGAGGTCGATAGGTGGAGTTCGAGGCGCGCAGTATCCGAATACCGCGGATCCCCGCCTCACGAGCTGCGGTGATATCCGCATCGGCATCGCCGTAGAATATCCTGATGTCCTTCTCTTTAATCCACTGAATTTTGGTGTTCTGGTCAGGACGATCGCCGGCAAAGATCACCGGGTTCATACTGGACGCCGGAATCAGGAAATTCTCCTGCAGCACACGAGAGACGGTTTCAGTTTTGGTCGGGCTACGCCCGGTAATAAAATAAATACTGTCGCCACGCCGGACGTGCATCGCGATCAGCGAACGAGCCACCTCTTTCGGGATGCTGAACTCATCCCAACCGTTATTCATCTTTTCCCAGAATGCCGGGTTACTCAGGTACGCCTGGCTGCCCGGCGAAAACTCTTTCTGCCCGCGCCAGAAACCGGCGCTGGAAAACAGCACTGTGTCATCAATATCAAAGCCAATCGCCATTGGCGGCCGGTCAGTCAGGCTGTTTTCTATCTGCGCCACCGATACCCAGTGGACCGGCGCCTGGGCTGCCAGTTGGGCGCTGTTCACCCCCGGCCAGAGCGGTAAAGACGCAGAAGTGGCGGCAAAAGCGGCCTGGTAAGCACCAAATACCAGGCACAGTACGCCCAACGTACGGGTCAACTTGCGCATAGAGATATTCCTTTACCCTGAAAATCGTTCTTAAGCGATCAAAAACTAGCGCAACGCCTGGTGAATCACCAGCATCAGAAAGGACTTATCCGACACAGATCGAGGAAAAAGTGTCAAATGTGAGTACAGTGCCCTGCAGAACACAGGGCACGAAATGTTAGTAAATACTTACATCACTGCGGCGAAGGCGCGCGCCACCTGCTGAACATTGCGGCTATTCAGCCCGGCGACACACATTCGGCCGCTGGCAATCAGATACACACCATGGGTTTCCCGTAGTTCAGTGACCTGCGCCTCACTCAGGCCAGTGTAGCTAAACATCCCGCGCTGCCTGAGCAGGTAATCAAAATCCCGGCCCGGCATCGCGGTTTTCAGAACGTCCACCAGCGCCTGACGCATATCGATTATCCGCAGGCGCATGGTTTCCACTTCCGCCAGCCAACTGGCGCGCAGAGTATCATCGTTGAGGACGGTGGAGACCACCTGAGCGCCAAAGTTTGGCGGACTGGAATAGTTACGACGCACGGTGGCTTTCAGTTGTCCCAGCACGCGCCCGGCGGTATCGGCGTCTTCGCACACTACCGACAGCCCGCCGACCCGCTCGCCGTACAGTGAAAAAATCTTGGAGAAGGAGTTGCTGACCAGTACCGGCAGGCCGGCGTCAGCCATGGCGCGAATCGCCCAGGTATCTTCTTCCATTCCGGCGCCAAACCCCTGATAGGCGATGTCGAGGAACGGGATCAGCTCACGCGCTTTCAGCACTTCCACCACCGCATCCCATTGGCTGTTGGTCAGATCGGAGCCCGTCGGGTTATGGCAGCAAGGATGCAACAATACGATATCCCGGGGCGGCAACGCGCTCAGGGCTTCCAGCAGCGCGCTAAAACGCACGCCTTTGGTATCGTTGTCAAACCAGGGGTAAGTACCTACTTCGAATCCAGCCCCGGAGAATATTGCAACATGGTTTTCCCACGTCGGATCGCTGACCCATACTTTCGACTGCGGAAAATAACGTTTAAGAAAATCGGCGCCGACTTTCAGCGCGCCGGAACCGCCCAGGGTCTGAATCGTCACGACACGACCGGACTGCAACAGCCGGTGGTGGGCGCCAAACAGCAGCGGCGCAATGGTGTGGCGGTAACTACCCAGACCTTCCATCGGCAAATAAAGCGACGCCCCGTGCGGCCGGGCGTTCAGACGCGCCTCCGCTGCGGCAACGGCGCTAGGCTGCGGAATGATCCCTTCTTCGTTGTAGTAAAGACCAATACTGAGGTTCACTTTGTCCTGACGGGGATCTTCTTTGAAACGTTCCATCAGAGAAAGGATGGGATCGCCGGCATAGGCGTCAACTTTCTGAAACACGCTTGGTTCTCCAGGTTTACGATGTTGCGAAAGGACACAATAAACCGGAAGCGGCGGGAGATCGAGTGCCGGAAAACGAAAACGGGGTATCGAACCAGATACCCCTGTGTTTTTTCGCCGCCGACGGCAAGCTGTCAGTCAATATATTTCATCGCTACCCGCGACGTCAGCCGGGTGATAAGTTCGTAAGCACTAACTTTGGTTATTTCCGCGATGCGTTCAACCGGCAGCCCCTCTCCCCACATCACTACCGGATCGCCAGCCTTGTCTGCGGACTCCGGGCCGAGGTCAACGCAGATCATGTCCATCGCCACCCGCCCGACAATCGGCACTTCGCGTCCGTTGACCAGCACCGGGGTACCGGAAGGCGCCGCGCGCGGATAGCCATCGCCGTATCCCATCGCTACCACCCCCAGACGGGTATCACGCGGACTGGTCCAGGTCCCCCCATAGCCTACCGGTTCACCGGCTTTATGGTCGCGTACCACAATCAGGCTGGAGACCAGCGACATTGCCGGCCAAAAACCGAAATCCGCTCCCCAGGGCTTCTGCTCCAGCGGCGATACGCCATAGAGAATGATACCGGGACGTACCTGTTCGAAATGCGCCCCGGGCCACAGCAAAATCCCTCCGGAGGCGGCGATAGAACGCAGGCCTGGTTTGCCATGACAAAACGCGTTAAAAATCTCCAGCTGTTTTTCTGTCGCCCCGCACTCCGGTTCATCCGCCCGGGCAAAGTGGCTGACAATATTTACCGGCTGCGCCACATTGCGGCAGCGCGAAAGGCGTTCATAAAACGCCTGCGCCTGCTCCGGACGAACGCCCAGACGATGCATGCCGGTATCCAGCTTCATCCACACGGTAATCGGTTTTTCGAGTTGCGCCTGCTCCAGCGCTTCCAGTTGTTCCTGGCTATGGATGGCGGTCTGGAGATTAAGAGCCGTCAGGGTGAGCAGATCGGCAGCTTCGAAAAAGCCTTCCAGCAGCAGTACTGGCTGGGTAATCCCCGCTTCGCGCAGACGAATCGCTTCTTCCAGACGGGCTACGCCGAACGCGTCAGCGTCCGGGAGCGCACGGGCGGTCTCTGTCAGACCATGGCCATACGCGTTTGCCTTCACTACTGCCACCAGGCGGCTGGCAGGGGCCAGTTCGCGCAGACGCTGCAGGTTGTGACGCAGCGCGCGGCGGTTAACTACAACGGTTGCCGCTTGCATCTTTGTTCCTTGACTTAATATGTCACCAGGTCATTAACATCATTGTCGCGACTCATCAGAAGCCCCCGCCATCGCAACAGGCGCGGATAGCCGACATCCGGAATCGCCGCGAAAGCTGATTCGCGCTCTCCACAAGCATATGCGCTTCGGGAGATTTATTCGTCGTCATACTGTGGGCCGGCGTAATTATCAAATCTCGACCACTGCCCGTTAAACGTCAGGCGCACCGTGCCGATCGGCCCGTTACGCTGCTTACCAATAATGATCTCGGCAATCCCTTTCAGATCGCTGTTTTCGTGGTACACCTCATCACGATAGATAAACATGATCAGGTCAGCATCCTGTTCGATGGAGCCTGACTCACGCAGATCCGAGTTCACCGGGCGTTTGTCGGCACGCTGTTCCAGCGAGCGGTTAAGCTGCGACAGCGCCACCACCGGCACCTGCAACTCTTTCGCCAGCGCCTTCAGGGAGCGGGAGATTTCAGCAATTTCCAGAGTACGGTTGTCAGACAGCGACGGTACGCGCATCAACTGCAGGTAGTCCACCATGATCAGGCTTATCCCGCCGTGTTCGCGAAAGATACGCCGCGCCCGGGAGCGCACCTCCGTCGGCGTCAACCCTGAGGAGTCGTCAATATACATATTGCGCTTCTCAAGCAAGATCCCCATGGTACCGGAAATACGCGCCCAGTCTTCATCATCCAGTTGCCCGGTACGGATCCGGGTTTGATCTACCCGGGAGAGCGACGCCAGCATACGCATCATGATCTGTTCCGCCGGCATCTCAAGACTGAAAATCAGCACCGGCTTATCCTGTAGCATGGCGGCGTTTTCGCACAGGTTCATCGCGAAGGTGGTTTTCCCCATCGAAGGACGCGCCGCTACGATTATCAAATCCGAACGCTGCAGACCGGCGGTTTTTTTATTGAGATCCTGATAGCCAGTATCCACCCCGGTAACCCCGTCATGGGGCTGCTGGTACAGCGTTTCGATCCGCGAAACGGTAGCTTCAAGAATCTGATCGATGCTTTTGGGACCTTCATCCTTGTTGGCCCGGTTTTCGGCAATCTGGAATACTCTGGATTCCGCCAGATCCAGCAGATCCTCACTGGTGCGCCCCTGGGGATCAAACCCGGCGTCGGCTATCTCGTGCGCCACGGAGATCATTTCGCGCACTACTGCTCGTTCACGCACAATATCCGCATATGCGCTAATGTTCGCCGCGCTGGGCGTATTTTTCGATAACTCGGCCAGATAGGCGAAACCGCCGACGCTGTCCAGTTGTCCCTGGCGTTCAAGGGATTCGGAAAGGGTAATCAGATCGATCGGGCTACCGGTCTCCTGCAGGCGGTGCATCTCGGTAAAGATGACCCGGTGCGGACGGGTATAAAAGTCCTCGGCCACCACGCGCTCGGCCACATCGTCCCAGCGTTCGTTGTCCAGCATTAAACCGCCCAACACCGACTGTTCCGCTTCCAGCGAGTGGGGCGGCACTTTCAGCCCGGCGACTTCCGGGTCCCGCTCCCGCTGTTCGCCAGGTTTGTTGAAGGGTTTATTTCCTGCCATAGTGAGTGGAGTTACCAAAATCAGTGAATGGATGAGAAGGTTATCACATTAGTTTCAGCCAAACGATATGACACCGGAGGTAGCATGGCAACCCGCATTGAATTTCACCAGCACGGCGGCCCGAACGTTCTTAAAACGATAGAATTTACCCCCGCCGATCCCGCCGGGAATGAAGTTCAGGTAGAGAATAAAGCGATAGGTATCAACTTTATTGATACTTACATCCGCAGCGGCCTGTATCCGCCGCCGGCGCTGCCCAGCGGACTGGGAACCGAGGCGGCCGGGATAGTCAGCAAAGTGGGTAAGGACGTCACTTATGTAAAGCCCGGCGATCGGGTGGTCTATGCCCAGGCCGCGCTCGGAGCCTATAGCTCCGTACACAATGTTGCACAAGAAAAAGTCGCTCTGCTGCCGGACGCCATCACTTTTGAGCAGGCCGCCGCCTCTTTTTTAAAAGGGCTGACGGTGTTTTACCTGCTGCGGAAAACCTATGAGATCAAGCCGGACGAGATCTTTCTGTTTCATGCCGCGGCGGGGGGCGTCGGTCTGATCGCCTGCCAGTGGGCCAAAGCGCTGGGCGCGAAACTGATTGGGACCGCAGGCTCCGACGAAAAAGCGCAGCGGGCCCTGCAGGCCGGCGCCTGGCAAACGATCAACTACCGGAAAGAGGATATCGCCGCCCGGGTACGTGAACTGACCAACGGTAAAAAAGTCTCCGTGGTTTACGATTCCGTCGGGAAAGATACCTGGGAAGCCTCACTGGACTGCCTGCAGCGCCGCGGGTTGATGGTCAGCTTCGGCAATGCTTCCGGCGCCGTAACTGGCGTGAATCTGGGGATCCTCAATCAGAAAGGATCGCTATACGTCACCCGCCCCTCTCTGCAGGGATATATTACCAACCACGCGGAACTGATTGATGCCAGCAATGAGCTGTTTTCGCTGATTGCCAGCGGCGTTATCAAAATCGAGGTGCCGGAACAACAGAAATTCCCGCTGACTGACGCTATACGCGCCCATCAGGTGCTGGAAAGTCGCGCCACCCAGGGCTCCAGCCTGTTAATTCCATAATGCGGATGTATTGCAGTACCCTGCCTGAACTAACGCTTTAAACACAAAGAATTAGGGCTTCCCGCAGGAAGCCCTTTCTTTTTATAGTTCGCGCTGTATGTAGGGTACAGCTGCGATGAATTCGAGATACAACCCGCGCATAGTGACAGATTTAATAAGTAATGAATATGACCTCTCCGGGGAAAGTTACCGGGTTGTGATCGGTGCCTCAATCACTTAGTTAAATCGACGGGTCTTTCTTTTATAGCGTGTCACATCCGGTTTATTGATTGCCCGGATAACCCATACCACTGCCACAGCCAACAGCAGCCAGGGAAGCATTTTAAACATCAGCGCCAGCAGCCCGCCGGCAAACATGAAAATAGTGGCAACCACCAGCGCCGCCAGAATCCCCAGCAGCGACACGCCGGTGACCATCAGCATGACAAAAAACCCCACTACAAACAGTAATTCAAACATGGCCGTCTCCCGAAACCGATAGCAATAACTATGCAAACACAATTCAAGAATCGTGCCAAAACAATAAAATACTGTTTAATATGACAAATGCCCCGAAATCGCTTGCGGGGCATAGTGAAATTAACCAGAAAGTGGTGAAGTTGTTACCGCCGATCCGCTACCAGCGAAAGCGCCTGCTCGAGAACCCGAATATCAGCCCCGGCTTTATGAGCATTTTCGCTCAGGTAGCGCCGCCACTGGCGCGCACCGGGAATCCCCTGAAACAGCCCCAGCATATGGCGGGTCATATGACCCAGCCAGGTTCCCTTGCTGAGCTCCCGTTCAATGTAGGGATACATTGCCCGCACCACGGCTATCGGATCGGCATCCGCGACATCTGCGCCAAAAATCTCGCGATCCACTGCGGCCAGCATACCCGGATTCTGATAGGCTTCGCGCCCGACCATCACGCCATCCATATGCGCCAGGTGCGCTTTTGCTTCTTCCAGCGATTTTATCCCGCCGTTAATCGCCATCGTCAGATGCGGAAAATCACGCTTGAGCTGATACACCCGCGGATAGTCCAGCGGCGGAATTTCGCGGTTTTCTTTCGGGCTAAGGCCGGAGAGCCACGCTTTACGGGCATGAATAATAAATGTCTCACACTCGCCGGAACCAGAAACCGTGCCGATGAAATCGCACAAAAAATCGTAGCTGTCGCGATCGTCAATACCGATGCGGGTTTTTACCGTGACAGGCACTGTAACCGCATCGCGCATGGCTTTTACACAGTCAGCTACCAGTTGCGCCTCTCCCATCAGGCAGGCGCCAAACCGGCCATTCTGCACCCGATCGGATGGGCAACCGACGTTGAGATTGATTTCATCATAGCCACGCGCCTGCGCCAGCTTCGCACAATGCGCCAGTTGAGCCGGATCGCTGCCGCCAAGCTGTAACGCCAGCGGATGTTCTTCTTCGCTGTAGGCCAGGTAATCCCCTTTGCCGTGAATAATCGCTCCGCTAGTCACCATCTCGGTGTACAACAGCGTGTGCTGAGAGAGCTGGCGCAAAAAATAGCGACAGTGTCTGTCCGTCCAGTCGAGCATTGGGGCAATGGAAAAGCGGTACGCGGGAAAAGCGGCCGGGACATCGGCGACAGCGCGATTTTGCGATAGGTATGGTGATTCCGGGTTCTGGTGCATGTCAAAATTTTCTGGCGTATTGGTGCATCTGGCAGAGCCCTGATTCCAGAAGCCTGCGTAAGAGAGTAAAACAACAGCGGCCACTATAGCATAGAGCGTCGATGCGGTTGACGACTATCTAAGCTATTGCGCCGGGTCGGGCTAGCCCCTCTGCAACCAGAGCAATAAGCCCGCGGCTCTCCCCTGAAATTCACTGCGCTCTCAATATTGTTACGGAAGTTTCCGGCAAAAGCGTCACCCCGTAGATTAGCCGCGCTCGGGAAAAAGCCACATCCCGCTAAAAGCTTTCCCAGGACCGGAGACTTTCCTCCAATCCCGGCATCGACACACATATAAATGCCAGTTAGTTGATTCCTGGAAGTTTCGCGAGCCGTCACGCTGGTGAGTATTCTTCAATAAATCCCCGGGATAAGTTCAAATAAAGACTGAACGCCCGCAGGATTAATGACTTACCCGATATGAATTATAAATAAAAATAGCGCCGCCTCAGCGCCCCCGGATTGTGAACCTCAAAACCACATCCCGGGATGGACGTATCCCCTGTGACCTTTGCCCGGACTAAAGACGGCACCATAAGGTGATGCTTTACTACTTTTTCTCTTTCTTCTTTTTAATAACCATATAAATGCCGATAACTATCGCGGCCCCGACTATCATGCCAATGGTTTCCATGGCCCAATATCCTTATAGGTAGCTAACAAGCAAGATATTACGCAGAATAAAATATCCGCAGCGCACTGTTCATTAACACTCACGTTTATCAATCAGCCACAAAGTGAGGCAAACAAATAGCCGCTTAATATATCACGTCAGTTAAGAATCACCTGATAAACTACCTGAATTGGTGGTTTATCTAATGGCAGAGCCCATATTGCCGGACAGGTACTGCTTTGCCTGGATCCGACCTTTCCCGCTTGCCGGCGCTACCGGCGCGCCTGACCATTGATACAGGCCACAGGGTATTGTCGGCGTTTAACGCGGTTCGTGATAAAGTATCAGGATACCACTCTGTACTGAATGAGGACGCTGATGGAAACCATGACATCACAAAACGTGTTAGCGCGCGCTGAAAAGCTGTGCCAGCAGCGCAACGTGCGGATGACGCCGCAGCGTCAGGAAGTCCTGCGTCTGATGACGTTACAGGAAGGCGCTATCAGCGCCTACGATCTGCTCGACCTGCTGCGTGCCACAGAACCTCAGGCAAAGCCCCCGACCGTCTACCGGGCGCTGGATTTTCTACTGGAGCAGGGTTTTGTACACAAAGTGGAATCGACCAATAGTTACGTGGTCTGCCATCACTTTGATCAACCAACCCATACTTCAGCGCTGTTTATCTGCGATCGCTGCGGCGCGGTCAAAGAGGAGTGTGCGCAAGGCGTGGAAGAGATCATGCATCACCTGGCGTCCGGGATGGGGTTCACCCTACACCATAATGTTATTGAAGCTCATGGACTGTGCGCCCCTTGTGGTGAGGTCGAGTCCTGTGAGCATCCGGAAAATTGCAGCCATGACCACAGTGTGATGGTGAAAAAACGCGGGAAATAGCAAGGAGGGAAGGTACATCCCTGTACCCGGGTAGCCTCAGAGGGTTAAGCGTTGGCACATATCAGGCTGTGCCTGGCTACCAGCGGTAATCATTATGACGTTCCCAGTCACTGACCTCTTTCTCTGCCTGGTCTTTCGCGTATCCATAGCGTTCCTGGATTTTACCGACCAACTGATCGCGTTTCCCTTCGATCACGGTAACGTCATCATCAGTGAGTTTCCCCCACTGCTCTTTCACTTTGCCTTTCAGCTGTTTCCAGTTGCCGCCTACCTGGTCTTTATTCATCATCAGGTCCTCATCATTGGTTATAACCATACTCCATAAACTCGCCGGAGTCCGTAATTACCATAACTTTCAACTGAACACGATTCTAATTATAGATGGCAATATGGGAACCAGAGGATTTATCAGAATCTTTAACCATACGCGACCATCACCCGCCTGACGGCAGGTGCAAATACATCAGGCAAACCAGCTGCCATTACGCCAGTGGCGCCGCCAGATCCAGCCAAGCGCCAGCCCGCGCAGAGCCAGAAAAACCGCCAGCGCCAGCCATAAACCGTGGTTCCCCAGCCACGGCACGCTTAACAGCGTCACGCCAAATCCTATCGCTGCGACCGCCATGCTATTACGCATTTCCGCGCCGCGCGTCGCGCCGATAAACATACCGTCCAGCAGATAACACCAGACACCCACCACGGGCAGCAGAACCTGCCACCACAAAAAGTGCCCGGCCATTTCCCGTAGCTCCGGCAGCGATGTCAGCAGGGCAACAATCTCCTTCCCGGCCATGGCATAAACCAGCGCAAAAGCCAGCGCCACGATAAAGGACTGGCGACAGGCCGCTCTCCAGACCCCAACCATCTGACTACCGTCTCTGGCGCCATAAGCTTGCCCGGAATGCGCCTCCACTGCGTAGGCAAAACCGTCCAGCGCATAGGCCGTAAAGGTGAGTAATGTCATCAACACGGCATTCACTGCCACCACATCGCCGCCGAGACGGGCGCCGCAAATAGTGATGCCGGCAAAACAAAGCTGCAGTAGCAGGGAGCGCAACATAATATCGCGGTTCAGGGCCAGCAGACGGCGAAGATTCCCACGCCATGCCCCACGCAGCGCCGCCAGCGGGATAGCGCGGAGATTCAGCACATGCCTGACCATTAGCAACCCAATGATAAAAGTGACATATTCCGCCCCCAGCGTCGCCAGCGCCGCCCCGCGCACATTCATCTGCAGCCCCACGACCAGCCACAGATCGAGCACAATGTTGAGCACATTGCCCACCACCAGCAAGATTACCGGCGCCCGGGCATACTGGACGCCCAGCAGCCATCCCAGCAGTACCAGATTAGCCAGCGATGCCGGCGCGCTCAGCCAGCGGATTTCCAGAAAACGCCGCGCCTGATACAGAACATCCTCATTACCCCCGACAATATGCAGCGCCAGGTCAATCAACGGCGCGCGCAGCAGCACAATGGCGACACCCGCCGCCAGCGCCAGTATTAGCGGCTGAACAAGCGCCCTGGCCAGCGCGCGATCGTCCCTGGCGCCGTAAGCCTGAGCCGTTAAGCCGGTAGTGCTCATCCGCAGGAACAGCAGCAGCATAAACAGAAAACTGGTGGCCATTGCGCCAATGGCGACGCCCCCCAGATAGACAGGACTATCCAGATGCCCAATCACTGCAGTATCCACCAGCCCAAGCAGCGGAACCGTAATGTTTGAGAAAATCATTGGTAACGCCAGACGCCACAGCGCCCGGTCGGTTGCAGGGAAGCCTTGCATTAGCGATCCACGACAGTTAAAGCAAGAGACAGAAATGAAAAACCATGGCCTTCAAGGTGGCCATGGTTGTGGAAACTGAGTCAGAGTCAGAGTCAGCATCAGGCATCACAGATGCCCGGCGCTTACAGCCAGTCGCCGTTACGAATCACACCAACGGCCAGGCCTTCGATAGAAAAACTGCGTTCGCGCAGGTCCACGACAATCGGCTCGAACTCGTTATTCTCCGGCAACAAATGAACAACATTGCCCACTTTTTTAAGGCGCTTCACGGTGACTTCGTCATCAATGCGCGCCACAATCACCTGGCCGTTTCTGGCCTCCTGGGTTTTGTGTACCGCCAGCAAGTCGCCGTCCAGAATACCGATGTCTTTCATCGACATGCCGCTAACCCGCAGCAAAAAATCCGCGCCGGGCTTAAACAGAGAAGGATCGACCTGATAATGGCCTTCGATATGCTGCTGCGCCAGCAGGGGCTCCCCGGCCGCCACCCGACCGACCAGCGGCAGGCCTGCTTCTTCTTCGTGTAGTAAACGAATGCCGCGCGAGGCGCCAGAGACAATCTCAATCACCCCTTTGCGGGCCAGCGCTTTCAGATGCTCTTCAGCCGCATTAGGCGAACGGAAACCAAGACGCTGAGCAATTTCAGCGCGCGTCGGCGGCATACCGGTCTGGCTTATATGATCCCGGATGAGATCAAACACCTCCTGCTGCCTGGTTGTTAATGCTTTCATTCCGCCCCCTGGGTGTATATACAGTTATGCTGTGAGTATATACAGCCTCTGGCGATTTTGGAACCACAATTAAACAAAAAACCAGGGACTTAACCGACTATGGAAGACCTATCGCAAATGTAACCAAAGCAGCGTGACCCAGGTGAAAACAGCGAGAATAATCGCCATCAGCACCGCGGCGGAGCCCATATCCTTCGCCCGGCCGGAAAGTTCATGGTAGTCGGTACCGATACGGTCGACGATCGCTTCAAGGGCGCTATTAAGAATTTCCACGATCATCACCAGCACCACTGAACCGATCAGCAATACCCGAGTGATGGCATCCACATCCAGCCAGCAGGCGATAATAATGGCCAGTACCGCCGCCACGCCCTCCTGGCGAAACGCCGCTTCATTCACCCAGGCGGCGCGGATGCCTTTCCAGGAGTAACCAGCCGCTTTGATGATACGAGTAAGCCCGGAGGTACTATTTGCCATTGCAGGAAACCTTTTATAAAAACGCGCATCAATGTATGAGTTGTGCACTGATTATACCCAGGCGCTGCTGACTTGCATCATCGGCGCAATCTCTGCACCCACGGCCTGATACAGCGCCGGTTAGCGGCGTGCGGGCCCGGGCGCGCGTGAATCACAGAAATGCCGCGCATTTTCTGTTATCCTTGCGACGCATTTGCATGATTAACCCAGAGGCTTTACATCATCTATGTCAGGCTGGCCGAGCATTTACTACAAATTACTTAATTTACCGTTAAAGGTACTGGTTCGCAGCAAGTCGATCCCGACGGATCCCTGCGCAGAGCTTGGCCTGGACACTTCGCGCCCGATTATGTACGTTCTGCCCTACAACTCGAAGGCGGATCTGTTGACTCTGCGCGCCCAGTGTCTGGCCAATGAACTTCCCGACCCGCTGGAACCCCTGGAGATCGACGGTACTCTGTTACCACGCTATGTCTTTATCCACGGCGGGCCGCGTGTCTTTACCTACTACACGCCAAAAGAAGAATCGATCAAAGTCTTCCATGACTATCTCGACCTGCACCGCGCTAACCCGCAACTGGATGTGCAGATGGTGCCGGTTTCGGTGATGTTCGGCCGCTCGCCGGGGCGGGAAAAGGGCGAGGCCCATCCGCCGTTGCGTCTGCTGAACGGTATTCAGAAATTTTTCGCCGTCTCCTGGCTGGGCCGCGATAGTTTTGTCCGTTTTTCCCCGCCGGTCTCGCTGCGCTGGATGGCCACCGAACACGGCACCGATAAGCGCATCGCCCAGAAGCTGGCGCGAGTGGCGCGTATGCACTTTGCCCGTCTGCGTCTGGCCGCCGTAGGGCCGCGTCTGCCGGTACGCCACGAGCTGTTCCAGAAATTACTGGCTTCCAAAGCTATCGCCCGGGCGGTGGAAGACGAAGCGCGCAGCAAAAAGATTTCCCACGAGAAGGCCCAGCAAAACGCCATCTCCCTGATGGAAGAGATTGCCGCCAACTTCTCCTATGAAGCTATTCGTATTACCGATCGGGTCCTGGGCTTTACCTGGAACCGGCTGTATCAGGGCATTAACGTCCATAACGCCGAGCGCATCCGCAAGCTGGCCCATGAGGGCCACGAACTGGTCTATGTGCCCTGCCACCGCAGCCATATGGACTATCTGCTGCTCTCTTACGTTCTGTACCACCAGGGGCTGGTACCGCCGCATATCGCCGCCGGTATTAACCTCAACTTCTGGCCGGCGGGGCCGATTTTCCGCCGCCTGGGGGCATTCTTTATTCGCCGCACCTTTAAAGGCAACAAACTGTATTCCACGGTGTTCCGCGAATACCTTGGCGAACTGTTCACCCGCGGCTACTCGGTGGAATATTTTGTCGAGGGCGGTCGCTCACGCACCGGCCGTTTGCTGGACCCGAAAACCGGTACGCTGTCGATGACAATCCAGGCGATGTTGCGCGGCGGTACGCGGCCTATCACGCTGGTGCCCATCTATATCGGCTATGAGCATGTGATGGAAGTCGGCACCTACGCCAAAGAGTTGCGCGGCGCCAACAAAGAAAAAGAGAATCTCTCTCAGATGGTGCGCGGCCTGAGCAAATTACGTAATCTCGGCCAGGGCTATGTTAACTTCGGTGAGCCGCTGCCGCTCACATCCTGGCTGAACCACCGGGTGCCGGAATGGCGCGAGTCTATCGATCCGATCGAAGCCGTACGCCCTGCCTGGCTGACGCCGACAGTCAACAATATCGCCTCCGAACTGATGGTGCGGATCAACAAAGCCGGGGCGGCCAACGCCATGAACCTGTGCTGTACGGCGCTGCTGGCATCGCGCCAGCGCTCTCTGACCCGCGAACAGCTCACCCAGCAACTGGAATGCTACCTGAGCCTGATGCGTAAGGTGCCCTATTCCGGCGACGCCACGGCGCCTGCCGCCACGGCAAGCGACCTTATCGATCATGCGCTGCAGATGAATAAGTTCGAGGTCGAAAAAGATACCATTGGCGATATCATCATTCTGCCCCGCGAGCAGGCGGTGTTGATGACCTACTATCGCAACAACATCATGCATATGCTGATTCTGCCGTCGCTGCTGGCGCTCATCGTCGCCCAGCACCGGCGTATCACCCGTGATGAACTGCTACGCCAGGTGGAAGTGATCTACCCAATGCTGAAAACCGAGCTATTCCTGCGCTGGGAGAAAACCGAGCTGGCAGGCGTGGTCGACCGGTTGCTTGAAGAACTACTGAGCCAGCAGTTGATCCTGGAACAGGATAACCAGTTCCGGGTCAATCCCGCCCAGTCGCGAACGCTACAGCTGTTGGCCGCCGGCGCCCGGGAGACTATCCAGCGCTACGCTATCACCTTCTGGATCCTCAGCGCCAACCCGGCCATCAACCGCGGTACGCTGGAAAAAGAGAGTCGCACAGTAGCGCAGCGTCTTTCAGTGCTGCACGGCATCAACGCGCCGGAGTTCTTTGATAAAGCGGTCTTTGCGTCGCTGGTGCTGACCCTGCGCGATGAAGGCTACATCAGCGACACCGGTGATGCTGAGCCGGAAGAGACCATGAAGGTGTATCAGTTGCTTGCGGATCTGCTGACTTCCGACGTACGTCTCACCGTGGAAAGCGCCGCTACCGGTACGACATAACGGTAAATTCGCCTGCCGGGCAACCTGCCGGCGGGTTTTACCAATACCGCAAAAATAAACCCCGAGAGCCGCAGATCCGGCGCTCGGGGTTTTGTTTACCCGGATGAGGAAGCGTTGTCGTCCACCCGGCAATGCAGACTGACCTCAGAGATGCAGGTAGCTCACTACCAGACCAAGGAACAGCACCAGTCCGACGTAGTTGTTATTCATAAAAGCGCGGAAGCATGGCTCGCGTTCGCGTCCGGCAATTAGTTTCTGTTGATGCGCGAACAGCCCGCCGGCCAGCAAAATAGACCAGTAAAACGCCCCGCCCAGCCCATTCAGCCAACCGATCAGCGCCATCAGGATCATCACGGCAATTTGCAGCAGACCAATGATCAGCTTGTCATAGCGGCCAAATAATATCGCCGTCGACTTAATCCCGATTTTAAGATCATCATCCCGGTCCACCATCGCATACTGAGTATCGTAGGCTACCGCCCAGCAGATATTGGCAAGAAACATCAACCAGCAGGTCAGAGGAACAGATTCACTGACCGCCGCCCAGGCCATCGGAATCGACCAGCCGAAAGCCGCCCCCAGGACCACCTGCGGCAAGTGGGTATAGCGTTTCATAAACGGATACACCCACGCCAGCGCCAGTGCGGCCACCGAAAGCAAAATCGTCATCCGATTGAGGGTTAACACCAGCAGGAAGGAAAGCAGAACCAGCACCACAAACAGTGTGCGCGCTTCCCGCTCTGTCACTGCGCCGCTGGGCATCGGACGGTTTGCCGTACGCTTAACGTGGCCATCAAATTTACGATCGGCATAGTCGTTTACCACACAGCCCGCCGCCCGCATCAGCCAGACGCCGGCAACAAACACCAACAGCACCGGAAGCGGCGGTACGCCCGGCGTCGCCACCCACAGCGCCCACAGCGTCGGCCAGAGCAGCAACAGCGCGCCGATCGGTTTATCAGTGCGCATCAGCCGATGATAAGCCAGTAGCTTATCCTGCTTCAGACTCCACTCCATTTTGACTTCCTCTTAATACACAGGCGAAGCGGGCAGGAATAACTCGGTCAGTAATAGCGGTTTTCCGGAAAGCCGCAGCCGGGAACGGCGCCCCCACTGCCCATCGCTTTGTCCTGTCTGAATAAAATCTCTTGTTAGCGTTGATGACGTAAACAGATAGCGCCCCAGCGGCGTCGTCCCCAGTTGACGCAGCGCCAGCTCCGGCCCGTTAAGGGTAGACGCCGGAACCAGCGTTCGGCCAGCCAGCCAGGGAACACCGTCGCCGCACAGCAGGATCTCGCGCAGCCAGTACTGCGATTCCGCCGGCAGTAATGACGCTTCGTCCTTCGACATCGCGTCAGGACCGACAAAATCCTCAAAACAGATTTCTACACTAACCCGCTGGCAGTACTGCTCAAAGCGCTTTGTCATCGAATCTTCCAGCATTAGCCAGTCAAGCAGCGATGCCTCCAGGGTGGAGGGAATTTGCGCAAAATATTGCAGTGCGCGCAACTGCGCCAGCGCAGCGTGAGACATTAACGCTTCTCCGGAAGAATACCTGGCGGCATTGTAACGCAGAATGGGTACATCGTGGCGAGCAATACGTATTTAAACGATCAAAAAGGCAACAAAAGTGCAACAGATTTCAGGGATAAAGCGGCTTCATCGATCCACGTCATAATCGGCTGATAAGCATGAGCCAGCGTTGCGCTATCTTATCGCAACGCAGTACCAGCAGGATACCGCATCTACTATACGGTGTGGCGCATTACAGCAAAAAAATCAGGATACTGCCCGACATCAGAACAGTAAAAAAGGGTGCGCCGAAGCGCACCAGGACTTACAAGCATCAGCAATGCGGGGAGATGATTACCCCTTGCCTTTTACACTGCTGATAAAAGTTGAACGGGCGGAGGTAGACCCCAGACGCTCGGCTTCATTCAGCAGTTTCAAAGCCTTATCAATATCGCCCTGCGCGACGGCCTGTTTAATCGCCTGATTGAAGTAACTTTCCGTGTCATTCAGCATCGGTTCGCTCTTCGCGGCGGGCGACACTGCCGGAGCAGTCGCAGCAGCGGGCGCCGCATAGGCGGTCGCCGGCGCGGCGGTATTGCCGACCGTGACCGGACCTGGACCAGAGGAACCAAACAGCGGGCCAACCAGCACGCTGGAGGCGGAATTGGTGCTGACCTTCAGTTTCAGCGTGCCATCGGTGCTGTGGCGGGCAATGGGATCCGGGATATCAGGAATCGCGTTACCGGCCCCTTTGGCATAGGCTTTGGCCGGATCGATCATCGTGGTGGTGTTTTGCAGATCTTTATTGGTGGTAAACACCAACAGGTAAATTTTCTGCTGTCCCAGCGCCGGAGTCAGCTTCAGCGTCCCTTCCAGGCGATCGGCGGACATCACACCGGGTTGCTGATAAGTAAAGTAGCTGCTGGGAAAAAAGGCGGACGGCGTCAGGTTCTGATCAAGAACCAGTACGTTAGGCGCGAAAACTTCGTTTTTCTTCGCTTCGCTGCTCAGGGTAATGGTCAGTTCACCGATATTGGCCGGAACGCTGTAGGCGGCCACCGGGCCTGCGATATCCCCGGCGTTCAGGCGCTGGCCTGTAGTCGCCAGTGAGGTGGTTTGCGTTTTGGACTGCGCCACCGGCGTCCACTGCAGTTGCTGGAGCGCGGAAGCCGGAATCGCCGGCGCCGCCGAGGTATCCTGCGGTACAACGTTGACGTCAGCCAGGACGATGCCCGGTACGCCAGTCAGTAACCCTGCGCTCAGGCAAAGCGCGACGAGACTTTTCTTCATTTTCATTGTTATGACCTCGATGGAGTACGGTGAACGCTGGCCAGGCAAAAGCGCGCATCACCGGAATGTAAAACGCGGTTACAGGTTAAACGGAATCGGAGAGGGGTTTCCCCCTCTCCGGTGACGTAGCGTCAGCGCTATTACCACCAGATTTCCATCTGGGCGCCGAAGCTCCACTCATCATTGTCGCCGCGGCTGAAGGTGGTTGCGCTGGTATCGCGATAAGCGACGCCATTGTCATAGCCCCATTTTTCATCCCACTTCGCATAGGTTGCGAACAGACGAATTGCCGGACGCGACCAGATGCTGTCGCCAGCCTGCCACTGTTGCGCCAGGGTGATTTTGTACTGGTCGTTAGTTTTATCCACGCGCTGGGATTTGACGTTGTCGTAACCCACTTCCAGCAGGGTGCTCATGATCGGCGTCCATTTGAACATCGGACGTACGCCCACGGTCCACCACTTGCTGCCGTTGTTGTTATCGAGGTTGATATCCTGGTACATCGCCACGTACATCAGGTCCCAACGGTCGCCCAGAGAGATAGCGCCGTGGTCCAGCACGCGCCACATTTTACCATCGTTATCAATGCTGCCGCCCTGCGCCTGGCCTTTGCCATTTGATGTCATCGCATCGGTGGCGTACTGCAGTACAAATTTGTTATAGCCTTTCAGCATGCTCTGGGTGTGTTCAGCGGTGAACATCCAGCCATCTTTAGTGGCGCCCGGACGCAGATAGTAGTCGTCAGGAATGTTGGTATGGCCGTAGTCCACGCCCAGCTCAAGAGTACCGCCCGGGTTGGTTTCCAGACCCGCTAAACGAACATCGAAAACATCGTTCGGAACTTCATTGTTATAAGTTCTGTCGCCAGTGACCGGGTCGCGATCGGCAAACGCAGACGAACCGCCAGATTCAGAAGAACGGGTTGCCGCTACAGAGAGCTTACCGAAGCCCAGATCGATATTTTCAATACCGGCGCCAGGACCAGAGATATCCCAGTAGTAGAAGTCGATCATGTGTACATCATGACGCTGATAGAAGCGCTTACCGGCCCAAATGGTGGAACCTGGCAGCCAGTCGATCAGGTTTTTACCCTGCACGTTGACTTCACGGAATGCCGGGTTGGTAGCTTCCCAGTCATTCTGTTGTGCAATGGAGTAAGCCACGTTGGTGTCGAAGTAGAAGCTCTTGTCGCCCTCTTTCCACACTTCCTGGCCCAGTTTTAATTCTGCGTAAGTTTCACATTCGTTACCGAGACGGTATTTACTTTGAGCCCCCGTTGCCTGGAAGCATTGCTGTTCACCGCCACTACCGGTCCAGCCAATACCGGAACGAGCGTAGCCGTGGAAATCTACTGCCAGTGCCTGAGCAGACATAATGCCTGCTGCGACAGCGACCGCCACCGGGAGTTTGCGCAGAGTAATCATCATTCTATCTCCTGAGATCATTGCTTTTCTTTATTTTATGGAATGCTTAAACGCCGGGCTCTTTATGCTGCCGACGACAGGCGGTGCCATCTTCACGGAACAGATGGCAACGCTCCGGCGGCAGGCCGATGGCGAATGTGGCACCCTCTTTAACCAGCACCACGTCGTTCTGGCGATACACCAGGTTTTGACGTAACGCCGGAATTTGGATATGGATTTGTGTTTCGTGACCAAGTTGCTCCACTACCTGTACTTCCCCCTCCAGGGTGACATCAGCAATGTCGCTGGGCAGCAGATGCTCCGGGCGAATCCCCAGAGACATATTCGATCCCACCTGCACATTGGCGCTGTCCACCGGCAGCCAGACCTGCTGGCGGTTAGGCAGTTCCACCTGCACCTGATCGATAGCCGTCGCGGTGACTTTCACCGGCAGGAAATTCATTTTCGGCGAACCGATAAATCCGGCGACGAAGCGGTCTGCCGGGTAGTGGTACAGCTCAAGCGGCTTGCCGACCTGGGCAATACGACCGGCGTCCAGCACCACAATCTTGTCAGCGAGGGTCATCGCTTCAACCTGATCGTGGGTGACGTAAATCATGGTGCGTTTCAGGCGCTTATGGAGGCGGGAGATTTCAATACGCATCTGGACGCGCAGCGCGGCATCGAGGTTGGAAAGAGGTTCGTCAAGCAGGAACACATCCGGCTCCGCCACCAGTGTACGGCCAATCGCCACACGCTGACGCTGGCCGCCGGAGAGCGCTTTCGGACGCCGCTCCAGTAGATGCGCCAGCTGGAGTACTTCGGCGACCTGGGTCACCCGGTGGTTAATCACCTCTTTTTTTGCGCCGGCCAGTTTCAGACCGAAAGACATGTTCTCCGCGACATTGAGGTGTGGATACAGCGCATAAGACTGGAAGACCATCCCGACGCCACGCTCGGCGGGGGGAATGTCATTCATGCGCTTATCGCCGATAAACAAATCACCGCTGGTGATCGTTTCCAGTCCTGCAATCATGCGCAACAGCGTCGATTTACCGCAGCCTGACGGTCCAACAAATACCACGAACTCCCCGGCTTCAATATCCAGATTGATATTTCTGGACACTACGACGTCGCCCCAGGCTTTCGTTACATTCTGCAGCTTTACGCTCGACATGCCTTTCTCCCTTCACTACGACTGCCCGCCAGACGGCAGGTGCAACAAGATGTGTCTGACTATGAAGGATCGCGACAGGGTGTAAATCCTCCACCCCCTCGCTTTTTCGTGGGGGAGGAGACGGGAGGATGAGAGGGGAGGGTCTGCAACCGATTACGGCAACCTGACGGGATTTTCGTGATCCTGTAGCCAAAAACTGCTGCTGTTTTTTGTGCGCCGTGCCACAGAACGGCCAGTATTGTTACCGCGATCACACTCGAAGGGGGTGGGGCGTAGGGTAAGGGAGGATGAGAAGCGCTTGTCATAAACGCAGACTGCTGATTGAAAAGCCATTCACTGTATCCACGTGCATAACCACCAACCAAAAGGATGGGACTTATGAATATGAAAACCGGCGCTCGTATCCTTGCGCTGTCTGCTCTGACAACAATGATGTTCTCCGCTTCCGCGCTTGCCAAAATTGAAGAAGGCAAACTGGTTATCTGGATCAACGGCGATAAAGGCTATAACGGCCTCGCAGAGGTGGGTAAAAAGTTCGAAAAAGACACCGGCATCAAAGTTAGCGTAGAGCACCCGGACAAGCTGGAAGAGAAATTCCCGCAGGTTGCCGCCACCGGCGATGGTCCGGACATCATTTTCTGGGCCCACGACCGTTTTGGTGGTTACGCGCAGTCCGGCCTGCTGGCGGAAATCACGCCGGATAAAGCCTTCCAGGACAAAGTCTACCCGTTCACCTGGGATGCGGTGCGCTACAACGGCAAACTCATCGCTTATCCGATCGCAGTAGAAGCGCTGTCGCTGATTTACAACAAAGACCTGGTCGCGGAACCGCCGAAAACCTGGGAAGAGATCCCGGCGCTGGATAAAGAGCTGAAGGCGAAAGGTAAGAGCGCGCTGATGTTCAACCTGCAGGAACCGTACTTCACCTGGCCGCTGATCGCCGCTGATGGCGGATACGCCTTTAAACTCGCCGACGGCAAATACGATGTGAAAGATGTTGGCGTGGATAGCGCAGGCGCCAAAGCCGGCCTTGGCTTCCTGGTCGATTTGGTGAAAAACAAACACATGAACGCTGACACCGATTACTCCATCGCTGAAGCGGCGTTCAACAAAGGCGAAACCGCCATGACCATCAACGGCCCGTGGTCGTGGTCGAATATCGATAAGAGCAAGGTGAACTACGGTGTCGCCCTGCTGCCAACCTTCAAAGGCAAGGCCTCTAAACCGTTCGTTGGGGTACTGAGCGCCGGTATCAACGCCGCCAGTCCGAACAAAGAGCTGGCGAAAGAGTTCCTGGAAAACTACCTGATGACTAACGAAGGTCTGGCGGAAGTGAACAAGGACAAACCGCTGGGCGCCGTAGCGCTGAAAACTTACCAGGAAGAGCTGGAAAAAGATCCGCGCATCGCCGCTACCATGGCTAACGCCCAGAAAGGCGAAATCATGCCGAACATCCCACAGATGTCCGCCTTCTGGTACGCGGTCCGTACCGCTGTTATCAACGCAGTAAGCGGTCGCCAGACCGTGGATGAGGCGCTGAAAGACGCTCAGGGCCGTATCACCAAGTAATTGTTGCGTACCCTCCCCCTCCGTATCCCGAGGGGGAGAGGTTTAGTCACCGCTGTAGAGGAATAACCCCATGGATGTGATTAAAAAGAGCCACTGGTGGCAGAGCGAAGCGCTGAAATGGTCGGTCATTGCGCTGTTAGGCCTGCTGGTTGGTTATCTTGTCGTTTTGATGTACGCCCAGGGGGAGTACCTGTTTGCCATCATGACGCTGATTTTAAGCTCTGCTGGCCTGTATATTTTCGCTAACCGCCGCGCCTACGCCTGGCGCTACGTCTACCCGGGTCTGGCGGGGATGGGGCTATTCGTACTCTTCCCGCTGGTGTGCACTATCGCTATCGCCTTTACCAACTACAGCAGCACCAACCAGCTCACCTTCGAGCGCGCCCAGCAGGTATTGATGGATCGCCAGTATCAGGCCGGCAGCGCGTATAATTTCGCCCTCTATCCGGACGGTGATAAGTGGCAACTGGCGCTGACCGATGGCGCAAGCAGTAAAAACTATATTTCTGAGCCGTTCGCCTTTAGCGGCGAGCAGCATCTGAAACTGACCGAAGCCGCCGCTCTGCCGGACGGCGAGCGCGCCAATCTGCGCGTCATCACTCAGAACCGCCAGGCGCTGACCCAAATTACCGCTGAAATGCCCGACGGCAGCCAACTGGTGATGAGCTCCCTGCGTCAGTTTTCCGGCACCCGTCCGCTGTATACGCTGGCGGATGACCAGACCCTGACCAACAATCAGACCGATACCCGCTATCGCCCGAACGATGCGGCGGGCTTCTACCAGGCCATCAATGCCGACGGAAGCTGGGGAAGCGAACAGCTCAGCCCGGGCTATACCGTCACCATCGGCTGGGAAAACTTCACCCGCGTCTTCACCGATGACGGTATCCAGAAACCTTTCCTGGCCATCTTTGTCTGGACCGTGGTGTTCTCGGTACTGACCGTTATTCTGACCGTGGCGGTCGGCATGGTACTGGCCTGTCTGGTGCAGTGGGAATCCCTGAAGGGCAAAGCTGTCTACCGGGTATTGCTGATTCTGCCCTACGCCGTACCGTCATTTATCTCGATTCTGATTTTCAAAGGGTTATTCAACCAGAGTTTCGGTGAAATCAACATGATGCTCAGCGCGCTGTTCGGCATCAAACCGGCCTGGTTCAGCGACCCGACCACCGCCAGAGCGATGATTATCATCGTCAATACCTGGCTGGGCTACCCGTACATGATGATTCTGTGCATGGGGCTGCTGAAAGCGATTCCTGATGACCTGTACGAAGCTTCGGCAATGGACGGCGCCGGCCCGTTCCAGAACTTCTTCCGCATCACGTTGCCGCTGCTGATTAAGCCGCTGACGCCGCTGATGATTGCCAGTTTCGCCTTTAACTTTAATAACTTCGTGTTGATTCAGTTGTTGACCAACGGCGGCCCGGACCGCCTCGGCACCACCACGCCGGCCGGCTATACCGACCTGCTGGTCAGCTATACCTACCGCATCGCCTTCGAAGGCGGCGGCGGCCAGGACTTCGGTCTGGCGGCGGCTATCGCCACGCTGATCTTCCTGCTGGTTGGGGCGCTGGCGATTGTTAACCTGAAAGCAACGCGTATGAAGTTCGATTAATCGATAACATCCGCCGCCGCTGATATGCCGGCGGCGCGAACCGGGACGAACGCGGGATGCACAGCGTCGCCCCGGGTGATGGTGACGGGCGCAACAGCCTGGAGCAGCATTAAGGAGTCAAGAAAATATGGCCATGGTTCAACCCAAATCTCAAAAACTGCGCCTCCTGCTGACGCACTTAGGCCTGCTGATTTTTATCGCAGCCATTATGTTCCCGCTGCTGATGGTTATCGCCATCTCGCTGCGCGCCGGGAACTTCGCAACCGGAAGCCTGATCCCGGACCAAATCTCCTGGGAGCACTGGCGGCTGGCGTTAGGCTTCAGCGTGGAACACGCTGATGGCCGCGTCACGCCGCCCCCCTTCCCGGTGCTGCTGTGGCTGTGGAACTCGGTGAAAATCGCCGGGATCACCGCTATCGGTATTGTGACGCTTTCCACGACCTGCGCTTACGCTTTCGCCCGCATGCGCTTCCCGGGGAAAGCGACGCTGCTTAAAGGGATGCTGATTTTCCAGATGTTCCCGGCGGTCCTTTCACTGGTGGCGCTGTATGCCCTGTTCGATCGCCTCGGGCAGTACATTCCGTTTATCGGCCTGAACACCCATGGCGGGGTGATTTTCGCTTACCTGGGCGGCATTGCGCTGCACGTCTGGACCATTAAAGGCTATTTTGAAACCATCGACGGTTCGCTGGAAGAAGCTGCCGCGCTGGATGGCGCTACGCCGTGGCAGGCCTTCCGTCTGGTACTGCTGCCGCTGTCGGTACCGATTCTGGCGGTGGTATTTATCCTGTCGTTTATCGCCGCTATCACCGAAGTACCGGTGGCCTCTCTACTGCTGCGTGACGTCAACAGCTATACCCTGGCGGTAGGGATGCAACAATATCTCAACCCGCAGAACTATCTGTGGGGCGACTTCGCCGCCGCCGCCGTACTTTCGGCAATACCGATTACCGTCGTGTTCCTGCTCGCTCAGCGCTGGCTGGTCAGCGGCCTGACCGCGGGCGGTGTGAAAGGCTAAATACGTGGGGGAATGTCCCCCACTCCCTGGAATTTTCCGCCGGGATGACGCCTGGCGGGAAGAAAGAAGTTTTACTGCCCTGATGTTTCAGGATGCTGTCAGAATCTTTCTGCCTGAGTCTGAAGGGGAGATGCCACTGCAAAACCCTCAACTTGAATTAACCCAACTTGTGACTGTTTTAGGCGACCTGCGGGTCGCCCTTTTTTTACCTGAGCCCGGGATGAAAACCATTCCGGGCGCCATCTGCTATGGTTAACACTGTTCCGGCGCAAAATCAGTGCGTCGCGCCCTGGTGATATCCGATTTTATCTCCCCCAGGAGATTTCCGATTGAAGATAGCCCCGGCGGCGCTTAGCCTGGTGCGCGCAAACGGGGGCGGATCACCCGCCTCTGTATCCATTGTCCAGGACAACAGGAGGTGACTGTGGGTTTATTCAACTTTGTGAAAGAGGCCGGTGAAAAACTGTGGGATGCCGTGAGCGGCAAAAGCAGCACCGACATGAGCGAAAAGTTAAAAGAGCATGTGACGAAACTGGGTCTGCCCGGCGCCGATCGTGTCAATATTGATATCGCGGCAGACGGCAAGGCTACGGTAACAGGAGAAGGCTTAAGCCAGGAAGAGAAGGAAAAGTTACTGGTTGCCGTGGGTAACGTGGCAGGGATCAGCGATGTGGAAGACAACATCAGCGTCACCAATAACACAGCCAATGCCAGTGATTATTACACGGTGAAATCCGGCGATACCCTCAGCGCGATTGCCAAAGCGCAGTACGGCAATGCCAACGCCTACATGAAGATTTTCGAAGCCAACAAACCAATGCTGTCCCACCCGGATAAAATCTACCCGGGCCAGACGCTGATCATCCCCCGGGATTAAGTCACGACCCTAAAGGCGCAAAGCCTTTAGGGTGTTTCTGACGTCGTCGCTTATTCACGCTTCAGGCGCTGGCTGTTACACAGCCACAGCGTGATGACCAGCAGTAAAATAGCCCCGGAATAGAGCAGCACATCCACCGGCGAAGCATTATCGACAATAATCAGCCGTACAATCGCGGTGATCCCGATATAGACAAAATAGCGTAGCGGAAAGTGGTAACCGGACTGAAAGTACTTCAGTATCAGAGCAATAAATTCGAAATACAGGAAGTACACCAGCAACCCTTCCACCAGTTCATATTTACTGGCCTGGATGCCGCTGGTGATTAACACATCCGCCAGATGTAGCGTCTCCTTCCCCAGGAAGATTATCAGGATAATCCCCAGGCTCAATAGCGCCAGGTTAAGTACTGCCTGTAAAAATGCGGCGATCAGGTCCGCCCAGCGGCGATTCTGCACGCTCATAACAACACCTCGTTTTTGATTAACTTCGCCCTGTTATACGTTAAAACCGTGATCGCGATCTACTTATTCTGTCACCAGATACGCGGATATCATCGGTTATAGAATATTTCTGAACCATGTCCAGCGATCTCTCCGCGCGCGCAAATCACTATTACGTTATTTAAGAATTCGCTTCTGATAATTGTTTTTTGTGGGCTACATCACTTATTTTTGGTTAACTCATTCAGTTTTACCATAATAAGACTGCGTATATAAATCCCGCCACGATCACAGAAAAGACAAAACATAATTACATTGTAAAAAATGGCAATTGTCATCCCTCCCCCACCGCCCGACCATCAGAAACCATAAGTGATAACAACGTCGTCCCTGAGTAAAAAAATAAGGGGACGATACAACAGGTTCCTGAACTGAAAAGGCAGGTCTGATAATGAAGAGTCAGTATAATTCCACGTATATTTTTACGATTACGTTAGTTGCCACATTAGGAGGGCTGTTATTCGGTTACGATACTGCGGTTATTTCCGGGACGGTGGATTCGCTGAATACTGTCTTTGTCGCCCCGCAGCAATTAAGTGAAGCCGCTGCCAACTCACTGCTGGGTTTCTGCGTCGCCAGCGCTCTGATAGGCTGCATCATCGGCGGGGCTATCGGCGGTTACTGCAGTAACCGCTTTGGGCGCCGGGATTCGCTGAAAATCGCGGCACTGCTGTTTTTTATTTCCGGCGTCGGCTCTGCCTGGCCGGAACTGGGGTTTACGTCAATTAATCCGGATAATACGGTACCGGTTTATCTCGCCGGCTACGTCCCGGAATTTGTTATTTACCGGATTATTGGCGGCGTTGGCGTTGGGCTGGCATCGATGCTCTCGCCAATGTATATCGCCGAAATCGCCCCCGCGGAAATCCGCGGCAAGCTGGTCTCCTTCAACCAGTTCGCAATTATATTCGGGCAGCTTTTAGTTTACTGCGTGAATTATTTCATTGCTAAATCCGGCGATGCCACCTGGCTACATATCAATGGCTGGCGTTATATGTTCGCCTCGGAATGTATCCCGGCGCTGTTATTTTTAGGGTTATTGTTTACAGTTCCGGAAAGCCCACGCTGGCTGATGGCCCGCGGCCAGCAAAAAAAGGCGCAGGGGATCCTCAGCAATATTATGGGAGCAGAGCAGGCCAGAATCGCGATGCAGGACATCGCGCAATCCCTGGAACATGGCCGCAGAACCGGTGGACGGCTGCTGATGTTCGGCGCTGGCGTCATCGTGATTGGCGTGATGCTTTCCGTATTCCAGCAATTCGTCGGCATCAATGTGGTGCTCTACTATGCGCCGGAAGTGTTTAAAACCCTCGGCGCCAGTACCGATGTCGCGCTGCTGCAAACCATTATTGTCGGGGTGATTAACCTGAGCTTCACGGTGCTCGCTATCATGACTGTGGATAAATTCGGCCGTAAACCGCTGCAGATCATCGGCGCGCTGGGCATGGCTATCGGTATGTTCAGCCTCGGCACCGCCTTCTATACCCAGAGTTCCGGCGTTATCGCGCTGATCGCCATGTTGTTTTATGTCGCCGCCTTCGCCATGTCCTGGGGACCGGTATGCTGGGTGCTGCTGGCGGAAATCTTTCCCAATGCGATTCGCGGCAAGGCGCTGGCTATCGCTGTGGCCGCCCAGTGGCTGGCTAACTACTTCGTCTCCTGGACATTCCCGATGATGGACAAAAACTCATGGCTGGTCGCCCATTTCCATAACGGCTTCTCCTACTGGATTTATGGCTGTATGGGCGTGCTGGCGGCGTTGTTTATGTGGAAGTTTGTTCCGGAGACCAAAGGGAAGACGCTGGAGGAGCTGGAGAGTTTATGGGAATCAGCGCCGCGCGAAGCAGCCGATAAACCCTCGGTCATGCCCGGGAACTGACGGCTCACCGACCATTAAAAATGCCGGCAATGACGCCGGCATTTTTCAACTACACCATTAACTTAACCGCGCCAGGCTTTATAGCGATTGATCAGGCCGTTAGTCGAACTGTCGTGGCTGTCTACCGCCTTATCCTCTTTCAGCTCCGGCAGGATACGGTTGGCCAGCTGTTTGCCCAGCTCCACGCCCCACTGGTCGAAGGTGAAGATATTCAGAATCGCCCCCTGGGTGAAGATTTTATGCTCATACAGAGCAATCAGCGCCCCCAGGCTGTAGGGAGTGATTTCCCGCAGCAGGATGGAGTTAGTCGGGCGGTTGCCTTCAAATACCTTAAACGGCACCACGTGCTCCAGTTGCGCCGGGTCTTTACCCTGGTCACGGAACTCTTGTTCCACAACTTCACGGGATTTGCCGAACGCCAGCGCCTCGGTCTGGGCAAAGAAGTTGCTCAACAGTTTCGGATGGTGATCGGACAGCGGGTTATGAGTAATCGCCGGGGCGATAAAGTCACACGGCACCAGCTTAGTCCCCTGGTGAATCAACTGATAGAAGGCGTGCTGACCATTTGTCCCCGGCTCGCCCCAGATGATCGGCCCCGTCTGATAGCTGACAGCCTGGCCGTTACGATCGACATACTTGCCGTTGGACTCCATATTGCCCTGCTGGAAATAGGCGGCAAAACGGTGCATATACTGGTCGTACGGCAGAATAGCTTCAGTTTCCGCGCCGAAGAAATTGTTGTACCAGATACCGATCAGCGCCAGCAGCACCGGCAGGTTTTGCTCCGGCGCAGCCGTGGAGAAGTGCTGGTCCATGGCGTGAGCGCCGGACAGCAGTTCGACAAAGTTGTCAAAGCCCACCGACAGAATGATCGACAGACCAATCGCCGACCACAGCGAGTAGCGACCGCCTACCCAGTCCCAGAATTCGAACATATTGGCGGTATCAATACCAAACTCGCCAACCGCTTTCGCGTTAGTGGAAAGCGCCGCAAAGTGCTTCGCCACGTGTTGTTCATCGCCGGCGGTTTTCAGGAACCAGTCGCGGGCGCTGTGGGCGTTGGTCATGGTTTCCTGGGTGGTGAACGTTTTGGAGGCCACCAGGAACAGCGTGGTTTCCGGGTTCACATTCTTCAGCACTTCCGCAATATGAGTGCCGTCGACGTTGGAAACAAAATGCATGTTGAGATGGTTTTTGTAAGGGCGCAGCGCCTCGGTCACCATGTACGGGCCGAGGTCGGAACCGCCGATACCGATGTTCACCACGTCGGTAATGGCTTTGCCGGTATAGCCTTTCCAGCTACCGCCGATGATCGCCTCTGAGAAAGCTTTCATCTTTTCCAGCACCGCGTTGACTTCCGGCATCACATCTTTGCCGTCAACCACAATCGGCGTATTGCTGCGGTTACGCAGCGCCACATGCAATACCGCGCGATCTTCAGTACGGTTAATTTTCTCACCGGAGAACATCGACTTAATCGCCCCGGCCAGATCGGTCTCTTTCGCCAGCGCCTGCAATTTTTCCAGGGTCTCGGCGGTAATGCGGTTTTTGGAGTAGTCCACCAGCATCAGATCGCCGAAGGTGGCGGAAAACTTACTGAAACGATCGGCATCCTGAGCAAACAGATCGGCGATCTTCACGTCTTTCATGGCGGCGTAATGCTGCTCAAGGGCCTGCCAGGCGGCAGTCTGGGTAGGATTGATATTTTTCATAGCAATACTCATGTGAATTGAAAAATGTGACTGCGGTCGATTGTAGCGCTTTGAATCTGAATTGTGAGGACTTTTGTGTCAATTCTCCGCCAGTTCTTTTCCGGGCGACCCGCGTCGGCGCGCGGGCGTCGCGCATCAAGTATGGATTCCCCGGCGCGGAAGAGAAAGTTTCCCCCCCTGGCGCCGGGTAATAATCGCCTCGTCCGGCGCTGGAAATCCACTCCCCAACGGCGCTGCACCCGGCGATGGAAAAATCCAGGTGTTGACAAGCGGCGCGGAACCCATTATCTCTGGTACGTCACTTGCGCACTTGTGCGCAAGCCAGAAGAGGCGCGTCGTCCAGGTAATGTGTCTGAGGAGCCAGTCCGCAGACGGCACAAGAGGGGGAGCGACGCCGAGGTAGTTTTTCTTGCCTGGCGGAGAAAAACTGTCGACTGCAGGGGCTGAATCCCCTGGGTTGTCACCAGAAGCGTTCGGCAGTCGGGCGTTTCGCAAGGTGGAGCGCTTCTGGGTGTACGGCAGTGGTTCCCGCTCTACGTCTACCCGTTTACCGCTCTTCCCTTGTTCCAGGGCTGAAAAAAATTAGCGCCATTAGTGTATGGCTCCCTGACAAGAGGTTTTTATGACACACACCGTTGTTGCCAAATTTGGCGGTACCAGCGTCGCGGATTTCGACGCCATGAACCGCAGCGCCGATGTTGTTCTTTCTGATGCCAACGTTCGCCTGGTGGTACTTTCCGCCTCCGCCGGCGTGACGAACCTGTTGGTGGCGCTGGCCGAAGGGCTGGAAGCCGCAGAGCGCGGCGCCAGACTCGACGCCATTCGCCAGATCCAGTACGCCATTGTCGATCGGCTGACCAGTCCCGAAGTGATGCGTGAAGAGATCGATCGCCTGCTCGACAATATCACCACTCTGGCGGAAGCCGCTTCCCTGGCCACCTCCACCGCCCTGACTGATGAACTGGTCAGCCACGGTGAGTTAATGTCCACCCTGCTGTTTGTCGAAATTCTGCGCGAACGCGGCGTTGAGGCCCAGTGGTTCGACGTGCGTAAAGTGATGCGCACCAACGATCGTTTTGGGCGCGCCGAACCAGATGTCGCCGCGCTGGCGGAGTTAGCCAGTCAGCAACTGGCGCCGCGACTCGCAGAGGCGCTGGTGATCACTCAGGGGTTCATCGGCAGTGAAGCGAAAGGCCGCACCACCACCCTGGGCCGCGGCGGCAGCGACTATACTGCGGCGCTGCTCGGCGAAGCTCTGCACGCCAGCCGGGTGGATATCTGGACCGATGTACCGGGTATCTACACCACCGATCCGCGCGTGGCGCCTGCCGCCAAGCGGATCGATGAAATCGCCTTTGAAGAGGCGGCGGAAATGGCCACTTTCGGCGCGAAAATCCTCCACCCGGCGACCCTGCTGCCCGCGGTACGCAGCGATATTCCGGTGTTCGTCGGTTCCAGTAAAGAGCCGCAAGCCGGCGGTACTCTGGTGTGCAACCAGACCCGTAATCCGCCGCTATTCCGCGCCCTGGCGTTACGTCGCCGCCAGACGCTGCTCACTCTGCATAGTCTGAATATGCTGCACTCCCGGGGGTTCCTGGCCGAAGTGTTCAGCATTCTGGCGCGCCATAATATCTCCGTGGACCTGATTACCACCTCGGAAGTGAGCGTGGCCCTGACGCTGGACACTACCGGTTCAACGTCGACCGGCGATACCCTGCTGACCTCGGCGCTGCTCACTGAACTCTCGTCGCTATGCCGGGTGGAAGTAGAAGAAAATCTGGCGCTGGTGGCGTTGATCGGCAACGATTTGTCCCGCGCCTGCGGTGTGGGGAAAGAGGTGTTCGGGGTACTGGAGCCGTTTAATATCCGCATGATTTGCTACGGCGCGTCCAGCCACAACCTGTGCTTCCTGGTGCCCGGCGACGATGCCGAGCAAGTGGTCCAGAAACTGCACAACAATCTGTTTGAATAACCCCTGTGTCAGACGCCTCCCTGACGGGAGGCGTCGTTATACCATTACCGCCTGCCCAGCCTGACATAGCGGATAAACTCATCCGCGCACCCGCCATCGCGAACATTCGCATACCGTGAATTATCTGATTTATTCCCCCAGGTAAATGAATTAACGCCACGTTAAGCGTCCCTTAAGTCTGGCGGAATCAAATCCGCCCTGATCCAGGCCCTTTTGCTGTAGCGCCCGGTTTTTTTAAGGACAAAAATATTAAGGAACGGCATGAATAAGAAAATTCTATCCTGCTTTATTTCGCTTACTCTGGGCGCCACATCCGTTACCAGCCAGGCCGCCAGTTGCCCGGCTGACGTACAAAAGCTATCCGCCGCCGAACGTGCAAAACTTCCCGCCAACTGCCTGACGGATTCAGAAAGTAGCTCGCTGTGGTGGTGGGTGGGCGGCGGTACCGCTCTGGCGGCCGCCGGTATCGCGATTGCCGCTGGCGGCGGCGATGACGACGACGACGACGACGATGACGATTTCGACGACGACGATGACTATATCGAATATTACCTGCGCTATGGCGCCTGGCCATCGGGTACGCCGCAGTCAATTATCGACCGCTGGAATAATAACAACAGCGGAAATAACAGTAACAACGGCAACAACAATAACGGAAATACCGATCAGGGAAACAGTAACGGCAATTCCGGGACTGCCAGCGACAGCTTCAGCGCTCACCGTAATACCAGCGGCGGCGTCTCTGCCTTCGCCTTTAGCCAGGCGAACGGTACTCTGACGGCGGATCTCAACAGCACGGTGAGCGGTAATAATCAATATACAGCCAGGGCAACAGGCCAGGGCATCACCGTTACGCAACAGGCGAGCATCACCACCAGCGCGCAAAACGACGCCACCGCGCTGTATGTCACCGGCAATCAGGCGACAGTTAACTTCGCCGGTACCCTGACCGCCAGCGGCGATGACGCCAGCGTGCTGGAGCTTAATGGCGCCAACAGCACCGTCACGCTGACCAACACCAGCCGCACCAGCGCAACCAACGGGGCCGACGCCATTGATATCGAAGGCGCTAATGCCAGCGTCTCTGTGCTCGGTTCGCTCACCGTTTCTGGCTGGGACAGTACCGGTGTGGCGGTTAGCGGCCAGCAGGCGCAACTGACCATCGGCGACAGCGCCACGGTGAATGTCTCCTCCCTGAGCGGCACCTGGCGGGACGACGACGTGATTGCCAGCGCCTTCGATATCGACGGTAACGCTCTCCAGGTAACCCAGAACAGCAACAACTTTGTCGTTGGCGCCAACGCAACCGGTATTGATGCCGAAGCCAGTCTGGGCGGCAGTGTCCTGCAGAACGGCGCCATGACCATCAGCGGCAATGGGGCGACCGGGATCCGCATCGAAAGCGAGAGAGCCACCGGTAGCCTGACGGCCACCAACCGCGGTAGCCTGAACGTCTCCGCCGGCGGCGCCGGCATGGTCGCCAGCGGCTATGGCGCATCGCTGGTCAATACCGGCAGCATTGTGGTGAATAACAGCGGCAGCGCACTCAGCGCCGCTTACGGCGCCAGCGCCATTAACCAGGGTACCATCACCCTGAGCGCCGATGGCGGTATCGCCAGCGGAACGCTGACAGCGCTGCGCGGCGCGGGTAATAGCACGCTGATCAACGACAGTCAGGGAATCATCCACGTCAATGCCAGCGGCGCTACACCGTTTACCGCCACCGCCAGCGACACCATCGTTAACCGGGGAAAAATTTACGTTAACGGCAGTGACGCCACTCAGCAGTATGCGCTCAGCAATTACACCATCGGCACCCTGAGCGCCAGCCAGGCGGGCACGCTGTACGGCCAGAACCTGAATCTGCAAACGGTACAGGTCGATACCGCCTTCGCAGACCAGACCAGCGCCACCACGGTACGTTTTAACGATGTGGTTGTCGGCGACAATCTGAGCGGCGCGGAGAATATCCAGTCAACCAGCATCGTGTGGACGGCTCAGGGGGTGGAGAACACCACAGGCAATATCGACGTGGTGATGACCAAAAACCGTTACGACGCACTGGTAAATGATGCCGCTTTACAGCAGGCTGCCCGGGCGCTGGAAGACGCTTACCAGACAAGCGCCTTATACAGCAGCCTTAATCAGGCGTCCGTCAGCGGCCTGAACCACGCGATTTCGCAGATCTCAGGCCGCGATATCGGGCTGGCGCTGAAACAGGCCCGAACCCTGAGTAGCCGTTTTGATCGCATGGCGGACAATGCGCTGAAATCACCCGACGGGCTGGGTTTCAACATTGTCGATCGCCACAATCCTCAGGCTGAGCTGGGGGAGAACGGGCGTTATGACATGGCGGCGCTGACCCAGGACTTTACCTGGGGCGATCATCAGTTCACGCTGCGCTATGGTCTGGCGCGTATCAATGGCAGCCATAACCAGAGCGCCGACGGCGTTACCGGCGGTTACAGCCAGTTCTTTGGTTTACATCACCAGCAGCTGATCGGCGACTGGCAGTGGAAAAATCAGTTAGATGCAACCATTCATCAACTTGATACCACGCGCAATATCCGTTATGACGGTATTAGCCGTCAGGCAAATGCTTCCAGCAAGCAGCAGGAACTGCGTTTCGACTCGACGCTGGGTAAAACGCTGGCCCTGAGCAAAGGCATCAGCCTGGAGCCGTATGCCGGGTTAAGTCTGCGCCTGCATCATGCCGATGCGCTGCAGGAGCGCCGGGCCGGCGAGTGGAATTTGCACCTCGACGCTCGGGAGAAAACCGCCGTTGACGCGCTGGCTGGCGTGCGCTTCTCCTGGCGTGATGACCGCGGCCTGATGCTGAATGCGACGCTGGAGGGCGGCCCAAACCTGCATTACCGGGAGCAAAGCGGCTATGCCCGCCTGGCAAGCCACCCGGGAGTGCGCTTTAAGAACCGCAGCCAACAGGGGAATGGCATCACCAGTAACGCCCAGGTCGGCGTGCACTGGGTGCACGGCAACAGCGCGCTGGGACTCAATGCCTATCACTGGCAGGAAGATAATCAGCAGGATAAAGGACTGCTGGTGAAATTCAATTATCAGTTCTGAGGCTCTGCTTCATGCAACGGCCCTGGGGGGCCGCAGGACGGATGCCCGCTGTCCGCCCGGTTAATCACAAAGCTCAAAAACCCGGTTTTTGGGCTTTGTCAGTCATCAGGGCGAACCAGAGGGCAGTGAGTGACAACGGATGGAAACCAATGAGAATACTGCTGCTGGAAGATGACCTGCTGATTGGCGACGGCATTAAGAATGGCCTGGAACAGTGCGGCTTTTCGGTAGACTGGTTTACCCAGGGCGAACAGGGCCGGCAGGCGCTAATGATGGCGCCCTTCGACGCCGTCGTGCTCGACCTCGGCCTCCCCGGCGTCGACGGTATGGATATCCTGAGCTGGTGGCGCCAGCAGCAGCGTAGCGAACCGGTGCTCATTCTTACCGCCAGAGATGCTCTGCATCAGCGCCTGGAGGGGCTGAACGCCGGCGCCGATGATTATATGGGCAAGCCCTTCGCCCTGGCTGAACTGGTTGCCCGCCTCAACGCCCTAATCCGCCGCCGCCACGCCCATTACACCACCCGACTCTCTCATCGTCACGTCGCCTTTGATACTGATACCCGTAGCGTAACCAGCCACGGCGAACCGGTGATACTGACCGTCAAGGAACAGGCGCTGCTGGAGCAGTTGTTGCTCAATAAACATCGCATCATGTCGCGCGCCGCGCTGGAAGAGAAGCTCTACAACTGGGATAACGACCTCGGCAGCAACGCCGTTGAAGTGCATATCCACCACCTGCGGCGCAAGCTCGGCAATGATTTTATCCGCACCGAACGCGGACTGGGCTATTACCTGGGAGCCGACGATGAATGATCTCAGCCTGCGTACCCGCCTGCTGCTGTATATTCTGTTGATAGCACTGCTGGTATGGGGAGCCGCCAGCAGCCTGGCGTGGTGGCAAACCCGCCATGCCATCGATGAGGTCTTCGATACGCAGCAAATGCTGTTCGCCAAACGCCTCGCCACCGCCAACCTGAGCGAATTAACTGCGGAAGACGCCGCCTTTGGCCCGCTGCCTAAAACCCGCCATCTGGTGGGGATGGGCGACAGTGGCCGGCTGGACGACGATGCGCTGGGATTCGCTATTTTTGATGAGCGTGGCGCGCTGCTGCTCAGCGATAACGACCACGGCCACGAGTTCGGTTACAGCGCGCAAACCGGCTTTCTGGATAAACCGCTGGAAGGGGATGACGATGAGATGTGGCGCATCCTCTACATCACCACGCCGGACAAACGTTTCACCATCGCCGTCGGCCAGGAAAAAGATTACCGCTCCGATCTGGTTAACGAGATTGTCTTCGGTCAGTTGTGGCCGTGGCTGTTCGGGCTGCCGCTGATGATGCTACTCACCGCCTGGATTGTCCGCCGCGAGCTGTTCCCGCTGAAGCATACCGCCGACGAACTGGCCCAGCGCACCCCCGATGACAGCACCCCGCTGGCGCCGGAAAGCGTGCCGCCGGAAGCCAGACCGATGGTCACGGCGCTGAACGCGCTGTTTGTGCGGGTCAGCAGTATGCTGGAGCGCGAGCGCCAGTTCACCGCCGACGCCGCCCATGAACTGCGCAGTCCGCTGACCGCGCTGCGCATCCAGAGCGAAGTAGCGCTACTGGCGGAAGAAAACGGTAAAACGCGGCGTAATGCCCTGAACAACCTGATAACCGGCATCGATCGCACTTCCCGGCTGGTGGATCAGCTACTGGCGCTGTCCCGGCTGGATGGCAATAGCTCGTTGATGAGCGAACTCAACCATATCGACTGGCGCAGGCTGGCGGCAGAAGTGGTGGAAGAAGCAACGCCGACCGCCGATCAGAAAGCCATTACGCTGACCCTGCAGGAGGATGACCTGCCGGAAGTCGTCAAAGGTAATCCGGTGCTGCTGAAAATGCTGCTCGGCAATCTGGTCAATAATGCCCTGCGCTATACCCAGCAGGGCGGTGCCGTTACGGTCACCCTGCAGCACAGTCGCATCCTGGTTACTGACAACGGACCCGGCGTGATGCCCAGTCATCTGACACGCCTCGGCGAACGCTTCTTCCGGCCACCGGGCGCGACCGAGAATGGCAGCGGGCTGGGGCTGTCTATCGTGAAACGTATCGCCCGTCTGCACGATTTTCAGATTTGCTGGCAGAACCGCCCGGAAGGCGGATTCCAGGTGGTCGTCGGCTTCGCCGGGCAATAATCTCCGGTTTGCCGGGCGACAAAAATCTTTATACTGAAATCTTATGCCGGGGGAGCCCGGCATATTAAAAACACAACACAACAAAACAACCTGACATTGCAAGGAAATCCCTATGCTCGCCACCTTAACCCGGCTGTTCCCACTCTGGGCGCTGCTGCTGTCCGTCATCGCCTATTACACGCCAGGCAACTTTGTCGCTATCGGCCCGTGGGTCAGCACATTATTGATGTTGATTATGTTTGGCATGGGCGTCCACCTGAAGATTGATGACTTTAAACGGGTACTTTCCCGACCGGCGCCGGTGGCGGCAGGTATCCTGCTCCACTATCTAATCATGCCGTTTGCCGCCTGGCTGCTGGCGATCATTTTTAAGATGCCGCCAGATCTTTCCGCCGGTATGGTGCTGGTAGGCAGCGTGGCCAGCGGCACCGCCTCCAATGTGATGATCTATCTGGCAAAGGGAGACGTTGCCCTGTCGGTCACCATCTCGGCGGTTTCCACCCTGGTTGGGGTATTCGCCACACCGCTGTTGACTCGTCTGTACGTGGATGCGCGTATTGAGGTCGATATCATGGGGATGCTGATGAGTATCCTGCAAATCGTAGTGATTCCCATCGGTCTGGGTCTGGTGATCCACCATCTGTTCCCGAGACTGGTGAAAGCGGTAGAGCCTTATCTGCCGGCATTTTCCATGGCCTGTATTCTGGCGATTATCAGCGCCGTGGTCGCGGGCAGCGCCAGCCACATCGCCTCGGTAGGGATGGTGGTGATTGTGGCGGTGATCCTGCATAACACCATTGGCCTGTTGGGCGGCTACTGGGGCGGGCGCCTGTGCGGCTTTGACGAATCCACCTGCCGCACGCTGGCCATTGAGGTCGGCATGCAGAACTCCGGTCTTGCCGCCGCGCTGGGTAAAATTTACTTCTCGCCGCTGGCGGCGCTGCCCGGCGCCCTGTTCTCGGTCTGGCACAACCTGTCCGGTTCCCTGCTGGCGGGCTACTGGTCCGGGAAACCGATTGCCGGCGATGTAAACAACCCCGTAGCGCAGTCACAGGAAACGCGCCGCTAAGCTTCTCAACCATAAAGAAACCGGCGCTGGCCGGTTTCTTCAGGACCCGCCAGCACATCCGTGCAACCACCGCCCGATGCATTTTGTGATCAGCCCCACCCTTTGTTCACAAAAGAGCGACTCGCCACCGGCAAAAACGGATGTGAAAAACTGTCCGTCGTTCAGGGCATTATCTCCATCAGCACATCTGTGCAGTTCATCTCCTGTCAGCGCATCATTTGTGCAACAGATCTACTGTCAATGCACCCTCCAAATATCACAAAATTTCTTTGCCCCGGATAAACGAAATGGTTATATCAGATCACGAGCACATATCAGCCACTTGCACAAATGTGCAAATCCCGGGAGGAATGCGATGGACAACAGTGACGATATCCGCCTGATCGTTAAAATCGCTCAACTCTATTACGAACAGGATATGACCCAGGCGCAAATCGCCCGTGAACTGGGGATCTATCGCACGACCATCAGCCGCCTGCTGAAGCGTGGCCGCGAGCAGGGGATCGTGACGATCGCCATCAATTATGATTACAACGAAAACCTGTGGCTGGAACAGCGCCTGAAGCTGCAGTTCGGGCTAAAAGAGGCCGTGGTGGCGTACAGCGATTCACACGACGAGAGCCAACAGCTGGCGGCGATGGGGAAACAAGGCGCCCTGCTGCTGGATAGGCTGATCGAAGCTGGAGACATTATCGGTTTTTCCTGGGGACGCGCCGTCAGCGCGCTGGTGGAACATCTTCCGCAGTCAAATCATGGGCGCCCGGCGATTTGTGTCCCGATGATTGGCGGGCCATCCGGGAAGCTGGAAAGCCGTTACCACGTCAATACCCTCACCTATAGCGCAGCGGCAAAGTTAAAAGCGGAATCCCATATGGCGGATTTTCCCGGGCTGCTGGAAAACAGCCTGATCCGCAACGGTATTATGCAGTCCCGGCACTACCAGACCATCTCATCTTATTGGGAGAATCTGGATATTGCGCTGGTCGGCATTGGTTCACCGGCGATTCGCGACGGCGCGAACTGGCACGCTTTTTACGGTAGCGAGGAGACCGACGATCTGAATTCACGCCAGGTGGCGGGGGATATTTGCTCGCGCTTTTATACCCTGAATGGCGACGCGCTCAGCACCAAAATGACGGAAAAAACGCTGGCTATTGAATTACATCGTTTACAACAGGCTCGCTATGCTATTGGCGTCGCTTTTGGCGCAGAAAAATATTCCGGCATTCTCGGCGCGCTACGTGGCAAATATATTAACTGTCTGGTAACCAATCGCCAAACCGCAGAAATGCTGGTGAAGTAATTTAAACGTCATTGGATTATGCGCAGGTTATTTCCTGCGTCGGGTATCGCTTGGTTTTTATTTACAGGAGTCTGAAATGCAAAACTGGTTAAATCTGGAAAACAAAGTCATTATTGTCACTGGCGGCGCCTCCGGTATAGGTCTGGCGATTGTCGAAGAGTTATTACGCCAGGGCGCCGTAGTACAAATGGTGGATATTCACCCAGGCGATCGGGATTTCAGTCGTCAGGAAAATTACCGCTACTGGCCCTGCGATATTTCCCGCCTTGCTGAAGTCCAGGAGGTTATTAGTCATATTACCGAACAGTATGGCCGCATCGACGGTCTGGTAAATAACGCCGGGGTGAATTTTCCGCGCCTGCTGGTGGATGAAAAAGAGCAGTTCGGACGTTATGAGCTGAATGAAGCCGCTTTTGAAAAAATGGTCAATATCAACCAGAAAGGGGTGGTGTTTATGTCTCAGGCCGTGGCGCGCCTGATGCTCAGCCAGCGCGACGGCGTTATCGTCAACGTCTCATCAGAAAGCGGGCTGGAGGGCTCCGAAGGCCAGAGTTGCTATGCCGCCACCAAAGCGGCGCTCAACAGCTTTACCCGTTCCTGGTCTAAAGAGCTGGGCAAACACGGTATTCGCGTGGTGGGCGTCGCGCCGGGGATCCTTGAAAAAACCGGCCTGCGTACCCCGGAATATGAAGAGGCGCTGGCCTGGACGCGCAATATTAGCGTCGAGCAATTACGCGCCGGCTATACCAAAAATGCCATTCCTATTGGCCGGGCCGGTCGGCTGGGGGAAGTCGCAGACTTTATTTGCTACCTGCTTTCCGACCGCGCCAGCTACATCACCGGCGTCACTACCAATATTGCCGGCGGTAAAACTCGCGGCTAAGGGGGCATTATGGTATCAGCTATTTTTTGCGCTCACGGTCACCTGGCCCGCGCCATGCTTGACTCCGTCAATATGGTTTATGGCGCCACGCCGTGGGTCAGCGCGGTGACTTTCCAGCCCGGCGAAGACGCCTGCGATATTGCGGACAAATTAACCGCCATTATGGCCGACGTCCCGGACGGCGAGTGGCTTATCGCCGTCGATATGCAATTCGGCAGCCCGTGGAACGCCGCCGTCGCTCTGGCAATGACTAACCCGCGCCTGCAGGTGATCAGCGGTCTTTCTCTGCCGCTGGCGCTGGAACTGGTCGATAACCAGCAAACGCTGGAAGCTCCCGCGCTGTGCGCCCACTTATCGGAGGTGAGTCAGCAATGTTGTGCGGTATGGCAACCATCCCCCCAACTGGCAGAAGAAGAGGATTTCTGATGATTATTACCCTTGCCCGTATTGACGACCGGCTTATTCACGGCCAGGTCACCACCGTCTGGTCTAAAGTGGCCAACGCCCAACGGATTATCATCTGTAACGATGATGTTTTTAACGATGAAGTACGCCGTACCCTGTTACGCCAGGCGGCTCCGCCCGGTATGAAAGTGAACGTAGTCAATATTGAAAAAGCTATCGCTGTTTATCACAACCCGCAATATCAACAGGAAAAAGTTTTTTATCTTTTCACCAACCCTCAGGATGTATTAGCCATGATCCGTCAGGGGGTAGTTATTGAAACATTGAATATTGGCGGTATGGCGTGGCGACCTGGAAAAAAACAATTAACCAAAGCCGTATCGCTGGATAATCATGATATTCAGGCATTTCAGGAATTACAGCATCTGGGCGTAAAACTGGATTTACGGGTTGTTGCTACCGATCCGTCAGTCAATATTCTCGATAAAGTCGCCGCAATGTCTGAAGCCTGATAATAAAACACCGCAAAACAAATATGTCGTTACCGGCAGGGCGCTGTACACCCTGAGAAAACTCACAGAGGTCGTATTATGGAAATAAGTACCCTACAGATTATCGCTATATTTATTTTTTCCTGTATCGCCGGAATGGGCAGCGTGCTGGATGAATTCCAGACCCATCGTCCACTCATTGCCTGCACGGTGACCGGGCTTATCCTCGGCGATTTAACCACCGGCATCATGCTCGGCGGCACGCTGGAACTGATCGCCCTCGGCTGGATGAATGTCGGCGCCGCCCAGTCCCCGGATTCGGCGCTGGCCAGTATTATTTCCACCATTCTGGTGGTGGTCGGCCAGCAAAGTATTGCCACCGGTATCGCCATCGCCCTGCCAGTCGCCGCCGCCGGTCAGGTATTGACGGTTTTCGCCCGCACCATCACCGTCGCTTTTCAGCATGCCGCCGATAAAGCCGCGGAGCAGGCCCGGTTCAGCACCATCGATCTACTGCACGTCTCCGCGCTGGCGGTACAGGCGCTGCGGGTATCCATACCGGTGCTGATTGTCTCGCTGTTCGTTAGCGCCGATATGGTCAGCGAGATGCTCAACGCCATCCCCGATGTGGTAACCCACGGCCTGCAAATCGCCGGTGGTTTTATCGTGGTGGTCGGCTACGCCATGGTACTGCGTATGATGGGCGTAAAGTACCTGATGCCATTCTTTTTCCTCGGCTTCCTGGCCGGTGGTTATCTCAATTTCAGCCTGCTGGCCTTCGGCGGTGTCGGCGTAATTGCCGCCCTGCTGTATATCCAGTTGAATCCTCAATGGCGTAAAGCCGAATCCCCTGCCGCGGCGCCACAGTCCGCCGCCTTCGATCAACTGGAAGATTAATGGAGCTCACTATGGAACAGAAAAAACTCACTCGCGCCGACCTGTTCAGCATGTTCGTGCGCTCCAATCTACAGCAGGCTTCCTTTAACTTTGAACGCATTCACGGTCTTGGCTTCTGCTACGACATGATCCCGGCCATTAAGCGTCTGTACCCGCTCAAAGAGGACCAGGTCGCCGCCCTGAAACGTCACCTGGTGTTCTTCAACACCACCCCGGCGGTATGCGGACCGGTACTGGGCGTCACCGCCGCGATGGAGGAGGCCCGGGCCAACGGCGCGGATATCGACGACGGCGCCATCAATGGTATCAAAGTCGGCCTGATGGGCCCGCTGGCCGGGGTCGGCGATCCGCTGGTCTGGGGAACTCTGCGTCCGATCACCGCCGCGCTGGGCGCTTCGCTGGCCCTGAGCGGCAATCTGCTGGGCCCGGTACTGTTTTTCGTGCTGTTCAACGCCATTCGCCTGGCGCTGAAGTGGTATGGCCTGCAGTACGGCTTTCGCAAGGGAGTCAATATCGTCAGCGACATGGGCGGCAACCTGCTACAGAAACTGACCGAAGGCGCATCGATCCTCGGGCTGTTTGTTATGGGGGTCCTGGTCACTAAATGGACCACCATCAATGTGCCGCTAGTGGTGTCGCAAACGCCGGGCCCGGATGGCCAGACCGTCACGATGACGGTGCAAAACATCCTCGATCAGCTTTGCCCGGGCCTGCTGGCACTGGGTCTCACACTACTGATGGTGCGTCTGCTCAGCCGCAAGATTAACCCGGTATGGCTAATCTTCGCGCTATTCGGGCTGGGGATTGTCGGCAGTTGGCTGGGCTTCCTTTCCTGATTTTTCACCCCGGTTACCCGCCGGGATACGTTTAACCTGTAAACCCCGGGTAAACCGGGGACGAGGTGGATAATGCAAACCACAGCTTTACGCCTGTACGGCAAACGCGACCTGCGCCTGGAGACATTTGAGTTACCGGAAATGGGAGATGACGAGATACTGGCCAGCGTCGTGACCGACAGCCTGTGCCTCTCCTCCTGGAAAGAGGCCAATCAGGGAGCGGATCACAAAAAAGTCCCCGACGATGTGGCGACCCGTCCTGTCATCATCGGCCATGAGTTTTGCGGCGATATTCTGGCGGTCGGTAAAAAATGGCAGCATAAATTTCACCCCGGCCAGCGCTATGTTATTCAGGCCAACCTGCAATTGCCGGACCGCCCGGACTGCCCCGGCTACTCCTTTCCATGGGTCGGGGGAGAAGCCACCCATGTGCTGATCCCGGCGGAAGTCATGGAACAGGATTGCCTGCTGGCCTATCAGGGAGACACTTATTTTGAGGGGTCTCTGGTGGAGCCGCTCTCCTGCGTCATCGGCGCGTTTAACGCCAACTATCATCTTCAGGAGGGCACCTATAACCACGTGATGGGGATTCGTCCCCGTGGACGCACCCTGATCCTGGGCGGTACCGGCCCAATGGGACTACTGGCAATCGACTATGCTCTGCATGGTCCGGTAAATCCGGCTCTGCTGGTGGTCACCGATAACAACCGCGCTAAGCTGGCCTACGCCCGGAAACACTATCCGTCCAGCGATCAGACACAGATCCACTATCTGAATGCCCGCGAGCAGGAGGCATCCGCCGATACCCTGCGGGCGCTGAGCGGAGGTAAGGGTTATGATGATATTTTTGTGTTTGTCCCCGGTGAGGAACTGGTTGCGATGGCCTCTTCCCTGCTGGCCCCGGACGGCTGCCTGAATTTCTTTGCCGGGCCGCAGAATAAGGATTTCTGCGCCGCCGTGAATTTTTACGATCTCCACTACGCTTTCACCCACTATGTTGGTACTTCCGGGGGCAATACCGACGATATGCGCGCTGCGGTACGGCTGATTGAAGAGAAGAAAGTGCAGGCCGCCAAAGTGGTCACGCATATTCTGGGCCTGAACGCGGCGGCGGAGGCCACGCTGGCGCTGCCGGAGATCGGCGGAGGTAAGAAACTGGTGTATACCGGTAAGTCGTTGCCACTGACCTCGCTGGAGGCGATTGCCGGCGGCGCCGCGGATACCGCGCTGGCAGAGATACTGGCGCGCCATCAGGGACTCTGGTCCGCGGAGGCGGAACGCTACCTGCTGGATAGCGCAGACAATATTTAAGTAACCAGTCCGGTGACAAACCATCGTCCAGGCACAAAACTCACCTGGACTATCTGAACATAAACCGGAAAATAACCTTCACTGGTTTTACCCGTTAACCGCGGCATTTTCCGCAATGCCGCCAGCTATCAGAGGATACGGCTTATGATTAATCGCGACACTCAGCTCTGTATGTCGCTGGCCGGACGGCCGGGCAACTTCGGCACCCGCTTTCACAACTATCTGTACCAGAAACTGGGGCTGAACTTTATTTATAAAGCCTTCACCACCAGCGATATCGAAGCGGCGGTGAAAGGGGTCCGGGCGCTGGGTATTCGCGGCTGCGCTGTCTCCATGCCGTTCAAAGAGCGCTGCATCCCGTTTCTCGACGCGCTGGAACCTTCCGCGGCGGTGATTGAGTCGGTCAACACCATTGTCAACGATAACGGCAAGCTTACCGGTTTGAACACCGACTATATCGCCGTACGCAGCCTGATCGAAAGCAACGCCCTCGACCCACAGCAGGATGTACTGCTACGCGGCAGCGGCGGGATGGGCAAAGCGGTGGTTGCCGCCTTTCGGGACGCCGGCTTTAAACATCTCACGCTGATAGCCCGCAACCCGGAAACCGGTCCGCGCCTGGCGCAGCAGTACGGGTTCCGATGGCAGGCGGACGCCGGCGATAGCCGCGCTGCGATTCTGGTCAATGTCACTCCGCTGGGAATGGCCGGCGGCGCGGAAAGCGAACAGCTTGCCTTCAGCGAAGCGACTATCGACGAGGCTAACGTCGTGTTCGACGTCGTCGCCCTGCCACCGGAGACGCCACTCATCCGTATGGCCGGTGCTAAAGGTAAGAAAATCATTAGCGGCGCCGAGGTTATCGCCCTGCAGGCGGTGGAACAGTTTGCGCTTTATACCGGCGTACGCCCTTCACAAGACCTGGTGGCCGAAGCCGCCGCTTTCGCCCGGGCAGGCTAAAAACTACAGCGTCGGCTGTACAGGCCGGCGCTTTTTACTCCCTCGCGCTCTACTGACAGAAACTGTCACTCCCTGCCGGCACTATCGTTATACAGCCATTTACCCCCTGAAAAGGAAACTGCGATGACGATGCCCAATACCGTAATTCTCTATGTCCGTAACCCGCTGGCCAGCGCCGCGTTCTATCGTGAATTACTGGCGGCAGAACCAGTGGAAACCTCACCGACGTTTGTTATGTTTGCGCTGAAAAACGGCATGATGCTCGGCCTGTGGTCGCGCTTTACCGCTGAGCCGCTACCGCAAGCGCCCGCTGGCGGCGGCGAATTGCTGTTCACCGTCAGCAATCACGCTGATGTCGAGGAGCGCTATACCGCATGGGGAGCGCGCGGTCTGACGATGATTCAGAAACCCACTCGCCTCGACTTCGGCTACAGCTTTGTCGCCATCGATCCCGATGGACATCGCCTGCGGGTCGTCAGCCCGGGAGAAGCGTAATCCGTCGCGTTGCGTCGGGAGATAATTTACCGCTCGCCAGCGCCGGTATTTGTCGGTAAAGATAGTGAGTCGGCGCTTCGCGCCCTCCAGACAGACGGAGAACTTACCATGTCCCGCGCCCGTCGGCTCCTCGACCTGCTGCATCTTCTGCGCCGTCATCGCTACCCGGTGACGGCGGCAAGCCTTGCCAGCGAGCTGGGGATTAGCGTACGTACTCTGTACCGGGATATCGCCACGTTGCAGAGCCAGGGGGCCGCCATAGAGGGCGAAGCCGGGCTGGGATACGTACTGAAGCCCGGGTTCACCCTGCCGCCGCTGATGTTTACGCCCCAGGAGATAGAAGCGCTGGTGCTGGGTATCCGCTGGGTCAACAGGCACGGCGATGAGGCGTTAGGCGCAGCGGCCCGGGACGCGCTGGCGAAAATATCCGCGCTAATTCCCGACGATCTGCGCCTGACCCTGGAATCCACCCATCTGCTGATCGGCCCATCGGCGGCGCAAAATACCTCACCTTTGTTGGCGCCGCTACGCGCCGCCATCCGCGGAGAAACTAAACTGGCGATAGCCTATCAGGATGCCAGAAGCCGCCGTTCGCAGCGCATCGTCTGGCCGTTCGCGCTGGGATATTTTGATCAGTTGCATGTGCTGATCGCCTGGTGCGAGAAGCGCGCAGCGATCCGCCACTTCCGCACCGATCGCATCAGCGACCTGACAGCGCTTAATATTCGCTATCCGCGCCGCCGCCAGCAACTACTGAAACAGTGGCGCGAGAGCGAAGGGATCGCTGAGTCCGACATTCTGTTGTAGCGCGCCGCAGGCCATCACTGGGCGCCATACTCTTCTCTGACATCATCATCGTCCGGCTGCTCCAGTACGCTATAGGCTACTGCGCAGAACAGGGAGTTCAGCCGTCGCATATCCCCCAGCAATCCCAGGTGCAGCGAGCTGGTCTCCATACTCTGAACATTTTGCTGGTGCAGACGATCGACGTGGGCATGCGCATAGCGCCGGTTCATGATCCGAAAACGGTGCTTATTGCGCCGCAAACGTCGGGCGCTATCCACATCCCCGGAGAAGAACACCGACAACCCCAGCTTAAGGTTAAGCTGTAGCTGTTTTTGCAGGTTCTGCAGCTCTTCCTTCCCCTGGGAAGAGAACGCCAGCCGGGCAGCCAGCGATTTATCCGCCACCTCGCTGCCCATACGCTCAATAATATCGGCAGCCTGCTCCAGGTTCAGCGCAGTTTCAATGATCTCCGCCCAGCGGTGGGACTCCGCCTCCGCCAGATCCTCTTTCGGCAGCCGGGCCAGATAAAGCTTAATAGCGGTGTAGAGCACATTGACATCATCGGCCAGCCTGCGCAGCGTTTTTTCCATCCGCGGTTCGCCTGACATTACCTTATGCCATCCTTCCAGCATCTGCTCTACCGCATCGCCCATGCGCAGCGTTTCCCGGGCGGCATTCGCCAGCCCCAGCGCCGGGGTATCCAGCGCGCTGGAATCGAGGTATTTCGGCCTGATACGATCGTCCAGCTCCGGCGGGTCGTGAATAATTCTCTGGCAAAAGCGCGCCATCGGCCCGGCAAAAGGCACCATCACCAGGCAGCGAATCAGGTTGTAAAAGACATGAAAATAGATAACCAGTTCAGATTCCGGCAGCGGCAGTTTGTGCAGGTTTTGCGCCAGAAAATGGACAAAAGGCAATACCAGTAAACAGCCCACCAGCTTAAACAACAGGCTGCCCAGCGCCACCCGACGGGCGGCAGCGTTGGCCGCGCTATTATTGAGCATCGCCAGCAGGCCGGAACCCAGATTGGCGCCGATCACCAGACACAGGGCCACATCGAAGGAAATCACCCCGGTTGCGTTCAGGGTAGCGGTCAGCAGCACCGCAGCCAGGCTGGAATAGCTGATGATTGCAAACACGGCGCCAATCAGCGCATCCAGCATGATATCCCCGGTCAGGGAGGCGAAGATGACCTTTACCCCGGAAGCCTGGGTGATCGGCGTCACCGCCTGTACGATCAGCTCCAGAGCCTGGAGAATCAGCCCGAGACCGATGGCTACCCTGCCCAGTTGCCCCGCCCGGCTCTGTTTCCGGCCAAGGAAAAAAATCACGCCAATGAAGATCAACAGCGGCGACAGCCAGGAGAGATCGAACGTCAGCACGCGCGCCATCAGCGCGGTACCGACATCGGCGCCCAGAACAATCACCAGCGCCGGCGTGAGCGCCACCAGATCCTGGGCGACAAACGAAGTCACCAGCATAGTTGTCGCATTACTGCTCTGGACCAGCGCCGTAACGCCGATACCCGCACAGAAGGCAAAGGGTTTCTTTTCAACGCTACGGCTCAGTACACTGCGCAAGCGGGCGCCGAAGACGCGCATGACGCCGGTTCGGACAATATGGGTGCCCCATACCAGTAGCGCCACGGCGGAAAGCAGATGTAATAATGTCAGCACGGACTCTCCTTATCGACACACCGCCCGTCGGACGCGCTCTGCGTCGACGGCACCGGCACGCCCTGTGCCCGGAGATTCACAATCCTGTAATTCCTGCGCCTCCCGATCGCGGCAGTGCATCACTTTTTGATTTCCCCTGGGATTTCATATCCGGACTTACCGGGCCGCCAACGCGGCAGGAAAGATCCCGGACGTTAAGTATAAGGGGTTAAATGTAATAAAACGCCGCACCGGCGGTTTCGGGAAATCAATGTTGTAACGAAAGATGACAGTTTGATGACGGCGGGAGTGGTGTTGACCTGAAAAATGCGCCAGAAAAACAGAAACAGGCGGAAAACACCCTACCTGTTTCTGTCACGCTATAACCAGTTAAAGGCACCCCCGAATCAGTCGGCGTCATACCCCAGATTAGGCGCCAGCCAGCGTTCCACCTCCGCTACCGACATCCCTTTACGCCGCGCATAATCCTCTACCTGGTCGCGCTGGATCTGCGCCACGGCGAAGTATTTGCTGTCAGGATGGCTGAAGTACCAGCCTGCTACCGACGCTCCCGGCCACATCGCGCAGGATTCAGTGAGCTTCATACCAATACGCGCTTCAACATCCAGCAACCCCCAGATAACGGTTTTTTCGGTATGCTCCGGACAGGCAGGGTAACCCGGCGCCGGTCTGATCCCCTGGTAGTTTTCGCGAATCAGTTCTTCGTTGCTCAGATTTTCCCCCGGCGCATAGCCCCAGTACACCTTACGTACCCGCTCGTGCAGGTATTCCGCAAAGGCTTCCGCCAGCCGGTCGGCAAGCGCTTTGACCATAATTTTATTGTAATCATCGTGCTGTGCTTCAAACGCCTGCGCCAGCGCATCTTCTTCCAGCCCGCCGGTGACCGCAAAGGCCCCGATATAGTCCTCTTTACCGCTGCTTTTCGGCGCCACAAAATCCGCCAGACAGTAGTTGGCGAACCCGGTTTTCTCCGTTTGCTGGCGCAAATGGTGGCTGACGGCCTGCAGGTGGGTACGGGATTCATCCCGGTAGATCTCCACGTCATCGCCGTTACGGTTAGCCGGGAACAGCCCCACAACCCCGCGCGGCGTCAGCGTTTTTTCCGCGCTCAGCGTATCGAGCATTGCGTTGGCATCGGCAAACAGGCGCTGCGCCTCTTCGCCCACCACGTCATCTTCAAGAATGCGCGGGTATTTCCCGGCCAGCGACCAGGTCATAAAAAACGGCGTCCAGTCGATGTAATTACGCAGAGTTTCAATACTCGCCGTCACCTCCTGTACCCCCAGGCGATGGGCAACGGGCGGCGTATAGCTCGCCCAGTCAAAAGCAAAGTCGTTTTCCCGCGCCGCTTCCAGGGTGACCGGCGGCGTACGCGGCTTTTTGCGCCCGTGCTGGGTGCGCACCGTTTCGTATTCGCGGCGAGTACGGGCGACAAACTCATCGCGCTGCGTGTCGGACAACAGCGCAGCGACTACCCCGACGGTACGCGAAGCGTTCGCGACATATACCGTCGGGCCGCTGTAATTCGGCTCGATTTTCACCGCCGTATGGGCTTTGGAGGTGGTCGCGCCGCCAATCAGCAGCGGTAGCGTAAAGCCCTGGCGCTCCATCTCTTTAGCGACGTTGACCATCTCGTCCAGCGACGGCGTGATCAGCCCGGACAGGCCAATAATATCGGCATTCACTTCCCGGGCGGTTTTGAGGATTTTCTCCGCCGGCACCATGACGCCAAGATCGATGATTTCATAGTTATTACACTGCAGTACCACGCCGACGATATTTTTACCAATATCGTGAACATCGCCTTTTACAGTCGCAATCACCATTTTGCCATTACTGGAACCCTGTTGCTTGCTGGCTTCAATATACGGCTCCAGGTAAGCCACCGCCTGTTTCATCACGCGCGCGGACTTCACCACCTGGGGCAGGAACATTTTACCTTCCCCGAACAGGTCGCCGACCACGTTCATACCGTCCATCAGCGGCCCTTCGATCACCTCGATCGGCCGATCGGCCTGCTGACGCGCCTCCTCGGTGTCCTGTTCGATAAACTCGGTAATGCCTTTCACCAGCGAATATTCGAGGCGTTTTTTCACATCCCAGCCGCGCCATTCCGCCAGTTGCGTATCCCCGGCGTCATCGCTCTTTTTGCCGCGATATTTTTCCGCCAGCGCCAGCAGACGCTCGGTGCCATCATCGCGGCGGTTGAGGATCACATCCTCTACCGCATCGCGTAACTCGCCGGGCAGGTCATCATAAATCGCCAGTTGCCCGGCGTTAACAATGCCCATATCCATACCATTGCGAATGGCGTAGTAGAGAAACACCGCGTGGATCGCCTCACGCACCGGGTCATTACCACGGAAGGAGAAAGAGACATTGGAAACCCCGCCGGAAATCAGGGCGTGGGGCAGCTCGCGCTTAATGTCCTCACAGGCGCCGATAAAATCCAGCGCATAGTTATTGTGCTCTTCAATACCGGTCGCCACGGCAAAAATATTCGGGTCGAAGATAATATCTTCCGGCGGGAAACCGACCTCTTCAGTGAGTACCCGGTACGCCCGCCGGCAGATGGCGATTTTTCGCTCCCGGGTGTCCGCCTGGCCATCCTCATCAAAGGCCATCACCACTACCGCGGCGCCGTAGCGACGTACCCGCTTTGCATGCTGAATAAAGGTCTCAATCCCTTCTTTCATGGAGATGGAGTTAACAATTCCTTTCCCCTGGATGCACTTCAGCCCTTTTTCAATAACCTCCCACTTCGAGGAGTCGATCATGATAGGGACGCGGGCGATATCCGGCTCACCGGCAATAAGATTCAGGAAACGCACCATCGCCGCTTCGGCGTCCAGCATCCCCTCGTCCATGTTGATATCAATAATCTGAGCACCGTTTTCTACCTGCTGACGGGCGACATCCAGCGCCTCGCTATATTTTTCTTCTTTAATCAGCCGTTTGAATTTCGCCGAACCGGTAACGTTGGTGCGTTCGCCAACATTCACAAACAGGCTGTCATCGCCGATGTTCAACGGCTCCAGACCGGAAAGCCGGCAGGCAACGGGCAGTTTCGGCAGGCGGCGCGGCGCCAGCCCCTCTACGGCCTGGCTCATGGCGGCAATGTGCGCCGGGGTGGTGCCGCAACAGCCGCCGACAATATTCAGAAAGCCGGATTGCGCCCATTCGCGGATCTGCGCGGCCATCGCATCAGCGTCCAGATCGTACTCCCCGAAGGCGTTCGGCAATCCCGCATTGGGGTGCGCGGTCACATAGCATTCAGCAATGCGCGACAGCTCCTGCACATACTGACGCAGTTCATCCGGCCCCAGCGCACAGTTCAGGCCGAAGGTCAGCGCTTCTGCATGACGCAGTGAGTTATAAAACGCTTCAGTGGTCTGGCCGGAAAGCGTGCGCCCGGAAGCATCGGTGATGGTACCGGAGATCATAATCGGCAGTTCGACCCCCAGCGCTTCAAACTCCTCTTTCACCGCAAACACTGCCGCCTTAGCGTTCAGCGTATCAAAGACGGTTTCAATCAGGATCAGATCCGCTCCGCCTTCCACCAGCGCTTTGGTGGATTCACGATAAGCGGACACCAGTTGATCAAAAGTGATGTTGCGGAAAGCCGGGTCGTTCACATCCGGCGAGATGGACGCCGTACGGTTGGTTGGCCCCAGTACGCCGGCAACATAGCGCGGTTTATCCGGTGTTCTGGCCGTCCACTCATCGGCGCAGGCGCGGGCCAGTTTTGCGGCCTCATAGTTTATCTCCGCCGACAAAGACTCCATCTGGTAGTCCGCCATGGCGATGGTGGTGGAGTTAAAGGTATTGGTTTCGATAATATCGGCGCCGGCTTCAAAGTAAGCGTAGTGAATAGCAGCGATGATATCTGGCCGGGTCAGCGCCAGCAGGTCATTATTGCCTTTCAGATCGCAGGGCCAGTCGGCGAACCGCTCGCCGCGAAAATCCTCTTCCTGCAGGCGGTAACTCTGGATCATGGTTCCCATACCACCGTCCAGCACCAGAATTCGCTCAGCTAACTGCTGATGCAGTTTTTCAACATGACTACTCACTTTGATTCCTCTATCCACGGTATGACGCGTCTTGTGTCTGCGGCTGATTGTTGAATGATTGTTATAAGTAGCGGCAACCTCTCATCCTACCACACATCCCCGGCGTGTCGGCGACCATTGATGTTGAGAGTTTTTCAGGTAGCCGGATGGCTGAGCAAACGGGCTGCGCTGATATGCGACGCAGTGAATGACCATATTATCCCGCCAACTGTCGGCGAGAATTGTTCTAATTTTACTCATCGGAGCAGCATTTCCGGCCAGTTTCGTGCATACTGAATAAAAAGAAAATCATTTCCACAATACGGAAATTAACGCCTTTTCATGCTTTCAGAAGGAGAATCGCCATGGCCGTCACGATTCCCGCTAAACGAGGGAAAAAACCGCGCGCCGCCGCCGCCGCCGCGCCCCAGCCCACCGGACAGGTGCAATCCCTGACCCGCGGCCTGAAACTACTGGAATCCATCGCTGAAGCCCACGGCAGCGTCGCGTTAACCGAGCTGGCCCAGCAGGCCGGATTACCCAATTCCACCACTCACCGGCTACTGACTACCATGCAGCAACAGGGATTCGTGCGTCAGGTGGGCGATCTCGGCCACTGGACCATCGGCGCCCATGCTTTTATGGTCGGTAGCAGCTTCCTGCAAAGCCGCAACCTGCTGGCCATCGTCCACCCGATCCTGCGCAGACTGATGGAAGAATCCGGCGAAACCGTTAACCTGGCGGTGCTCGATCAGGACGATCACCAGGCGATTATCATCGACCAGGTACAGTGCACCCAGTTGATGCGCATGTCTGCGCCGATTGGCGGTAAATTGCCGATGCACGCTTCCGGCGCCGGCAAGGCGTTTCTTGCCTGGCTCAGCGATGAGGCGCTCAGCGGATTACTACACCGCAAAGGGCTGCACGCCTACACCCCGGCCACCCTGGTCTCGCCGGTGCATCTCAAAGACGACCTGGCCCAGATCCGCAAGCGCGGCTATTCATTCGACGATGAAGAACACGCTCTTGGACTGCGCTGTGTCGCCGCCTGCATTTATAACGAATACCACGAACCTTTTGCGGCTATCTCGATTTCCGGCCCGATTTCACGCATCACGGACGATCGGGTCACCGAGCTTGGCGCGCTGGTGATTAAAGCCGCCAAAGAAATCACCCTCGCTTATGGAGGAGGGCGTTAACTTTGGGCGCAGACTTTGTATACTGCCTGTTGAGTAACCAATAACCTGTCATTTTAACGAGCGTTGCACATGGAAAAGGATATCCTGGCGCGGACCACGGGTTCGCGTGACTTCTGCGGAGGTATGCGATGAGCCGCTATCTCCGTCCCGACCGGGTCTGCATCCAGTGGCTGCTGGTCACAGTGTGCCGCCTGTTGACCGGCATCCGCGCCACCTGGCTGGCGCCGCCGCTCCCCCATCAGCCGACCATCTATTACGCCAACCACAGCAGCCATCTGGACGGGCTGGTGATTTGGGCCAGCCTGCCGCCGGAAATTCGCCGCCGGGTCCATCCGGTCGCCGCCGCCGACTACTGGCTAAAGACTCCGCTGCGTCGTTACCTGGCCTCCAGCATTTTTAACGCCGTACTGGTGGAACGTCACGGAAAGTCCCGGGACGATGCGCCACGCGATCCGCTGGAACCGCTGGCCGGGGCGCTGGAGCGCGGCGAATCGCTGATTTTCTTCCCGGAAGGCACCCGGGGAGACGGTGAAACGCCGGGGGAGTTCAAAAGCGGCCTGTATCACCTGGCGCAGCGCTGCCCGACCGCCGTCCTGACCCCGGTGTGGCTGGAAAATCTCAATCGGGTACTGCCTAAAGGCTCAAGACTGGTGGTACCGGTTATCTGCCGCGCCACCTTTGGGGAATCCGTCGCACATCCTGACGAGGATGAGACGAAAAAGGACTTTTTATTGCGCGCCAGGACGGCGCTGGAGAACCTCTCATCATGATAAGCCTCGATCATGACCTCAGGATATTGCTGTCCGGGCTGTTCGGCCTGCTGGTGGTGGCCAGTATCATCGGCGCCGTACTGGCCCATTTTCGCCACAACGACACCATCACCAATCTCAACGCCCGCATTCGCGCCTGGTGGTTGATGTGCACCATTTCCGTTATGGCATTACTGATCGGCCAGACGGGTTCGGTAATACTTTTCGCCCTGATGTCCTTCTATGCGTTCCGCGAATGCATCACCCTGACCCCCACCCGACGCGGCGATCATGAAGCGCTGTTCTGGTGTTTCTTTATCATCCTGCCGCTGCAATACCTGCTGGTAGGCATGGAGTGGTATGGTGTCTTTACCATTTTTATTCCGGTTTACGCGTTTTTGTTTATCCCAACGCGCATCGCCATCGCCGGAGATACCACCCACTTTCTGGAGCGCAGCGCCAAAATTCAGTGGAGCCTGATGCTGGCAGTCTATTGCGTCAGCCATATTCCGGCCCTGCTGATGCTGCCAATTCCTGGCTATGAAGGCGAAAACCTTAAGCTGGTGCTGTTTGTAATGATTGTGGTGCAGATATCCGATGTCCTGCAGTATGTCTTCGGCAAACTGTGGGGGCGACGCGCGATTGTGCCGAAACTTAGCCCCAACAAAACGGTGGAAGGCTTTGTCGGCGGAATTCTCAGCGCCAGCCTGGTGGGGATGGGACTCTTCTGGATCACCCCGTTTAACCCCTGGCAGGCTTTTGCCATTTCCCTGTTGATCACCCTGCTCGGCTTTGCCGGCGGCCTGTGTATGTCCGCCATTAAACGCGACCGGGGGGTGAAGGACTTCGGCGCCATGCTGTCAGGACATGGCGGCATGATGGACCGCATCGACTCGCTGTGTTTCGCTTCGCCGGTGTTTTTCCACGTGATCCGCTATTTCTACTGCTGACTCAGCCCACTTTACGCAGCGGCGCGTAGCGCTGGCAAAAGCGCTGCCGCCGCCGGTAAGCAAAAACGTCCTCCACATGCCCTTCGCGAATGCGTGACTGCAGCGACCGCCAGTAGTCAGCCCGGAACAGATCGCCATGCATTTCGTCAAACAGTGGTCCGATACGCGGATCGGCGCACAGCCAGTGGCGAAATTCTTCCGGGAACACATCCCCGGGCGCGACGCTGTACCACGGCTCGGCGCTCAGTTCATCTTCCGGAAAGCGCGGCGGCGGGATGTCGCGGAAATTAACCTCGGTCATATAGCAAATTTCGTCATAGTCATAAAACACCACTCGTCCGTGGCGCGTCACGCCAAAGTTTTTAAACAGCATGTCGCCGGGGAAAATATTGGCCGCCGCCAGTTGACGAATGGCGTTGCCATACTCTTCCACCGCGTCTCTGAGCTGCTGCCCTTCCACCTGAGCCAGCCACAGATTGAGCGGCACCATACGCCGTTCAATATACAAATGACTGATCACCAGCCGATCGCCCAGATCGGTGAGTTTCTCCGGCACCTCCTGCCACAGCAGTTCCATCAGCGCCGGACTGATCTGGCGTTTTTCCAGCACAAAATTTTCGAACTCCTGGGTATCCGCCATTCGCCCGACGCGATCGTGCTCTTTGACTAACTGGTAGCACGCCCGGACATGGGCGGCGCTCATCTCTTTTTGCGGCGCAAAGCGATCTTTAATGACCTTAAACACCCGGTCGAATCCCGGCATGGTAAATACCAGCATTACCATGCCGCGAATCCCCGGCGCTTCAATAAATTGTTCGTCGGCATGGGTAATGTACTGCAGATATTCCCGGTAGCTTTCCGTCTTACCGTGCTTCTGGCAACCAATAGCCATATACAATTCAGCGGTGGTTTTTCCGGGGAGAATTTCCCGCAGCCACTCCACCATTGCCGCCGGCAGCGGCGCATAAACCATAAAATAAGAGCGGGCAAACCCGAAAACGATACTGGCCTCCGCGCTGCCGGTCAGGCAGGTATCAACAAACAGTTTCCCCTCTTCGCTACGGTGAATCGGCAACAGGAAAGGCACCACACGATCGGCAAAGCGCAGTTTACCTACCAGCCATGCCGCTTTATTGCGATAAAACAGCTCATTAGCCACCTGCAGATGCGCCTGACTCAGGGCGGATTCGGTAAAATTTTCCCCGAGGTGCGCCAGAATATAGTCGACATCCCGCGCCACATCCTCCCAGGGCAGGCGCAGCGGCAGATCGCTCAGTAGCGCGGTAAGCAGGCCGCGCCAACCGCTATCCGGCCAGAAATCTTTGGCCAGCGGCCGGGGAATCAACCGGAAACGCCGCTCCGGCTGGGAGCTGAAAATAAATAACCGCTCGGGCGTCAGCGAGCGATGGTCGAACAGACGACAGTAGACAGAGTTAAAAAAACTTTCGGCAATTTCAAAGCGCGGATAGTCCGGCAGCAATTCGGTATAGTGCTGTTTCACCCGCAGCAGAAACGTCGCGTCGGTGCTTTTCCCTTCGGTAATACAGCGCAACTGTTCCACGACCAGGCCGACATGATGATCGTACAGATGGATGCGCTGTTTCATCGCCTGCTGAACGGCGTGCCAGTCCGCCTGTTCAAAGCGCTGCTGGGCGCCGGATGTGACCTCCAGAAAGCGTCCATACTGGGCGTCAAAGCCCTGCAGAATGGTTTGCGCGATAAGCAGTTCCAGACCCCGCGACATATGCTCTCCTCATCCGGGAAAATTGCCGTTCGAAAATGAAGGGCAGATACGTCGCCATATCTGCCCTTATATTACGCAGCGTCAGATTCAGAACTGCGCTTCTTCCGTCGAACCCGTCAACGCCGTTACCGAAGAGGCGCCCCCCTGAATGATGGTGGTGACGTTATCGAAATAACCGGTGCCCACTTCCTGCTGGTGCGACACAAAGGTGTAACCCTCTTTGCCGGCGACAAATTCCGGCTGCTGCACTTTTTCGACATAGTGTTTCATCCCCTCGCCTCGGGCGTAAGCGTGGGCCAAGTCGAACATGTTGAACCACATGCTGTGGATACCCGCCAGGGTGATGAACTGGAATTTGTACCCCATATCCGACAGTTGCTGCTGGAAGCTGGCGATGGTTTTATCGTCCAGATTCTTCTGCCAGTTGAACGACGGCGAGCAGTTGTAGGCCAGCAGCTTGCCCGGGAAACGGGCGTGGATGGCTTCAGCAAACTGTCTGGCCAGTTCCAGATCCGGCGTCGAGGTTTCACACCACACCAGATCCGCATAGGGCGCATAGGCCAGTCCGCGGCTAATCGCCTGCTCAATACCGGCGTGGGTACGGAAAAAGCCTTCGCTGGTGCGTTCGCCGGTAATAAACTCGCGGTCGTACTCATCGCAGTCGGAAGTGATCAGATCTGCCGCGTCAGCGTCAGTACGGGCGATAAGCAGAGTCGGAACCCCCATCACATCCGCCGCCAGACGCGCTGCCACCAGTTTCTGCACCGCTTCCTGAGTCGGCACCAGGACTTTACCGCCCATATGCCCGCACTTCTTCACGGAGGCCAGTTGGTCTTCAAAGTGCACCGCCGCGGCGCCGGCTTCAATCATCGCTTTCATCAGTTCAAAGGCGTTAAGCACGCCGCCAAAACCGGCTTCCGCATCGGCGACAATCGGCAGGAAGTAATCAATAAAGCGTGGATCGTCACGATCAATGCCCGCCGCCCACTGGATCTGATCGGCGCGCCGGAAAGTGTTGTTAATCCGCTCCACCACCGATGGCACCGAGTTGGCCGGGTACAGCGATTGATCCGGATACATGCTGGACGCCAGGTTAGCGTCCGCCGCCACCTGCCAGCCGGACAAATACACCGCTTCAATTCCCGCCTTCGCCTGTTGCAGCGCCTGACCGCCGGTCAGCGCGCCGAGGCTGTTCACATAGCCTTTCTTCGACTCACCATGCAGCAGTTTCCACATTCTGGCGGCGCCGAGCTGCGCCAGGGTACATTCCGGGTTGACCGAGCCGCGCAGTTTCACCACATCCTGCGCGCTGTACGGGCGGCTGATACCTTCCCAGCGCGGCTGTTTCCACTCTTGTTCCAGTTGTTGAATTTGTTGAGTACGGGTACCAGTCATTGCAGATGCTCCATTTTAAAATGTTATGAATTACGCCAGCAGGCGGTAGCCCGGCAGCGTTAAGAAGTCGATCAGATCGTCGGAGGTGGTGATCTGCTCCATCAGGCAGGCTGCGTCGTCAAAGCGCCCCTGAGTGAAACGCTCTTCGCCCAGTTCCTGACGAATCACCTGCATTTCCTGCCCCAACATCTCGCGGAACAGCGCCTTCGTCACCGGCCTGCCGTCGCTGAGGGTTTTCTGGTGATGAATCCATTGCCAGATGGAGGTACGGGAGATCTCCGCCGTCGCGGCATCCTCCATCAGGCCGTAAATCGGCACACAGCCATTACCGGAAATCCAGGCTTCAATGTACTGAACCGCGACCCGGATATTGGCGCGCATTCCCTGTTCGCTACGCTCGCCCGGACAAGGCTCCAGCAACTGCTGAGCGGTGACCGGAGCGTCATCGGCGCGGCTGACATCCAGTTGGTTTTGCCGGGAGCCGAGGGCGGCGTTAAATACCTCCATCACCGTGTCCGCGAGACCCGGATGAGCAATCCAGGTGCCGTCATGGCCGTTGGACGCCTCCAGCTCCTTATCTGCCCGCACTTTGTCGAGCACCTGGCGGTTCAACGCCTCGTCTTTACTGGGAATAAACGCCGCCATACCGCCCATCGCAAAGGCGCCGCGACGGTGACAGGTTTTGATCAGCAGCCGGGAATAGGCGCTGAGAAACGGCTGGTTCATGGTGACTACCTGACGATCCGGCAGAACACGATCCGGGTGGTTCTTCAGCGTCTTGATGTAACTGAAGATGTAATCCCAGCGGCCGCAGTTGAGACCGACAATGTGGTCACGCATGGCGTGGAGGATTTCATCCATCTGGAACACCGCCGGCAGTGTTTCAATCAACAGCGTCGCTTTAATGGTGCCGCGCGGCAGCGAGAAGCGATCTTCCGCAAAGCTGAAGACTTCGCTCCACCAGGCAGCCTCCTGCCATGACTGGGTTTTCGGCAGATAGAAATACGGACCGCTACCCTTTGCCAGCAACGCCTGGTAGTTATGGAAAAAGTACAGCGCAAAGTCGAACAGGCTGCCCGGTATCGCCTCATCGCGCCAGGTCACGTGTTTTTCCGGCAGATGCAGACCCCGCACCCGGCAAACCAGTACGGCAGGATTGGGTTTTAACTGATAAATTTTCCCGGCTTCATTGGTCCAGGCGATAGTGCCGTTCACGGCGTCGCGCAGATTGATCTGCCCATCGATCACTTTTTCCCAACTGGGCGCCAGAGAATCTTCGAAGTCCGCCATAAACACTTTCACATTGGCGTTCAATGCGTTGATCACCATTTTGCGCTCTACCGGCCCGGTAATCTCTACCCGCCGATCCTGCAAATCTTGCGGAATACCGCGGATCTTCCACTCTTTTTCTCTAATGGAAGCAGTTTCCATAATAAAATCCGGCAACGCTCCGCCATCAATCGCGTTCTGCTGCCCAATCCGCGCTGCCAGCAGTTTATTGCGCTGCGGTGTAAAACGCGTCACCAGTTCGGATAAAAACTCCACGGCGTGCGGTGTTAAAACCTGCCTCTCCTGGTCCCCGAAAGGCTGACTGAATGCCAGCTCAGCGCTAATAGCCTGTTGTGTCATTGTAATGATCCTCTCACTTGATCCCGGCAAAATGCCCCGCAAACCGGCAGTGAAAAACGCTGCGTGTTTTTCGACCAGTGAAATTAAGACTAATAGATCATTTTCAAAAATCAAAAACAATTTCCATTTTTGATTTAATTATTTTTTATCTCATTGATTAATAATGATTTAATTGAATTCCGCAAAGAGGATGTGGTTTCGGAAATAAAAAAGGCACCCGAAAGTGCCTGAGATGGGATGCTGAAACGCTTAATCGAGAGTGGGGTTCATATGACTCAGATCGTAAGGCGTTATCTGATAGACGTAATAGTTCAGCCAGTTGGTAAACAGCAAATTACCGTGACTGCGCCAGGTCGCCCGCGGCGTGTTCTGCGGATCGTTACCCGGGAAATAGTTATCCGGGATCTGCGGGTTCAGTCCGGCGTCGGCATCGCGGAAATATTCATTCGCCAGGGTACCAGCGTCATACTCCGGGTGCCCGGTGACAAAGGCGATACGTTTATCCGGGCTGGCGAACAGGTAGGCATCTCCCCCCTCCGATTCCGCCAGAATTTCCAAATCGGTGTAGTCGCGGATCAGCGCCGCCGGAAAATCGGCATAACGGGAATGCGGAGCCAGGAAAGCATCGTCAAAGCCGCGGGTCAACAACGCATGTGGACGGGTAAGGTGATGCTCAAAAACCCCGGAGAGTTTATCCTGACGAGTCTGCTTGGGTATGCCGTACAAAATGTTCAGCGCAGCCTGGACCGCCCAGCAGACAAACAGCGTCGACGTTACGTGCTCTTTCGCCCACTCAATGACGCATTCAATCTGCGGCCAGTAAGCGACATCGTTAAATTCCACCAGGCCGAGAGGCGCGCCGGTAACAATCAGCCCGTCAAAATTATCGTGCTGAATATCTTCAAAATTACAGTAGAAATTGTTGAGGTGCTCGGCAGGCGTATTGCGCGACTCGCGGCTATCGATCCGCAGTAACTGGATATCCACCTGCAGCGGCGAGTTGGAGAGTAGACGCAGAAACTGATTTTCCGTCTCAATCTTCTTCGGCATCAGATTCAGGATAAGCACTTTGAGCGGACGGATTTCCTGAACGCTGGCGCGCGTCGATGTCATGACAAAGACATTTTCCTCACGCAAGAAATTAACGGCTGGTAACTCATCCGGCACCCGAATTGGCATAACCTTATATCCTCACTGCATACGTTTAAACGTTTAGACATCCAGACACCTGAAGATACCCAGGTTAACTCAGGATGTCGAGTCTGCATGCAGAAGGTGAAAATGTTTCATGCAAGCAAAGGGAGCTTAACTGCGCGATGCCTTGCTGTGCTTAATTCTTTGCGTTACCTGAAGATCGGTCAGGACATCAGGGTCGTCAATCACCAGAACCCTCGCCATGCCAAATGATGCCACGGTGATCTCCTGCAAAACACGGTCCTCCACCTGGGAGAGACCGCCTTCATTCATCTCCAGAGCATGAACCACCACGTCAGCACGGCCTGAAAGCCAGCTCAGCCGGTGCCCCCAACGGCGATTGCGCCAGTCGCGTAGCGGGGCGCTGGCATCATAAATGGCTTTTTCGGCAATAAAGAACTCGGCGACTAACAGGCGAGAATTACTGAAATTTGCGGTTGCAGAAACCTCTCGCCTGGTGGCGAGGTCACGTACCGTGATGTGGTTCCTGCGAATCTGGATATAGAACATTGCCATACTCATTCTTCCCTGACTGACAATTTTTGATGTGGTTAAACATCCTTTGATGGTGCCAGATTACAGTTTTTCTTGCGGTTGGTGATAAAAAAATTACAGGAAGGTTTTTTGGCTTGCAGGAACGCCATGCATACCGGGATATCCGGGCAGCGACGGGTCTAACCCGGGGTGACAGGGAGAGTCCCGGGAACAGTTCCTCCCTGT
>NZ_KQ947380.1 GCF_001484765.1 Entomohabitans teleogrylli | reverse complement strand
ACGGTCATATCCGGCGCGTTTGTCGGACTCATCTGCACGCACGCCAGACCACTGAACGATGACCTCACCGTCATCAAGAAGCGGCTTAATCGCGGCATCAAATGCAATCTGTATTTTTAATTCATCAGTGCAAAAACGGTCACGCATCATCGGGAATTTCCCATGCAGCAGCGCAGCGTCCAGAAAACTATTACCGCTGGGATGTAAAACAGAGAGAGCCGCCTCAAGAGGGGTTTGAAAATCAATGCCCCAGCGCTCGGCTGTCCTGAGCCATTCATGGCCGAATTTTGTATCTGACCGCGCTAACGATGGCATGACTACGCCACGGTACGCGCCCATTCGAATTACCTGCCGTTTTGGCCAGCGCTCCATAAGTGATTTCCGACGACGCTCAAACTCAGCGTCTGTATAAATCCGCTTAACAATCTGCACGGGTTTACAGCCGATTTGCAGGTGGATATTGCGCGCGAATTCGACAGTCAAATCATGTTCGTTGTCAGTGTCAGCCATCACATTCTGTACCCTGTCGCCGAACAGGTGATGGGCGATAATAGCTGTCGTCGTGCTGTCTTTTCCGGCTGAAAAATTAACGACGATTTTGTGGTCGTCAGGAATGCGAAACTCTGTCAGATAGCGGTTATATGCCGTCTCAATTTCGCGGATCATCGTTTTGATGTCGGATGGAACTACGATTGATGCGGTATTCACGCCTCACCCCCTTTGCTGTTGCGCTCGTTTTCCTGCCGCCACGCTTCCCGCATAAATTCTTCACTGAAATCCATATCGGGAGCCTGAACAAATGCGATGTACGCTTCTTCCTGACAGTTTGTGCAGTAGCCGGAGACTTTACGGCAACCGCAGTTTTCACAGTAATTACTCATGTTGTTTCCTCACACATCCGCGCCGGTTGCGTACCGCCGCTGCTGTTGTCTGGGTGCGGCCGCCCGCTTTGACGCGCTGCGCGCCTCGTCCTGGTCGCAGTCATGGAAATGCCCGTTGATGAAACGCTGATAAGCTGTTCCCATGGTCCCGAAACGGTTTTTTGTCACGATGATTTCAGCGAATGGCGCCGCGGGTGATTCCTCGTTGTAAACCGCGTCACGGTAAAGCATGAAAATCCGATCAGCGTCCTGTTCGATATTCCCCGAATCACGCAAATCAGCATTGACCGGGCGTTTGTTCGGGCGTTTCTCCACGTCGCGTGACAACTGACACAGCACCACCGCGGGTGTACGCAGTTTCTTTGCCAGGCGTTTAAAGCTGCTGGATACATAGCCAACGGCCAGACGCATTCTGCTTTCAGTGCTGCGTCACGCTCAGCAGCAAGCGCCAGGTAATCCTCGTATTTCACATATTCGCCGGCATCTGCAGCAATCATGCTGTCAGATGCTGCTGCTCTGTATCTGTTAGTCATTGCAACCCCCATGGTTGGTCTTTACCCACTCGGGTCTCTCTCCAGTACCGAGGTAAAAATCAATGATATCCAGCAGGCGAGGGTAAAATTTCAGAGCCCTGCGACCGTCCATTTCTGCTATTTCCTCTTTGCTGAATGCCCGCCATTGTTCTGAGGTGTGGTTCTGACATCCGGCGCGCACATGCTCACCGTTCGTGATTGTTATTGCGTAACTCTCCCCCATGATTACAAATGTACGATCTGGCAGGTTGGCATCGCNCTTTGCCAGGCGTTTAAAGCTGCTGGATACATAGCCAACGGCCAGATCGTGACGGTCGGCCCTCGGCAGAGCCACCAGCCCGAGGTAGTCCACAATGATCAGCGACAGACCAGGGTATTTGTGTTTATGACGGGTTGATATGGCACATATCTGGTCAGCTGTGAGGTTCGACGCATCCACGATCCACACATCAACATCACACAACCGGCCAATGCCGTTGGATACCCGCGCCCAGGCTTCGTCGTTCATTCTGGCGGGGTTGCGCAGCACCGATACCGACATACCACCAGCCCCGGCCACCGCACGCTCGATAACCTGCATTGCGGACATTTCCATGCTGAAAATCAGCACACCGCGCCGCAGTCCTGCAGGGGTGCACTGCTCCGCCACGCCGGTGGCCACCTTAAGCGCAAACTCGGTTTTACCCATCCCTGGCCTGGCAGCCACAATCACCAGATCCTCAGCGTTAATGCCGCCGGTTATCCGGTCCAGGTCTTCAATGCCAGTTTTCAGCGTGTCGGATTCATTGCCGTTCTTCAGGCGAGACTCTATTGTTTCTGTGTACGTTTCCATCAGCTCGTTTGCATGCACGGGCTGAATTTCGTCGGCCGGTTTGCAGATCTCGCTAATACGGGACACCAGTTCCTGAATAGCCTGCTCTGCAACGTCCAGCGTGCCGGTTTCAATGCGGTTATAGGTTTCGGTCATTGCGTTGATGACCTGGCGCCGCTCAAAATTTGCGTTAACACGCTGTGCGTAGCCGCGCAGGTTCGCCGCGCTGGGGCAGGCCCGGTACGTCTCCATCACATCAGCGAAGTGATTTTCGCCCATCGCCTCGGCCACCAGCATGACGTCGATGAGATTCCGCGTTCGCGCCTGGCGTTGAATCTCCTGGTAAATCGCGCGGTACAGCGGTATCGCGAATGCGTCCGGCGCCAGTGTTGCCAGCACTTCGACCGCCTCCGGCGTCATGCCGCTGATCAGCAGACCGCCAATTACGCTCGCCTCCAGGTCCTGGTTAACGATGCTCACTGGTCACCTCCCGGCTCAGCGAATTTTCCTTCGCGAACGCCCACAAGGGTGGTTTCCCGTAGCATGAAATCAAAATCGGCTCGCCAGCCCGTTTTGTTTTCGCCGAAATAAAACGGCTTTGCATGGTCGGCGAAGGCCTGCAGGTATGCCTTCCACCCGTCGATCGTTGGGGTCTTCAGGCGGGACAGGAGTTTTTTTATCCCCTTGCGCCGTTTGTCAGTCAGATCCCGGGCGTTGGGTAGTCTGTCACCAAGTACCTGGTTGTAGACCGCCAGGAAGTTCTGGTAGTCAGGCGGTGAGATTTTGGGTGATTTCTCATCCTGACCTTCGCTTTCCCCCTGGGGGGTAAGGGGGGTATTTATATTGTCTTTGGTAAGACTGTTTAGGGTGTTGGGTGATTCCGCCCAACCCAAAACATCTTTTCGCCCAACATTTTGGGTAATTTCACCCAACATCTTGGGTGATTTTTTTGGTAGCTTGCTGAGAACCCATTTATCAATGCTTACGTTAACGCTTACCAGCTTGAACCCTCCCACCTTACGCAGATTAATAATCCTGCGCTCTGCCAGAACATTCAGGGCAGCTGCTACATCCGAATCGTCCAGGCCTGTCACTTCAGCCAGATATGTATTCGTTACCTTGTCCTCTGACTTATTCCAGCCAAAAGTGCAGTAGATAACGGCATCCAGAACCTGATGCTCACGACCTGCAAGTTTCAGTTTTGGCTTAAGCCTCCCGATGCTGGTAGCAATACGCATATAACCGTCATCAAGACTCGCCACTTTTCTCTCCAATACCTCACGCTGAGGCTGGTAGTCTGCTAAATTAACGACGCCCATTTTTCACTCCCGACGTAGCCATAGCCAGGCGGATAACGCCAACAAGACGTTCGGCGAACGCCCTGTTTTTTGACGCGGCAACCACCAGCCCATCAGGGGAGTCCTGAAGGCGTCTCTCCTCATTTTCCTGGTACTTTTTACGCTTTGGCATTAGAATTGACCTCGCACATTACTCACGTTTGTTGCACCTGAGAGCCGTTTGCGTTGGCGCGCAGCGGCTTTCACCTTGAAGCTTTCCCAGCTCATAACACCCCCGCGCCCAGCGCCACAGTCACCATATCCAGCAGCGGGTAAATGGACTCTGGCGCCAGCCTGAACAACGAGATAATCCCCTGACTCAGTTCCCGTAATTTCTGGTGTTCCGGCGCATTGAGCATGACAGCCTGCTTTGCACGTCCGCAGCAGCTGATCGCAGCGGTGAGCCGGGTAATCAGGTCATCATCTCGCGGCATCACCCGATCCCGGTATTCCAGCGGCAAAACGTCCATGATGGCGGGAGCCAGTTCCCGGACGTTTGCCCGAGCGCGCTCTGTGTCGCCGTCCAGCCAGCGGAAAAGTTTCTGGCGCTGCCGGCTCAGGTCGTCGGGGATATCAAGGTTATGGCCCCCCTGAGCTCGCCAGCGTTCCAATATGAGCGCCGCGACAACGTCCTGGCCTGCAGCGTTACCCCAGGCGCGAACGGCGCTGCGCAGGGCCTCATGATCTGGCGGGTCTGCGGCGGCGCGCTGATTTTGATTTATCAACGCGCCGGGGTTGCATTCGGTAAAATCCGTGTATGCAAGCATGGCTATGCCTCCTGGCTGGGAAGTCCATCTGTTGGGTTTGGATAGATATCTTCACGCACTTCATGGGGCGTAACGCTCCAATTAAGCGCTTGACACAATGGAATAACGCGATTCGCAGGTACTTTCCCACTCAACCACAGGCTTACTGTTTGTGGCTTTGTTCCCAAAGCGACAGCAATTTCTGTTTGACTCTTGAGCGTGCAAATCTGGTTCTTTAATTCAGGGGTCATATAGTCTCCTTGTTCGTTTCAAGGAAAACTATACATTCAAGCTTCAAGTATTTCTAGTTTTTCTTGAACAAGTCTTGAAGTGATGTTTACAAGGTAGGTTTGTAGAATGGGTGACATGAAAGAAGAAAATAAAAATTTCGCCTTCCGCATAAACCTGATACTGCAGCAAACTGGCTGGAACCTTTCCGAGCTTGCTCGCAGAGTTATGGTGAGCCCGCAAGCGACCCATCAATGGTCAAGAGGTGATACGACTGCCAGGGGTGATCGCCTGAAGAGGTTATCTGCTGCAACGGGTAAGCCTGGGCACTGGTTCTTTTTACCACCAGGTGAAGAACCAACCGAAGAAGAGCTTCAGGAACTGGCTCGCGCCACTCCACTTGATGATAAAGAACAGGCTTTGCTGGCACTTTTTAACCAAATGCCTGATGCAGAGAAGAACCGGCTTATCGTCCACGCAAAGGGCGTCCTTAAGGAGCTTGACCTGCTCAAGGGCGACGTTGCAGACATCATAAAAAATATTTCTAACTAACCCCCACTCATCAGCGCGGTTAACTTCGCGTCTTTTTACACCTCGAATTTAAAGATTTTCTAGAAATAACCTTTACACGTTCTAGTTTTGCTTGTAATGTTTATCACATCGACAACAAACGCATTGTTGTCAGGTGATAAACGTTCCGCTGGCCGGCGATAAGGCAGAGGTTGAAATGAATAACAACGAATTTGACGATGGTAGTTGCGGGATGTCGCTCAAAGGCTGGCGATCTCTCTGCAAAGTCCTGGCTGTAATGATTCCACTGTGGGCTGTAGCTGCGCTGGTCGCTCTTCACTATGCGGGGGTATTCAATGATTAGCCATCACTATGGAACCCAGACCGTTAACCGCGGAGCTGTTATGCCCGGAATGCTCGTAAAGTATCGGGAAGGCACCTGGACAGCATCAGCAAACAAACGCGGTCGCCTCTATCTGCATCGCGGCATTGAGCGCACTTACACAACCGATTTGCTGGTTGAGGTTTATCTAAACGGGTTGGGCCAAGGCATCAGTCGGTAATCAAAGAATTTAACTGAGTTATCAGGCGGCTTTCATCGCGCCAGGATTCTTACAACCAAATTTCAGGAGTTCAGCCATGAACGCATACCTAACTTACGACCGCATTGAAGATCGGCGCTGGGTTGAGCAGCAGCTCACCGACGAGAAAGAGAAGTGGATCGACGACCGGGCGAAAGAATTGATCGCCATGTTCCCGGAAGACCCACTTTCAATGCGCTCCCTCTTCCTTCCAGTAGCAGCCACTCTGGTGCTAACCGGTGATAGAGCAGTTGAGCATTACAACGACTATATCACTCACCTTTGCTATGACCGTGCAGAGGAAGAGTGGGATCTCCTTCATCCTATCAGCCCGTTCTAAGGAGGGATTATGAGCTTAACCCTTGTTGATTTCGTCAAACAACAGGAGCCGCTTTTCATTAAGGCGGCTACTGATGAGCGGATGGTGTGGGCTAAGGAAAGTCAGTTCGCCATCCAGCTATTTCAGAATAACGACTACCTCGCCAAAGTTGCATTCCAGAACCAGACCAGCACGCAGAACGCGATCATCAACGTTGCGGCCATCGGTATTTCGCTAAACCCAGCCCAGAAGCTGGCTTACCTGGTTCCGCGTAAAGGGGCAATTTGCCTCGACATCAGTTACATGGGGCTGATGCATATTGCGCAGCAGTCTGGCGCCATTAAGTGGTGCCAGTCGGCAATTGTTCGCAGAAACGACCAGTTCCGCCGCGAGGGGCTCGATAAGCCGCCGATCCACATCTACAACGACTTCGATACTGAAGAGCAGCGCGGGGACATCGTAGGCGCGTATGTAACGGTAAAAACTGACGATGGTGATTACCTCACCCATACGATGCGCATCGATGCCATCTACTCCATCCGTGACCGCTCAGAAGCGTGGAAGAAGTACAAATCCGACAATAGCAAGAAGTGTCCATGGGTCACCGATGAAGAGCAGATGATCCTCAAGACGGTCGTGAAGCAGGCAGCAAAATACTGGCCTCGCCGTGAGCGCCTGGACGCCGCCATAGACCACGTTAACACCGAGGGCGAAGAAGGTATCAACTTTACAGCAGAGCGTCAGCCTGAGCGCGATATAACGCCGCTTAGCGAAGCCACGCAGAAAGAGATTAACGACCTGCTTGTCTCTTTGGATAAGACATGGGATACCGATCTTCTCCCTCTCTGTTCACGCATTTTCAAACGCCCTATCTCGCAGCCAGCCGACCTGACAGAACTGGAAGGTGTTAAGGCTCTCGGGTTCCTCAGGCAAAAGGCGGCAGCATGACACCAGATATTATCCTGGCCCGGAGCGGTATTGACGTAACCACTATCCAGCAAGGTGACGAGGCATGGCACCGGCTGCGCCTCGGCGTCATCACCGCCTCAGAAGTACACAACGTTATTGCCAAGCCAAGATCGGGAAAGAAGTGGACAGACATGAAAATGTCCTACTTCCACACGCTACTCGCTGAGGTTTGCACCGGCGTGGCACCGGAAGTTAACGCTAAGGCGCTGGCCTGGGGGAAGCAGTATGAGGCTGACGCTCGCACCCTGTTTGAGTTCACCACCGACGTGCAGGTAACCGAGTCGCCGATCCTTTTCCGTGACGAAGGTATGCGCACCGCCTGCTCACCAGACGGCCTGTGCAGTGATGGCCGCGGCCTTGAGCTGAAGTGCCCTTTCACCTCTCGCGATTTCATGAAATTCCGGCTTGGCGGCTTTGAGGCTATCAAATCCGCCTACATGGCCCAGGTGCAATTCAGCATGTGGGTAACCGGAAAGGATGCCTGGTATTTCGCGAATTATGACCCCCGCATGAAGCGAGAAGGCATTCACCACGTGGTTGTTGAGCGCGACGAAAAGTACATGTCCGACTTCAACGAAATGGTGCCGGAGTTCATCAGCAAGATGGACGAATCGCTGGCTGAAATCGAGTTCAAGTTTGGAGATCAGTGGAAATGATAAGAGGTGCGCGATGATTTACGGATCTGTATGTAGTGGTATCGAAGCCGCCAGCGTCGCCTGGGGGCCATTGGGGTGGAGTCCGGCGTGGTTCGCGGAGATAGAGCCGTTTCCATCCGCCGTGCTGGCCAACTACTGGCCGGAAGTCGTGAACCTTGGCGATATGACAAAAATCGCTGCAGCGGTGCGCTCGGGAGAGGTACAGGCGCCTGAGGTGTTAGTTGGTGGCACGCCGTGCCAGGCGTTCAGCGTTGCAGGTCTGCGAAACGGTCTTTCCGACGCTCGCGGTCAGTTAACCCTTTCTTACGTGGAATTAGCAAATGCAATCGACGACAAGCGCATCGAGCGCGGAGAAGAAGAAGCGATCATCGTCTGGGAAAACGTCCCCGGTGTGCTCAGCAGCAAAGACAATGCTTTCGGGTGCTTTCTGGCAGGACTTGCCGGAGAAAGCAGTGAGTTGCAGCCAGCAGGGGGAAAATGGACGCACGCAGGTTGTGTGTCTGGACCACAAAGGGCTATTGCCTGGCGCGTCCTTGATGCTCAATTTTTCGGAGTGGCCCAACGCCGCCGCCGTGTGTTCGTTGTCGCAAGTGCTCGAAAGGGATTCGATCCCGCAACGGTACTTTTTGAGCTCGACAGCGTGCGCCGGGATACTCCGCCGGGCAGAGAAGCGCAAATGGCAGTTGCCGCGCTTACTGCGCGAGGCGTTGGAACGTGTGGCGCAGATGACAACCAAGCACAGGCAGGACATCTGATTGCGCAGTCGGTTTATGGTGATGTGGCGCATACGCTCAAGGCGAGAGGGTTTGATGGAAGTGAAGATGGCACAGGGCGCGGTACGCCAGTTATCGCTATGGCTCACGGACAAGCTGGCGCGGAGATAAAAACCGATGATTCGGCGCCGACTATCACATGTAACCATGAGGCACCGATAATTTTTAGTAGCACTGGCGCTGGAGCCTGGCGCCAGGGTGCTGGAACTCTACGCGCCCGGGAACAGGAAAGCCATGAGCATTTGGCAGTTTTGACCGTTCACGGCACGCAAGACCCTGACACAAATATTGATGTGGCCCATACATTGGGTAGAAATCATGGGCAGGAAAATGCCATTTTTTCTGAACCTTTCACCCTTGCTATTCGCGGCCGCAATGAAGGGTCTACGGTTGAAATACGTAATGATGGTGTAGCCAATGCGCTTTTAACACCAAATGGCGGCCGCGCGGGTATGGGCGTTGGTGCTATCAGCTGGGGAATGCAAGTTCGCCGCCTGACGCCGCGCGAGTGCGAACGCCTGCAGGGTTTTCCTGACGATCACACGCTTATTGAATACGGGCGCAGAATCAGCCCTGAAAAAATGGACCGCGACTACGCAAAATATCTCATGCGTGGCGGAAAGTTGACGTTTGAGGAATGCTGCGGTCGTGCTGCTGATGGTCCGCGCTATAAAGCGATCGGTAACTCAATGGCTGTACCGGTGATGCGCTGGATTGGCGAGCGTATCGCCGCCACGCTGCCAGCTAAAAAATCTGCGAGTGGTTATGGAGGAAGTAAAACGCCTGTTGAACAGAGAAACCTGTGGCAAACGCCGCTCTCTCTGTTCGTCGCTCTGGATGCAGAATTCTGCCTGACGCTGGACGCGGCCGCATCTGCTGATAATGCGCTGTGCAACCGCTATATCACGGAAGAGCAGAATACGCTGACTACACCGTGGGCTGACTTCCTGGTGGCACCTGGTTATGCATGGCTCAACCCACCTTACAGCGATATCAACCCGTTTGTTCAGAAGGCAACTGCTGAAGCCAGAAATCAGATCGGCACGGTAATGCTGGTACCGGCTGATACGTCTGTTGGCTGGTTCCGTGAGGCTATCGAGACGGCCAGCGAAGTACGCTTTATCGTCGGGGGACGTCTGGCCTTTATCAATCCGGTATCCGGTAAACCAGTCAGCGGAAATAACAAAGGGTCGATGCTGATTATCTGGCATCCCTATCCACGTACTCATTGCCGGTTCACGACCATTGAGCGTGATGTTCTGATGAATTTCGGATCCCGACTAATCGCAAAACGGGAGGCAGCAGCATGAGCGCAGAAAGCATCGGAGGTGATATGGCGTCAGACAAACCGATAACAGCTCAGCAGGCCGCCGACTTACTCATCGTGTCGGCGCGGGTAATCTACCGCCTGATTGAGTCAGGAGAACTCGCCGGCCGTAAGGTCGGCAACAAGTACAGAACGACCGAAGCGGCATGTATTGCGTATTTGTCATCCCCGCAGGAAACTAAACGAGCGAACGCGGGTGAGCATAAAGGAGATATTTTATGTCCATCACCCTCAGAGGCGGCATGTGGCACTGTCATTTCTTTACGCCGTCAGGGAAAAGAGTTAGGCGATCTCTTGGAACGGGGGACAAAAAGCAAGCTCAGGAGCTCCACGACAAGTTGAAGGCGGAAGCGTGGCGGGTTGACCAGATCGGCGACCTGCCCGTCAGAACCTTCGAAGAATGCTGCATCCGGTGGTTGCGCGAAAAGGACCATAAGCGATCGCTGGATGATGACAAAACCAAAATTGAGTTTTGGCTGCAGCATTTTTCCGGCCGTGATGTCTCGAAGATAACGGCGGAGGAAGTTCACGAAGCCGTTAACGGGATGATCAACCGTAAGCACCTGCAGGTGTGGGAAAGTAAACGTGATGCTGCGTTGAGGAAAGGCAAGCCAGTTCCGGAGTACAAACCACGGCAGGTTTCGCAGGCGACGAAGGCGCAACACCTTTCCTTCATTCGATCCCTTCTCAGGGCCGCGGCGAATGACTGGGGCTGGATAAAAACAGCTCATGTTATCAAAACCCGCAAGCCGATCAGTAAGCGGATACGGTGGCTTACCAGAGAAGAAGCTGAGCGTTTGATCGAGTGCATGCCGGAGAGCATTAAGCCAGTGGTGATATTTGCACTGGCAACCGGTCTGCGCCGCTCAAACATCATCGGGCTTGAGTGGCAGCAGGTCGATATGCAGAGAAAGGTTGCATGGGTAAATCCGGAGAACGCAAAAGCGGGCAAGGCGATTGGCGTAGCTCTGAATGATACCGCATGCAGGGTATTAAGGGATCAGATAGGGAAGCATTCCCAGTGGGTGTTTGTTCACACCACGGCAAAACATCGCCCTGACGGAACGCTGACGCCCGCAGTGAGAAAGATGCGAGTGGATGACAATAACGCCTGGCGCGCCGGACTGAAAAAAGCGGGGATAGAGGATTTCCGTTTTCACGACCTCCGGCATACCTGGGCGAGCTGGTTAATCCAGTCCGGTGTCCCGCTTTCTGTTTTGCAGGAAATGGGCGGATGGGAGAGCATCGAGATGGTGCGCCGATATGCTCACCTGGCACCAAACCATTTGACCGAACACGCACGGAAAATTGACGCCATTTTTGGCGCGAGCGACACAAATACGACACAAGGAGAAAATCAGGCTGGGCTAAAACTTGCGTAAGTAACTGTTTCTTAATGGCACGCCCTACAGGATTCGAACCTGTGACCTACGGCTTAGAAGGCCGTTGCTCTATCCAGCTGAGCTAAGGGCGCCTTAAGAAAAGGCGCCCCGCATCGGCGATACGGTGCGGGGCGGTTTGGATTATACGGTCCGCACCCGGTGAGTCAATGCCTTTTCAACCACATGACGGACAATTGACCACAAACTTATAATCCTGACTGACAGCACGCCGCGCTTCTGACAAAATAGCCGCACTCCCCCTTCTTTTTGATGACAGATGGAATCCTCTCTCTGATGGCAGCAAAGATTATTGACGGTAAAACGATTGCGCAGCAGGTACGCGCTGAAGTTGCGGAAAAAGTACAGGCGCGCCTGGCGGCCGGCAAACGCGCCCCGGGTCTGGCGGTTATTCTGGTCGGCAATAACCCCGCTTCGCAGATTTATGTAGGCAGTAAGCGCAAAGCCTGTGAAGAAGTTGGGTTCATTTCCCGCTCTTACGATCTGCCGGAAACCACCAGCGAAGCCGAACTGCTGGAACTGATTGATACCCTGAACGCCGATACCACGATAGACGGCATTCTGGTTCAGCTCCCCCTGCCGGCAGGCATTGATTATGTCAAAGTGCTGGAACGCATCACGCCGGATAAAGATGTGGATGGCTTCCACCCCTATAACGTTGGCCGCCTGTGCCAGCGCGCGCCGCGTCTGCGCCCCTGCACGCCGCGCGGTATCGTCACCCTGCTGGAGCGCTACAATGTTGATACCTATGGCCTCAACGCCGTGGTCATTGGCGCCTCTAACATTGTCGGCCGCCCGATGAGTATGGAACTGCTGCTGGCAGGATGTACCACTACCGTAACCCACCGTTTTACCAAAAACCTGCGCCATCACGTCGAACACGCCGATTTACTGATCGTCGCGGTAGGTAAACCCGGTTTTATTCCCGGGGAATGGATTAAAGAAGGTGCCATCGTCATTGATGTCGGCATTAACCGCCTGGAAAGCGGCAAAGTGGTGGGCGATGTGAGCTTCGACGAAGCCGCGGCGCGGGCATCCTATATCACGCCAGTACCGGGAGGCGTCGGCCCAATGACGGTTGCGACGCTAATCCAGAATACGCTGCAGGCCTGCGAAGAGTATCACGACGTGGAGGAAGCATAAGTGGCAACCTTTTCTCTTGGTAAGCACCCACACGTTGAGCTGTGCGATCTGCTGAAACTGGAAGGCTGGAGCGAAAGCGGCGCCCAGGCCAAAATCGCGATTGCCGAAGGGCTGGTCACCGTGGATGGCGCGGTGGAAACCCGTAAACGCTGCAAAATCGTCGCTGGCCAGACAGTCAGTTTCGACGGCCAGAGCGTCACCGTCACCGCGTGATTTTTCGGGCCTCTCCGGCACAGAGGCCCGTCCGGTTCCAATTCAGACAACCTCTCACTTATCCGCCACGCAACTGCTGGTATATTGCCTTTTATTTTCAACAGGAAAAGACCGTGCCGACCATTGTCACTCACGCCGCTATCCCGCTCTGTCTGGGCATCGGGCTGGGCAGAAATATCATCCCCACGCGCCTGCTGTTAACTGGCGTGGCGCTGGCTATGCTGCCGGACCTGGATGTGCTGTCATTTAAGTTTGGCATCAGCTACGGCAATATGTTCGGCCACCGCGGCTTTACCCATTCGCTGTTGTTCGCGTTGCTGGTGCCCCTGTTGTGCGTTTTGCTGGGCCGCCGCTGGTTCGGCGCCTCGCTGAAACACTGCTGGCTTTTCCTTACTGTCTCATTGCTGTCGCACAGTCTGCTGGATGCCATCACCACTGGCGGCAAAGGCGTCGCTTTCCTCTGGCCGTGGAGCAACGAACGCTTTTTCGCGCCCTTCCAGGTGATTAAAGTGGCGCCATTCTCCCTGTCCCGCTACTTCACCGCCTCCGGGCACCAGGTTATTGCTTCCGAACTGCTGTGGGTCTGGCTCCCGGGCATCACGGTGATGGCCTTCCTGCTCTGGCGGCGCGCGGCGCGATAGCGCGAGCTACCCCTGCTTTGGCAGCCAGGAAATGTCCATGTGGTAACGCTTGATATTGTTTCTGTCGACGTAGACCAGCGCGGTTTTACGCCGGTCAAGAAAGGCGCCGGGATTAAAGTAAAGATTATGGCTGTAAAACAGCACTACCTCATTGACTGACTTATCGTGCCACTGGCAAACCACGCGCCACGGCGAACGACCATTGACCTTGACGCGATGGTTAATTTCCGCGCCAATAATTTCCGCCTCTATCGGCCTTCCTTCGCGCAGCAACCGCGCGCTGCGCCTGGCGCGCATCGACTGGAAACCCAGCGCCCCGCCGCCAATGGCGCAAAACACCGTCCCCAGAATGCCAGGGATCAACGTCGCGATCCACAAACTGGAAAAGTTGTTGATCTCGGCTTCTGACGGGCTACCCGCCAGATACAACACCTCAACCTGCCTGCCGATACTGTTGCGCCAGCCGGAACTCCCCACCGATGAAGTAAAGGTGTGAACCTCCCCGCGACTATCGGTAAAACGCACCGTGGGGTACCAGACGGGACTATTGTCTTTAGTCTTACTGACGGTCAGTTCAACGATTTTCCCGGCCGCCGGCTGCGCCTGCTGCAGGAAACTCCACGACTGCCAGAAAAAATAACCGGCCCCGCTCAGCAACAGCACTCCCACAATCAGAAACAGGCTGAAAATTTTTTTCATGTCATATCCCTATGTACATCCATGAATGCATCCCATAAAACGCTAACATAAAAGAAGGGCTGTGGACTGTCTACGCGCCCGGCTATTTATAAGACCTTCTCTGCTGAAACTGGCTAAAAGCGTTTTCCCGACGCAAAAAAAGCGGCTTCCGCCGCTCTGATTGCTGTTAAATCCGCAGAAACCTTTTTCAGGCTTTGAGGTGGTTCGCCGTGACCCGGCCTGAACTACTTCCTGCGCCAGATCGTCCCCTGAGGACCATCTTCCAGCACAATACCCATTTCGTTAAGGCGATCGCGCGCCGCATCCGCCGCCGCCCAGTCTTTCGCCTGGCGGGCCTCCAGACGCTGGCGAATTAGTTGCTCGATCTCCGCCACTTCGCCATCGTCAGCCTGCGCGCCGCTTTGCAGGAACTGCTCCGGCTCCTGCTCCAGCAGGCCAAGCACCCCGGAAAGTTTACGCAGATGCGCCGCCAACTGGTGCGCCGCCGCCATATCGTCGGTTTTCAGACGGTTCACTTCCCGGGCCATATCAAACAGCACCGAATAGGCCTCCGGCGTGTTGAAATCATCATCCATCGCTTCGCGGAAGCGGGCTTCAAAAGCTTCTCCGCCTGCCGCCGGAGCGCTGCGATCGGTGCCGCGCAGCGCGGTGTAGAGACGCTCCAGCGACGCCCGCGCCTGCCTGAGGTTCTCTTCGCTGTAGTTGAGCTGGCTGCGATAGTGGCCGGACATCAGGAAGTAACGGATGGTCTCCGGATCGTAATATTTCAGCACATCGCGCACGGTAAAAAAGTTGCCCAGCGATTTGGACATTTTCTCGCGATCCACCATCACCATACCGGAGTGCATCCAGTAATTGACGTACTCGCCATCATGGGCGCAGGTTGACTGGGCAATTTCATTCTCATGGTGTGGAAACATCAGATCCGAACCACCGCCGTGAATATCAAAATGGTGCCCCAACTGCTTGCAGTTCATGGCGGAACATTCGATATGCCAGCCCGGACGCCCTTCCCCCCACGGCGACGGCCAGCTCGGCTCGCCGGGTTTAGACATTTTCCACAGAACGAAATCCATCGGGTTACGCTTGGCGTCCGCCACTTCTACCCGCGCGCCGGCCTGGAGTTGCTCCAGATCCTGGCGCGACAGTAGGCCATAATGCGGATCGGTCGGCACTGAAAACATCACATCGCCATTACCCGCCACATAGGCATGCCCACGGTCGATCAGGCGCTGGGTGATATCGATAATTTCATGTATATGATGGGTAGCGCGCGGCTCGACGTCCGGGCGCAGGATATTCAGCGCATCGAAATCTTTATGCATCTCGGCGATCATGCGATCCACCAGCGCAGTAAAGTCTTCGCCGTTGTCGGCGGCGCGTTTAATGATTTTATCGTCAATATCGGTAATGTTACGCACATACTTCAGCTTATAGCCGAGGAAGCGCAGATAGCGGGCCACGGTATCGAAAGCGACAAAAGTACGGCCATGGCCGATATGACACAGGTCGTAGACGGTAATCCCACACACGTACATGCCCACCTCACCGGCATGAATCGGTTTAAATTCTTCTTTCTGGCGACTTAAAGTATTGAAGATTTTTAACATCAGGGTGTTCCGCGTCTGTGTGTGGTAAAAAATAAGGTTGTCTATATTAACCTGGAAATCCTCCAGGAAGCACATGCTTTGCAAGGTGATCCAATGCCGGGAGTTATGCTATAACAGCCTCTTACAATTGCCAGCAACACCATGCTCAGGCACTACCTAACCGAACAGGATGGACATATGGTCACTTTTCACACTAATCACGGCGATATCGTTATCAAAACGTTTGACGACAAAGCGCCGGTTACCGTTAAAAACTTCCTGGACTACTGTCGTGAAGGCTTTTACAACAACACCATTTTCCACCGCGTGATCAATGGCTTTATGATCCAGGGCGGCGGTTTTGAGCCGGGCATGAAACAGAAAGCTACCAAAGATTCCATTCAGAACGAAGCCAATAACGGTCTGAAAAATACCCGCGGCACGCTGGCTATGGCCCGTACCCAGGCCCCTCACTCCGCCACCGCTCAGTTCTTCATCAACGTCGTAGACAACGACTTCCTGAACTTCAGCGGCGAAAGCATGCAGGGCTGGGGTTACTGTGTCTTCGCCGAAGTGGTTGAAGGTATGGACGTGGTAGACAAAATCAAAGGCGTCTCTACCGGCCGCAGCGGCATGCACCAGGACGTACCGAAAGAAGACGTTATCATTGAAAGCGTGACCGTCAGCGAGTAACTGTGGCGACGCTTTTTATTGCAGATTTACATCTCTGCCAGGAAGAACCGGCGATCACCGCCGGTTTTCTGCGTTTTCTGGCCGGCAGCGCCCGCCAGGCGGAGGCGCTGTACATTCTCGGCGACTTGTTTGAAGCGTGGATCGGTGATGACGATCCCACTGCGCTACATCGTGAAATCGCCGCCGCGCTCAAAAAGCTAACAGACAGCGGCGTTCCCTGTTATTTCATCCACGGCAACCGGGACTTTCTGCTGGGCCCGCGCTTTGCCCGGGAAAGCGGTATGATCCTGCTGCCGGAAAGCCAGGTGCTGGATCTCTATGGCCGTCGGATTCTGATCATGCACGGCGATACCCTGTGTATCGACGACAAAGAGTACCAGGAATTCCGCGCTCAGGTGCACAAACCCTGGCTACAGAAGCTGTTCCTCGCCCTGCCGCTATTTATCCGCCAGCGCATCGCCGCCCGGATGCGCGCCGGCAGTAAAGCGGCTAACAGCAGCAAATCGCTGGCGATTATGGACGTCAACCCCGGCGCCGTGGTCGCGGAAATGGAACAACAGCGCGTCCAGTGGCTGATTCACGGCCACACTCATCGCCCGGCGATACATGAGCTGACCGCCAACGGTCAGGCGGCATTTCGCGTGGTGCTGGGCGCCTGGCACAGCGAAGGCTCAATGGTCAAAGTGACCGCCGAAGACGTGGAATTAATTCCTTTCCCGCTGTAAAACAGTGGGTACCAATATTCGGAAAATAGCGGCTGCCCATTCATCTCCCACAGGGATATAACTCACCGGGTAATACGCAAAATAACCACAGGGACGTTATGAAATATCTGAATATAACATTCTGGACAGGAATGATAATTGCGCTGGTCTATGTTTTATTTATTACCATTTACCTGCGCCATTTCACCTCATTTTATGATGATATGCCGGAACTGGTCAGGCCGATCATTGTGGTCTACTGGAGCGGTATGATACTGAGTATTATCGCCACGTTGCTGTTCAGCCTGTGGCGTAAGACCTCGGTAGTGCTGATGTTTTGCGGCGTACTGTTGACGCTGCCGGGCAGTATCGTGATGTTATATGGCTTCCAGCGCAGCAACTGCGCTTACCGTTTTCACTGGCTGCAGCGCGAACCGCATCTGTCGCCGCAGACCGCATCAGTCAGGATCAACACCGACAAAATCATCCTGCCCAGCGCGATTATGGCAGTACTTGGGGCCGTGATGTTTTTTATTGGCATTGGTCCTTCCGGTTTAATTCTGGTCGCCGGATTAATGATGTTATGGAATGGACAGCGGCTGAAAAAACATCCGCTGCTCGATTTTCAGCACGATGAAATCCTGCTCACCCCGACGCTGTACAGCGATACTTACCGGATTCCCGCCCGCTACATCCGCGATATCGAAAGCAAAAGAAACAAACTGCGGCTCACCCTGCAGCACAACGAGCATCAGGAAAAAATCGCCCTGACCATGAATCTGTTTCCAAATGGCGTTACCGCGGCAAGCCTGGGATCCTCCCTCAGGGAGTGGCAGGAAAAGCATCGCCTCTGACAGTACCGCGCGGCGCAAACATCGCGTCGCGCCCTGGCGGCACATCGCTACGCAACCGTTTTCCTTGCCGGTTTTACGTGCTATTCTCTGCCCCTCTTAAGCCAGTCCTCAAGTTGTCTGTCGTACATCCACAGGAGTTTTAAGACGCATGTCTTCCAGCACCAATCCGGCGCGTATCGCCATCGTTATGGGGTCCAGAAGCGACTGGGCTACCATGCAGTTTGCCGCAGAAATCCTCGATACCCTGAACGTGCCCTACCATTGCGAAGTGGTCTCCGCGCACCGTACGCCGGATAAGCTGTTCAGCTTCGCAGAGCAGGCGCAGGATAATGGCTTTCAGGTGATTATCGCCGGCGCTGGCGGCGCGGCCCACCTGCCGGGGATGATTGCCGCCAAGACGCTGGTGCCGGTGCTGGGCGTTCCGGTACAAAGCGCCGCCCTGAGCGGCGTCGACAGCCTGTATTCGATTGTCCAGATGCCGCGCGGCATCCCGGTAGGCACTCTGGCGATTGGCAAAGCCGGTGCGGCAAATGCCGCGCTGCTGGCGGCGCAGATCCTCGCCCAGCATGACGCGGCGCTGTATCAGCGCCTGGCCGACTGGCGCCGCAAACAGACCGATGACGTGCTCGACAACCCGGACCCGCGGGGTGCAGCATGATGCAGGTTTGTGTACTGGGCAACGGCCAGTTGGGGAGAATGCTGCGCCAGGCCGGTGAACCGCTGGGCATCACCGTCTATCCGGTAGGCCTGGAAGCCGATCCCGAAGCGGTTCCTTTTCAGCACAGTGTTATTACCGCGGAAATCGAGCGCTGGCCGGAAACGCCCCTGACCCGCGAACTGGCGCGCCACCGCGCCTTTGTCAACCGCGAAGTGTTCCCGATCATCGCCGACCGCCTGACGCAAAAGCAGCTATTCGACAAGCTGAGTCTGCCCACCGCCCCCTGGCAATTGCTGGCCGGGCCGCAGGAGTGGCCGGTGGTTTTCGCAAAGCTCGGCAGTCTGGCTATCGTTAAACGCCGCACCGGCGGCTACGATGGCCGCGGCCAGTGGCGGCTGCGGGCCGGCGATACCGATCAGTTGCCTGCTGATTGTTACGGCGAGTGTATCGTTGAGCAGGGGATTAATTTCTCCGCGGAGGTCTCGCTGGTTGGCGCCCGCAGTCACGATGGCGCCACAGTGTTCTATCCGCTGACCCACAACCTGCATCAGGAAGGTATTCTGCGCGCCAGCGTGGCTTTTCCACAGGCAGATCCGCAGCAGCAAAAACAGGCCGAAGAGATGCTCGGCGCGGTGATGAATGAACTGGAGTATGTGGGCGTGATGGCCATGGAGTGTTTTGTCACCCCCGATGGCCTGCTGATCAACGAACTGGCGCCCCGGGTACACAACAGTGGTCACTGGACCCAGAACGGCGCATCCATCAGTCAGTTCGAACTGCACCTGCGCGCCGTATTGCGTCTGCCGCTACCGCGCCCGGTGGTCCACAGCCCGTCGGCAATGATTAACCTGATTGGCACCGATCTCAACTATGCCTGGCTGGCGCAGCCGCTGGTCCATCTGCACTGGTACGACAAAGAGGTCCGGGCGGGCCGCAAGGTAGGCCACCTGAACCTCAACGACGCGGATACCTCCCGGTTGCGCGCCGCCCTTGAAGCTCTGAAGCCGCTGTTGCCGGCCGAGTATGCCAGCGGGATTGACTGGGCCAGAACCCTCCTCGCTTAACGCCTCCCCGGCGGGTCTGCTGCATTGCGCCCGCCGGTTTTTGCGCTTTTCATTGCATCGCACGCCTTCCGGTACGTAAAATTTCCCCATTGAGAGTAGAATGCCGTTGCCGATCCCGGCGATTTTCGGCACTGAAGGCTTGTGAATGGAAAATGCACTACCGGTCCGCCCCGACACCTGCGATTACCTGACGCTCCTGCTGGCGGATCCCCCACTGATTGATGTTCGCGCCCCGGTCGAATTTGCCCAGGGCTCCCTGCCTTGCGCGGTCAACCTGCCATTGATGAACGACGCCGAACGCGCCGCCGTCGGCACCTGTTATAAACAGCAGGGCCAGCAGGCGGCAATCGCGCTCGGTAACCGGCTGGTACAGGGCAGTCTGCGGGAACAGCGCCTCGCGCTATGGCGCGACTTCGCGCTGCGCCATCCCCACGGCTATCTGTGCTGCGCCAGAGGCGGACTGCGCTCGCATATCGTCCAGCAATGGCTGCGGGAAGACGGTATCGACTATCCGCTGGTGGAAGGCGGCTATAAAGCGCTACGCCAGTATGCGGTGGAGGCCATTACCCGGCTGGCGCAAAAACCGATGGTGCTGGTCAGCGGCAATACCGGCAGCGGTAAAACACTGCTGATTCGCGACCATCCCGGCGGCGTCGATCTGGAAGGGCTGGCGCGCCACCGCGGCTCTTCTTTCGGACGCACCCTCTCCCCTCAGCCTTCCCAGGCCAGCTTTGAGAATCAACTGGGCATCACGCTTCTGAAGCAGCAGGCGCAGTACGGCGGCAGCCCGACCTTTCGCTGGGTCGTGGAGGACGAAAGTCGCATGATTGGCTCGCGCCATATTCCGGAAGTCTTCCGCGAAGGGATGGCCAACGCGGCGATCGTCGTCATCGACGACCCCTTTGAGCGCCGTCTGGAACGGCTGCAGCAGGAGTATTTCATCGATATGCACGCCGATTTTGTCGCCGCGTACGGCGAACAGGAGGGCTGGCGGGGGTATTGCGATTACCTGGAACACGGGCTCAACGGTATTCGCCGTCGCCTGGGGCTGGAGCGCTACGCTCAGCTTACCAGCGCCCTGCATCAGGCACTGCAAATCCAGCGAAACACCGGTAACAGCGACGCCCACCGCAACTGGCTGGCGCCATTGCTCCAGGAGTATTACGATCCAATGTATCGCTACCAGCTATCCAGAAAGGCCGGCGCTATCGTATTTCGCGGTGATTACCGGCAGGTTGCCACCTGGCTGCGCGACAACACACTGTAACAGGAAGTCCCCCGGCAGGCGGGGGACTAAGACGCGGGTCAGAAATCGTAGCGCAGACGCACCAGGTTCATATCGCCCAGATTGTCAGTGCTGGAAGTAAAGACGTGCTCATAGTCGATACGGAAGCCGTAGTCGAACTGGAAGCTAATCCCCACCCCATTATCAATACGCTGATAGTTACGATCGTTGATGTATTCCAGACGATCGCCCATGAAATACGGTTGAATGGATTTCACCGCATACTGGCCGATCGGGAAGGTATAGCCGGCAAAATATTCGATACCCCACGCGTCGCCGGCGAAGTAGTCGTTAACATTATGTTTTTTGGTGGTCAGGAAGTTTTCATACCAGCCGCCGCCTACCGAGAAGGTCCAGTTATCCGGTTTCCAGCTCAGCGCGGTACCCAGGATATTCTGGTCATAGGTTTTATTGTCGCCATTACCCGGGTTGCGCATTTCACCGCGAGTGTAGTTCCACGCCAGCCCCCAGGTAAGATCGGTGGTCAGGTGATAATCCAGGCCCAGCGAGCCGCCGCCTTTACGCTTATAGCGCAGCCCATCCCCCGGCAGATATTCGCTGTCGTTAAACAGGTAAGAAGCATACACATCGGCATCGCCAAAGGTGTTTTTATACTTGAGCATTTTACGGGAACGGTAGGAACCGTCGTAATCGCCGTTAATTCCGTTGCCCGGCGCCTGCGCCAGCATGTCGTAATCCCAGATATCGGTTTTTGCGCCGATCACATCGTAGTAGACGCTGTTTTGCTGGCCGAATGTCAACTGACCCCAGGTCTTGCTCTTCAGGCCGGTGTACAGCATACGGCGGGTCGTGTCGGTCGCCCCCTCGGCGTAGTGGTTATCCCAGTCAAACAGCGCCGGAATATTCACCCCGAGTTCGTAGTAGCTAATCCAGCTAATGTCGTCGAACAGATAGTAATCGGCGGCGAAACGGAAGCGGGTCCCGCCGTCGAAACCGTTACGTTTATAGGAACCTTTATCGCCGTCCCCGGTCATGTTGTTGAACTGCGGACGGATACTGCCCCCAACGGTGAAGTTGAGGCGACTTAACGGGTCCCCTGGCTGCGGATCCTGTTTGATCAGGGTAATTTCCGCGCTGGCAGCAAAAGACACCGATCCCAAAACCACTGCGGCACCGACCCACTTCGCCAGTGCTGTTATTGTTGTTTTCATTTGGACATTTCCTTATTAGCTTGCTAACAGTTAGCAACGGAAATGTTAACGCGGATTGATGTCGGAAAGTCTTTGCCGTTTAATGATTCGTGCCTTTAATAACTCACGAAATTATTAACAAATATTACAAAAAGAAAATCCGCCGTCGGCAGGCAGCCAGACGGCGAATTGACAGGCGGGATTAACCGGTAAACTGGCGGAACAGCGCCTTACCGCGCAGCAAGCGTATGCCCAGCCAGCCGCCGCACAGCGACAGTAGTAGTACGCCGCTCAGCGGCAGCGCCAGCCATAGCCGCCCGTCCGGAGACCAGGGAAAATCGAATACCCGGGTCTGCAGCAGCGCCAGCGCGGTTTCGGCGCCAATCGCCGCCACCAGTCCGGACACCGCCCCGAGTACCGCGAATTCGCACCACAGCGTCTGACGCAGCAACGGTTTACCGGCGCCAAGGGTACGATAGACCACCAGTTCCTGATGGCGCTGGCGCATCCCGACCTGAATCTGCGCCATCAGCAGCAGCACGCCGCACAGGGTGACCAGCACCACCATAACCTCCAGCGCCCGGCTGACCTGACTGAGTACCTGGCTCACCTGACGGAGAATAGCGCCGATATCCAGCAGACTGACGGTAGGGAACTCACGGTTAAGCTGCGTGAGAACCTCATTGCCGCCGTCCCAGCGGAAGCTGGTCAGCCAGCTTTGCGGCTGATTGTCCAGCGCCCCCTGCGGGAAGATAAAGTAGAAATTGGGACGCAGACTTTCCCAGTCCACTTTACGCACACTGGTTACTTTGGCGGTAAACGGCTGCGTATCACCGGTAAAGCTCAGCGTATCGCCGATGCGAATATTCAGGCGCGTCGCCAGCCCCTCTTCAATAGACACTTCCCCCGCCGCCGGCGGCCAGTTCCCGGCCACCAGCGGATTGTGGTCCGGCCGGTTCTGTTGCCAGGTCAGGTTCAGTTCGCGATTCAGGGCTTCGTCTTTATTACCCTGAGTACTCTGGCCATTCATTTCCGTCAGTCGCGCCCGCACCACCGGATACCAGGAATCTGGGATAATCTGGTGTTCGGCAAGGAACTCTTTCACCGACTGCACCTGCTCGGGCGAGATATTCACCAGGAAATAGTTGGGACTTTCCGGCGGCAACTGCTGCTGCCAGCGATCCAGCAGATCCCCGCGCAGTACCAGCAATAACGCCAACAGCATAAAAGAGAGCGAGAAGGCCGCCAGTTGGCTGAGGGTAGTCCACGGCTGGCGCAACAGACGGTTAACCGCCAGGCGCATCGGCAACGCGCGCAGCGTCAGGCGGCGCAATATCCGCAACACGCCCCATCCCACCACGCCGCACAGCAGCGCCAGCACCAGCGTGCCGGCCAGCACCGACCAGAGCAGAAAACTACCGCCCATCAGCAGCGCCAACAGCAGAACTGCGACCATCGTAATGACAGGCAAGTAAATTTTCAGCGGCCAGACGCTGGAGACCGTATCCTGACGCAATACACGCACCGGCTGAGTGGCCAGCAGCAGTCGATAGGGCCGCATCCCCACCAGCAGCGAAATCACCACCATCGCCCCCACCGCCCACAGCCAGGGCCACAGACTGGCGGGCGGCAGCGCCACTGGCAGCACCGGGCGCAGCAGATGTAAGAGCGCTGCTTCAAACACCAGACCGGTCGCGCCGCCGGTCACGGCGGAAATCAGCAGCAGTAGCGCCCACTGGCCGACAATCAGGCGCCGTAAGGCCTTTTTCCCGGCGCCGAGCGTTTTGAGGATAGCCACCATGTCGTAACGGCTACGGCAATAGTGCCCCATCGCCACCGCCACCGCGGCCACCGCTAACAGTAGCGTCAACAGAGCAGACAACAACAGAAACTGTTGAGAACGCTCAAGAGACTTACCCAACGCGCCTTCATCCTGTTCCAGCCCGTACCAGCGCTGCTCCGCTGCGAGCTGCGGCAGTAGCCAGCGCTCGTAGCTGGCCAGCTGTTGTTCGGTTCCGCCGAACTTATAGCGCCAGCTGACGCGGCTACCGGGCTGCACCGCGCCGGTCTTTTCCACATCGGCCAGATTCATCATCAGGCGCGGCGCCATCTGGAACGGATTAAACCCGGCGTCCGGCTCCTGCACCACTTCCCCGGCGATACGCAGCGTGGTATCGCCGACTTCAATACTGTCTCCTGGCCGTAAATTCAGCAGCGCCATCAGACGCGGCGCCAGCAAAACCGTGCCCGGCTGCGGTTTTAGCCCCGGTGGGCGGGTTTCCAGCGCGCCGTACATTGGGTAGACATTGTCCACCGCTTTCACATTCGCCAGTTGCGGTGTATCACCGGCAAAGGTCATGGTGGTGAAAGAGAGCTGTTCACCGACCGTCAGCCCATTGCGACGCGCCTGTTCCAGCCACTCCCCGGGGACGGCTCGCGACGAACGCAGCGCCCGATCGCCAGCCATAAATTCGCGGCTCTGCTGGTTAAGCCCTTTTTCCATCCGATCGCTGATATTACCCAGCGCCAGCACGCAGGCCACCGCCAGACTCAGGGCCAGCCAGACTATCAGCAGCGACGGAGAGCGCCATTCGCGCCAGAACCAGCGGGCAATCATGATTCCTCCGACAATTTACCGTCACGCAGCCGCAGTCGGCGGTCGCAGCGAGCGGCCAGTTGGGCATCATGGGTAACCAGAATCAGGGTGGTGGCAAAATCGCGGTTCATGGAAAACAGTAGATCGGCGATACGATCGCCGGTCTGGCGATCAAGGTTGCCGGTCGGTTCATCGGCGAACAGAACCGCCGGACGGCCATTAAACGCGCGCGCCAGCGCCACTCGCTGCTGCTCGCCCCCCGACAGTTGCGCCGGCAGATGGCCGAGACGCTGGCCGAGGCCAAGCTGCTCCAGCAGCGCCCGGGCCTGCGCCTGGCTGCTGGCGTCGTTCTCGCCGCGCAGCAGCGCCGGCAGTTCGACGTTTTCCAGCGCCGTCAGGGTCGGCACCAGCATGAAAGATTGAAAGACAAAGCCGACGTTTTTCGCCCGCAGCGCCGCCCGGGCCTCTTCATCCATTTCGTGCAGCGGCTGCCCCAGCAGATTCACCTGCCCGCTGCTGCCATCATCAAGGCCGGCGAGAATCGCCAGCAGCGTGGACTTGCCGGAGCCGGATTCGCCGATCAGCGCTATCGTCTGCGCCGGTTTGACAACCAGCTCAACTCCGGTAAGGATGGATAGCGCCCGATCACCCTGACCGACGGACTTCTTAAGATGATGAACTTCAACAATGTTTTCCGCTGGCATTTACCTTTCCTGTTGCTGGCATTGATAACGTTTCGCGCTGCGGCGGCCGATACGCTGCTGATTCTGGGAGACAGCCTCAGCGCCGGATACCGGATGTCCGCGTCCTCCGCCTGGCCTGCCCTGCTCAACGACAAATGGCAGCCGCGGCAAATTCAGGTGGTGAACGCCAGCATCAGCGGCGACACCGCCGCCCAGGGACTTTCCCGGCTGCCCGCGCTGCTCAAACAGCATCAGCCGCGCTGGGTGCTGATTGAACTGGGCGGCAACGACGGCCTGCGCGGTTTCTCCCCCGTTGATATCGAAAAAAACCTCGGGCAGATTGTCAGCGCGGTCAAAACGGCGGACGCTCAACCGCTGCTGATGCAGATTCGCCTGCCCGCCAACTACGGGCGGCGTTATAATGAGGCGTTCAGCGCCATCTACCCGCGGCTGGCGCAGACGGCGGATATTCCATTACTGCCGTTCTTTATGGAAGAAGTCTACCTGAAACCACAATGGATGCAGGATGATGGCATTCATCCGAACGGTGACGCGCAGCCGTTCATCGCCGACTGGATGGCGACGCACCTGACGCCTCTAGTTAAACATGACTCATGAACAATCTGATTGAGCGACACGTAAAGTTATGCAAAAAAATATATTAATTACAGGTTGTTCCAGCGGTATCGGGCTGGCCTGCGCGGCAGAATTACAGGGGCTGGGCTATCGGGTGCTGGCCGCCTGCCGCAAGCCGCAGGATGTGGAGCGCATGAACGCGCTCGGCCATACCGGCGTGCTGCTTGATCTTGACGATCCCACCAGCGTCGAAGCGGCGGCGCGGCAGGTTATAGAACTGACCAGCAACCGGCTTTACGGCTTATTCAATAACGCCGGCTACGGGGTTTACGGCGCCCTGACCACCATCAGCCGCGAGCAAATGGAGCAGCAATTCGCCAGTAACTTTTTTGGCGCCCACCAGCTCACCATGCTGCTGTTGCCGGCGATGCTCCCGCATCGCGAGGGGCGTATTGTGATGACCAGTTCGGTGATGGGGTTAATCGCCACACCGGGACGCGGCGCCTATGCCGCCAGTAAGTATGCGCTGGAGGCCTGGTCGGACACGCTGCGTATGGAACTGCACGGCAGCGGCATCCACGTCAGCCTGATAGAGCCGGGGCCGATACGCACGCATTTTACCAGTAATGTTAGCCAGACCCAGGCCGATCAGCCGGTGGAAAACCCCGGCATCGCGGCGCGCTTTACGCTCGGCCCGGAAGCGGTGGTAGCCAAAGTGACCGCCGCGTTTTCCAGCCCGCGCCCGCGCCTGCGTTACCCGGTGACGCTGGTGACCGTGGTGGTCCGCTGGCTGAAACGTCTGCTGCCGGAGCGAGTGATGGATAAAATTTTACGCGGCTAAGTTGAAGCAGGCGGTTATATCCCCATATCGGAGTAATACTTACCAGAACGTTTTCCTTTACGGCGCATCCCGTGCGGCCAGAACACCTCCCGCGCAGCGCCTTTGCCCGGTGCCAGGCGCAAGATCGCGGGGCCAAACAGAGAGTGACTCATGTCTGCAGAAAATATTGTCAACATTACCGAAGCTAACCTGCATCAGACCCTCGACCAGTCGATGACCGTGCCGGTGCTGTTCTATTTCTGGTCCGATCGCAGCCAGCACTGCCAGCAGCTCACCCCGGTGCTGGAAAAGCTCGCTGCCCAGTACAGCGGCCAGTTCGTGCTGGCTAAAGTCGACTGCGACGCCGAACAAATGGTGGCCTCCCAGTTTGGCCTGCGCGCGATCCCTACCGTTTATCTGTTCCAGAACGGCCAGCCGGTGGATGGCTTCCAGGGGCCGCAGCCGGAAGAAGCCATTCGCGCGCTGCTGGAAAAAGTCTTACCCCGCGAAGAAGAGCTGAAAGCCCGGCAGGCCATGCAACTGATGGAACAAGGTAACCACGCCGACGCGCTGCCGCTGCTGAAAGAGGCCTGGCAACTCTCCAGCCAGGACGGCGAAATCGGCCTGCTGCTGGCGGAAAACCTGATTGCCCTGAACCGCAGCGACGAAGCGGAAACGGTACTGAATACCATTCCTCTCCAGGATCAGGATACCCGCTATCAGGGGCTGGTGGCGCAGATTGAGCTACTGAAGCAGGCGGCGGACTCCCCGGAAATCCAGCAGTTGCAGCAGCAGGTCCAGGCAAATCCCGACGATGCCCAGCTCGCCACCCAACTGGCGGTACAGCTTCACCAGGTGGGTCGTAATGAAGAAGCGCTGGCGTTGCTGTTCAGCCATCTGAAAAAAGACCTCGGCGCCGCCGATGGTCAGTTGCGCAAGACCTTCCAGGAGATCCTTGCCGCGCTGGGCACCGGCGATACGCTGGCCTCGACATACCGCCGCAAATTGTATTCACTGCTGTATTGATTGATAACCCCGGGCCGCCGCGAGCGGCCCGCCTTCGCGACACAGCACATCCGCGATTTCCCCTTCCCATCCTTCCTGTAGCCAAAAACGCTTTACCTGTTGGTCCGTTTTCGCCGATCATTTAGCGGTGCCACAGAATAATCTGGCTTCATCGATTATGCTTGCCATTCCAGCCATCGCCGATCGGCGGTGACTGACTTCAACATACATAGGAGGTGTTTGTGCTGACTGTCATACCTGTAGTGATTCTTGTGGCGCTGGTGATTGTATTTGCCGGGGTTAAAATTGTGCCGCAGGGGTTTCAGTGGACCGTGGAGCGCTTCGGGCGCTACACCAAAACCCTGATGCCGGGCCTGAATATTGTGGTGCCGTTTATGGATCGCGTCGGCCGCAAGATCAACATGATGGAACAGGTGCTGGATATCCCCTCCCAGGAGGTTATCTCCAAAGATAACGCCAACGTCACCATTGACGCCGTCTGCTTTATCCAGGTGATCGACCCCGCCCGCGCCGCCTATGAGGTGAGCAATCTGGAACTGGCGATTATCAATCTGACCATGACCAATATCCGTACCGTGCTGGGGTCGATGGAGCTGGATGAAATGCTCTCTCAGCGCGACAGCATCAACTCACGCCTGCTGCATATTGTTGATGAAGCCACTAACCCATGGGGCATCAAAGTTACCCGTATCGAGATTCGCGACGTCCGCCCGCCTGCCGAATTGATCGCCTCAATGAACGCCCAGATGAAAGCCGAACGTACCAAGCGCGCCTATATTCTCGAAGCCGAAGGGGTTCGCCAGGCGGAGATCCTCAAAGCCGAAGGGGAAAAGCAGTCGCAGATCCTCAAAGCGGAAGGCGATCGCCAGTCGGCATTTCTGCAGGCGGAAGCCCGTGAACGTTCTGCGGAAGCGGAAGCCCGGGCCACCCAAATGGTATCCGAAGCAATTGCCGCCGGGGACATCAAGGCCGTGAACTACTTTGTGGCCCAGAAATATACCGAGGCTCTGCAACAGATTGGCGCCGCCCAGAACAGTAAAGTGGTGCTGATGCCGCTGGATGCCAGCAGCCTGATGGGCTCTATCGCCGGCATAAGCGAACTGCTGAAAGAGAGCTCCAGCGATCGGAAAAAATTATGATGGAACCGATCCTCGCCAACGCCCACATTTTCTGGCTCTGCCTGGGCGGCCTGCTGCTGGCGGCTGAGATGCTGGGCGCCGGCGGCTACCTGCTGTGGAGTGGTATTGCGGCGCTGGTCACCGGTCTGCTGACCTGGGCGCTGCCGCTGGGTCTGGAGTGGCAGGGGCTATGCTTTGCGGTACTGACCGTCGTCGCCGCGATACTGTGGTGGCGCTGGTTAGTGGCCCGCCGTCGTCGGCCTGGCGGCCAGCCCCTCAACCAGCGCGGCCAGCAGTTAATTGGCCAGCTTCTGGTGCTGGATAGCGCGCTGGTCAACGGGCGCGGTAACGCCCGGGTTGGCGACAGCTCATGGCCGGTGCGCGCCGATGAAGATCTTCCCGCCGGCGCCCGGGTAGAAGTCATCGCCATCGACGGCATTACCCTGCACGTCCGCCTCATCCAGCGTTAAACTGTGTATTAATCCGCGCCGGCAGGACGCCGGCGTACCAGAACGACAAGGAAAGTTATGCCCTCAAAATATACGCCGCAACTCTCCCACTGGCTCCAGGATCTCAATAAGTGGACGAACAGCGCCCCGGTCAGAAGGGTACTGAACACCAATAATGACAGCGCTCAAAAACTGGAACATAACGGCACACTACTGTTTGTAAACGACGATTATTGTGAAATCTCACGTCGTCGTCCCAATGAGCGCTATCGCCATCTTATCCATCTGATACTTACTGGCCTGCTGGCGCTGGTTGTCGTCTCCTTTACGCTATTTTTTGTCTGTACTGGCGGTGTTGAAGAAAGCGTAAAAATATATAGCGGGACGGACAGCAGAGACAAAAATACCTGGACGCTGATGCTATTTTCCGTCTGTCTGCTACTGGTTGTCGGCCTGACATCATTTAACTATTTTCTGTTCGCCCCTAAAGATTATCCACTGCGCTTTAATCGCAAGACCGGTAAGGTTTACGTCTATGACTATGTGAACCTGCAAGTCTGGCAATTGGGCGATTCAATAAAAGCGATGTTTACCTTCCCCTTCTTTCTACCCACTCGCCCGGTGCAGAAGGTCTTCGACTGGCAGGATGTTCAGGGGGTGGAAACCTATTTCTCTGCCCGCGTTAAGGGAGCCCCTTATACCAGTCGCTGTCTTTACGGTGTGGTCTGTGCCCCCGAAACCACTCAAATGGTGGATAAATTTCTGCTCAGTGTCTCCGGGAACGAACTGAGCAGCCATCCGTATCGGCAGTGGATCTGGATTTGTAGCTATATGGCCTTCAACGATGACCATCTGGACAAAACGCTGGTCAACCGGGATAACTTCTGGGGCAGAAAAGTAGTCTGGTCGGATGAATTCGCCCGTGAATCGACGCGCAGCGCCCAGGCAAGCGTGCGGCAAGGGGCCGCACGCACCTGTGTTAGCCGCGACGATGGCAGCAGCCGGTAAGATTATCAATAATCGGGCAATCGGCGCTGTCATCCCCCGGGCAGCTATCCGCCAGCCCCTGTAGCTGATCGCGCATCGTCGTTAGCTCGGCGATATGGCGATCGATTTCCGCCACTTTTTGCAGCGTGCGCGCTTTGACATCGGCACTGTGGCGATCGGGATTATTAAACAGGCCAATCAGTTCGCGACACTCTTCAAGATTAAATCCCACCAGCCGCGCCTGACGCAGTAGCGTCAGTTCATCAAGATGTTTGCGGGTATAGCTACGGTAACCATTGTCGCCACGCAGCGGCGGCGTCACCAGGCCCTTTTGTTCATAAAAGCGGATCGCCTTGCTGGTCAACCCGGTCTTTCTGGCAACATCACTGATATTCATCGCTTCCTCATCGGCGCTCGCCACCAGGGCAGATATCATTTACTTTATTTTAACCCGTTCAGGCATAGTAGCCAACGCCATGCGCCAGCTATTGCAGCTTCCACACTGTGCGGTAATCTCCACATAAGATTAATCTCAATCAACCGCATTAATAATGGTATTTTTTTCACCCTGTTCGTTCTTATATTTCACCCGCCACAACTAACAATGTTGCAATACCTGCATTACAAATAAATATCAAAAATAAGCGACAGTGGATAAGAAAAAATATTATTAAGCCAGTCCTTATTATATTTGCTTAATTTAAGAAATTTTTTCCGCACCTTAATCATTATCCTTGATATTCATCACAACATAAAAAAGCGGATTTCTTCAAAAAGAGTAAAGGAAAAATAAAAAGGGAAATAACGATGAATGAACAGGTACAGGTAAAACTGGCCTTTCCTCTCTGGAAGGGTGTCTTCACATTATTTACCGGGCTTTTAATCTGGTTTACGCCGCCCCCCGTCGGGCTGGATATTAACGCCTGGCGCATGTTCGCTGTGTTTGCCGCCACCATTCTGGCCATCATCCTTAAGGTGATGCCTATGGGCGCGGTCACCATGGTGGCGCTGGTGGTTTCCGCCATGACCGGCCTCACCCCACTATCCGGCGGCGGCTCCGGCAAAGTCGCTGCCCTGTCTGGCTTCGCCAACGGTACCATCTGGCTTATCGGCATCGCGATGTTTATTTCCCGGGCGGTGATTAAAACCGGGCTGGGGCGACGTATCGCACTGTGGTTTATTTCCAAATGCGGACACAGCATGCTGGGGGTCGCCTATGGTCTGGCGCTATCGGATATGGTACTCGGGCCGGGGATTCCCTCCGCCTCGGCGCGTGGCGGCGGCATTATGTACCCGATAACCCAGTCGATTGCCTCGGCTTACCAGTCAGAGCCCGGCCCCACCGCCAGAAAAGCCGGCGCCTTCCTGATGATCTGCGTTTCGCAGATTGATGCCATCATTTGCGCCATGTTCCTGACCGCCATGGCCGGCAACCCACTGATCGCCGAACTGGCCGGTAGCCAGGGCATCGAGATTAACTGGGTCACCTGGTTCCTCGGCGCAATTGTCCCCGGCTTGCTGGCGCTGCTGATCATCCCGCTGTGCCTGTATATGATCTATCCGCCGGAATTGAAAAAAACGCCGGAAATACCGGGTATCGCCCGGGAAGAACTGCGCAAGATGGGCCCGATGTCGCTTGCCGAGAAAATACTCGCGTTTGATTTCGTGCTATTAATTGTGTTGTGGACCGCAGGTGATATTTTCTTCAAGATCCCCGCCACGCTATCGGCGTTTATTGGTCTGGTGATCCTGCTTATTTCCAATATCATGTCGTGGAAGAATATTATTGAAGAGAAAACCGCGTGGGATACCATGTTCTGGTTCGCCGTACTGGTGATGATGGCGAATGCCCTGAATAAATACGGGATGATTACCTGGATTTCTGAAGGTATTGTCGGCTATATCGGCCACTTCGACTGTCTGATGGTCTTCCTGGTGCTGATTCTGGTTTATTTCTACACCCGTTACTTCTTTGCTTCAGCCATGGCGCATATTTCCGCCATGTATCTGGCCTTCCTCGCCGTATCGGTGTCGGTGGGCGTACCGCCGCTGCTGGCGGCGTTGACGCTGGGCTACACCTCTAACCTGTCGATGGGCCTGACCCAGTACTCCGGCGGCCCCGGGCCCGCGCTGTTCGGCTCCGGCTATAACTCGACCGGGCAGTGGTGGGGTGTCAGTTTCCTGGTGTCCATCGCCTCTATCGCTATCTGGCTGCTGGCCGGCGGGGCATGGATGAAGGTGGTCGGCATCTGGTAATAAAAATGACAATCGGCGCGTCGGTTCCCCGGCGCGCCGTAACTATCGCTTACTTAATCCAGCGCGCTTTGATTTCGTTATATTCAGGAGACGCCATCACTTTCTCCAGCGCCTGATTAATCTCCGCCTTCAGCGGATTATCTTTACGCAGCGCGATCCCCAGGCCTTTACCGTAATACTCCGGATCGGTGGCGCGTTCATCCATGATCGCGAAATCAGGATTCTCTTTCAGCCAGTTCTTCATGGCCGCCACATCGCCAAACACCCCGTCGAGACGGCCATTGCGCAGGTCGATTAAGGCATTCTGGTAGCTGTCATAAGCCTGGGAGTCGATCTCCCGGTGGCGATCCTGCAGATAACGCTGGTGGGAAGTCCCGTTTTCCAGCCCCAGTTTCTTGCCCTTCAGCTCGGCAAAGGTGTGGAAGGCGTCCTTGCGCACCACCACTACCGCCGACAGCTCGTTGTAGTAAGGAATAGAGAAATCGATCTGTTTTTCACGCAGCGGCGTGATATCCATGCCGGCGATCACCGCGTCCATCTTCTTAAAGCGCAGCGCCGGGATCAGGCTGTCAAAGCTCTGGTTAGTAAAGTTACAGGTCGCCTGGAGCTCTTTGCACACCGCCCTGGCGATATCGATGTCAAATCCGGCCACCTGATTATTGCTGTCGATAAATTCAAACGGCGGGTAAGTTGCGCTGGTGCCAAAATGGATCACCCGCTCCGCCGCCAGCGCCGTGCCAGAGAATAAGCCGAGGGCGAGCGCGAGATAAACGCCTTTCATATTGATGCTCCCTGTTGTGTTATTTATGCAATCGGTGCCTGCCTGACGCCGCTGTCCGCGCCTGAGCCCTGGCCCGAAGTGGTTGTTGCCATGGATTATTACACGTCCGGATCGCCGCCCCAATCCGCCAGACGCGGAATCAGAGATATTCACCGCTCCGGAGGTTAAATCATACCCGAGCCAGCGCCGGTTCAGTAGGCTCCCGGGCGAGGATTGAGAACGGTGGATCAATGGGATCCGCCCGGCGCTCTGACATTTCACGCCAAACGTAACGCCTGGCGCCTCCGGGTATTTATTGTCTCCATTTCATTAAGCTATCCGGCCATCCATTATTTGCAGAATTTATATCTAAAATCCCTGACTCAACAGGTTATTCCCGGCAGCATGGTGAATATTATGTCGATTTTGCTGAACATCTTCGCGATTATGACAGCCTTCTTTGGTATCTATCTCGGTTTTAAAGAGTCGGTTCAGGGCATTGTCTTCAATATTATTAAGCGCATTATCCCTGAGGAAAAACTGAATACATCCACCGTCAGCGTGGTGATTATCCTGTTTCTGTGGGGCTGGGTGTCACTGGATTTCTCCATCATGCTGTTAATGCAACTTGCCGGGCCGATTTTTGGGCTGGTGGCCTGCCTGATACCGTGCTATCTGGTATTTAAGGTTCCATCACTGTCTAACCCGAGGTCAGTGTCTAATTACTATGTTGTGTTCTACGGCATCCTGTTGTTTATGTCGCCTTTCTTAAAATTCCTTGAATAGCGGGCAGATCAATTCTCACGGTATTAACCAGCAGTAAGGAAATGGTATGAGTAACCCTGAAAATAAAAAGTTTCATGTTGATACAAAAATCACTCAGTTAGGGCGCAACGTCGACGAACAGTGTGGATTCGTGAATATGCCGGTTTACCGGGGATCGACAGTGGTATTTAATTCGGTAGAAAGCCTGAAAAATAACGACGCGCGGTTTATTTACGGCACCCTCGGCACGCCAACGATCCACAGCCTGGAAAGCGCCTGGAGCGAATTATCCGGCGCCGCCGGTACCGTCATGTCGCCTTCCGGATTAGGGGCTATCGCTCTGGCACTGATGACCACATTAAAAAGCGGCGATCATCTGTTGATGCCCGACAGCGTCTACCGCCCGACGCGCGAGTTTTGCGCAGTGTTTCTCAATAAATTCGGCGTTGAAGTGAGCTATTACGATCCGCTCCTCGGCGAAGGTATCAGCGGGCTATTGCGGGAAAACACGTCGACCATTTTCCTTGAATCCCCGGGTTCCCAGAGTTTTGAAATTCAGGACGTGCCGGCGATTACCCGTATAGCCAGAGCGCGCGGTATTAAAACCATTATCGACAACACCTGGGCCACGCCGCTGTTTTTCCGCGCCCACGATCACGGTTGCGATTTGTCCGTAGAGGCCGGCACCAAATACCTGAGCGGCCATTCGGATCTGTTGATGGGGCTAATCAGCGCCAATGCCGAAACCTGGCCGGCGTTGCGACAAACCTACGACTGTATGGCCATGTTGCCCGGCGCCGAAGACTGCTTCCTGGCGCTGCGTGGGCTACGCACCCTGCATATCCGCCTCAAAGAAGCGGAAAAACGCGGTCTGGAGATGGCTAACTGGCTTACCCGGCAGCCGGAGGTCGCAAAGATTCTCCATCCGGCGTTCCCGGAATGCCCGGGCCACGAAATCTGGAAGCGCGATTTCACCGGTTCCACTGGGTTGTTTTCCGTGGTACTGAAACCGGGGCACCACCAAACCTCGCTGGCCGCCATGCTCGACAGTCTGGAGATCTTCGGCATGGGCTATTCATGGGGCGGTTTTGAAAGTCTGATCATTCCCTTTGACTGTAGCACTTATCGTACCGCCACCACCTGGAATCCCGGCGGGCTGACTATCCGGTTGCAGATTGGTCTCGAGGATATTGACGATCTCAAACGCGATCTGCGCCAGGGGCTGGACAAACTCCACGGCTGACGTCGCTTTCCCGCTGGCTGGCCGAGAGGGATGACAAACGTCATTTCATTGTCGGACATGCAGATATCACCAGCATAAAAACTAAGAAAATCAATGTATTGATTTTCGGCTGATAACCACAAACAAGGAAAACCCCCAGGTTTTTCCTTATTTGTCAATAGGCTGAGTCAGCCCCACAGGCTGGCTCAGCCTGCATCCCATCCGCCGTATTCCCAATCCCGGAACCAGCAATTTCCCCCCTTCGCCACACAATACTTGACCTTCCCCTTGCTGGAAGGTTTAACCTTCTTCATCAGTGAACAACCGTTCACCTGATAACGGCATTCTCTACAGGAGTCTCTTATGTCAGACACCATTGATCTCACCCTTGACGGCCTGTCCTGCGGCCACTGCGTAAAGCGGGTCAAGGAGAGCCTGGAACAGCGCCCGGACGTGGAACAGGCGGAAGTGACGCTGACCAGCGCGCACATCACCGGCAGCGCTTCAGCGCAGGCTCTGATCGACACCATCAAACAAGCCGGGTATGGCGCTGAGTTAAGCCACCCAAAGGCTAAACCGCTGACAGAGTCATCAATCCCGTCGGAAGCACTGACAGCGGTCCCGCAAGCGCTTCCGGCAGTTCATCACGTCGATAACGATGACAGCCAACAGTTGCTCATCAACGGTATGAGCTGCGCCAGTTGCGTCACCCGGGTACAAAATGCGCTGCAGAATGTGCCCGGCGTCAGCCAGGCGCGGGTAAACCTCGCGGAGCGCAGTGCCCTGGTCATGGGCACTGCCTCCGCCAACGAATTAGTGAAAGCAGTGGAAAGCGCCGGATACGGTGCGGAAGCCATTGAAGACGACGCCAGACGCCGCGAGCGCCAGCAGGAAACCGCCCAGGCGGCGGTCAAACGCTTTCGCTGGCAGGCTACTTTCGCCCTTGCCGTCGGGATCCCGGTGATGATCTGGGGCATGATCGGCGACAATATGATGGTCACCGACGCGAACCGCAGCTTCTGGCTGGTCATCGGCCTGCTAACTCTGGCGGTGATGATCATTGCCGGCGGCCATTTCTATCGCAGCGCCTGGAAAAGCCTGCTCAACCACACCGCCACCATGGATACCCTGGTGGCTCTCGGTACCGGCGCCGCCTGGCTGTACTCCATGAGCGTCAACCTGTGGCCGCAATTCTTTCCGATGGAGGCGCGTCACCTCTACTATGAAGCCAGCGCCATGATCATCGGTCTGATTAACCTCGGCCATATGCTGGAACAGCGTGCCCGGCAGCGCTCCTCAAAAGCGCTGGAGCGTCTGCTGGATTTAACGCCGCCCACAGCCCGGGTAGTCACCGACGCCGGGGAAAAAACCGTGCCGCTGGCGGAGGTCCAGCCGGGCATGACCCTGCGCCTGACCACCGGCGATCGGGTTCCGGTTGATGGCGACATCACACAGGGGGAAGCCTGGTTTGATGAAGCGATGCTGACCGGCGAACCGGTGCCGCAGCAGAAAACCCCCGGCGAGACGATTCACGCCGGAACCGTGGTGCAGGACGGCAGCGTGCTGTTCCGCGCCCGGGCCGTCGGCAGCCATACCACCCTGTCGCGGATTATCCGCATGGTACGCCAGGCCCAGAGCAGTAAACCGGAAATCGGCCAACTGGCGGATAAAATCTCCGCGGTGTTTGTCCCGGTGGTCGTCGCCATCGCGCTACTCAGCGCCGCTATCTGGTACTTCTTCGGCCCGGCCCCGCAAATCGTTTACACCATGGTGATCGCCACCACGGTACTGATCATCGCCTGCCCCTGCGCACTGGGGCTGGCGACCCCGATGTCGATCATCTCCGGCGTTGGACGCGCCGCCGAATTCGGCGTTCTGGTACGCGACGCCGATGCCCTGCAGCGCGCCAGCACCCTCGACACGGTGGTATTTGATAAAACAGGTACCCTGACCGAAGGAAAACCGCAGGTCGTGGCGCTACACACCAGCGCAGGTTTCAATGACGCGCAGGCTATCCGCCTGGCGGCGGCGCTGGAACAGGGTTCCAGCCATCCGCTGGCGCGCGCGGTACTGGAAAAAGCCGACACCGCATCGCTGCCCGCCGTGGACGGATTCCGTACTCTGCGCGGCCTCGGGGTCAGCGGTAATGCCGAAGGCCATACCCTGTTGTTGGGAAACCTCGCATTGATGCGCCAGCACCAGATAGACACCGTTACGCTGGATGAGGCCATTGAACAGCAGGCCAGCCGCGGCGCTACGCCGGTGCTACTGGCGGTGGACGGAAAACTGGCCGCGCTGTTTGCTATCCGCGATCCGCTGCGCGCCGACAGCGTTGCGGCGCTGCAGCGTCTGCACCGCGCCGGTTACCGGCTGGTCATGCTTACCGGGGATAACGCCACCACCGCTGGCGCCATCGCCCGGGAAGCGGGTATTGATGAGGTGATCGCCGGCGTCCTGCCGGATGGCAAAGCGCAGGCGATTAAAGCGCTTCAGGCCGCCGGTCACCAGGTCGCGATGGTCGGCGACGGGATCAACGACGCGCCGGCGCTGGCTCAGGCTGAGGTCGGGATTGCCATGGGCGGCGGCAGCGATGTGGCGATTGAGACCGCCGCCATTACCCTGATGCGCCACAGCCTGCTGGGGGTCGCCGATGCGCTGGCGATTTCCCGGGCGACCCTGCGCAATATGAAGCAAAACCTGATGGGGGCGTTTATTTACAACACGCTGGGCATTCCGATCGCCGCGGGTATCCTGTGGCCGTTGACCGGCACCCTGCTCAACCCGGTCGTTGCCGGCGCGGCGATGGCGCTCTCTTCCATCACCGTAGTGAGCAACGCTAACCGTCTGTTGCGCTTTAAACCGCACGACTGACCGCGCCCGGGACGCGGAGCAGCCAGCGCTGCCCGCGTCTGCGCACTCGCCGCTATTTGCGCCGCCCGCCGCCACGCGTTAGCATGCGACTTTCAGCCAGGGAGTATGTCATGGGTTTGCTGCGCCGTCTTACCTCACTTATCACCCGCCTGACCAGCCATTATTCCTGGCCTGCGATGGATATCGCGCTGGCCGGTAAACAGCGGCTGCACCTGGTGGGTAGTATTCATATGGGGACCCCGGATATGGCCCCGCTACCGGCGGCGCTCCAGCAAAAATTGCGCGGCGCCAGCGCACTGATTGTCGAAGCGGACATCAGCCGCGGCGGTTCGCCCTTTGGCGACATCCCGGAAGCGCCGCCTTTACAGCAACGCGTCAGCCCCGCCCAATGGCAGCAGATAGAAATCCTCGCCGGCGAACTCGCCCTGCCGCTGTCCGCCATCGATCGCCTGCCCGCCTGGCAGGTGGCGCTGGTTTTGCAGGCCCACCAGGCCAGCCAACTGGGATTACAGGCTGACTACGGTATCGATTACCAGTTGCTGAATGCCGCCCACCAGGCGGGCATACCGGTGATTGAGCTGGAGGGGGCGGAAAGCCAGATAGCCATTCTCCGGGAACTGCCGGATGGCGGGCAATGCCTGCTCGACGATACGCTCACCCACTGGCACACCAACGCCCGTCTGCTGCAAATGATGATTGGCTGGTGGCTGGATACGCCGCCGCAGTCAGGACCGGTGACCTTGCCCAACACGTTCGGCGATACCTTGTTTGATGTGTTAATGCGCCAGCGTAACCAGCAATGGCAAACTTTTCTCGGGAATCTGCCCGCCGGGCGTTATGTGGTGGCCGTCGGGGCGCTGCATCTGTACGGCGAAGGCAATCTGCCAACGCTGCTGCGCAGATAAAAAAACGGCCAATATCGCTATTGGCCCGTCAAAGAGGAATTTCATTGTTATCGTTATCCGGTCGCCAGGCGACCATCCGGAAATTGTCGCTCAACGAATGACGTTTCGCCATCATTTTGCGCAATCCCATACTATTTTTTATAGCCCCGGCGGCGTTATGATTTTGTGCGTTTTATTATTCAGCCAGGAAATATTTCATGACACCTGCCGTTAAGTTACTCGAAAAACAGAAAATTGCCTTCTCGCTGCACAGTTACGAACACGATCCGAAAGAGACCAATTTTGGCGATGAGGTGGTCCGCAAACTGGGGCTGGACGCCCGTCAGGTCTATAAGACCCTGCTGGTGGCGATCAATGGCGATATGAAGCAGCTGGCGGTGGCGGTCACACCGGTATCCGGGCTACTGGATCTCAAGAAAGTCGCTAAAGCGCTCGGCGTACGCAAAGTCGACATGGCCGATCCGCAGGCGGCGCAGCGCTCGACCGGTTATCTGGTCGGGGGCATCAGCCCGCTGGGGCAGAAAAAACGCCTGCCGACCCTGATTGACGCCCCGGCGCATACATTCGCCACGATTTACATTTCCGGCGGTAAACGCGGTCTCGACATTGAGATAGCGCCCGGCGATCTGGCGGCGCTGCTCGACGCGCGCTTTGCGGATATCGCCCGTCAGGATTGACGGGCGCAGTGCGTTACTGCCAGCTCACCTCGCCTTTTGGCTCCAGCGCCGCGGCGTCCAGCGGTGAGTTCTGCTCAATATACTGCTTCAGTACCTCAGCATCGATAAATCCGGTATTCACATAGCCGGGTTGCTCATCGATCTTTGGATAACCGTCGCCGCCGCTGGCGTTAAAGTTCAGGGTCGCCATGCGGTAGGTTTTACTGGTATCGACCGGCTCGCCTTTAATGCGCAGATCGCTGAGTTTACCGCCGGCGGCGACAAAGCTGACATTAGCGAACTGCGGGTAAGCGCCGGAATCGGGCTGTTTCCGGGCCACCTCTGTCAGGTAATCCACCACCTGCTGGCCGTTCATATCGATATACACCAGCGTATTGGCGAACGGCTGCACCTTAAGCACATCTTTATAAGTAATATTACCGGCGTCGATTGAGTCACGAATACCGCCGCCGCTCATTACGGCAAAATCCGCATTAGTACGCGCCATCTGGGCATTAAGGATCAGATGGCCCATATTGGTCTGCACGAAACGCACTTTATTGCGATCCCCTTCCAGACGCCCGTTCACGCTGCCAACCTTAACGCTCAGTTGCGCCTGGCCTTTTTTCTGGAACGGCGTCAACAGGGAGAGCATCTGGGGACTTTCCGGGATCTGCGGCGTATACAGCACCCGCTCCGTTTCACCGTTATCCCAGGTGATTTTTTTCTTCAGATTGACCGGAATCAGCTGGTAGTGCGCCAGCTTCATTTCACCATTGCGGAACTCAAAATCCGCCCGCCCGACATATTTACCCCATTCATGCGCCTGAACGATCCAGATACCGTTCTGACGATCCGGCGCGCAGGGGGTGCCCGGGACATAGTCGGCCTGTTTTTTATTTTCCGCAGCCATACACAGCGGATCCTGAGAGTGTCCGCCGACGATCATCGTTAATGCTCCCGGCGGCAGGCTACGCGCCATTTCGACATCGCCGGGCGCGTTAGAGCCGTGACGGCCATCGTCGTAATGACCCATATGGGTGGCGGCGATGATTACGTCCGGCTTTTCGGTCTGCTGCAATTCCTGAATTACCAGGCCGGCCTCTTGCGCCGGATTACGGAATTCGATATCGGTAAAAAACTCCGGATTGCCGATGCGGACGGTATCATCGGTGGTCAGGCCGATAACGGCGATTTTTATCCCCTGCGGAGTAAACAGCGCCCAGGGTTTAAACAGACGCTCCCCGGTACTTTTCTGGTAAATATTGGCCGACAGGAAGGGGAATTTCGCCAGTTTTTCCTGCTGGCGCAGGACGCTCAACGGGTTATCGAATTCATGATTGCCTACCGCCATAGCGTCGTAGCCGATAAGATTCATACCGCGAAAATCCGGCTCCGCGTCCTGCAAATCCGATTCCGGCACGCCGGTATTGATGTCGCCGCCGGAGAGCAACAGAACGCTACCGCCTTCGGCCGCCACTTCCTGGCGAATACTATCCACCAGGGTTTTCTGCGCCGCCAGGCCATATTCGCCATAATCGTTGCGCCAGAAATGGCCGTGGTGATCGTTGGTATGCAAAATCGTAATATTATAAGTTTTATCTTTTTCCCACGCCGCCGCCGTATGGCTCAGCAGCCCCAGAACCGCCAGTAGCGCCAGCGCTACTCTCTTCCCCGCAAAAGGCATCACAACTCTCCCTATCAAACATACACAGGCAAATTACCGTTACCAGAAAGCGTAGACAAATATGTTTTAAAAAATGGGACTTTATTCATTACCCATAGACAGGTATGTTACCAGAGTGATCATTTTCTTCTGGATAATTCCCTGCGTTATCCAACAATAACATTCGACGCGCACGCCGCTTTGCCTGTTTCGGTAGAGACCTGCGCCCCGCGCGATCGGAGCAATGCAAATAAAATTCAGGTAACTATGGCTATCAGTGAACAAACCCAGACGCTTTCTGGCTCGCCCTCTTCGCCGCCAAAAGGTCGCACCGCCTTCGGCATTCTCGGGGCTATCAGCCTCTCACATCTGCTGAATGACATGATCCAATCGCTGATTCTGGCGATCTACCCCCTGTTACAGTCCGAATTCTCTCTGACCTTTGTGCAAATCGGTATGATCACCCTGACGTTTCAGCTCTCTTCATCACTACTGCAGCCAGTGGTGGGCTACTACACCGATAAATACCCGATGCCATGGTCGCTGCCAGTCGGCATGGGCTTCACCCTTTCAGGACTGGTGTTGCTGGCAATGGCGGGCAGCTTTCCGGCGGTACTGCTGGCCGCGGCGCTGGTCGGTACCGGGTCGTCAGTCTTCCATCCGGAATCCTCGCGGGTGGCAAGGATGGCGTCCGGCGGGCGCCACGGTCTGGCGCAGTCGATTTTCCAGGTCGGCGGCAACTTCGGCAGCTCTCTGGGGCCGCTGCTGGCCGCCATCATTATTGCGCCTTACGGTAAAGGCAACGTTGCGTGGTTCGTGCTCGCCGCCCTGCTGGCGATCATTGTGCTGATGCAGATCAGCCGCTGGTACGCCGCCCAGCACCGTATCGCAAAAAGCCGCCCAGCGGCGCCGGTGGTGCAAACCCTGCCGCGCCGCAAAGTGGTGCTTGCAATTAGCGTGTTGCTGATGCTGATCTTCTCTAAATATTTTTATATGGCCAGTATCAGCAGCTACTACACCTTTTATCTGATGCAGAAATTTGGATTATCGGTACAGAATGCCCAGCTTCATCTGTTCGCTTTCCTGTTTGCCGTGGCGGCTGGCACGATGATCGGCGGTCCGGTGGGGGACAAAATTGGTAGAAAATACGTCATATGGGGCTCAATACTCGGCGTAACGCCATTTACCCTGCTTTTACCCTGGGTTAGCCTGTGGTGGACCGGCATTCTCACGGTGATTATCGGCTTTATTCTCGCCTCGGCATTTTCCGCGATTCTGGTCTACGCCCAGGAGTTGCTGCCTGGTCGTATCGGTATGGTTTCCGGGCTATTTTTCGGCTTCGCCTTCGGGATGGGCGGCCTCGGCGCGGCAGTACTCGGCCTGCTCGCCGACCACACCAGCATCGAACTGGTCTACAAATTATGCGCCTTCCTGCCGCTTATTGGTATGCTGGCAATCTTTTTACCGGATAACCGGCACAAAGCCTGACTCTCCCGGTCAGGCCCTGTCCTGACCGGCCCTCCAGCCCCTCTGCGTCCACTGGCTTTCCAGGATAACTCTGCAAATTCAGCGCTGGCGGCCTTTTGGCTGCCAAACCCTATTTTTTTGCAATATTCAACACATATTAATAAACGTTGTTATCAAAATTGTCATAAACTATTAATCAGGTTTTCTGGTTTACCCGCCAGAATGGGATCGATCACTACAAAGAAGGAGACGGAATGCATCATGCCACCCCGCTTATTACCACCATTGTCGGCGGCCTCGTGCTCGCATTTTTACTGGGGATGCTGGCCAACAGGCTACGTATATCGCCCCTGGTGGGATATCTATTAGCGGGCGTTCTGGCTGGGCCATTCACTCCGGGATTTGTTGCTGACACCAAACTGGCGCCTGAACTGGCCGAACTGGGGGTTATTCTGCTGATGTTCGGCGTCGGCCTGCACTTTTCCCTGAAAGATTTGATGGCGGTAAAAGCCATCGCCATTCCCGGCGCTATCGCGCAAATCGCCGTCGCGACCTTACTGGGGATGGGGCTTTCCGCGCTAATGGGCTGGTCGCTGATGACCGGTATCGTTTTCGGCCTGTGTCTGTCCACCGCCAGTACCGTCGTGCTGTTGCGCGCCCTGGAGGAGCGCCAGCTTCTCGACAGCCAGCGCGGGCAGATAGCCATCGGCTGGCTGATTGTGGAAGATCTGGTGATGGTGCTCACCCTGGTGCTGCTGCCGGCGGTAGCCAGTATGCTGGAAAAAGATAACGTCGGTTTCGCCTCACTGGCCGTGGATCTGGGCATTACCATCGGTAAAGTGATCGCTTTTATCGCCTTGATGATGGTGGTGGGACGCCGGCTGGTGCCCTGGATTCTGTCGCGCAGCGCCGCGACCGGCTCCCGGGAGCTATTCACCCTGTCGGTACTCGCGCTGGCGCTGGGTATCGCCATGGGGGCGGTAGAACTGTTCGATGTCTCCTTCGCCCTTGGCGCCTTCTTCGCCGGGATGGTGCTGAACGAATCCGAACTCAGCCACCGGGCGGCCCATGATACGCTGCCGCTACGCGACGCTTTCGCGGTACTGTTCTTTGTTTCCGTCGGTATGCTGTTTGACCCGGAAATCCTTATTGAACAACCGCTGGCGGTGCTGGGCACCGTGGCCATCATTGTGTTCGGTAAATCCGTCGCCGCCTTCCTGCTGGTGCGCCTGTTCGGCCACTCCCAGCGTACCGCGCTGACCATCGCGGCCAGTCTGGCGCAAATCGGTGAATTCGCCTTTATTCTGGCGGGTCTCGGTATCGCTATGGGCCTGCTGCCGGACGTCGGGAAAAACCTGGTGCTGGCGAGCGCGATTCTGTCGATCATGCTTAACCCGGTGCTGTTCGCGGTTCTGGAACGTTATCTGGCGAAGACCGAAACGCTGGAAGAGCAGACCCTCGAAGAGGCGATTGAAGAAGAGAAGCAGATCCCGGTGGATATCTGTAACCACGCGTTGCTGGTCGGTTTTGGCCGGGTTGGCCGGCTGCTGGGCGAAAAGCTAATGGAGCAGGATATTCCGCTGGTCGTCATCGAATCCAGCCGTACCCGGGTGGATGAGCTACGCTCCCGGGGGATCCGTGCGGTGCTGGGTAATGCGGCTAATGAGGAGATCATGACGCTGGCGCACCTCGACTGCGCCCGCTGGCTGCTGGTGACCATTCCCAACGGCTATGAGGCCGGGGAAATCGTCGCCGCCGCCAGGGACAAAGCGCCCGATATCGAAATTATCGCCCGCGCCCACTACGACGATGAAGTGGATTACATTACCGAGCGCGGCGCTAATGAAGTAGTGATGGGCGAGCGCGAAATCGCCAATACCATGCTATCCCTGATTCATCGGCCGCCAGTGCCGCTGGAAATGAATAGCTGACAGCAAAGCCGGTCTGAGATTGATGGCAATCCTCATCCCCCTGGCGGATTAGCCGATAAACGCCTGGAAAATCACTTTATCGATTTTCAGCTGATAACCGCAAAGCAGGAAAGACCACGGTTTTCCGCCGTTGTCTGCACTCTGAAGCCGGCAAAATGCCGGCTTTTTATTTTACAGAGCATCCCGTCTCAGCGATCCCAGTAAGCCTCTTCCAGACTATCTTCCCGTTCCGGCAAGCCGCGCGTCAGGCGCGGGGAGTGCTGGTTCAGCACCTGATAGCTAACCCGGTTGGCATATTTACAGATCTGCGCCAGCGACGAATAGGTCAGCCACGGATATTGATGCTTGCTGGAGCCGGGTACATTACTGCGGTGGAAATTATTGGCGGTAATATCGTGCAGTAGCGCCGCCAGCGCGCCATCCCCGGCGCCGTTGGTATTCATAATCTTTTCCGGGCCGCCCATGTATGGCGCAATATGGGAATAAATACGCCGCGGCTGGAGGCAGTCTTTCTGACGCAGCGCGCGGCTGAATTCAAACTGGTTAAATTCGGGGATCGCGCCGGGCAACAGCTGATGCTGGGTTTTACGCTTCGCCTGCTCTTCGGTAAACCCGGCCATATACAGCCCTGCCGGGCCGGCGGTGCACAATACCAGGTCCACCCAGTCGAGAGCTTTATCCGCCGCCAGCAGCGGGCAGGTTTCCCCGGTCAGCGCCGCGGCTTCTTCCTCGTTCATTGCCAGAATCGAGACATGCTCTTTCAGGAATGCCTGCCACCATTGCGGGTTATCGGCAATCACATATTTGGTTCCCAGCGTCAGCACCACCGGGACATTGTGCCGCTGGGCATACTCAACGGCCTGCATCGTGGCATCGCGCATGGGTTCGCCAGGCTTACAGCGCACCAGATACGAAGTCAGCACCAGCGCGGAGGCGCCGGCGATAACCGACTCCGGGATACTCTCCGGGCGCAGTTGATTCATATGACCGGGGCTGATGGCGAAGGTACGTTCACCGCTGTCGCTAATCAGTGTGAAACAGCGGCCAATCGGTCCCTCGACGCCCTGTAGATAGTTAAGATCGGTGCGGCTGGAGGTATTGCACAGGTAACGGTAGGCGTAGCCGCCAATTTCGATGTTGCGGCACATCACGCCCAGCAGAACGGAACGATCGTCGGCCAGCACCGAATAATTGTGCATGGTGTTGCCGATAGTTCCGCCGGCGAACTGGTGGGTAATCAGGTTTTCCCGCGCCAGTTCCTGGTACAGCGCCTCCGCCACATCATCGTCGATCACCAGCGAATGCCCGCTGCTCAGACCGTAGCGCGCGACAAACGCATCGTCCACCTGCGCCTCAATATCGACCAGCGTCTGATCAATGCCGACCACCCAGCAGGGGCTGGTTTCATTTTCCGGCTGCATTTGCCGCAGCAGCGGATCGCGGGCATTAACGGGGAAATAGTGTTTCGATTTGCGTTTACCGGGAAATTTCATGATCTGCGATTAGTCAGCGGTGGACAGGCGCAAAATAGTAGCATATCCGGCGCGCCGCTGCCTGAACCGCGTCAAATCAGGCCAACTCACGCCGGCGCCATGGCCCGCCCGCCATGAGCAGGCAGAGGCGCAATGGCGCGAGTTTTACAGATACGGGCGGCTCAGATTCACCATCATCTCAATATGCTGCGGTGCCGCATTAAGCGCCGGAATATACTCATATTTCTCGCCGCCAGCCTCGAGGAAGATCTCCCGGTTCTGTACCGCAATCTCTTCAAGGGTTTCCAGACAGTCGGCGGCAAATCCCGGACACATCACCTGAATATGTTTAACGCCCTTTTCCGCCAGCATCTTCAGGGTTTCGTCGGTGTAAGGCATCAGCCACGGTTCGCGGCCAAAGCGCGACTGGAAAGTCATCATCACTTTGTCGTGAGCCAGCCCAAGGGCGCTCACCAGCTCCCGGGTCGTATCGCGACAGCGCTGCGGGTAGTCGTCGCCTTCGCTGGCATAGCGCTGCGGAATGCCGTGGTATGACAGCAACAGCAAATCAGGTTCACCGTGGATGGCGAAGGCGTCCCGGACGCTGCCGGCCAGCGCGGCGATGTAAGCATGGTCGTCCGCATAATCGCGAATAAAGGAGATGCCCGGAATACGGCGTTTATGCGCCAGGATACGCGAGAGCTCATCCCACACGGCGGCCACTGTCGAACAGGAATACTGCGGGTAGAGCGGCAGCACCACGATATGATCGACATCCTGCGCCAGCAACTCTTCCACCGCGCTGGCCAGCGACGGCGAGCCATAGCTCATTCCGAGCGCGACCGGCGTCTGCGGCAGACGCTGCGCCAGCGCCTGCTGCTGCTGTCGGCTATACACCATCAGCGGCGAGCCCTCTTCCATCCAGATGGACTGATAGAGCTTTGCCACGCGCGGCGCGCGCAGAGGTAGAATCACCCCACGCAACAGCGGCCACCACAAAAGCCGCGAGGTATCGACCACCCGCCGATCGCTTAAAAACTGGCGCAGGTAACGCTTCACCGCTGCCGGAGTGGGCGCGTCGGGGGTTCCGAGGTTTGCAAGCAAAATACCGGTCTTCGTCTGACGCATTACCGCCTCTTATCTGTTAACTGGCTGATAATTATAGCTGAAAAGGGGATCAGAAGAATCAATTGATGCAAGAGGTGAATCTCACCCGCCGCGCAGCGGGTGAGTGAGGTAGCAAGGTACGATTAGCCGAGGATTTTTTCCAGTTCAGCGCGTACTTCACTGACGGCTTTGGTCCCGTCAACTTTGGCATATTGCGTGTTGCCCGCCGCGGCTTCTTTACTGTAATAACCAATCAGCGGCGCCGTCATCTGATGGTATTCCACCAGGCGCTTACGGACGGTCTCTTCCTGGTCGTCTTTACGGGTGGTCAGCTCTTCGCCGGTCACATCGTCTTTGCCTTCCACTTTCGGCGGATTAAATTTGACATGATAAACGCGGCCGGAAGGCGCATGAACGCGGCGGCCCACGATACGATCGACAATCAGTTCGTCCGGCACGTCAAATTCCAGCACAAAATCGACGTTAATTCCGGCTTCTTTCATAGCATCTGCCTGCGGAATGGTGCGCGGAAAACCGTCGAGCAGAAAACCGTTACGACAATCTGGCTGGGCAATACGCTCTTTCACCAGAGCAATCACCAGCTCATCGGTCACCAGCTTGCCGGCGTCCATGATATCTTTGGCTTTTTTGCCCAGCTCAGAACCGGATTTCACCGCCGCGCGCAGCATATCGCCGGTGGAGATTTGCGGAATACCGTATTTCTCCATGATGAACTGAGCCTGAGTTCCTTTACCCGCGCCCGGAGCGCCAAGCAGAATAATACGCATTACGAAAATCCCCTCAAAATGTCGTTTTAAAATTCAAAAAGTGCTCAACGATACCACTACCGACGAGGCTGCTCAAGGCACTTCCCCGCGCTGAAACGTTCAACGCCAGCAATATTGTTAGTGGTAATCATGCACCCCTGACGCAAAAATACGCACTTGCCATAAAAAAGCGGCCCGCAGGCCGCTCAGGATGGGTGACAGACGTCAATTCAGTGTCGAACTTACCGCCACCACCAGATAAAAAACAAGGAAAATCAATTTATTGATTTTCGGCTGATAACCACAAAGGAGGAAAAACCACGTTTTTTCCTCCTTTGTCAGCAGTCTGAAGCGGCCCGCAGGCCGCTCATCACTCTGACAGCCCTACGCCATCAGTAAATCATTCACCCGTTTGATAAACAGGTTCGGATCTTCCAGGGTACCGCGTTCCGCCAACAGCGCCTGATCGAGCAACAGCTCAACCCATTCGCCAAAGCGGGCGTCATCCGCGGTATCCGCCGCGCGTTTCACCAGCGGGTGGTCCGGGTTAAGCTCAAAGATATACTTCACTTCCGGTACCGCCTGGCCCGCAGCGGCAAACAGTTTCGCCATCTGCGTGCTCATCTCGTCATTGTCGGTGGTGACAATGGCCGGGGTATCGGTCAGACGGTGAGTAAAGCGCACCTCTTTCACTCGTTCGCCGAGCAGAGTTTTGACACGCTCAACGAACGGCTCCAGCGCTTTTTCAGCTTCTCTGGCGCTCTCATCGACTTCATCGGCCAGCTTGTCCAGCGACGCATCGGCTTTCGATACTGACTGGAAAGCCTTACCGTCGAATTCCGTCAGGTAGCTCATCATCCATTCGTCGATGCGCTCGGAAAGCAGCAGCACTTCAATACCTTTCTTACGCAGCAGCTCGAGGTGCGGGCTGCTTTTGGCGGCGGCGTAACTGTCGGCGGTGATGTAGTAAATCTTCTCCTGGCCTTCCTTCATGCGCGCCACATACTCTTCCAGCGATACGGTCTGCTCGGAGGAATCTGTGTGGGTAGAGGCAAAGCGCAGCAGCTTAGCGATTTCCTGCTGGTTGCTGTGATCTTCCGCCGGCCCCTCCTTGAGCACCAGACCGAACTGTTTCCAGAAGGTCTGATATTTCTGCGCATCATCTTTAGCCAGCTTATTCAGCATCTGCAGTACGCGCTTCGTCAGGGCGCTACGCAGGTTACGCGTGACGTTGCTGTCCTGAAGGATTTCGCGGGATACGTTAAGCGGCAGATCGTTAGAGTCAATCAGGCCGCGGACGAAGCGCAGATAGTTGGGCATAAACTGCTCGGCGTCGTCCATGATAAACACCCGCTGAACGTACAGTTTCAGGCCGTGCTTATGGTCGCGGTTCCACATGTCCCACGGCGCCTGAGAAGGAATGTACAGCAGACTGGTATATTCCTGCTTGCCCTCTACCCGGTTATGGCTCCAGGAGAGCGGATCGCTAAAGTCGTGAGCGATATGCTTGTAGAACTCCTGGTATTCGTCGTCGCTGATTTCCGATTTGCTGCGGGTCCACAGCGCCTGGGCTTTGTTGATCTTCTCCCAGGAAAGAACGGTTTCGCCATCCTGCTCTTCGCGTTTTTCAATTTCCACCGGCAGCGCAATGTGATCGGAATATTTGCTGATGATGGAACGCACGCGCCAGTCATCGAGGAATTCATCTTCCCCGTCGCGCAGGTGCAGCGTGATTTCGGTACCGCGATCGGCTTTCTGGATATCGCCAACGGTATATTCGCCTTCGCCGGCGGATTCCCAGAACACCCCCTCATCGGCGCTGACGCCGGCGGCCCGGGTACGTACTGTGACTTTATCCGCCACGATAAACGCCGAGTAGAACCCGACGCCGAACTGACCAATCAGCTGGCTGTCTTTCGCCTGATCGGAGCCCATAGATTCCAGAAACGCTTTGGTACCGGATTTGGCAATGGTCCCGAGATGGTCGATGACATCGTCGCGGGTCATCCCGATGCCGTTATCGGCGATCGTCAGAGTACGCTTGTCTTTATCAAAAGAGACGCGCACCCGCAGCTCGCCGTCCCCTTCATACAGATCCGGATTAGAGAGCGCGCGAAAACGCAGTTTGTCCGCCGCGTCAGAGGCATTGGAGATCAGCTCACGCAGGAAAATTTCTTTATTTGAATAAAGAGAATGGATCATCAGGTGCAGAAGCTGTTTGACCTCTGACTGAAAGCCACGAGTCTCTTGTCCTTTCATGGTTGTGATACCTCAACAATATACAGGCTATCGCCCTGTCGTTCGGTTTTCCCGACGCGTTCGGGCATTACAGACGGTTTTAAAAAAGCGTTGAGGGGGAGATGGGGATATCGGGGGAAAAATTCAAGCGGGGGGCAAAGAATGCCGCCCCGAATGATTAAAAAGTAATCTTGTGGCGGCCAATCAGCGAATGGGACAGCGTGGTGCCGTCAACCATCTCCAGCTCGCCGCCTACCGGCACGCCGTGGGCAATCCGGCTCGCTTCCACGCCGTACTGGGCGCACAATTCAGCGATATAGTTCGCCGTCGCCTCCCCTTCCACTGTCGGGTTGGTGGCGAGGATAACCTCTTTCAGCGCTTCGCTTTCCAGGCGCTGTTCCAGACGATCGAGGCCGATATCCGCCGGCCCGATGCCGTCGAGCGGCGACAGGTGGCCCATCAGCACAAAATAACGGCCGGAAAACTGACCGGTCTGCTCAATGGCGTGAATATCCGCCGGGCTTTCCACCACGCAAATCAGGCCATTTTCCTGACGGCGCGGGTTGGCGCAGATATTACACACCTCTTGCTCGGTAAATGTACGGCAATCGGCGCAGTGGCCAATTTCCGACATCGCCCGGGTCAGCGCCTGCGCCAGACGCATACCGCCGCTGCGATCGCGCTGCAACAGGCTGAACGCCATGCGCTGGGCCGATTTCGGCCCCACGCCCGGCAGGCAGCGCAGGGCTTCCATTAACTGCGTGAGCAGGGGACTGGTTTGCATCAGAACGGCATCTTAAAGCCCGGAGGCAGTTGCATACCGGAGGAGACAGAGGACATTTTTTCTTTCTGCGCCTCTTCGATACGGCGGGCTGCGTCATTAAACGCGGCGGCGACCAGGTCTTCGAGCATCTCTTTGTCATCTTCGAGCAGGCTCGGGTCAATCTCCACGCGGCGGCAGTTATGGGCGCCGTTAATGGTCACCTTTACCAGGCCCGCGCCGGATTCGCCGGTCACTTCCATGCTGGCGATTTCTTCCTGCATTTGCTGCATTTTTTCCTGCATCTGCTGGGCCTGCTTCATCAGATTGCCCAGACCGCCTTTACCAAACATACTCTTCTCTCTTTGCTCGGGCCGCGCCATCGCGCTATGCGTTTAGCGGCTATTGGGTGGAGATATACGGCGCTGCCGTATATCAAACGGGTCGGATACTGTCTTCATCCAGCTCAGCATCAAAGAAGCGACGCAGGGTCTGAATGTTATTATCCGTCATAATCGATTCCCGCGCCTGGGCCAGCTTCTCTTCGTAGATAGCCTGGCGCCATTCCAGCGGCGTCAGAATCGCACGATTATCATCTTCAACGACCACGAGTTCAACCGGGGAACCGCAGAGTTCAGACATTGCGTCGGCCAGCGCCTTTTGCGCCGTCGGCGAATTCAGGTGGCGCTGGGAAGGACGCAGATGCAGGCATACTTTGCCCGCCCCCTGCTCTTCTTTCCAGGCGTTGAGCGCCAGTTGCTGCACCAGTTTGGGCACTTTCAGCCTGTCGATTTCCGCCGCCCACTCATCCCGCGCCAGCGATTCTTCCGCCAGCTTTGCCGCCAGTTCCGGCGTCTTTTCATGTTCCAGCGCGGTGCGCAGGGCTTTCGGCGTGGCGACCGGCTCCACGGCGACCGGTTGCGGATTCTGCGCTTTCCAGCGATAGGCTTCTTTCTTTGCCGGCGCGTTTTCCAGCGCCGAGGGCGCCGGGCGAGCCTGAACCCTGTCGGTAATAGAAGCCAGACGTTCCAGCGCGGCGTTATTTACCGGCCGCGCGGAGTGACTCTGCGCTGCCGGTTCATTCTTTTTTGGCCGGGTTACTCCCTGCTGGCGCTGTAGCTGACTACGCGCCTGGAGTACCTGGCTGGTGGCATCCGGCAGCGGCGCTGCGCTTTGCGGCGGCGGCGCGCCGGGCGGCGCAACCGGCGGCGGATTGATGACCGGTATCGCCGCCGGACGCGGCGCCTCCGGCTCGGCGATCGGGCTGGCGGGATGGAAAGCCAGCGCCCGCAGTAGCGTCATCTCAATGCCCATCCGCCGCTCCGGCGCCCAGGGCAGTTCTTTACGGCCAATCAGCAGGGTCTGATAGTAGAGCTGCACATCTCCCGGGGGAACCGTGCGCGCCAGTTCACGCAGGCGCTGCTCCACCCCGGCAGACTCTTCATCCCCCAGCGCGGCAGGCGATAATTGCACCATCGCCACCCGGTGCAGCAGCCCGAGCATCTCCACCAGCAGCGCTTCCCAGTCCACGCCGCGGGCAGCCGCCTCATTGACCAGCGACATGACCCGCTGCCCATCGCCCTGCACCGTGGCTTCGACCAGCGATAGCGCCTGATCGTCGTCGAGGGTGCCCAGCATCGCGCTGACCGCGGCGGCGCTCACCTGACCGTCGCCGCTGGCGATCGCCTGGTCGGTGAGGCTCAGAGCATCGCGCAGACTACCATCGGCAGCCCGGGCCAGCAGTTGCAATGCCCGCGGCTCAAAGGCTATCTGTTCGGCGCTCAGAACATGCTCAAGTTGGTGGCGAATCTGACCGCTGTCCAGCGCTTTGAGATGAAATTGCAGGCAGCGGGACAGGATCGTTACCGGCAGCTTTTGCGGATCGGTGGTCGCCAGCAGGAACTTGACGTGGGCCGGCGGCTCTTCCAGCGTCTTTAACAGCGCGTTGAAACTGTGCCGCGACAGCATATGCACTTCGTCGATCAGGTAGACTTTGAAGCGACCCCGGGCCGGCGCGTACTGCACGTTGTCCAGCAGTTCGCGGGTATCTTCCACTTTAGTGCGCGATGCGGCATCGATTTCAATAAGATCGACAAAGCGCCCCTGTTCAATTTCCCGACAGTTATCGCACACGCCGCAGGGAGTGGCGGTAATGCCGGTTTCACAGTTCAGCCCTTTGGCCAGCAGGCGGGCAATGGACGTTTTTCCGACCCCACGGGTACCGGAAAAAAGGTAAGCATGATGGATTCTGCCCAGCGTCAGGCCATTCGCCAGCGCAGTCAGGACATGTTCCTGTCCGACAACATCGGCAAACGTTTGTGGACGCCACTTGCGGGCCAGGACCTGGTAGCTCATAAAGGATAGGCTCAACATCGCGGGAAAAATCAGAGGTTGTAATGCTAACACAGCCCCACCCGATGGGCGAGGCTGTACTTCACGCAATAGCGATCCCGTCGCCGGGAGGCCGTTAATGGCCAGCGAACGACACCAGGCTATAGCTGTGAATGCCCTGTTGTTCCAGACGGCGCTCGCCGCCGAGATCGGGCAGATTGATAATAAACGCCGCGTCCTGAACTTCGCCGCCCAGGCGACGGATCAGCTTCACAGTGGCTTCAATGGTGCCGCCGGTAGCCAGCAGATCGTCGACCACCAGCACTTTGTCGCCCGGCGCAATCGCATCGACATGGATTTCCAGTTGGTCGGTGCCGTATTCCAGCTCGTAGCTTTCGGCAATTGTCTCGCGGGGAAGTTTGCGCGGTTTACGCACCGGCACAAAGCCAACGCCCAACGCCAGCGCCACCGGGGCGCCAAACAGGAAACCGCGCGCTTCGGTCCCGATCACTTTCGTGATACCGGCATCCTGATAACGCTCCGCCAGTAACCGAATGCTGAGGGCGTAGGCTTGCGGATCTTCCAGCAGACTGGTCACGTCGCGGAACAGGATGCCCGGCTTCGGATAATCCGGGATGCTCTTAATGCTATTCTTGATAAATTCAAGCTGCTGCGCAGTTGCGGTCATAAGTAGATGCCTGATAAAAACGGTATTACTCGCAGGTGGTAAAAAAGACCTGCCGGCAAAGCGAATCCGCTCGTCGCCCGCAGGACCTGCGCTCGAAAACGCCCGAATTTACTGACTGTAGCCGATAAATGCAACCATACTAAATGCCGTTTTAAGGTTTTTGTTGTTTTTCATCAACCACCGGAATGCGCCACATAAAAATCAGCAGTCCGCTGAGGATCGTCAATAACAGGACTCGCACCCACAGCAGATCCACCAGATACAGAGAAACGGCAAAGGTCACCACGATCACCGCAATCGCTTTGGGCTTAGCGCCTGGCGGCATAGCGCGGTATTTCTGCCAGTAACGCAGATAGCTGCCGAACCATGAGCGGTACAGTAGCCAGTGATGAAAACGCGGCGAAGAACGGGCAAAACACCAGGCGGCCAGCAGCAAAAATGGCGTGGTCGGCAGCAGCGGCAACACCACGCCCAGTGTCGCCAGCGCGACCGCCAGCCAGCCGATGATAATTAAAATGATGCGCTGCATGACTCGTTCCCTTACTCTGAGCAAATTACTCTAGCACAGCCCACCAGGCTATCCATGGAGAGAATGTGAAATCCTCATCCCCCCTGGACATACTGGCCCAGCGCATGGCGGCGCTGAACCAGCGACTCGCGCCGTTACGCGATCATTTCACGCTGACGCCGCGCTTTGACCGGCAGTTATTCCGCTGCGCCGGCCACACGCCGGGAGAGTACCTCGCCGAACTGGCGGACAATGTCAGGCAGTTACGCCGCTATGCCGCAAGCGGCGATAGCGAGCGCGCAGCCTGGCTGGCGGAACGGGTGGTTAACCAGATAACCGCTCTGGAGCGCGAAGTCGCCACCCGGGATCTACGCCGCTATGACGGCGCCCACCGCGCTGCGGGCGTCACCCACCGCCAGCTATTACAGCACCAGGATTATGAACAGCGGCTGAACGCTATGCTCAGCGCGCGCCAGGGCCAGCTACCGCAGGCTCAAACCCTGGCGGACCAGCAGCGCCTGCAGCAAGAAATCGCTGCCCTGCACGGCCGGTTACGGCGCTGCCGGGCAGCGCTGGAGCGCATTCAACGCCGGCTGAACCGACAAATTCGCTAAGGACAGATAAAGGAACAACAGAATGTCACTGGAACAGGCTCCCGACGAAGTGAAACTGGCGGTCGACCTGATCATGCTGCTTGAAGAGCATGAGATCCCGACGGAAACCGCGCTTGCCGCGCTGGAGATAGTCCGTCGGGATTTTTTACGTAAGCAGGAACAGGAGCGCAACCTCAGGCGCTGACCGGCGGCGGCGTATCGTCGCCACGCTGCATATCGCGTTTCACTTCAGTGTGTTCGTCGCCTTTAGCGTTATGCAGATGCACTTCCAATTGGTTGAAGGCGATGTCGATGTTATTTTCCCGGCACAGGCGATCAATGGCCCGGTTCAGCTCATCCACCGTGGAGCTGCGATCGCGCAGTTCGCGCACGTACAGTCGCAGCTCATGATCCAGAGTACTGGCCCCGAAGGTGGTGAAGAACACGCTGGGTTCCGGATCGCGCATCACTTTCGGGTGCTCGGTCGCCGCCTGCAACAGAATCGCCTTCACCTTATCGAGATCGGATCCGTAGGCCACGCCGAGCTGGATCACAATACGCGTGACCGTATCAGACAGCGACCAGTTGATCAGCCGTTCGGTAACGAAGGCTTTATTGGGAATGATCACCTCTTTGCGATCGAAGTCGGTAATCGTCGTGGCGCGAATACGTATCTTGCTCACCGTGCCGGAATAGGTGCCGATAGTGACCGTATCGCCGATGCGCACCGGACGTTCAAACAGAATGATCAGGCCGGATACAAAGTTACCGAAGATCTCCTGCAGGCCAAACCCGAGGCCCACTGACAACGCCGCCGCCAGCCACTGCAACTTGTCCCACGAAACGCCCAGCGACCCAAACACCGTCATCGCCCCGGCGGCGATAATCACATAGTTAAGAATCGTGGTGATGGCGTAAGAAGCGCCCTGGCGCATTTTAAGCCGCGAAAGCACCAGCACCTCCAGCAGCCCCGGCAGGTTGCGGATCAGCGCCCAGGCCACCATAAACGCCACCAGCGCGAACAACAGACTCCCCATGGTGACATTCCTGACCACTGCGGCGCCGGCTTCAGAACCGTTGTAATGCCACAGGATAATACTGTCGAGATAAGAGAAGACGGTGATTAAATCCGACCAGATCGCCCAGAACATCACGCCGAACAGAGCGAACATCGCCAGCATGGTGATACGCAGCGTCTGCTGGTTAATCTGCTCCAGACCCAGCGGCGGCTCTTCCACCGGCTCGCCGCCTTCCGCCCCTTCTTTCACCATGTTCTGGCGCCGGGCCAGCGCACGCCGGTAAGCGATACGCCGCGCCGCGACGCTCAGGCCGCGCAGCACCGTGTGGTACAGCAGGTTCCAGACAATGACCAGGTAGACAGTATCAATCCAGCGCGCCGCCAGCCTCAGGGTGGTATAAAAATACCCTGTGGCAGTCAGCACCAGTAGCGCAATGGGTACCAGCGAGAGAATCGTGATGGTCACCAGCCGGATGGTATGGGACTCTTTATCGCGCCAGGCGTCACGGCACATCGGCCATACCAGAGCGGCAATCACCAGCAGATTGAGGAAAATCATGAACTGCCCCAGCACATCATCCATCAGATGCAGAGGGGAAAGTTCGCCAATCACAGTCCAGAACAGCAGCGGCAGTAGCGCCAGGCTGATACGCACAATCTGGCGTCGCCAGTGGCTGGTCTGATCCGCCGGCATATTGAAGTGGCGTACCGCCACGCCGCCTTTATCCAGAATGCGCCAGCACAGGCCAAAAATAAGCCAGAACACCGCCAGTTGTTTACTGAAACTCCACAGCAGATCGCTGACATTAAACTGCATAAACAACAGAATCAGCCCGATCGCCAGAATCGTCAGGCAGACCGGCAGCGCCTTAAGCAGGTTGATGAAGATCGCTTTTGGCGTGTGCAGTTGGCTGTCATGGCGTAATTGACCGACATCCGTCGCCAGCTTATCGAGATAGCGATCCATCCAGCGGAAACGCCAGCGAATCACCCCGGCGATAAGCAACAACGGCAGCCCGCCCAGAAACGCCAGAAAACCGGCCGACAGCGCTTTGTCCCAGGTCGCGGTGATTTTCATCGACTTCATCTGCTCATGCAGGGCTTCCGGGAAGGATTTAAACCACGCCCAGTTCATTGGCTTATTGCTGTTGACCCAGAAAATTTGCTGAGTGAGCATCTGCTGGAGATTTTTACTGACGCTGATTAACTGCTGCTGATTGATCTGCAGGTTAATGGCCATCATCAGTTGATTGCCCAGCTGTTTATTGAGTTGATCCAGCAGTTCCCGGCGCATATCGATCACCTGCAACAGCGCGTCATGCGCATCGGGGCTGACATCGCTTTCATGCCCCTGCTCCAGCGCCGCGACATAGCTGTCATTCTGGAACAGCGTATCCCGTTGCTGATTCACATCAAACTGTTCAAGGCGCAGGTCGGCGATGCGGTTGGTCATGTCCCCCAGCTCATCGGCAGAGGGTAAGGTTTGCTGCTGTTGATAAAGAATACGCGACAGCAGCAGACTCCCCTTCAGTACCGAAATCTGCTCTTTCAGATTACGTTCAGACTGGAGCGCCCGATCGAGCCAGTTTTTTACCTTAATGTTCTGCTGCACCAGCTCGTTGCCGCTCTGGGTGGCTTTGATCAGCCGCTGGCTGAGCTGGTGATTAAGTTCCAGCTCCTGTTTAACCAGCGGATTATTCTGGATATTGCTGGCCTCGTCCGGCGTCACCGCTTCCTGTGCGGTCTTTTCCGTGAGAGTCAAACGCTTACTGTTGACCGCCAGTTGTAGCAACTGCAACTGGTGCTCCAGCCGGTTAATGTATTCGCTGGTATAATCACGCTGTTTTTGCAGGGTATCCTGCAACAGAGTATTCCCTTCCAGGCTCTTGCGCTGCTGATCGATCTGCGCATTCAGCAATGCCTGCTGTACCAGTAACAGCGTCTGCTGCGACGGGCGCAGAGCCGCTTCTCCCGGCGCGATGCCGTTCAGACGATTGCGGATCTGCTGCAATTGCTGGGAGGCGTTGTACATAGCATTCTGCACCCGCTCCGGCTGGGTTTGTAGCGAAACCAGTTGACTGTTCCAGGTCGCCAGATCGTTCTGGGCATTCTGCAAATCGTCCAGCGTCGTGGAGAGCCGCGCTTCCAGTTGGCGTAACGAGAGGGCGTCCAGTTTCTTCCGGGCGTCGGCGTCGTTTTCCGGATTACTCAGATCGCTCAACGCCTGAGTCGCCTGGCGCAGTTTTTCCGGCGCCTCGGCCACCTGCTCGCGCAACTGGGCGCTTTCCTGCTTCACGCGCTCAATTTTATCAAGGGTTTCCAGGGTTTGAATCAAATCCTGTTGCTGAAGTTTGTCGAGCGCGGAGAGGTTTTTTTGCTTATTCAGCGCATCCAGTTGACTCTGCACATCCGCCCGGGCGGGAATATCGCCGGAGACCTGCGCAGCGGCCCATGCCTGATGAAAACAGCTACCGAGTAAAAACCAGACAGCGAACACAATGGCGGAAACATTTTTCCGCGACAACATTAAAGGCTGCATATGCTTTGCGATACGGTGAGGATAGTGGAAATCCGAAAATGACACTTTCAGGGCGCAAGAATAGCACGCTTTTCCGGGCGCTGAATAGCTACCGAAAGGCCGTCCGGTAACAGAATTTTACCTTAAAAAATTAACCTGAAGATTTTTTACACTCACGCTACGCAGAGGCGTTTTGTAATGAAGGACAGCGCTGGAACATCTCTATTAATGTACAGACATAGGCCCGCGCCTCTTTATGGAGATCGAACAGTTGCGGGGCGAACAGCCAGCTTTCCATTAAACCGCACATATAGCTGCGCATCAGAATCGCCGCTCGCCGCGTCATCAACCCCTGCGGCAGCAGGCCTTTATCCACGCACTGCTGGAGCGCGGCTTCTATCTTGTCATATTCCTGTAAATACATACTGCGCTGGGCTTCCTGAACCGGCGCCATCTCCCCGACAAATTCACATTTATGGAAGATAATTTCCATCATCAGACGCCGGCGTTCATCCACCACCGTGGCTTCAAGAATCGTGATCAACAACTCTCTTATCACTGAGAGTGGATCGTCGGGAAATTTTGCCCGATACTCAACTTCTAAGTCGCCGATACCGGCTTCTGAAGATTCCCAGATTTCGCTGAACAGGTCGGACTTGTTTTTGAAATGCCAGTAGATTGCACCGCGGGTCACCCCGGCCGCCAGGGCAATATCCGCCAGGGAGGTAGAGGAAACACCGCGCTCAGAAAACAGGCGGATAGCAATATCAATGATATGCTGACGCGTCGCCAGTGCCTGTTGTTTGGTTTTTCGTGCCATAGGTTGATGAATTTACAGGGGCCAGATTTACATACATTTGTGAATGTATGTACCATAGCACGACGATAATATAAACGCAGCAGTGGGTTTTGGACTACCCATCCATTGAACAAATTTGAAATCGGACACTCGAGGTTTACCTATGAACAAAAACAGAGGGTTAACGCCTCTGGCGGTCGTTCTGATGCTCTCAGGGAGCTTAGCGCTTACAGGATGTGACAATAAAGAGACTCAGCAGCAGGCGCCACAAATGCCCGAAGTGGGCGTCGTGACGCTGAAATCCGAGCCTCTGCAAATCACAACGGAGCTTCCAGGGCGTACCAGCGCTTACCGCGTTGCGGAAGTGCGTCCCCAGGTTAGCGGTATTATCCTGAAGCGTAATTTCGTCGAGGGGAGTGATATCGAGGCGGGTGTCTCGCTCTATCAAATTGATCCGGCGACCTACCAGGCAACTTATGAAAGCGCCAAAGGCGATCTCGCCAGAGCGCAGGCCAGCGCCAACATCGCCCAGTTGACGGTAAAACGTTACCAGAAGCTGCTGGGTACCCAGTATATCAGTCAGCAGGAATACGATCAGGCGGTTGCCGATGCCCAACAGGCGAACGCGTCCGTGGTCGCGGCTAAAGCGGCGGTGGAAACCGCGCGCATCAACCTCGCCTATACCAAAGTTACCTCACCGATTAGCGGCCGTATCGGCAAATCGAATGTGACAGAGGGCGCCCTGGTGCAAACCGGCCAGACCAACGCTATGGCGACCGTTCAGCAGCTCGATCCCATTTATGTGGATGTGACTCAGTCCAGCAACGATTTTCTGCGCCTGAAGCAAGAGCTGGCTGCCGGTACCCTGAAGCAGGAAAACGGCAAAGCCAAAGTCGAGCTGATTACCTCTGACGGTATTCAATTCCCCCAGTCCGGTACCCTGGAATTCTCTGACGTCACCGTCGATCAGACTACCGGTTCTATCACGCTGCGGGCTATCTTCCCCAACCCTAACAACACACTGCTACCCGGCATGTTTGTACGCGCGCGTCTGGAAGAAGGAATTAACCAGAACGCCCTACTGGTGCCACAGCAAGGTGTGACCCATACCGCCCGCGGGGATGCTACCGCGATGGTTGTCGGCGCGGAAGATAAAGTGGAAGTCCGCCAGATTAGCGCCGACAAAGCAATTGGTGACAAATGGCTGGTTACCGACGGGCTGAAAGCCGGAGACCGCGTCATTGTTACCGGACTGCAGAAAGTCAGGCCTGGCGTTCAGGTGAAAGCCCAGGAAGTGACGGCGGATGAAGCGCAACAGCAGCAGCCGGCAACCGCAGCTCAGCAGGGATAAACGAAGTCTTAACTTAAACAGGAGCCGTTAAGACATGGCTAAGTTTTTTATCGATCGCCCGATTTTTGCGTGGGTTATCGCGATCATCATCATGCTGGCGGGGGCGCTTGCGATCCTGAAATTGCCGGTAGCGCAATATCCAACTATTGCGCCGCCGGCAGTCACAGTTTCCGCCTCTTACCCAGGTGCTGACGCGAAAACCGTGCAGGATACGGTGACACAGGTTATCGAACAGAACATGAATGGTATCGATAACCTGCTGTATATGTCCTCAACCAGTGACTCTTCCGGTACCGTGCAGATCACCCTGACCTTCGATTCAGGCACCGACGCGGATATCGCTCAGGTTCAGGTACAGAACAAACTGCAATTGGCCATGCCTCTACTGCCGCAGGAAGTACAACAGCAGGGGGTTAGTGTAGAAAAATCCTCCAGCAGCTTCCTGATGGTCGTGGGGATGATCAATACCGATGGTTCAATGACCCAGGACGACATTGCGGACTACGTGGGCTCCAACGTTAAAGATCCTATCAGCCGTACGGCTGGCGTAGGTGACGTAACCCTGTTCGGCGCTCAGTACGCGATGCGTATCTGGATGGACCCCAACAAGCTGAATAATTTCCAGCTTACCCCGGTCGACGTTATTACGGCGATTAAAGCGCAGAACGCCCAGGTCGCCGCCGGTCAGTTAGGCGGTACGCCGCCGGTTAAGGGCCAGCAGTTAAACGCCTCAATCATCGCCCAGACCCGACTGACCTCCACGGAGGAGTTCGGCAATATCCTGCTGAAAGTTAATCAGGACGGCTCTCAGGTACGCCTGAAAGATGTTGCCCGTGTTGAGCTGGGTGGTGAAAGCTATGATGTTATCGCCCGTTACAACGGCCAGCCCTCCTCCGGTCTGGGGATTAAACTGGCGACCGGGGCTAACGCCCTCGACACCGCGGCGGCAGTACGCGCCACCATTGCCAAGCTGGAGCCTTTCTTCCCGCATGGTCTGAAAGTGGTCTACCCGTATGACACCACGCCGTTCGTTAAGATTTCCATTAACGAAGTGGTGAAAACCCTGGTAGAAGCGATCCTGCTGGTATTCCTGGTGATGTATCTGTTCCTGCAGAACTTCCGGGCCACGCTGATCCCGACCATCGCCGTACCGGTGGTGTTGCTGGGTACCTTCGCGATACTCGCCGCCTTTGGCTTCTCGATAAACACCCTGACCATGTTTGGTATGGTGTTGGCGATAGGTCTGCTGGTGGATGACGCCATCGTGGTGGTGGAAAACGTCGAGCGCGTGATGATGGAGGAAGGCCTGCCGCCGAAAGAAGCTACCCGTAAGTCGATGGGGCAGATTCAGGGCGCGCTGGTGGGTATCGCCATGGTGCTGTCGGCGGTGTTTATCCCAATGGCCTTCTTCGGCGGTTCAACCGGCGCTATCTATCGCCAGTTCTCCATTACGATCGTTTCGGCGATGGTTCTGTCGGTTCTGGTGGCGATGATTCTGACGCCGGCGCTGTGCGCCACAATGCTCAAGCCAGTCGCCAAAGGCGATCACGGTGAAAGCAAGACCGGTTTCTTCGGCTGGTTTAACCGCATGTTCGAAAAGAGCACGCATCATTACACCGACAGCGTAGCGAACATCCTGCGCAGTACCGGTCGTTACCTGCTGCTCTACCTGATTATCGTGGTGGGAATGGCTTACCTGTTTGTTCGCCTGCCCAGTTCGTTCCTTCCGGACGAAGACCAGGGGGTGTTCCTCAACATGGTACAGCTCCCGGCAGGGGCAACCCAGGAACGTACCCAGAAAGTGCTGGACCAGGTCGCGAACTATTATCTGACCAACGAGAAAGATAACGTTAACTCGGTATTTACCGTTAACGGATTTGGCTTCTCGGGCCGTGGGCAGAACTCCGGTCTGGCGTTCGTTTCGATGAAAGACTGGAGCGAGCGTCCCGGCGAGGAGAACAAAGTTCCGGCGATTACCGCCAAAGCTAACGCCGAATTCGCCAAAATTAAGGATGCGATTGTCTTCGCCTTTAACCTTCCGGCGATTGTTGAACTGGGTACTGCGACCGGTTTCGACTTCCAGTTAATCGACCAGGCAGGTTTAGGCCATGAAAAACTGACTCAGGCGCGTAACCAGTTGTTCGGCGAAGTGGCTAAACATCCTGACCTGTTGGTCGGGGTGCGTCCCAACGGTCTGGAAGATACGCCACAGTTCAAAATCAATATCGACCAGGAGAAAGCGCAGGCGCTGGGGGTATCGATTAGCGATATAAACACCACCCTGGGCGCGGCATGGGGCGGCAGCTATGTGAACGACTTTATCGATCGCGGTCGCGTGAAAAAAGTCTATATCATGTCTGAAGCCGAATACCGTATGCTGCCAAGTGATATCAATAACTGGTATGTACGCGGCGCTAACGGCCAGATGGTGCCATTCTCCTCGTTCTCCAGTTCACACTGGGAGTACGGTTCACCGCGTCTGGAACGCTATAACGGCCTGCCGTCCATGGAAATCCTTGGTCAGGCGGCGCCGGGCAGAAGTACGGGTGAGGCGATGTCGATGATGGAAGAACTGGCCAGTAAGTTGCCGACCGGTATTGGCTACGACTGGACGGGGATGTCTTATCAGGAACGGCTGTCCGGCAACCAGGCACCATCGCTGTATGCCATTTCGCTGATTGTGGTATTCCTGTGTCTGGCGGCGCTGTATGAAAGCTGGTCTATCCCCTTCTCAGTTATGCTGGTAGTACCGCTGGGGGTAGTCGGCGCGCTGTTAGCGGCGACGATGCGCGGCCTGACTAACGACGTTTACTTCCAGGTGGGGCTGCTAACAACCATTGGGCTATCGGCGAAGAACGCGATATTGATCGTTGAATTCGCCAAAGACCTGATGGAAAAAGAGGGCAAGGGCCTGATAGAAGCCACGCTGGAAGCGGTACGTATGCGTTTGCGCCCGATTCTGATGACATCGCTGGCCTTTATCCTTGGGGTACTGCCGCTGGTTATCAGCAGCGGCGCCGGCTCCGGCGCCCAGAACGCCGTTGGTACCGGGGTAATGGGCGGGATGGTCACCGCGACTATCCTGGCTATCTTCTTCGTACCGGTGTTCTTTGTGGTGGTTCGTCGCCGCTTCAGCCGTAAAGGCGAAGATATTGAGCACAGCCATCCGGTGGAACATAAGCACGGGTAAAACCATACTGTGACTGAAAAAGGCCGCCTCTGCGGCCTTTTTTTTAATCTAACGGCGGCTGTTAGGTTATAACTTTCCTGTACTGACGCCAGTTTATGTTTTCAGGTCGTGTCTCCACACCATTGACAGCCATCCCCTCCCGTAGCGGAACAATTTTTATTCAACTGTTAATACTTGCCCTGAAAACTTCCATTTTGTAACAAAAGAACGCTCTGAAAATGCGCCGTAAATCAGTCAGAAAAATGCCGCTGGTGGTATCTTTATTTACTTGTTTGACAATGGGTTACTTGAAGGATACAGCCCTGCCCGGCGTACTTCGCCGCACAAGCTCGGGTATATACGAAACGCACCATTTGTGTTAACGTTCAAATAGCGTTAGCATATGCGCCAAATGAAGCAAAAGGTTATACAAAGCACGGTACCCGTTGTTTGTTAAGCAACTTTTAATACCTGAGAACTTTCTTAAATTTTGCTTATCCGGGGATTTCAGAATGTTGAGTTAATATTACAATCACCGTTACTGGTCTCCAAATCTGAGTAGTCCGGGCAACAGATAGCTTATGTGGTAATCCAGGCTATATTAAATATTTATAACCTGTCTTATCATTGCCGGAGTACTTAAGGCAGTTTTTTTCATCCTTAGTTAAGGAAAAATAGATAACATTGACTTATAGTTATCAGTAACAATTGAAAAGTTAACTATTAATCTCCACATCCATAAGGTGTGTCCACTCCCAACCCATTGTCTTTATCAAATTTTTGCGATAAAAAGGGGATGTATTATGGACGAGTACTCACCAAAACGGCATGATATAGCGCAGTTAAAATTTCTCTGTGAAACGCTGTACCACGACTGTCTGGTAAACCTTGGGGAAAGTAACCATGGTTGGGTGAACGATCCCACCTCTGCGGTTAACCTTCAGTTGAACGATTTGATTGAACATATTGCTTCATTTGCACTTAATTATAAAATTAAGTATGAAGATGACAGTAAATTGATAGAACAAATAGATGAATATCTGGACGATACGTTTATACTGTTTAGTAATTACGGCATAAATGCAGAGGATCTGCAGAAGTGGCGTAAATCGGGTCACCGGCTGTTCCGGTGTTTTGTAAACGAAAGCCGGGCCAACCCCGTCAGTCTTTCGTTCTGATAAGAACGGATATTTAAGGTAAAAATTATGTCTGAAAAACCACTCACTAAAGTTGATTATCTGATGCGCCTGCGACGTTGCCAGTCAATCGATACGCTGGAACGTGTGATTGAGAAAAATAAATATGAGCTTTCTGACAACGAACTGGCGGTATTTTATTCAGCCGCGGACCACCGCCTTGCTGAACTGACGATGAATAAACTCTATGACAAAATACCAGCATCGGTGTGGAAATTTGTTCGCTGATTTATTTAGCAGAAGTAATTATCCTAAAAACTTACAAAATATCAGATTTTTCTGGCATTAGTCATCGGGTGGGTGAGTCGCTAAACACTACAACAAGTGTGCCTTATTGTGCTTTAAACAAAATTCCCACCAGGATTACTCAGGTCGTAGCGGTATATATAACTTATCTTTTAGCCATGCAGATACAGACATTTCGCGGTTGTGCTCCCCGCAATCAATTAGTGTGTCAGATAAGAAAATCAGACAAAGCGTATTTCATTATCCGGAGTTGATGCATACCCATCGCGGATTTCTGAGCATGTTATGTATTACTCTGTGGCAGGCACCAGACGGTAATGTGTGAAAAACCGCACAGCCTGCCCGTCCGGACTAACGTCATTCAGATCTGTTATGCCTTTTAATCCGTAAACTGTTACTTTTCTGATGCCATAGCTGTGTCGAAAATGATACCAACCCATTTTGTCACTACAGAATTCGCCCCATGACCGAAATACAACGCCTGCTCACTAATGCGCTCGATCAGATTAATCGCGATGAACGTCGGGATAACCGCCCGCGGTTCAGCATCAGTTTCCTGCGCAAACATCCCTGGCTATTTCTCACCATGTACCTCGGCTGGTTTGCCACCCTGGCGGTGATGTTACTGTCTACTACGCTTGCCGGTTCTGTCTGGTTATTGATTATTTTGTTCATTTTAATGAACGGTTTCTTCTTTTTTGATGTCTCCCCGCGCTACCGTTATGAAGATATCGACGTGCTGGACCTGCGGGTATGCTACAACGGGGAGTGGTATAACACCCGCTATGCGCCGGTATCGCTTATCGACAATATTCTCAACTCCACGCGGGTAGAAGAAGTGCAGAAAGCCGCATTACGCAATATGCTGGCGCGCAAAGGCAACCTGTCATTCTATGACATCTTCTCCCTGGACAAAGCCATTAGCGCTGCGCAGCCGCTATCAGTTGGCCGAGACGTCGCGCAGACGCTGTAAACTGGCTGCGGGAGGTATTTCCGTAGCCCAGTACAAGGCCAGATAGCAAGTGACTCTCGTCATGCAAAAAATCAGACAGCGCCGCCGGCGCCATGTGATAACGACGCGCCTGTAGCGCCAGCGCTTGATCATCAAGCCGGGAAGCAAACACAAGACTGAGGTGCATTCCGCCTCCGCCCCCGACAATCTGGTGCCGGCAGGGTATCGCATCGCGCAATGCCTGGCGTAGCGCCAGTTGCCGGTCGCGGTACAAACGCCGCATCGCCGACAAATGGCGGGCATAGTACCCACGTTCGATAAACTCCGCCAGCGCCAGTTGGGTCATACGATTTCCGCCGCGCAGGAGCGTATTCAGAACCGGCATGGCCGCCTCCACCAGTTGCGGCGGCAGGACCAGGTAGCCAATCCGCAGCGAGGGAAACATCGTTTTGCTGAATGTCCCGCAGTAAATCACCGGCGGTTCTGTCATCAGCCCCTGCATGGCAGGTACCGGATCGCCTGTGTGGCGAAACTCACTGTCATAGTCATCTTCAATAATCCATGCCCCCGTCTCGCGGGCGCGCTGTAATAGCGCGAAGCGTCGCGCCACGCTCAATACCCCACCCAGCGGATACTGATGCGAAGGAGAAGTATAAATCAGCGCCGGAGGGCTGCTTTGCCACAATTCCGGCGAACAGCACATCCCCTCTTCATCCACAGCGACCGGGATGATTTGCAGTTCTCCCTGACGAAAAGCGGTGCGCGCTCCCCGATATCCCGGATTCTCCAGCCAGGCGCACTCTCCCGGGTTAGTGAGCAACTGCACACTGAGTTCCAGCGCTTGTTGAGCGCCTTCCGTCACGATAATCTGCCCGGCCTGGCAGGGAATTGCCCGGGCAAGGGACAAATGGCGTGCGATAGCATTACGCAGCGCCAGTTCACCACAGGGATCGCCATAGGCTAACAGCGCCGGCCCCGTCGTCTTCAGCACATTCTCAACGCAGTTACTCCAGCGTCGCAGCGGAAACCGGTTGAGCGCCGGGACGCCTGGCGAGAACAACAGAGGCGCCTGGCGCCGCCGACTGCCACTCGCCACAGCCTGCGCCCGCAGTGAAAGTTTCGCCTGGTAAGTCTTCACTGACTTTTGAATCTCCGCGCCCGGCGCGGGCTGAGGCAGAAATACAACCCTGGCGCCGCGACGGTCGCGCAACAGATAGCCCTCTGTGGCCAGTTGCTGACAGGCGGCTTCCGCCGTATTACGCGATATTCCCAGCACCCTTGCCAGAGTTCGGGTCCCAGGCAGTTGGAAGCCTGCCGCCAGACGCCCGGAGACTATCGCCTGCCTGAGCCTCAGATACAATTCACGCTGTAGCGTTCGCCCGCTGGACCCCAGAGGCTCCCTGAGCAAGAACTCCGTCAGCATTTCTTCAGTGGTATTCATCGCATCATCCGCTAGTGTGGCACCATAAAAATGATCATATGTGGAGCTGTTAACAGTGCCACTTGTTTTTTAAGGTAACAGCAGATGTTTATCAACGGAGAATTCACATGGAACCATTAACGCCCTGGGGTCAACCGATCGGCCCCGCACTCCCCGACTGGCATGATTGCCCGCTTCCCGGCGCGGTAACTCTGGTGGGTCGTTACTGTCTGCTGGAACCGCTGGCGGAACAACATGCGTCAGAACTCTATGCTGCCTTCCGGGAAGCGCCGGATACCCGTAGCTGGACCTGGCTGACCCACGAAGCGCCCACTTCCCCCGAAGAATATCAGTCCCGGGTATCTGATATGGCGCACAGCCAGGATCCGCGCTATTTCGCGGTTGTCAGCCAGCAGACACGTCAGCCGGTGGGCATATTTTCATTAATGCGTATTGACCCGAAAAATGGCGTTATCGAAGTGGGACATGTACATTTCTCCCCTCGCCTGCAGCGCACCCCGGCCGCCACAGAGGCGCACTGGCTGCTGATGCGCTACGTATTCAATACCCTGGGATACCGGCGCTACGAATGGAAGTGTGACAGCCTGAATCAACCTTCTCGCCAGGCCGCGCTGCGGCTGGGGTTCCAGTTTGAAGGTATTTTCCGCCAGGCAATGATTTATAAAGGTCGCAGCAGGGACACCGCATGGTTTTCCCTGCTGGATAGTGAATGGCCAGCGACCGACCGGGCACTACAATCCTGGCTGGCGCCGCAAAATTTTGATGCCGAAGGAAAACAGCGCTATTCCCTGGCCAGTTTCCGGCAAAGCTAGCGACGTTTTTTACGCCCCTGTACGGCTTTAAAACGCGGGTTGGATTTGCAGATGACATACAACCGCCCTTTGCGTTTGACAATCCGGCAGTCCGGATGACGCTGGCGCGCGCTACGCAATGAATTTACTACCTGCATCGTTACTGCTCCTTACCCGGGAAAAAACGGCCAAAGCGCTGGCGGAAACGCGCCGCGCTACCTTCATTAACATAGGTTTTCTGCCTGCCGGTATAATAAGGATGCGAAGCAGAAGAAACGTCAATTGCGACATAAGGATATGTCACACCTTCGAGAGTAATTTCCCGGCTGGTCTGTATAGTGGAACCCACTTTAAACCAGGCGTCGGCGCTGGTGTCATGAAAAACCACGGTACGATACTGCGGGTGAATGCCCTGTTTCACAGGCCCTCCTGACTGGTTATGTTATAACATAACAGCAAAATATTACACCTCATCAAAAATGGCAAGCAGAAAGCGCATTTCAGCAACCCAATAGCGCTTAACTACGATTATCCGTTAGCTAAACATTCCCTTATAATGAGCCATACTCTATGGAAACCGCTATTTTCCTTAACCCGGGGAGTGATGTTGATGCCGACGCGCAAACTGACCTTGCTGGTCACCAGCGTGCTGATTGTTGCTGTGTTGCTCCCCATCATCCTCAGTATCTGGCTGGCGCACCGCAAAGCCGAGACGGAGTTTCGTAACGAACTGGAAAATTATTCTGGCCGGGTTTTGCTGCGTACCACTCAGGTCGCCGATCAGGCTAAAGCAGCTCTGGCGCTGATTAACGCTCAACACGCCGTGCCCTGTAGTCCTCAACATCTTTTGCAAATGCGCCGTCTGTCTTATACCCATCGCTTTATTCAGGAAGTCGTCTGGCTGGACGGACTCACCCCGCGCTGTTCATCGCTGGAGGTCAACAGTCAACAACCGGTATTCAGTGAACCGGATGTCATCAGCCCAGGCGGCTTCCAGGTATGGCTTACCGCACAGAGCGATCTTGGTATAAAACATCAGATGGTGGCGCTGGGAAAACCGCCCTATGTAGTACTGATCGACCCCGCCTCTTTTGTGGACGTGCTCCCTTTCGGCAACCTGCCGCTGCATGTCGCGCTGGTTGGGTTAAAACGTCAGCGCACCTTTGCCGCCAGCCACGCGCTGGCTCCGGAAATCCTTCAGCAGGCAGTCAGCGATCCGCTTTCTTCCCCCATGGCGGAACATCATAACAACGTCTATTTCCTGCGCCGGGTCCCGGAAATCAATATGACGATTGTCGTCTGGGCATCCAGGGCTCCCCTTGACGCCTGGTGGCGCCAGCAATTACTGTTCTGGCTGCCCCCCGGGCTGCTGCTGAGTCTGCTTGCCACATGGCTCATTCTCCGCCAGCTACGGCGCCTGCAGTCTTTGCGTTACCGGCTCGCCGATGCCATTCACGCCGGGAGATTTGAAGTCCACTATCAGCCTATTATTCACCTTGAATCAGGAGCCTGCTCCGGCGCTGAAGCGCTGATACGCTGGCGCCAGCAGGACGGAAGCTGGCTGAGTCCGGATGTCTTTATTCCCCTGGCGGAACAAACGCAGCAGATAACCCGGCTAACAGAGTTAATTATTAACCATGTCTTTGACGATCTCGGTGCCTGGCTGAGCAAGCATCCCCGGCAGCATATTTCAATTAACCTCGCGCCTTGCGATCTGTTATCGACCCATATGCTGGAATATGTTGAACCCCGGCTGAAGAAATGGCAGGTCTCTGCGCAGCAGATTGCCTTTGAAATTACTGAACGCGGTTTCGCGAACCCGGCGGTCACCGGTCCCATTATTGCTCGCTATCGTGACGCCGGGCACGCCATCTATATCGATGATTTCGGTACCGGATATTCCAGCCTTAGCTACCTGGAAGAACTGGATATCGATACCCTGAAGATAGATAAATCCTTTGTCGACTCGCTGGAATATAAAAACGTCACGCCCCATATTGTTGAGATGGCCAGATCCTTAAAACTGACCATGATCGCAGAAGGGGTGGAAACGCCCGCCCAGGCAGCTTGGCTGAAAGCGCACCATGTAGAGTTCGCCCAGGGATGGTTATACAGCAAAGCGTTACCCGCCGATCAATTTATCGCCTGGTTCGGCGCCAAAGAAATCGCCCCCTCACTTACGGACCAGTTGCTGTAAGCGGCGTCGATTGCGTTTTTCCAGCCAGCCCCTGAGCAGGAATAGCCGGATACCGGAAAAGGCCAGCACGGCTCCCCAGATGAGCGTCGGCCAGAGGAACCAGTAGCGTTCCGTCTCACTCAACAGATTTACCGCCGCCAGCCCTGTACAGACAATGGCCCATATCAGCGCCCGACGGAAAAAACGGTTCTCCGCATTCAGCCGCTGCCGGGCCTGCGCCACACGCCGATCCAGCGCTTCGTCGCAGCGCGCATTACTGGCCGGCTGTATGCCAAGATCGGCAACATTCAGACCAAATACCGCAGCTATTGCGCTGAGGGTTTCAAGGCTCGCCTGCCCGCCATTCTCGATACGCTGAATAGTACGCACACTGAGCGATGCCAGCTCAGCCAGATGCTCCTGGGACCAGGCGCGTGATAAACGCAACGCACGAACGGTATTCTGATTCATGGCATTTTCCTCATTAGCCTATCACCGCTACAGTATCAGCCAGCCACACACACTCCACCACGACAGCAGCACGACATCAACCCGACAACAGCGCACCCCGGGACAAAACCGCGCCAAATGGTCGATACCTGCTTAACGTTCTCCAGTGCAAGCGGAGTGATTATGACCCATAAAGTCGCGTTTCCCTCCCATGAGATACGTCATTATCTGGAACCCGGCCCAGGTTGACGCAGATCCCCCCAGGCCACCAACGCTGTACTATAGCGGCGGCGGTACACTCCGCCGCACCGCAGACATACTGGATCTCACCTGTTTACTAAAGTCTCCTGATTTCCCGCCCGAACAGCGTCCTGCTGCACATTCGCCGGCACCGCTGGCGTCGCGCGCTGCTGGCTGAACCACGGCAGGCACAGTTGGATAAGCGGACCGATAGTCAACGCATACAGGATAGTACCAATACCAAAGGTACCGCCCATCAGGAAACCGACCAGCAATACCGTTAATTCAATCGCGGTGCGGATGCGGCGAATCGACCAGCCGGTGCGGGCATGTAGCCCGGTCATCAAGCCATCCCGCGGGCCTGGTCCGAATCCGGCGCCAATATACATCCCGGTCGCCAGCGCACAGGCGACAATGGCGCTCACCAGCAGAATAATGCGTATCCACAGCGCTTCCGGCTGCGGCAGGAGATCCAGCGTGAGGTTTGCCGCCAGACCAAGCACAATCACATTACTGATAGTTCCCAGCCCTGGCTTCTGGCGCAGCGGGATCCACAGCAGTAGCGCCACCGCCCCGACGCCAATAATCACCGAACCGATGTCGCAATCCAGTATTTTCGCCACGCCAAGGTGGAAAATATCCCACGGATCGGCCCCCAGGTTAGCGCGAATAAACAGCCCCGTCGAAGCGCCGTAAAGAACTAACCCAAAATAAAGTTGCAGTAGTCGTTTGCCCATTTCTTTCCCCTGTCCGGTATCTTGTCGCTATACTCTTCACTACAATGGACTTCTTATTAATGGCCAGTTTAAAAAAAGTGGACTGCAATGAATCAACGTCGAACCGGTAGTGCGTCACTGGTAATGTTGTTGGGAGAATGGCGTCAGCAACATTCCCGGCATCCGCTCTGGCGGCAATTGACCGACGGGCTACGTTTACTGATCCTCGACGGTCGCCTGCCAATAGGTTGTCGACTGCCTGGCGAACGGGATCTCGCCGATGCGCTTGCCGTTAGCCGCACCACGGTGAGCAACGCGCTGGAACAATTACGCGCCGAAGGCTACCTGTGTAGCCGCCAGGGATCGGGTTCTGTCACGATGCTGCCGGAAAAACACGCCGCGCCAGTCTGGTCGACAACCAATGCGGATATCGATCTCTCAACGGCGGCGCTGAGCGCCGGCCCGGAAATTCATCAGGCCTATTCCGCCGCCCTGACCCTGTTGCCGGAATATCTCAGCCAGACCGGTTATGATTCTCAGGGGTTGCTGCCGCTGCGGGAAGCTATCGCCCGACGCTATAGCGAACGCGGCGTTCCGACAACGCCGGACAATATTCTGATCGTCAACGGCGCCGCCAACGGCCTGGCGCTGTTACTCAGAAGCTTTACCGGACCGGGAGATCGGATCGCTATTGATCAGCCCACCTGGCCGCTGGCAATATCGGTTATCCGCGGCGCTTCCTGCCGCCCAATCCCGGTACCGCTTGCCGAACAGGGCTGGGACACCGCCGGACTGGCGGCCACCATCGCCCAGACTGCGCCGCGTCTCGCCTGGCTATTGCCGGATTTTCATAACCCAACCGGCCGCTGTATGGACAGTGATACCCGGGCCCGGGTCGCGGATATCGCCGCCCGCACTCGTACGCTGGCAGTGGCGGATGAAACCATGGTGGACCTGTGGTATGAGGCGCCGCCACCGCCGCCGCTGGCCGCCTTCGATCGCGAAGAGTGGGTGATCACTCTGGGATCGACATCGAAAAGTTTCTGGGGAGGGTTGCGCGTCGGCTGGGTACGCGCCAGCCCGCAAATCATCGCCACGCTGCTGCAAAACCGCGACAGTATGGATCTGGGCACGCCGGTACTGGAACAACTCGCCACCGCGCACCTGATTGACCGGGGCGAACAGATGCTCAGCGCCAGACGCGCCATACTGCGCTCCAGGCGCGATGCGATGTTACAGCAGGTACAACGGTGGTTCCCTGAATGGCAAGTGACGCCTCCGGCCGGCGGCCTTTCGCTGTGGGCAAATCTCTCGGCGCCGCTGGCCAGCGTATTCGCCGCCGCCAGTGAGAATATTGGAATCCATATCGGCGCCGGACCACGCTTTGGCGTTGACGGCACGCTGGAGCGTTTTCTACGCCTGCCTTTTACACTGCCTGAAGCGCAGATGGAGGCGGTTTTGCTGCGGCTACGCCCTGTCTGGGAGCAGGTGTCTCTGCGCGGCCGCCAGCGCGCACGCCTGACCAGCGTATAAAAATAAACGGGTGAGCCGCCAGCGGCCCACCCGGGAGATCATCCATGACCATGCACATTTTATTGAGGCATATCTATAACAGCCCGGCAATTATTGTATACCGACAATACCGCGGCATGAATAAATGATGAAGATTGTGTTGCAGCATCCGGTCATTTTCTATGGCACATTCAGCTCTGTTGCTGACGCGGAATAGCAAAACCTTTCAGAGAGATAATAAAACTGTCGCCATCGCGCTTTATTTTCGCCCCGGCATCGCACCAGTCAGAGGCGATGCGAAAAAACTCATCGCTGCCAATATTCCAGCCCAGCCGGACATGTTTAACATAGCCGGAACGCAGTAAATGACAGGCATCAAGATAGTTGTTTGCGGTGGTGAGGTCGTGATTTTCTTTCATTTTCTTTTCTTCATTATTTTTCTTAACAGTTTGATTTCTTTAGCCGAAAGAGGCGGAACGTGGTCCTCTTCCGTATGTTGGTTATCAATATCTTCGCCAGAAACATCATGCTCATCCTCTGCATGCTGCAGCCCCAACCAGAGGAGTTTCTCGGTAATGCTGCTCAACGTCTCCTGCGCTTCATCGGCGCAATGGCGTAATTTTTCCTTTAATTCCACACTCACTTTCACATTTAACACAACCGTGCTCATAAAAGCTCCCTGAGTCAGGTAAGGAGAAAAAATCTTTGATACAACCCACTATTAATAACATCCACTACGAAGTCAGGCATCCTGAGAATATATTACCTGGATAATAGCAAAATAAATTCACAGCGGTTAACAGACTAGCAACAAAACGTGACATTAATATGACAATAAAATGACAGGCAAAGATTTATCGCCAGGTTTTTTCTCAAGCGATAACCACTCTGAAATCAGGGTTTAATTTTGTTCCGGCAGACAACCCCTGAGTCATCAGACCGGCAATCCGGCCAACGCGACCAGCACGACCAGCACGACCAGCACGACCAGCACGACCAGCACGACCAGCACGACCAGCACGACCAGGCTAACCCGTAACCACAGAGAAGCGATGGCGAATCAACGCGTTAGCGGGTCCGTGTTGGTCGCCTGTTGACTGGTTGCTGCCCCCCCGACGATGAAATATTGCCCTTTCCGGTAGCAGAATTTATATATATTTTACAAAGATATTTCGCGGTACTGCCAGCAAGTATAACAGAGAATAAAATAATGCCCCCCAATATATCGAGTCATAAGCATCCACATCGAGATCGATATGTAAGAAACTTTTAGCAAATGCCGTCCCATGCATAAATAAAGCAAACTGTATTGAGGCAGAAAAGATAACGACTAATGAACAAACCACAAATAAAAAATAATTCTTTCTCTTCATGATTTTTATTTTTATTAAAAATAAAAGCAAAAATAATAAAGCTGAGACAAAGTAAAACCCGACAACTGGCCAAATTGTTTGCGAGGAAAAAATTAGCGCCTGTTCAGTCACTGTCCTTCTCCTTTTAAAACATATAATTGCCAGCCTGTACCCACCGAACTTAACGCATCGACACTTAATGCCACAGTCCCGGCTTGCTGCCAACCACGAATATAGTCGGCTCTTATATGCCGGAACAAACTCCAGGATTTCTCTCGTGGTAAGAGTATCTTGCGGTACCCGCCCCAGCCCGTCAATGACAAATCAACGGCGCCATAGACATAATCGCCTTGCTTATTACCATATCCTAATTCATGTGCTACATATCGATATGCATCTCTGACCGTACCAGATTTATTTTTACGGTAAAGAAGGTAATATCCGTTCTCATATGTATTATTTGTTCCATGCAACATCATTGGGATACCATATGAAGCACAAGCTATTCCTAAAGTCGCAGCACACACACCAGCGCCGCTAACAGCCTGAGCACCTCCGGCAACAAAACCTATCTGTGCCAGGGTAAGATTGAGCCTCTTTTCCTTCTGCTCTTTTTTTACTAAAAAATAAGCTTTCGCTTTGTCAAAAGTTAGATACGCATCCTGTTTATTGAAATGTTTTATTTGATTTTCAATAATTTGACTACCACCCGAATACGTTAAGCAATTGATTTCAATTTCATATCGAATCTGCAGGATAAGCTCCTGTACCTCATGGAAGAATTCTGTCGCCCTATGCAATAAATGTTTCATCGCTAACTGGGTTGCAAGCTGTATAAGTTCATCACATTTATCTTCAAACTCATTTCTGTCCATATTATAAGCACACATATAATTATCCTTTTTTATATTAACCCTTAGCAAATTATACTAATCTCCATCAAAGTCGGCAATAATTCCTATAATTCACTGATAGTAGTGTATAGCACTCATATACAAGTTATATTTTCCAAAAGCTATTAAACCGCATTCTATTAGAAAATCAGTATTGACACCACGTCCATGTTTCTACACAAATAGAGGTTACATGACTGAGAAAGATTACTTTTCCCCAAATAATTGATTCATCGTCGAAAAAGGAAAGGAAAAACTATCAAATCACCCTTATCGATATATATTTTCAGCCTCCCCAAAAAATATAACTACATACATAATTATACTTTCAGCTCTCCACAAACATCGTTTCTACTGTAGCACAGCAAAACCTGATGACGAGTATGCCGGGATTCCCTACGATGTAGTATTGATTGCCCTGTACATTTCTGATTTCGCGTTCCTGACAGGTGTGTAAAAGACACACCTACCTATCACGCTATTTGCGGAATATAAAGACCCAGGGGTAATACCAGATCTCATAACGAGATTGAATCGCCACGGATAATCCAGACACTTCCGAGCCATTGTCGCTTCAGTCTTTGAACGCGTACCTAACGCACGACGAAAATCACGGGGTTTACCACAGGGTAAGACGTTAACTTTCCGGTAGTACCAGATCCCATGACAGGAGAGCATAAGGGACATCGTACAGCCTACTGGTGATACACAATTTTTGTACCACTAAGGCTATGGAGGCGGGATTTCAGTACTTTAGACGTTATCTATTAAGGAGTTACTCATAATTGGGTGGGGGCCCTGCCAGCTACATCCCGGCACACACGTCATCTGCTTTGGCTGCTGCCTTCCGGCCCTGACCAGGTAAACAGAGTAGCGTTGCGGGAGAACCAACAGGGCCCCCATTGAGAGCGTTGAGTCTCAACGCGCTGGCGCATTATCCCCATAGCGCCAGGCAATTGCAAGCCGCAGCGGGCTACATGGCGCTTTCTTGCACAAAGCGGACTTCACAGCGCCTGTCGGGATGTTTATCCTGAAACCGCATCCTGAATGGAGAAAGAGCATGGTGGAGGACAGTTTTCCTCAACGGGTATACCAGATTATTGCCGCCATCCCGGAAGGGACGGTGACAACCTACGGCGATGTCGCGCGTCTGGCGGGATCGCCCCGGGCAGCGCGTCAGGTCGGCGGTGTATTACGGCGCCTGCCAGAAGGCAGCCGTCTGCCATGGCACCGGGTGGTGAATCGCCATGGCGCGATCTCGCTGACCGGTCCGGATTTACAGCGTCAGCGTCAGGCTCTGTTGTCAGAAGGCGTTCAGGTTAGCGGGGATGGGCGCATCGATATGCAACGCTACCGCTGGATTTATTAACCCGATGCCGCCCTGTGGCGGCATCAGTAAACAACCGGCAGGGATGATTAGTACTGAGTCGGCGCCGGCTGTGCCGCGGATGGATTGACCAGGGTCGGGGAAGTACCCGGCACTGTCGAAGTCGCTCCACCGCCCTCCTGCAGCGGCATCGCCGTCTGCTGTACCGGGACCAGCGTCAGGTCGGCTTTGGTACCGCCCTGGGTAATCACCTGCTGTACAGTGTCGGTAATGAAGATCAACCGATCGTTCTCGGCGATCGCCGCGCTTAGCAGAATGCGTGCATTAGGCTGAATGTCCGCCGGATTAAACGGCAACACAAAGCTAAACGGCGCCTGTTTCCCTTCGGTTCTTACCACTTTCTGCGACAGCACTTTTGCCGGCGCATCGGCCAGCGATGCATCAGATAACGTTACCGTCAGCACTGAATCCGGCGGCAACGCAATGCGCTGGCGGATCCAGATAGTACCGGATACATTAGGCTGTCTCAGGTCGGCCTGGGAGAGCGCGCCGGCTGTGTAAGGATCGGGAGCAGGCGTCGGTACGTTGGCGCTTTTGTGCTGTGCGCACCCGGCAAGGGCGACGGCAACCGCTAAACCACTTAACATGTGCACGAGTTTCATTAGGTTCTCCTTATTATCTCTGCACCAGCGGGAGTATGATCCCACCAGAATGAGTGGTTGGAACTTAATTTACAGCTTAAGTGTGGCACACATCACTGATTTTTGCCTGGAAGCGCAACGGGATTCAGACTATTGCACCAGCGTGGAATCGATTAATAATCAATTATAATGACCATTCGCTATCGCGCTCGATGGAGTGGATTTACTGAGGATCATCTATGAGTCAAGCACTTAACAAACTTCTCGCCCTGCTTAACCTGGAAAAAATCGAAGAAGGTTTATTCCGCGGTCAAAGCGAGGATCTGGGGCTACGCCAGGTATTTGGCGGCCAGGTCGTCGGCCAGGCGCTGTATGCGGCCAAAGAGACCGTCGCCCCGGCGCGGCTGGTCCATTCCTTCCACAGTTACTTTCTGCGCCCGGGCGACAGCCAGAAACCGATTGTCTATGACGTGGAAGTATTACGTGACGGCAACAGCTTCAGCGCCCGCCGGGTGGCCGCGATCCAGAATGGCAAACCCATTTTCTATATGACGGCCTCCTTCCAGGCACCGGAATCCGGCTTTGAACACCAAAAAACCATGCCGCAGGCTCCGGCGCCCGAATCGCTGCAATCAGAAACCGATATTGCCGGTAAACTGGCGCATTTGCTGCCGCCTCAGGCTAAAGAGAAGTTTTTATGCGAAAAGCCGCTGGAGATTCGCCCGGTGGTTTTTCACAATCCGCTGAAAGGACACGTCGATAAACCGACACGCCAGGTGTGGCTGAAAGCCAATGGTACCGTGCCTGATGAACGACAAATTCATCAGAATTTGCTGGGCTACGCTTCTGACTTCAATTTCCTGCCGACAGCGCTCCAGCCGCACGGCATTGGTTTCCTTGAACCAGGTATCCAGATAGCCACTATCGACCATTCGATGTGGTTCCACCGCCCCTTCGATCTTAACGACTGGCTTCTGTACCAGGTTGAAAGTACTTCGGCATCCAGCGCCCGCGGTTTTGTGCGCGGCGAATTCTGGACCCGTGATGGCGTTCTGGTCGCCTCTACGGTTCAGGAAGGCGTGATGCGCCAGCACAACGTATAAACACCCAAGGCCGGTGGCAAACGTCATGTCATTGCAAACCTGCCGATAACAAATAGCAAAATCAATACATTGCCTTCGGCTTATAAACACAAAGGAGGAAAAAACCAGGTTTTTCCTCCTTTGCAAGCCATCCGCAGCGGAGCCGAAGCTCCGCTTTTCTATTATTGAGATTAACTCAGGCGTTGTAGGCATTCTCACCGTGGCTGTTAACATCCAGCCCTTCGCGCTCCTGCTCTTCCGGCACCCGCAGCCCAACTATCATATCCGCCAGTTTGTAAGCGATATACGCCACCACGCCGGACCAGACAACGGTAATCGCGATACTTTCCAGTTGCACCAGCACCTGGCGCCCCATCGAAACGCCCTCGGCGAAGCCAACGCCGCCCAGCGAAGTGGCGGTAAAGACCCCGGTAAGAATACAGCCGACAATCCCGCAAACGCCGTGGACGCCAAACACATCACAGGGGTCGTCAACGCGCAGCAGGCGCTTAAGCATCGTCACTCCCCACAGCCCTGCCAGACCCGAGGCCAGGCCAATGATCAGCGCGCCGCCGACGCCGACGAAACCGCACGCCGGCGTTACACCCACCAGCCCGGCGATCGCGCCCGAGCAGGCTCCCAGCAAAGAAGGTTTGCCGCGCAGCGCCCATTCGCCAAATACCCAGGAGAGGATAGCCGCCGCCGTCGCCACCACAGTATTCACAAATGCCAGCGCCGCGATTTCGTTAGCCGAACTGGCGGAACCGGCATTAAAACCAAACCAGCCAATATACAGCACCGCTGTCCCCATAAAGACCATCGGCAGGTTATGCGGTTTAAAGGCCTCTTTGCCGAATCCAACGCGTTTGCCGATCAAATACGCCCCCACCAGGCCGGCAACCGCCGCGTTAATATGCACCACGGTACCGCCGGCAAAATCCAGCGCGCCATCAGCGGCAAGCAAACCGCCACCCCACACCATATGAGCAATCGGAATATAAGAGAAGGTCAGCCATACCACCACGAAAATCAGCAGCGCCGAAAAACGAATACGTTCCGCCAGCGCGCCGACAATCAGGCCGACAGTAATACAGGCGAACGACCCCTGAAACGCGACGTGGATATACTGGTAAAACGAGCCGGTCAGCGCTTTTAGGTCGATCCCTTTAAGCATGATCCAGTCGAAATTGCCGAAAAAGCTATTGCCGACGCCGAACGCCAGGGTGTAGCCATATACCACCCACAAAATACACACCAGCGCGAATGAAACCGAAACCTGCGTCAGCATCGACAGAACGTTTTTGGAGCGGATAAGCCCGCCGTAGAACAACGCGATCCCGGGGATCGTCATAAACAGCACCAGCGCGGTACAAATCATCATGAAACCGTTGTCGGCTTTGTCGGCAACGGCAGGCGCGGCGGCGGCAAGCGAAGGCAGAGCAGCCAGAGCGCCGAGGCCTGATAACCAGGTCAGTTTTTTCATCTTATCCATCCCCATTATGCGTAGCCAGAAATTACAGTGCGGATTCGTCGGTTTCGCCGGTGCGAATACGAATAACGCGTTGTAGTTCGGCGACAAAAATTTTGCCGTCGCCAATCTTGCCGGTATAAGCGGCTTTGCTGATGACATCGATCACTTCATCAAGCTGATCGTCAGCGATCGCCACATCGATTTTTACTTTTGGCAGAAAATTGACGCTGTACTCGGCGCCGCGGTAAAGCTCCGCATGTCCCTTCTGGCGACCAAAGCCCTTCACCTCCGTCACCGTTAATCCCTGAATACCAATAGCAGAGAGCGCTTCGCGAACGTCCTCCAGTTTGAATGGTTTGATTACCACGGTAACCAGCTTCATAAATCCCCTCCGTCAGAATTGGGTAATAGCCGCAGCGAACACGAGTCACTCCGTTGAGGTAAAGCAATGGCCGTGCCAGAAATGAAAAACTTGCCGTAAATGCGTATTTACGTTGGGGGCGAACCGGGAAAATCCGCTTCACAGAGGGGAAAATGGGCAGGAAAGACATAAATGGACAAAAAACGCACCATTGTAGTGCGCAGAACCCGGGCGCATTGCACCACCGGCGAAACCGGCAGGCGCAACGCGTCGTTATGGTGCATCAGACGCTGGCGGAAGCTTCCTGCGCCGCCAACTCTTCACCGGCAAGCTGGAGCTGGTACATCTGCCAGTAACGCCCCCTGGCGGCCAGCAGTTGCTGGTGATTACCGCGCTCTTCTACGCGGCCGCGATGCAGCACCAGAATGGTATCCGCTTCAGTGATTGTCGATAAGCGGTGGGCGATCACCACCAAAGTGGTGTGCTGACGAATAAGCTTCAGCGCCCGCTGAATCGCCTGCTCAGTACCAGAGTCGATATTCGCCGTCGCCTCATCAAGGATCAGGATCTGCGGCGCCTCTACCAATACCCGCGCCAGCGCCAGTAGCTGCTTTTGCCCCACCGACAGGGTATTACCCTGTTCGCCCAGGCGGGTATGGATACCCTCCGGCAGTTCGCGCGCCAGCCCGGCCAGTTGCACCGTTTCCAGCGCCTGCCAGACCTGCGCTTCGCTCATCTCCCGACCAAGCGTCACATTGGCGTAAAACGAATCCGCCAGCACCACCGGATCCTGCTGCACCATCGCGACGCCGCGGCGCAGCGCATCATGGCTCAGGCTTTCCAGCGGACGATCGTCGAGACGAATTTCCCCGCGGCTCAGCGGGTAATACCCCATCAGCAGGTTAGCCAGAGTGCTTTTTCCGCTTCCGGTATGTCCAACCAGCGCGACGAAGTTACGCGCAGGGACCCGGAGATCGACATCCTGCAGAACCAGCCGATCGTCCCGGTAAGCGAAGGACAGATCGCGGATATCAATGGTACCGCTCGCCAGCGGGCGTGCGTCATTTCCGTAGTGCTGACGTGGCCGATCCATCAACTCGAATACCCGCTCCCCGGCCACGACCGCCTGTTGCAGCATCGACTGCTGGGTAGTCAGCTCAATCAGCGGTTCGTTAAGCCGCCCGAGGTAGCTGATAAAGGCATACAGCACCCCAACTTCGATTGAACCTTTAGCGCTGAAACCAAACAGCATCAGCAAACCGCACAGCACCAGCGCCGAAAACAGGCTCAGCAATGGCCGCAGCAGCAGGCCATCGAGTTTCAGGGTCTGCATCCGCGCCAGATAATGAGCGCGACTGGCGGCGCCCATCCGCTCGCCAAACCGCGTCTGCTGGCGAAACTGCTGGATAACGCTCATCCCGTTGATCACTTCATTAAAGCTATCGTTGATATCCGCCAGATAGCTGCGCACTCGCCGTACAATTGGCGTACTGTAGCGCTGGTAAATCGCCATCACGATAAACACCGCCGGGAAAATGGCCAGCGCCACCAGCGCCATACGCCAGTCAAGGCTGAACATCGCCACCAGCATCGCGCCAATCAGCGCCGCGCTGCGTAGTACTGTCGCCACCACTGTGACGTACAGATCGCGAATCACTTCCGTGTCATTTGTGACCCGCGAAATTAACTGCCCCACTGGCTGAACATCGAACTCACTCAATGGCTGGCGCAGCGCAGCGTCCATCACATCGCTGCGCAGTTGTTGTACCACCCCGACCGCCGCCCGGTTAAACAGCAGCGACTGCCAGTAATGCAGCGAAGCCGCGAGTAATTGCAGCAGAATGTAGGCCGCGGCTAACCCCGCCACCAGCCCAGGCGGCAGGCGGCTCTGCGCCACCAGATTATCGATAAAATAGCTAATCAGTAGCGGGCCACTGACCTCAGCAATCGCGGCAATCCACAACAGCGCTACTGCCAGCATCAGCGGTCGTCGCCACGGGGAGCCATAAGCCAGCAGACGTTTCAGGGTCGGCCAGAGTTGCCCAAAATTACGCATCGGCCACCTCATTCGCCTGCGGAACCTCATCCAGCGCGGCCTCCAGTTGTTGATAACGGTACATATCGCGATACCAGCCGCGCTGCGCCGCCAGCGTCTCGTGGTCGCCGCGCTGGGCGATGTGACCGTGTTGCATCACCAGGATCTCCGTCGCCTCGGTCAATGCCGACAGGCGGTGGGCGCTGATGATAACCGTGCGTCCCTCCCCCCACTGGCGCAGGTTGTGCAGAATCTGGTGTTCTGTGCGACCGTCCACTGCGGAGAGCGCGTCGTCGAGAATGAGGATTTCCGCCTCCAGCAGTAGGGCGCGCGCGATCGAAATACGCTGTTTCTGCCCGCCGGAAAGCATCACCCCGCGTTCGCCGACCTGAGTGTCATATCCTTCAGGCAGGCGTAAAATATCTTCATGCACGCAGGCCAGCTGGGCTACCTGCTCAATATCCTGCTGCGTCGCGTCGGGCCTGCCGAGGGCAATATTGCTGGCGACAGTATCGGAAAACAGAAAAGGCGTCTGACTGACCACCGCCAGACGGCTGCGCCAGCTGTTAATGCGCAACTGACTCAGCGGCAGGTTGTGAAAACGAATCTCCCCCTGCTGAATGTCATAATGGCGCTGAATCAACGCCAGCAGCGTACTCTTCCCGGCGCCGGTCGGTCCGCACAGCCCGAGCATCTGGCCCGGGCTGAGGGAAAAATTAACCAGCTCCAGCGCCGGTCGCTCCGCCTGCGGATAGCAGAATGCCGCGATATCCACCTGTAGCGTTCCACGCCCGGCGGGCAGTTCCCCCGCGCCATCGACCACTACCGGCGCCTCGTCAAGCAGGGCGCGAATACGGCTGTAAGCGGCGCTGCCGCGCTCGACAATATTAAACATCCACGCCAGCGCCAGCATCGGCCAGATCATCAGCCCAAGATACATGGCAAAACTGGTCAGTTGCCCGAGGGTCATCGCGCCGTTAACGACCATCCAGCTACCGCCGCCGATAGCCAGCAAATTAGCCATCCCGATTGCAATGTAGATGGTCGGATCAAAGCGCGCGTCCACCCGGGCAACGCGCATATTTTTCTCGCCGGTTTCCCTGGCGTCAGCGGCAAACAGCGCTGACTGACGATCCTCGAGGCCAAACGCCTTAATCATCCGGATACTGGTCAGGCTCTCCTGAGTACGGTCATTAAGGGAGGAGAACGCCGCCTGCGCCAGCTTAAAGCGCTCATGCAACAGGTCGCCGTAGCGTTTGATGAACAGCGCCATCACCGGCATCGGCAGCAGCGCCAGCAGCGTCAACTGCCAGCTTATCTGGGTGCTCATCACAATCAGCACCGCGCACCCCATAACCAGCGAATCCACCAGCGTCAGCACCCCCTCCCCGGCGGCAAATACCACCCGGTCGACATCGTTGGTGGCGCGCGCCATCAGATCGCCGGTACGGTGACGCAGATAAAACGCCGGATGCTGGCGGCTCAACTGGCGATAGAAATCTTCACGTAATTCAACGGCAAGCCGATAAGACGCGCCGAACAGCAGCACGCGCCATACATAACGCAACAGGTAAACCACGACCGCGATCAAAATCATCACCCCAATCCACATCAGCACCTGGCTGCCGGTGTAAAGATCGCGGGTGACGCCATCAACAATCACTCCCACCAGCCGGGGGGGAATGAGCTGTAACATAGCGATGATAATCAGCAGGGCCACAGCGCCTGAATAGCGGCGCCACTCCCGGCGGAAGTACCAGCTTAACTGAACAAATAGTCGCACGCGGTTGTTATCCTGAATGACCTTCAACTGTATGGATAGCAGAAGATTTGAGCATATCCGGAGGCCGTGAACAGAGAAATCATCCGTCCAGCGGCAGGGCTGTTGTGTATTTTATCTGTTCCATCGCAAAACTCGAAGTAACATCGCTCAGTCCAGGCACCCGGTTCACCAGACGTTTATAAAAATCGTCATAGCGCTTCATATCCGCCACCTGCACGCGCATCAAATAATCATACTCCCCGGCCATGCGCCAGAACCCGAGGACTTCCGGCAGATCTTCCACCGCCTGTACAAAGTCGCAATACCAGGATTTGCTATGATGCTGGGTTTTAATTAACACAAAAGCCGTCAGGCCCAGGCCGACCTTTTCCGCATCAACCAGCGCGACATGGCCGCGAATAACCCCCTCTTCTTCGAGACGTTTCAGGCGTTTCCAGCACGGGGTGGTGGTCAGGTTTACGGCATCCGCCAGCGCCTGTAGCGAGAGGGTACAGTCTTTTTGCAGCAGCGCCAGCAGCTTGCGATCTGTTTTATCTATCATTGCCCTGCTCCGGAGAAATTTTTTCTATTATAGCCACACCATGCAGGCTAAAGCGCGGCATTTTAGCGCCAGTCCACGGCGAGGAACGGTAAAATCACCGGCGACAAAACAAAAAAAGCCGGGATAGTTCCCGGCTTGCTGAAAGGGCCTTGTTCATTCGGGGGAATAAGTAAGGTTTTTTTGATCCAGCCAACTCGTCAAATAATGTGAAACCGCCTGCTGATTGCAGTGGCCTATCACGGGTAGATGGGGGAGCTCCGCCTTCAGTTGCGGCATGGCATTACCCATGATGAAACCATGCCCCACCAGCGACAGCATTTCCCGATCGTTCATCGCATCGCCAAACGCCATACAGTCGCTCAGCGCAATGCCCAGCCTTTCGCCAAGCACTGCCAGCGCCGCCCCTTTATTACAACCCCGGGGTAACACTTCCAGGCAGTCAAAAGCCGAAAAGCACAGGTGCGCCGCATCGCCAGTGCATTGAGCAAGCTGCTCCTGCAACTGGCGCAGATCGTCATGGTCGCCGCAAAAACAGATCTTGCTGACCAGATGCGCCGGGATCGTTTTCAGCTCCGTTAGCTGGTAACGGAATCCGCTCAGCGCATGGGCTGCCAGCATCTCCGGGCGCGACTCCCCGGTCAGCCAGCCGCTGTCATTAAAAACGTGGACGCTGGCCCGGGTATTCCAGTTGCGCTGCAATACTATTTCCGCCACTTCCGGCGCCAGATCGTGACGGTATAATACTTCTCCGTCGGCGCTGTGGATACGCGTGCCGTTGCCGGTGATCATCCAGGCATCCAGTTCATAGCCGGCAAGCAGATGACGCATTTCCAGAGCATGCCGGCCGGTGGCGAACGCCAGCGTGACATCGTAATCCCGCAGCCGCCGCAGAGTGCGAATGGTTTCATCGCCAAGACGATGATTCGCCATCAGCAAAGTCCCATCCATATCAAAAGCCGCCAGTCGCGCCATTGCCACTCCCGTTTGTGATGCCGGTAACATGCCGGAAAGTATTACCTGTTATATACGGAACTAATAGTGAATAGTTGGAGAAAATTGTTCCGGGTTTTCTGACATGCGCTTACTGAACCGACTCAATCAATTCCAGCGCCTGTGGTCCCCCTCACAGGGGCAAATCCAGCAGGTAACGGTCGCGGAGCTGGCGACCCGCTGCTACTGTAGCGAACGCCATATCCGTACACTGCTGCGTCAGTTGACCGACGCCGGCTGGTTAAGCTGGCAGGCCAGCTCCGGCCGCGGTAAACGCGGCACGCTGACCTTTCTCGCCACGCCGCAGGAGGTCAGGGCGTCGATGATGGAAAGTGTGCTCAATAAAGGCCAACAGCAGAATGCGCTGGAGCTGGCGCAACTGGCGCCGGAACAGTTACGCCAGGCTCTGCAGCCGTTTCTGGGCGGACACTGGCAGAACGATACGCCGACGCTACGCATCCCCTATTACCGCCCCCTGGACGCGTTGACGCCCGGTTTTCTTCCCGGCAGAGCGGAACAGCATCTGGCCAGCCAGGTTTTCGCCGGTTTGACCCGCTTTGACGACAGCCACTCACAGCCACAGCCCGATCTTGCCCACCACTGGACAATTTCCGCGGATGGCCTGTGCTGGCAGTTTGTGATTCGCTCCACGCTGTTCTGGCATAACGGTGAGAAAGTCACCACCGACCAGCTCCGGCGCCGTCTGCAACAGTTGCTAACGCAACCGGCGATGGGGCGCCTGTTTGCCAGCGTGAAAAAAATAGATATCCCTCATCCCTGGACGCTGCGCTTCCTCCTCCACCGTCCCGATCGCTGGCTGGCGCACCGGCTTGCCAGCTACTGTAGCGGTCTGGCGCACCCCGATGACCCGCAAACGGGCTGCGGCCCCTGGCGTATCACCCGTTTTGGCGCATCGCTGGTGCGGCTGGAAGCGCACGATCGCTACCATCTGCAGCACCCGTTCCTCGCCGCCATTGAATACTGGATCACCCCACAATTGTTCGACAGGGAACTGGGTACCAGTTGTCGCCACCCGGTGCAAATCGCTATCGGCCAGCCGGAAGAGCTGGTGCACCTGCGGCCAGTCAGCAACAGCATCAGCCTGGGGTTCTGCTATATGGCGATTCGCCAGAACAGCGCCCTGTCGGTTTCCCAGGCAAAATGGCTAATGGCCCTGATCCATCACAGCGATATCCTGAATACTTTACCGCTCAATGAATCCCTGATAACTCCCAGCGCCAGCCTGCTTCCTGGCTGGCCGGTACCGGAGATGGAGGACGTTGAGCCTGTCCCGCTGCCGGAAACCCTGACCCTGCTCTACCATCTGCCGGTGGAGCTCCACATCATGGCGCAACAACTTCGTCTGCACCTTGAGCGCTACGGCTGTCGGTTAGAAGTGCTATTTCACCCGGCCAAAACCTGGGAAGGGTGTCAGCGCCTGGCGCAGGCAGATATCGTGATGGGCGACAGGCTAATCGGCGAATCGGCGGAATACACCCTTGAGCAGTGGCTGCGCAGTGATACGCTCTGGCCTCACCTGCTCACCGGCTCCCGCTATGCGCATCTGCAGGCTACGCTGGATGCTGTACAAAGTCTCCATGGCGAAACCTCGCGCTGCGAGAGTCTGGCATCAGTCTTCAGCGCGCTGATGGAGGACGCTATTCTGACCCCACTGTTCAATTATCGTTACCAGATCAGCGCGCCGCCGGGGGTTAACGGCATTATGCTCAACGCCCGTGGCTGGTTCGATTTCAACAGGGCCTGGTTGCCGCCGCCGGAAATCCCGTGAAGGAGCTGGTCGCCGGCGCGGATGAGCGGTACCATACGGGCCTTTTTATGAGAGACGGGGTTATCTATGAAACGCGCAGTTGTGGTATTCAGCGGCGGACAGGATTCCACTACCTGCCTGATTCAGGCGCTTCATCAGTACGATGAAGTGCACTGTGTGACGTTCGACTACGGGCAGCGCCACCGCGCAGAGATCGACATCGCCCGTGAGCTGGCCGCCACCCTCGGCGCCCGGGCTCATAAGATACTGGACGTCACGTTGCTCAACGAACTGGCGATCAGTAGTCTGACCCGGGACAGTATTCCGGTGCCGGACTACCAGCCTGACGCCAGCGGTATCCCGAACACCTTTGTACCTGGGCGCAACATTCTGTTTCTGACGCTGGCGGCGATTTATGCTTATCAGGTTCAGGCGCAGGCGGTGATTACCGGCGTTTGTGAAACCGATTTCTCTGGCTATCCGGACTGTCGCGACGAATTCGTCAGGGCGCTCAATCATGCGGTGACGCTGGGCATGGCGCGAGATGTGCGTTTTGAAACGCCGCTGATGTGGCTGGATAAAGCGGAAACCTGGGCGCTTGCCGATTACTGGGGAAAACTCGATGTCGTGCGCCTCAATACCCTGACCTGCTATAACGGCATTGCCGGCGAGGGATGTGGCGAGTGTGCGGCCTGCCATCTGCGTGCGCACGGCCTGCAGCGTTACCTGGCAGACAAAACGGGCATTATGGCGGAAATGAAGCGTAAAACCGGCCTGTGCTAGCTCTGACGGAACGCGGGCTTTCCGCGTTCCGTGAAATCAGGTAGCGGCTCAGGCTTTGCCGATCATACCTTCAAGTTTTGCACGCAACTCCCCTTCCAGCGCCAGCGCCTTCTGGGTTTTCAGATCGATACACACGAAGGTGATTAATGCATCGGCAACCACCTGCCCTTCCGGCTCAAGAGTAATCACCTGACTGAGCACCCCGCTCTTACCGTTCAGTTGCTGCACCTGGCTTGTCACCGTCAGCACATCCCCGAGCACCGCCGGTTTACGGTAGTTGATATTGATATTGACTACCACGAAGGCAATCTGATTGGCCGTCATCCACTGGAATCCCTCTTCCTGGTCAAGGCCATCCCAGCGGGCCTCTTCAAGAAACTCCAGATAACGGGCGTTGTTGACATGCTGGTATACATCCAGATGATAACCCCGGACTTTGATTTGCGTCTGCATAGCGTCTCAACCTGTAGCATTATTGTTGTAGTGACAGAGGTCGCCCAACTGGTACGACCTCTACAGCGTAGCAAAAACTGGCGCCAGCGCCAGCCGTCCGGAATCAGAGTTTGAGGCGCGGCAGATTTCGCTCTACCAGCGCGTTACCTATCCCGGGGACCGATCGGAGTTCATCAACCGAGTTGAATGGGCCGTTGGCCTCCCGGTAGCTAACAATGGCCTGCGCCTTCTTCAGCCCGACGCCATTAAGCGATTCCGCCAGCATTTCGGCACTGGCGCTGTTGATACTGACCATTTCACTGTCCGCAAGAGCACGCGTTTCCGCTGGCGCCTTAGACGCGCCCGGAGGTGTTTTCGCCGCCGATGCAACGGCTTTTTCGGCAGCGGGCGCAGAAGGGGCGGCGTGAGCCGGCACAATACTCATTGCGCTACAGGCCAGCGTCAGTGCCAGCCACAGGGATGTTGCGCGTTTTGTCATGCTGTAATCTCCTTTGTTGTTAACAGCATGCACACACTAGCGACCCGCCCGGAGGACAGCAAACGGCGGTTTACAGATATGGAAAAGGCCGCGAAAGCGGCCTTTAGATGTTGCATTATTTTGCAGCGAGCTGCGAGATGCGCTGATTATTGCTGCTGCTCAATCGCCGAGCCCATCTTGATTTTCGCCGACTTACGCAGATTATCCATCAGCGCTTCGAAAGCAATCTGGGCGTTATTCTGGGTGATACCGCGCACCATGGTGGTTTTCTGCTCTTCCGGCATGTTACCGCTGCGCACTTCCTGCAGTTCCAGCAGCACCACATTGCCCTGCATATCGTTGCTGACGCCATAACCCGGTTTACCTTTCGCCGGCAGCGGCAGGTTAAAGGCCGCCTGGCTCAGCGGATCCTGGCTCATACGGCTAAGGGTTTTCACTTCGCCGAAACTTAAACCTGCGGCCTTCAGCGCCTCATCGCCGTTACCGGCTTTCAGCGCCGCCAGAACTTTATCCGCATCCAGCTTCGCCTGAGTTTCCGCTTTCTGGTATTTCACCGCGGCGATGACATCGTTACGCACATCCGCCAACGGCTTCACGGCCTCGGCTTTGTGTTCGGCAACGCGCAGCACAAACGCCCTGTCGCCATCAACGGTGATGATATCGGAGTTACTGCCCGGCGTGCCGTTTTCGCCCACCAGACCGCCATTGAAGATAGCATCGGCAACCGGTTTAAAGTTCAGCGCCTCCGGCAGATGGTCGCGGTCGAACCAACCGGTTTCCACCGCTTTCACCCCGGCTGCGGTTTCCGCGCTGGCTAACGATTCGTTGTCATTGCTGGCGGCATCGCTGACTTTCTGTTGCAGGGCATAGTAAGCGTCCAGCGCTTTTTCCTGCTTCACTTTATCGGCAATAGCGTCATGCACTTCTGAAAGCGGCCTGGTTTTCTGCGCCTGCAGGTCGTCCAGACGGGCAACCAGATAGCCAACCGAGGATTTGATGGGGCCGGAAAGCTGGCCTTTCTCTTTCAACCCGGCATTTTTCAGCTCATCCGGCGTGGTTTCCGACTCCAGCCACCCCATGTCGCCGCCGTTGCGGGCAGAGATAATATCGGTGGATTTCTCTTTGGCCAGCGCGGCGAAGTCAGCGCCGTTTTTCAGCTCATCCAGCACCGCCTGAGCATCCGCTTCGGTTTTGGTCTGAATCACGCTGTAGCGATAGCGCGGTTGCTGGGTATATTGATCCTGATGCTCATCGTAGTACGCCTGAATCTCCTGCTCGCTCGCCGGCTCCTGCAGGGTGGTGGCATCCAGCATAATGTAGTTAACGCGGAATTGTTCCAGCGCCACAAAGTGATTCTTGTTCTGCTCGTACCAGGCGCTGATTTCAGAATCCGTCGCCTGCTGTTTTTCGGCCAGCGCTTTGACGTTAATCGTCGCTTCGCGCACCAGTCGTTCCTGAGCGACCAGCGCCGCCAGCGCGTCCGTCTCGCCGTTGAGCATAAAGTCACTGCCGACCACTGCGCTAATCAGCTGATCGGAGATAAGCTGACGACGCAGCGCCTGCGCATACATATCCGGGTTCATCCCCATGTTGGCGACAATGGCGTTGAAACGGTTGTTATCGAATTTACCGTCAACCTGGAAAGCCGGCTGTTTAAAAATAGCCTGCTTCACCTGCTCGTCGCTGATATTCATGCCCAGATGCTTCGCGTACTGATCCAGCAGCGCTTCATCAATCATGCGCTGCAACACCTGCTGACGCATATTCTTGATGTAGTTTTCGTTTGACGCCAGTTCAGAATAACGATCGCCCAGTTGCTGCTGCAGACGGTTACGCTCGCTGACCACCGCGTTTTCAAACTGCGCCCGGCCTATCTCCTGGTCGTTAACTTTTGCGGCATAATTATCGTTACCGCCAATCAGGTAGTTACCCACGCCAGTCAGAACGAATGACACGATAATCAAACCCAAAAGAATTTTGAGTACGACGTGGTTTGCCGCCGCACGTAAATTGTCCATCATGGTGTAACAACACTCCGCTGTAGTGTAATGAGTACCCCGTTACCGCTGATGACCATGAGCAACCCAGCCAGCGGAACGCAAAGGTGTATTTTGACAAGAAAACAGGGGGATTGTCAGCCCACATCGACAATTAAAGTGTCCGGAAATAAAAAAGGCACATCGGAGGATGCGCCCTTTACCAACCAGCAAGCAAGCACAACGCGCTGACAATACAAACGATCAGTTCACCGCGTCTTTCAGCGCTTTACCCGCACGGAAACCTGGTACTTTAGCGGCCGCAATGGTAATTTCTTTACCCGTTTGCGGGTTGCGGCCGGTACGGGCAGCGCGCTCGCGAACAGAGAATGTACCAAAACCAACCAACGCTACGTCGTCCCCGGACTTCAGAGCTTCCGTAACGGCAGCAATCAGCGCATCTAACGAACGACCCGCCGCAGCTTTAGAAATATCAGCACCTGCAGCAATCTTATCTATCAGTTGAGATTTATTCACTCTTCTCTTCCTCTCTTTCTTATTTATATCGCACCAGTGTCCTTTACGGTGCGACCGCGCAGCAGTTATATCAGGCTTAATTTGCCCTTACAACACCGATGTTGTCGGCTTTCCCTGCCCTCCAGGGCAGACTTTCTCTAAGGTAGCTATACAAAAAAAGGCTGGCAAGTAAGAATTTACCCACCAGCCCGGTTTTTATTAACGCATTTTGCGGTAAGTCACTATTTTGCCGCGACTACCTGCATTCCCATCGGGTTATTCTGCAACGCGAGACTCAGAACCTCCTCAATGCTCTTCACCGGATGAATGTCGAGATCGGCAATGACATTTTCCGGAATCTCTTCCAGATCGCGCTTGTTCTCATCCGGAATCAGCACCGTTTTGATGCCGCCGCGGTGCGCCGCCAGCAGTTTTTCCTTCAATCCGCCAATCGGCAGTACCTGACCGCGCAGTGTGATTTCACCGGTCATCGCCACATCGGCACGCACCGGATTACCGGTCAGGCAGGATACCAGCGCGGTACACATCGCGATCCCGGCGCTGGGACCATCTTTCGGCGTTGCCCCTTCCGGGACGTGTACATGGATGTCGCGTTTCTCGTAAAAATCAGAATTTATCCCTAATTTTTCCGCCCGGGCGCGCACTACCGTCAGCGCAGCCTGGATAGACTCCTGCATCACTTCGCCGAGAGACCCGGTATACGTCAGCTTACCTTTACCCGGAACGCAGGCGGTTTCAATGGTCAGTAAATCGCCACCGACCTCGGTCCACGCCAGACCAGTCACCTGGCCCACGCGGTTTTCGCTGTCCGCGCGACCATAGTCAAAGCGCTGCACGCCGAGGTAATCTTTGAGGTTATCCCCGGTGATTTTGATATGCTTGCGCGACTTGTCCAGCAGCAACTGTTTCACTGCCTTACGACACAGTTTTGAAATCTCCCGCTCCAGCCCGCGCACCCCGGCCTCACGCGTGTAGTAACGAATAATGCCGATAATGGCGCTGTCATCTACCGACAATTCGCCTTTTTTCAGGGCATTACGCTCAATCTGCTTCGGCAGTAAGTGGCGAGTGGCGATGTTCAGCTTTTCATCTTCGGTGTAGCCGGAAAGACGAATCACTTCCATACGGTCCAGCAGCGGCGCCGGAATGTTCATGGAGTTGGAGGTCGCCACAAACATCACATCGCTCAGATCGTAGTCCACTTCCAGATAGTGGTCGTTAAAGGCTACGTTCTGCTCCGGATCGAGCACTTCAAGCAGCGCCGACGCCGGATCGCCACGCATGTCAGAAGACATTTTGTCGATCTCATCAAGCAGGAAAAGCGGGTTTTTGACGCCGACTTTCGCCATTTTCTGGATCAATTTGCCCGGCATGGAGCCTATGTAGGTGCGGCGATGGCCGCGAATTTCGGCTTCATCGCGCACCCCGCCGAGCGCCATACGCACATATTTGCGCCCGGTCGCTCTGGCAATGGATTGACCGAGAGAGGTTTTACCTACCCCCGGCGGCCCCACCAGGCAAAGGATCGGCCCCTTAATTTTATTGACCCGGCTCTGCACCGCCAGGTATTCCAGAATGCGATCTTTCACGCGATCCAGACCGTAATGATCGGTGTCGAGGATCTCCTGCGCCTGGCGCAGATCCTTTTTCACTTTGCTACGCGCCGCCCAGGGCACCTGAACCATCCAGTCGATATAACTGCGCACCACGGTGGCTTCCGCAGACATCGGCGACATCATTTTCAGCTTCTGGAGTTCGGCTTCGGTCTTTTCGCGCGCCTCTTTCGGCATTCTGGCCGCTTCAATTTTGCGCTTCAGCGCTTCATTCTCATCAGGCGCGTCATCCATCTCGCCCAGCTCTTTCTGAATGGCTTTCATTTGCTCATTCAGATAATACTCACGCTGGCTTTTCTCCATCTGCTTTTTCACCCGGTTGCGAATACGCTTCTCAACCTGCAGCAGATCGATTTCCGACTCCATCATCGCCATCAGATATTCCAGACGCTCGTTAACGTCGGACATCTCCAGCACAGACTGCTTATCCGCCAGTTTCAGCGGCATATGGGCGGCGATGGTATCCGCCAGGCGCGCCGGATCGTCGATGCTGTTCAGGGAAGTCAGCACCTCCGGCGGGATTTTTTTATTCAGCTTAATGTAGCCTTCGAACTGGCTGATGGCCGTTCGCACCAGGACTTCCTGCTCCCGCTCTTCAATGACCGGTGAGTGGAGGTATTCCGCCTGGGCGGAGAAATGGTCGCCATTGTCCGCCAGCGTGGTAATCCGCGCCCGCTGCAGCCCTTCCACCAGTACTTTTACAGTACCGTCAGGCAGTTTCAGCATCTGCAAAATAGACGCTATCGTGCCGACCGAAAACAGGTCATTCACGCCCGGTTCGTCCGTCGAGGCCTCTTTCTGGGCCACCAGCATGATTTTTTTATCATGATCCATGGCCGCTTCCAGGCAGCGAATGGATTTTTCACGCCCGACAAACAATGGAATAACCATGTGCGGATAAACCACCACGTCGCGCAGCGGCAACACGGGGATTTCAATGCGTTCGGAACGCTCAGGATTCATAGAGCTCTCTCTTAGTTAGTTTCCGCCTGGTAACGGGACCCACGCGAACCTGGTTCGTGTGGGTCACAAGCAAGTAAACCAGTATATGGGGATGTTTCCCGGACATTCAACGGCAGGGATGCAGGAAAAATAAAAGGGGAGAATTATCCCCCCTTTTTTCAGTTAAATCGTTGTCTGAACTGGTTAATTATTCACCAGATGCCTGCTGAGCGTCGCTCTTGCCGTAGATCAACAGCGGCCTTGATTGCCCTTCGATCACCGATTCGTCGATCACCACTTTTTCGACGTCTTCCATTGAAGGCAGATCGTACATGGTGTCCAGCAGCGCCCCTTCAACAATAGAACGCAGACCGCGAGCGCCGGTTTTACGCGCCATGGCTTTCCTGGCGATCGCATCCAGCGCCTCATCGCGGAACTCCAGCTCGACGCCTTCAAGGTTGAACAGCGCCTGATACTGCTTGGTCAGCGCGTTTTTCGGCTCTTTGAGGATCTGAATCAGCGCTTCTTCGCTCAGCTCATTGAGCGTCGCCACCACCGGCAAACGACCAATGAACTCAGGAATCAGGCCGAATTTAATCAAATCTTCCGGCTCCACCTGAGACAGGAGCTGGCCTTCAGTGGCTTTCTGGGATTTCACCTTCACGGTGGCCCCAAAGCCGATCCCGGAACCGGTTTCAACGCGATTAGCGATGACTTTATCCAGACCGGCGAAAGCGCCGCCGCAAATAAACAGGATCTTCGAGGTATCCACCTGCAGGAATTCCTGCTGCGGATGCTTACGGCCGCCCTGAGGCGGTACCGCCGCGACGGTCCCTTCGATCAGTTTCAACAGCGCCTGCTGTACCCCTTCCCCTGAAACATCACGGGTAATTGACGGGTTATCCGATTTACGGGAAATCTTGTCGATTTCATCGATATACACAATGCCGCGCTGGGCCTTCTGCACGTCGTAATCGCATTTTTGCAGCAGTTTCTGAATGATATTTTCCACGTCTTCGCCGACGTAACCCGCCTCGGTCAGCGTGGTGGCGTCGGCCATGGTAAACGGCACATCCAGCAGACGCGCCAGGGTTTCCGCCAGCAGGGTTTTCCCGCTACCGGTCGGCCCGATCAGCAAAATATTACTTTTACCCAGCTCTACGCCGTTGGCGTTATCACCGTTACGCAGACGCTTATAGTGGTTATAAACCGCTACCGCCAGCACTTTCTTGGCCTGCTCCTGGCCAATCACGTAGTCATCAAGATGATGACGAATTTCGTGCGGCGTTGGCAGCGCACTGCGCTCGCGATGCGGAGCCACCTCTTTGATCTCTTCGCGAATAATGTCGTTACATAAATCAACACATTCATCGCAGATATACACCGACGGCCCGGCAATCAGCTTACGCACTTCATGCTGGCTCTTGCCGCAGAAAGAGCAGTACAGCAGCTTGCCTGAACCATCTTTGCGCTTATCTGTCATGAGTTAAAACCTCTTCTCTGTTGCTCTGCGCTGCAGTACAGCGCAAACGCTAAACCCCTGCCCCCCGGATATCCGACATCAGGAACCGCCCTGTTACAGTATAGCGGCCCCGACAGGGTATCAGGTGCGATGGGTTAAAATTGAATCAACCAGACCATACTCTACCGCTTCACTGGCGGAGAGGAAACGATCGCGCTCGGTGTCAGTCTCTATCTGGGCAAGAGGCTGGCCGGTATGTTGCGCCATCAGCTCATTCATACGCGCCTTCACTTTGAGAATCTCTCTGGCATGGATTTCGATATCCGTAGCCTGCCCCTGGTAGCCACCCAGCGGCTGGTGAATCATTACCCGGGAGTTCGGCAGGCAAAAGCGTTTACCTTTAGCCCCGGCGGTAAGCAGGAACGCGCCCATTGATGCCGCCTGGCCCATACAAATGGTGCTGACATCCGGCTTGATAAACTGCATGGTGTCGTAGATAGACATCCCGGCGGTAATCACCCCGCCCGGAGAATTGATGTACAGGTAGATGTCCTTTTCCGGATTTTCCGCTTCCAGAAACAGCATCTGCGCCACAATCAGATTCGCCATATGGTCTTCAACCTGGCCGGTCAGAAAGATGACGCGCTCTTTAAGCAGACGGGAATAGATATCAAAAGAACGCTCGCCGCGAGAAGTCTGCTCTATAACCATCGGCACCAGGGCCATATGGGGTGCAAATTGATTTTGTTCGCCACTGTATGACATGTCCGTCTCCTTCATTATCGTTTTCACTGACCAGGCATACTGATTCTACTTGAGACCACGCTGGATGACTACGATACGTGGTCTGACACACGGACGCATATCAGTCAGGGTCGCTAAACACATTCACCCATGGTTATGGGGATACCCATGCTCTGTTTCAAGCATAACAACCTTTTCCCGTTACGCTAACCCGGGAAAAAGAGTTTTCATCGACGACCGGTTATGAAAAAAAAAGCCCGCCACCTCTGGTGACGGGCTTATGATCGCAGATGCAACCGTCAGCGCATCAGGCCTGCTGGTTCATCAGCTCACTGAAAGTAGTGCTCTTCTCAGTGACTTTCGCTTTTTCCAGAATCGCTTCTACGGCCTGCTCTTCCAGGGCAACATTGCGCATGTTGTCCATCAGCTCTTTGTTTTTGCTGTAGAACTCGACTACTTCCTGCGGATCTTCGTAAGCGGAAGCCATCTCTTCGATCAGCACTTTCACGCGATCTTCGTCAGCTTTCAGCTCGTGGGTGCGAATCACTTCACCCAGCAGCAGACCAACGATAACCCGGCGCTTCGCCTGCTCTTCGAACAGTTCGCGCGGCAGCTCCATCGCCTGCTTCTGGTTACCACCGAAGCGCTGTGCCGCCTGGCGACGCAGTACATCGATTTCGCCGTCGATCAACGCTGACGGGATATCGATTTCATTGGCTTTCACCAGACCGTCGATAGCCTGAGACTTAACGCGGTTACGCACCGCACCTTTCAGCTCACGCTCCATGTTCTTACGCACTTCAGTACGCAGACCGGCGACAGAGCCGTCTTCCACGCCGAAACGCTTGATGAACTCTTCGGTCAGTTCCGGCAGTTCACGCTCTTCGACTTTCTTCAGGTTAATTACGAACTTCGCCGCTTTACCCTTCAGGTTTTCTGCGTGGTACTCTTCCGGGAAGGTCACGTCGATGGTGAACTCTTCGCCCGCTTTATGACCCTTGATGCCGTCTTCAAAGCCCGGGATCATACGGCCCTGGCCCATAGCCAGAACGAAATCGCTCGCTTTGCCGCCTTCGAACTCTTCACCGTCTACAGAGCCAGTGAAATCGATGGTAACGCGATCTTCCGCATCAACGGCGCCGTCTTTTTCTTTCCAGCTCGCCTGCTGCTTGCGCAGGGTATCCAGCATGGTGTCAACGTCAGTATCAGCCACTTCAACAACCGGCTTTTCAACTTCGATCTCTTCCAGACCTTTCAGTTCAACTTCCGGATACACTTCAAACTCAACGGCGTAAGTAAAGTCTTCGCCCAGTTTGTATTCGCCCGGAACATAGTTCGGCGCGCCAGCCGGATTAATTTTTTCTTTGATGATCGCATCAATAAAGTTGCGGCTCATCAGGTCGCCCAGCACATCCTGGCGAACAGATGCGCCATAACGCTGAGCAACAATATTCATCGGTACTTTGCCCTTGCGGAAACCGTCAATGCGAACTTTTTTCGCCACGTTGACCAGCTCGCTTTTTACCGCGTTCTCGATGCTGTCAGCAGCGATAGTAATCGTTACACGGCGCCCAAGGCCCTGAGTGGTTTCAACTGAAACTTGCATCTTGTTACCTCAAAAAATCACAGTGCTCGGTCAACTCCGGAAGCCACTCTATGCGCTTCCCGGTACCGGGATGCTTTCTGAATCAGAATCACATTCCCTGTCGCCAGAATCATCCCGAAGACATTCCGAAAATTAAGACGCAGCATTATAGCGGCATCATATTAGTGAGTCGAGAACGGTTATCGCGCCAGGGTGCGGCTTTTTTCACAATTCCTGGCGAAGTTTGCCTGAAACCTCGCCCATAACGGTTTTTTCAGACAAAAGAAAACGGCCCGCGGGCCGTTTTCTGGATACTGGCGCACCGAACATACCGGAAAAACCGATAACGATGCAAACGATTAGCGATCAGGCAATGCTGCCAGCCCCTTTACAGGGCGGCGAAGCGAACACCGTATCCTGCAGCGCCTCCCACTCCTTATGCGTATAGGTGTGCAGCGCCAGCGCATGCACGCTTTTTGCCAGTTCCTCGCTTAACGCACTATAAATTAGCCGGTGGCGGGTTAAAAATCGTTCTCCCGTGAAGCGATCGCTGACCAGTATGACTTTGAAATGGCTTTCAGAGCCGGCAGGGACATTGTGACGATAGCTTTCATCAACGACTTCCAGGAACACAGGGTTAAATGCCGCCTTTAACTTTGCTTCTATTTGCTCGCGTACCATCATAATGATCTCCTTAACAACGCAGAGATGCCACCCATCCCTTTAAATGTTAGCCGCTTTTGCCGCTTCTATTAGCATACAACAATAAAATTCTGCTTTTTACCCCATTGGCAGTAAGCCCTGCGCGCAAACAACCGCCAGCCGGCGCCGCTCCGGCTGGCTATCGCGCAAAATTACCGACAGAATGTGGAAAAGTCAGATAAGGCTGAATTTACCCCCCTGACCTGGTTACCGCCTGGCCCAGGCAGTGCTATGATGGCCGCAATTTTTGGTATACCTGATACGTTGAGACCCTGAACATGCTGAAAAAAATGCTATTCCCGCTCATCGCAGCGTTTATGATTGCCGGCTGCGCCACGCCGCCGACGACCATTGACGTGTCCCCGAAAATTACCCTGCCGCAACAGGACCCCAGTTTGATGGGCGTGACCGTCAGCATCAATGGCGCCGATCAGCGCGCCGACCAGGCGCTGTCTAAAGTGACCCGCGACAATAAACTGGTGACCCTGACGGCTTCCCGCGACCTGCGTTTCCTGCTCCAGGAAGTGCTGGAAAAACAGATGACTTCCCGCGGCTATATGATTGGCCCGAATGGCGCCGTCGACCTGCAAATCATTGTTAACCAACTGTTTGCGGATGTCAGCCAGGGGAACCTGCGCTATACCATCTCCACCAAATCGGACATCATCATTATTGCCACGGCGAAAAACGGCAACAAGATGACCAAAAACTACCGTTCCAGCTATAGCGTCGAAGGCGCGCTGCAGGCCTCCAACAAGAATATCGCCGACGCGGTTAACACCGTACTGAGCGATACCATCACAGATATGGCTCAGGACACCAGCGTTCACGAGTTCATTAAGCAGAACGCCCGTTAATTGTTATTCTTCTGGCCCGCGTCTTGCGGGCCAGCCACTGAGTTAGCCATGTCCAGTCATTATTTACGTATTTTTCAGCAACCTAAATCTGCCATTTTATTAATTCTTGGCTTCGCGTCCGGCCTTCCGCTGGCCCTCACCTCCGGTACCCTACAGGCATGGATGACCGTCGACGGCATCGATCTGAAAACCATCGGTTTTTTCTCTCTGGTCGGTCAGGCCTATGTATTTAAATTTCTCTGGTCGCCGCTGATGGACCGCTACACGCCGCCGTTGCTGGGGCGGCGCCGGGGGTGGCTGCTGATTACCCAGATTTTGCTGCTGGTCGCCATCGCCGGAATGGGCTTTATGGAGCCCTCCTCGCACCTGCGCTGGATGGCGGCGCTGGCGGTGATCATCGCCTTCTGCTCCGCCTCCCAGGACATTGTTTTCGACGCCTGGAAAACCGACGTTTTGCCCGCGGAGGAGCGCGGCAGCGGCGCGGCGATCAGCGTGCTCGGCTACCGCCTGGCGATGCTGGTTTCCGGCGGACTGGCCCTGTGGCTGGCGGATCGTTACCTTGGCTGGCAGGCGACCTACTGGCTGATGGCGGCGCTGTTAATTCCCTGCATTATCGCCACCCTGCTGGCACCGGAGCCGGATGAGGCGATTCCGGCTCCGCGCTCGCTGGAGCAGGCGGTGATCGCCCCGTTGAAAGATTTTTTCGGTCGCAATAACGCCTGGCTGATCTTGCTGCTGATAGTGATGTATAAGTTGGGAGACGCCTTTGCCATGAGCCTGACCACCACCTTCCTAATCCGCGGACTGGGCTTTGACGCCGGAGAAGTCGGGGTGGTCAACAAAACGCTGGGGCTATTCGCCACCATTGTCGGCGCACTGTTGGGCGGCGTCCTTATGCAGCGCCTGTCACTATTCCGGGCGCTGTTTTTCTTCGGCATTTTGCAGGGAGTGTCCAACGCCGGCTACTGGCTGCTGTCGGTCACCGACAAGCATCTGTTCACGATGGGCAGCGCGATTTTTGTCGAGAACCTGTGCGGCGGAATGGGTACTGCAGCCTTTGTCGCCCTGCTGATGACGCTGTGCAATAAGTCGTTTTCCGCCACCCAGTTTGCCTTGCTCAGCGCCCTGTCGGCGGTAGGCAGGGTATACGTCGGCCCGATTGCCGGCTGGTTTGTGGAAGCGCACGGCTGGCCGACCTTCTACCTGTTTTCTGTCGCCGCCGCGGTACCTGGCATAATATTGCTGCTGATCTGCCGCCAGACGCTGGAATATACCCAGCAGACCGAAACCTTTATGCCGCGGGAATCCTTTACCCGCGCCTATCGTTTCGCCCTGCGCCTGCTGAGCATCGGGACGTTGCTGTTCCTGATGTGGCTATTGGTGATTATCAGCAATGCTCTTGCGCTGACCGCCCTCACTATTGACACCCTGTTACTGGAATGGGGCGTCTGGTTTGCCGTAGGCGGTATTCTGCTGGGCGCGGTTCTTGACTATCTGGCGCTGCGCCGCCGGGCACTGGTTTAAGCGCCTGTCGAAAATGTGTTGTCCGGCGCGCGTCGGCGGCGCATCTTCGCCCTCCTCTCCCCGGGTCTGTCAAGGCCTGTTAATCTTTCTCCCGGCCCACACCTGCGTTAAAGCCGGGCCGCCCCCTGCAGATAGCGACATTACAGGCAGATCTAATTAACTGAGACGATTTATTACTTAATTTTTATTATACAGTTCATGCCATAAACTATTTATCTGCTGAAAAAGAGAGCAGTTGATAAGGTTAATGAAATATTAGCAAGCGTAGCGATGGACCCCAGGAATATTCCAGCTTATCATTACGTGCGATATTATCCTTAACGATTCAGCCACTGAAAAAAATATCTTTGTTCTTTTTGTGTTTTTTAATTGTTCCTTATTTGGGCTAAATTTGTTAATCAATTGTTTTCTTATTCATATTGGTTATACCAATTGGCCACATTGACCTTTCTTTACAATGCGTTTTGTTATAACCTGTATCATGTCCCTGTTCAGGCTTAAATTTTACATTTTGTTGCAATTCGTGTGACATCCCTGACGAAACCCAATAACACACCCCTGACATACCCCTAACATGTTTACAGTAATGTAACCTTCCCGTAAAATGCAGCCACACTTAAACGCCACCAGATCCCCCTCCGGAATTGAGGTCGTTAAATGAGACTCAGGAAATACAATAAAAGCTTGGGATTGTTGTCATTAATCGCAGGCGCTGTTTTACTCAGCGGCTGTGATTCGGCACTTCTCAACCCCAAAGGACAGATAGGCCTGGAACAACGCTCCCTGATACTGACGGCTTTCGGCCTGATGTTGATCGTGGTTATTCCTGCCATCCTGATGGCAATCGGATTTGCCTGGAAGTATCGCGCTACCAATAAAGATGCGAAGTACAGCCCTAACTGGTCACACTCCAATAAGATTGAAGCGGTGGTCTGGACAGTGCCTATCCTTATCATCATCTTCCTGGCGGTACTGACCTGGAAAACTACCCACGCCCTGGAGCCCAGCAAGCCTCTGGCCGACAACGGCGAGAAGCCGCTGACCATTGAAGTGGTTTCTATGGACTGGAAATGGTTCTTTATCTATCCGGAACAGGGTATTGCTACCGTCAACGAAATCGCCTTCCCGGCGAATACGCCAGTGGAATTCAAAATCACCTCTAACTCGGTGATGAACTCCTTCTTTATTCCGCGTTTAGGCAGCCAGATCTACGCCATGGCGGGGATGCAGACCCGACTGCATCTGGTCGCTAATGAAGCAGGCACCTATGACGGTATCTCCTCAAGCTATAGCGGCGCGGGCTTCTCCGGTATGAAGTTTAAAGCCATCGCGACGCCGGACAGAGCGGGCTTCGACCAGTGGGTCGCCACGGTGAAGCAATCGCCGGAAACCATGAATGACATGGCGGCTTATGAAAAACTGGCTGTACCGAGCGAAAACCACAAAGTCGAATACTTCTCAAGTGTGAAAGCGGATTTGTTTAAAGACGTCATCAACAAATTCATGGGCCACGGGAAGAGCATGGACATGACCCAGCCGGAAGGCGAGCACGCCGCACACGGTATGGAAGGTATGGACATGAGTCACGCGCAAGCGTCTGAATAAGGGCGCCGAGGAATATAACGATGTTCGGAAAACTTACACTGGATGCAATTCCGTTCCATGAGCCGATTATCATGGTAACGATAGCAGCCATTATCGTCGGGGGACTGGCGATACTGGCGGCCATCACTTACTTCGGTAAGTGGTCATACTTATGGAACGAGTGGCTAACCTCAGTCGACCATAAACGACTGGGTATTATGTATATCATTGTCGCTATCGTGATGCTGCTGCGCGGCTTTGCCGACGCCATCATGATGCGTAGCCAACAGGCGCTGGCCTCCGCCGGCGAAGCCGGCTTCCTGCCGCCCCATCACTACGATCAGGTCTTTACCGCTCACGGCGTTATTATGATCTTCTTCGTGGCGATGCCGTTTGTTATAGGTCTGATGAACCTGGTGGTTCCGCTGCAGATCGGCGCCCGCGATGTGGCTTATCCGTTCCTTAACAACCTGAGCTTTTGGTTCACGGTCGTTGGGGTGATCCTGGTTAACCTCTCCCTCGGGATTGGTGAATTCGGGCAAACTGGCTGGCTGGCCTATCCGCCGCTATCGGGGATTGAATTCAGCCCTGGCGTCGGAGTCGATTACTGGATATGGAGTCTACAGCTATCGGGGATTGGTACTACGCTGACCGGGATTAACTTCTTCGTTACCATCCTGCGTATGCGTGCGCCTGGCATGACCATGTTCAAAATGCCAGTGTTTACCTGGACCGCGCTGTGCGCCAACATCCTGATTATCGTCTCCTTCCCGATCCTGACGGTAACCATTGCCCTGTTGACCCTGGACCGCTATCTGGGCACCCATTTCTTCACTAACGAAATGGGCGGCAACATGATGATGTACATCAACCTGATCTGGGCCTGGGGCCATCCGGAAGTGTACATTCTGGTGCTGCCGGTGTTCGGTGTGTTCTCTGAAATCACCGCCACCTTCTCACGCAAACGTCTGTTTGGTTATACCTCGCTGGTATGGGCGACGGTATGTATTACTATTCTGTCGTTCATCGTCTGGCTGCACCACTTCTTCACCATGGGCGCCGGCGCTAACGTTAACGCCTTCTTTGGTATCACCACGATGATTATCGCAATCCCGACCGGGGTTAAGATTTTCAACTGGCTGTTTACCATGTACCAGGGCCGTATCACCTTCAATTCGGCGATGCTGTGGACGGTGGGCTTCATCGTTACCTTCACCGTCGGCGGGATGACCGGGGTACTGCTGGCTGTGCCGGGCGCGAACTTCGTACTGCACAACAGCCTGTTCCTGATTGCCCACTTCCATAACGTGATTATCGGCGGCGTGGTATTCGGTTGCTTTGCCGGGATGACTTACTGGTGGCCGAAGGCCTTCGGTTTCACCCTCAACGAAACCTGGGGCAAACGCGCCTTCTGGCTGTGGATCGTCGGCTTCTTCGTGGCCTTTATGCCGCTGTACGTACTGGGCTTTATGGGGATGACCCGTCGCCTGAGCCAGGATATCGACCCGCAGTTCCACCCGATGCTGATGGTTGCCGCCTGCGGCGCCGCGCTGATTGCGCTGGGCATCATCTGCCAGTTGATTCAGATCTTCGTATCCATCCGCGATCGCGACCAGAACCGCGACCTGACCGGCGACCCGTGGGGCGGCCGTACCCTGGAGTGGGCAACGTCATCTCCGGCGCCGTTCTATAACTTTGCCATTGTCCCGCAGGTTCACGAACGCGACGCGTTCCAGGAAATGAAAGATAAAGGCGAAGCGTACAAGAAACCCGCCGGCTATGAAGAGATCCATATGCCGAAAAACAGCGCCGCTGGCATCGTGATTGGCGCCTTCAGCACCGTGTTTGGCTTCGCCATGATCTGGCATATCTGGTGGCTGGCAATCCTGAGTTTTGTGGGCATCATCGCCACCTGGATTGTGAAAAGCTTTGACGAGGACGTGGATTACTACGTACCGGTTGCGCAAATCGAAAAACTGGAAAACCAGCATTTCGACGAACTTACTAAAGCAGGGCTGAAAAATGGCAACTGATACTCTGACTCATGCGAATGCCCATGCGCACGAACACGGGCACCACGATACCGGATCCAATAAGGTTTTTGGATTCTGGATCTACCTGATGAGCGACTGCATTCTGTTCTCCTGTCTGTTCGCTACCTACGCGGTGCTGGTCAACGGCACCGCAGGCGGCCCGACCGGGAAGGACATTTTTGAACTGCCGTTCGTACTGGTAGAAACGTTCCTGCTGCTGTTCAGCTCCATCACATATGGCATGGCGGTTATCGCCATGAACAAAAACAACCAGAGCCAGGTTATGTCCTGGCTCGCTCTGACCTTCCTGTTCGGGGCCGGGTTCGTGGGGATGGAAATTTATGAATTCCACCACCTGATCGCCGAAGGTATGGGCCCGGATCGCAGCGGCTTCCTGTCCGCCTTCTTCGCGCTGGTCGGTACCCACGGTCTGCACGTCACCTCCGGTCTTATCTGGATGCTGGTGATGATGTTCCAGGTATCCCGTCGCGGGCTGACCAGCACCAACCGCACCCGCCTGATGTGCCTGAGCATGTTCTGGCACTTCCTGGATGTGGTGTGGATCTGCGTGTTCTCTGTGGTTTATCTGATGGGGGCGATGTAATGAGTCATTCAACCGATCACAACGGCGCCGCCCACGGCAGCGTAAAAACATATATGACAGGGTTTATCCTGTCGATCATTCTGACCGTGATTCCGTTCTGGATGGTCATGAATGGCACCGCCTCGCAAGGCGCCATTCTGGGTACCGTTCTGGTCACGGCGGTGGTACAGATTCTGGTTCACCTGGTCTGCTTCCTGCATATGAACACCTCTTCGGAGGAGCGCTGGAACCTGACCGCCTTTATCTTTACCGTGCTGATCATCGCCATCCTGGTAGTGGGTTCAATCTGGATTATGTGGAACCTCAACTACAACATGATGGTTCACTAAGAGCGGCGAACATGATTAAGCAATACCTGCAAGTAACGAAACCAGGAATTATTTTCGGCAATTTAATTTCTGTCATCGGGGGATTTCTGTTGGCCGCAAAAGGCCATATTGACTATCCCCTCTTCCTCTACACGCTGGTGGGTGTATCCCTGGTCGTGGCGTCGGGTTGCGTTTACAACAACGTAATCGACAGGGATATCGACCGTAAGATGGAAAGGACGAAGAACCGGGTGCTGGTAAAAGGCCTGATTTCACCGAAAGTATCGCTGGTGTACGCCACTGTGCTGGGTATTGCTGGCTTTGTCATGCTGTGGTTTGGCGCTAATCCGCTGGCCATGTGGCTGGCGGTAATGGGCTTTGTGGTGTACGTCGGGGTTTATAGCCTGTGGATGAAGCGTCACTCGGTCTACGGCACCCTGATCGGCAGTCTGTCCGGCGCCGCGCCGCCGGTGATTGGCTACTGCGCGGTGACCGGTGATTTCGATACCGGCGCCGCTATCCTGCTGGCGATCTTCAGCCTGTGGCAGATGCCGCACTCCTATGCGATTGCCATCTTCCGCTTTAAAGATTACCAGGCTGCCAATATTCCGGTACTGCCGGTGGTGAAAGGTATTTCGGTCGCCAAAAACCATATCACGCTGTACATCATCGCTTTCGCTGTCGCCACCCTGATGCTGTCGCTGGGCGGCTACGCCGGTTACAAATACCTGGTGGTTGCCGCCGCGGTCAGCGTCTGGTGGCTGGGTATGGCGCTGCGCGGCTACAACGTCGCGGACGACAGAGTCTGGGCGCGCAAACTGTTCGTCTTTTCTATCGTGGCGATCACTTCCCTGAGTGTCATGATGTCAGTCGATTTTATGGTTCCGGATTCCGGTAGCCTACTGACCTACGTCTGGTAATACCGTTCTGCGATAAAAAAGGGCGCTCAGGCGCCCTTTTTAGCTACTGACAAAGGGAAAAAACGTGATTTTTCCTCTTTGTGGTTATCAGCCGAAAATCAATCCATTGATTTTCCTTATTGGTTAACGGGTAATATCCGCACGTTCAGTAATGAGATGAGATTTGTCATCAATCTCAAAGGGCGCTCGGGCGGCCTTTTCCATTCACAGCACTAATCGCCACCCAGAGTAATATTTTCTAAACAACCAGTCATTTACCCATACCTCTCCCCGCACTACTATAGAGCCGAATTTTCAGCCGAGGTGGCAATGAACGATTATAAAATGACGCCGGTCGAACTTCGGGCGACCTGGGGTTTAGGGAGCGTTTTTTCCCTGCGAATGCTGGGAATGTTTATGGTACTCCCGGTGTTAACGACATACGGCATGGCTCTGCAGGGCGCCAGTGAGGCGCTTATCGGTATCGCCATCGGGATTTACGGGCTGGCACAGGCGGTGTTTCAGATCCCCTTTGGCCTGGTTTCTGACCGTATCGGTCGGAAACCGTTGATTGTCGGCGGTCTGCTGGTTTTCGTACTGGGCAGCATTGTCGCAGCCCTCTCCTCCTCGATTTGGGGGATCATTATTGGTCGCGCCCTGCAAGGTTCCGGGGCTATCGCCGCCGCTGTCATGGCGCTGCTTTCCGATCTGACCCGCGAACAGAACCGCACCAAAGCCATGGCGTTTATCGGCGTCAGCTTCGGGATTACTTTTGCTATCGCCATGGTGCTGGGGCCGATTATTACCCATGCGCTGGGACTGAACGCCCTGTTCTGGATGATTGCTATTCTGGCCAGCCTCGGGATTGTCATCACCCTGTGGCTGGTGCCGGACAGTAAAAACCATGTTCTGAACCGCGAATCCGGCATGGTCAAAGGCTGCTTCAGTAAAGTGCTGGCTAATCCGAAACTGCTGAAGCTGAACTTCGGCATCATGTGCCTGCATATCCTGTTGATGTCCACCTTCGTGGCGCTCCCCGGCCAGCTTGAACAGGCGGGCTTACCCGCCCCGCAGCACTGGAAGATTTACCTGTTTACCATGCTTATCTCTTTTGCCTCCGTGGTGCCGTGTATCATCTATGCGGAAGTCAAACGCCATATGAAGCGGGTATTCGTCGGCTGCGTGATTACTCTGGTGGTGGCGGAAATCGTACTCTGGGGAGCCGGGAACCGTTTCTGGGAACTGGTGGTTGGGGTTCAGCTATTCTTCCTCGCCTTTAATCTGCTGGAAGCGCTCCTGCCGTCGTTGATCAGCAAAGAGGCTCCCGCCGGCTATAAAGGTACGGCGATGGGGATTTACTCCACCAGCCAGTTCCTTGGCGTCGCGCTGGGCGGTTCGCTGGGCGGCTGGCTCGGCGGTTATTTTGACTCACAGACCGTTTTCCTGGCCGGGGCGCTGCTGGCGACCCTGTGGCTGGTGGTCAGTACCACCATGCAGGAGCCGCCCTATGTCAGCAGCCTGCGAATTGAGCTGCCGGAACAGGCCATGGACCGCGACGATTTACAACAGCGTCTGCTGGCCCGCGACGGCGTCAGCGAGGCGTTTATCGTGCCGGAAGAACGCAGCGCGTATGTGAAGATTGACAGTAAAATCACCAACCGGGTGGAAATTGAGACCTGGCTGAAAACCAGCGCCGCCGGGTAATCCCGGCGCCAGAGGCGCGTTTTGATAGGGAAGTGTCATGATCGGATCTCTTCTGCGCCGCAGGCGCTACCGGTGGATTGTCGGAATATTGTTGCTGGCGGTCGGCGCCTTGGCCGTGCTGCATACTGCGTTTTATCAGGGATATCTGCGTCTCAATTACCCTTCGCTGGAGCGCTACCCGGTGCGCGGTATCGATATCTCCCATCACCAGCGCCAAATCGACTGGCCGCAGCTCGATAGCCGGCAGATCCATTTCGTTCTTATAAAAGCCAGCGAAGGCGGCGACTTTCGGGATCCCCTGTTCGCCAGCAACTGGCAGGCCGCCGGGCGGCATGGTTTTATCAAAGGGGCCTACCACTTTTTCACATTCTGTAAATCGGGACTGGCTCAGGCGGAAAACTTTATCGCCACGGTTCCGGTAGAAAGCGGGACACTGCCGCCGGCTATCGATCTGGAATACGGCGCCAATTGCCAGGCGCCGGATGCCGCCGCCTTAATACGCGAGATCGGCCATTTTTTACAGCGTGTGGAAGCGGTATACGGCAAAAAAGCCATCATCTATGCCACCCGGGAATTCTACGATGATCACCTGCAGCGGCGTTTTCCCGATAATCCCGTCTGGATAAGAGATATTTACCGGCAGCCAAACCTGCCGGATGCCCGTGAATGGCAGTTCTGGCAGTATGCCAATCGCGGCCGGGTGGCGGGGATAACCACTTTTGTCGATCTGAATGTGTTTCGCTTCTCCGCCGCACAGCTACAGGCGCTGACGGCGGAGCAATAAGCTGCGCCGTCGCGGCTTAGTCGCGGAAGTTGTTGAACTGGAACGGCTGCCCCAGATTCCCGCCGCGCACCAGCGCCATTACCGCCTGGAGATCGTCGCGGGATTTGCCGGTGACCCGCACCTGCTCGCCCTGGATCTGCGCCTGCACTTTCAGTTTGCTGTCTTTGATAAGCTTAACGATCTTTTTCGCCATCGGCGCATCAATGCCCTGCTTTAGTTTGGCATCCGCGCTCCAGGTTTTGCCACTGTGCTCAAACTCTTCCGGCACCTCAATCGAGCTACCTTCAATGCCGCGCTTGAGTAGTTTGCCGCGCAGAATATCCAGTAACTGATTAACCTGAAAGTCTGACTCGCTGACCACTTTAATCGTCTGATTTTTGTCATTCAGTTCAAAACTGGCGGTGACATTCCGAAAGTCAAAACGGGTCTCCAGCTCGCGGGTGGCGTTATCCACCGCGTTGCGGACTTCCTGGAGATCGACTTCGGAAACAATATCAAAAGATGGCATCTTTTCCTCTCCCTCTCTTTTTGTTGCGATGCATAATACCCACTGAGCCGCACAAAACAACCCGCGTAAGGCAACTGTAAGTCTAAATGTATACCTAAAAAAGCTATAATACAGGGAATTACGCCGCCCGGGGTTGTTGCGGGCGAGGAGGATGTATGAAGATTACCGTATTAGGTTGTGGGGCCCTGGGCCAACTATGGCTCGCTGCGCTTTACAAACAGGGGCATGAGGTTCAGGGCTGGCTGCGGGTTCCTCAGCCGTATTGCAGTGTGAATCTGATTGAAACCGACGGCAGCGTTTTCAACCAATCGCTGACCACCAACGATCCCGATTTTCTGGCGCAAAGCGATCTGCTGCTGGTGACCCTGAAAGCCTGGCAGGTATCGGAAGCCATACAGAATCTGGCATCGTTAATCCCGGAAAACTGCCCGGTGATGTTACTCCATAACGGAATGGGAATCCTGGAAGAGCTACGCCATCTGCGACGCCCGCTGTTACCGGCGGTCACCACCCACGCCGCCCGGCGCGATGGCAACGTCATTATCCACGTAGCTCAGGGGATCACCCATATCGGCCCGGGCAATGAAGCGGCAAAAACCTTCAGTTGGCTGGCCGAAGTGCTGCAATGCGCCCTGCCGGATATCGCCTGGCACGATGATGTCGCCTCCGCTTCGTGGAAAAAACTGGCGGTCAACTGCGTGATCAATCCGCTCACGGCGCTTCATAACTGCCCGAACGGCGGTCTGACGGACTATCCGCAGGAGGTAGAAGCCATCTGCAGGGAAGTCGCCATGGTCATGCAGCGCGAAGGCCACCACACCTCACCGGAAGATCTGCTGTTCTATGTCAACCAAGTGATTCACAGTACCGCAAAAAATATCTCATCAATGCTGCAGGATATCCGGGCGCAGCGCCATACCGAAATTGACTACATCACCGGCTATCTGTTGCAGCGCGCCAGAGCCCACGGCCTGAACACGCCGGTCAACGGCCGCCTGTATGAACAAATCAAACGTAAGGAGAGTGATTATGAGCGCGTCGGCGCTGGTTTGTCTCGCCCCTGGTACTGAAGAGACCGAAGCGGTTACCACCATTGATTTACTGGTGCGCGCCGGCATTCAGGTCACCACCGCCAGCGTCGCCAGCGATGGCGACCTCACCATCACCTGCTCGCGCGGCGTCAGGCTGCTGGCCGATGCGCCGTTAGTGGCGGTCGCCGACGGCGATTTTGACGTTATTGTCCTGCCTGGCGGATTGAAAGGCGCCGAGTGCTTCCGCGACAGCCCGCTGCTGGTGGAAACCGTACGCCAGTTTCATCTTTCCGGGCGTATAGTGGCGGCGATTTGCGCCGCTGCCGGCACCGTACTGGTGCCGCACAACCTGTTCCCGATCGGCAATATGACCGGTTTTCCGGGCCTGAAAGAGCGTATTCCGGCCGACCGGTGGATGGATAAACGCGCCTATTATGACGAGCGGGTAAAACTACTGACCAGCCAGGGGCCGGGGACGGCGATGGATTTCGCGCTGAAGATCATTGAACTGCTGGTCGGAAAAGCAAAAGCGGCGGAAGTTGCCGGCCAACTGGTGCTTCCGGCAGGTATTTACAACTACTACGAATAAATAACGGCCCGTCCTGCGGGCCGTCTGGTCAACCATTACGGGCGATACACTTTGACATTGCTGAACCCCTGCTCGCGCAGATACAGCGCCTGCAGGCGGCTCATCACCCCGCGCTCACACCACAGCAGCCAGGTTTTGCTCTGATCCAGATTACCGAACTGCGTGCTGAGCTTGTAAAACGGCAGGGAAACGACATCGACCCCCTCCACCTGGAGCGGCTTGTCATCCTGTTCGTCAATCGAACGGATGTCGAGAATCACATCGTTCGGACCAAAACCGCTGACGGTTTCAACTTCCACCACTTCCTGTTCGGTCTGCCGGGCAATCTCGCGAATATCCAGATTAACCGCTTCCGCCACTACCCGGTCGAGGATCGCGAAATCGAAATTCTCCTCTTCGCCTTCGATCTTCGCCTTCACCGCTTTTACCGTCGGGCTTTTGGAGATCACGCCGCAGTATTCCGGCATCGTGCGGGCAAAATCTTCAGTGCCGATTTCCCGCGCCAGGTTGATAATATGCTCTTTGTCCCAGGCAATCAGCGGACGCAGCACCAGCGTGTCGCTGACGTTGTCAATCAGCCGCAGGTTGGTCAGGGTCTGGCTGGACACCTGGCCCAGCGCCTCGCCGGTCACCAGCGCCTGCACCCCATAGCGCTCCGCCACTTTTGACGCTGCGCGCACCATCATACGCTTAAGCACCACGCCCATCTGGCCGTCATCGACCTTCTCAAGAATTTCGCCGACCACCGGTTCAAAGTTGATCGCCACAAAGCGTACCCGGTGCGAACTGCCAAAGCGGTTCCACAAATAATGCGCTACCTGACGTACGCCGATTTCATGGGCAGCGCCGCCAAGATTAAAGAAGCAGTAATGCACACGACAGCCGCGACGCATCAGCATATAGCTGGATACCCCGGAATCGAAGCCGCCGGAGATTAGCGACAGCACGTCTTCCTGAGTGCCGATCGGGAAACCGCCGATGCCTTCATAGCGCCCTTTCACCAGCAGCAGGCGATCGTCTTCGATTTCCAGATGCACCGTGACATCCGGATGGGTCAGCTTCACCCGCGCCGATTCGATATGCTGATTCAGACCGCCGCCCACATAGCGCTCCACGTCGATAGAGCTGAATTCATGTTTGCCGCGGCGCTTGACCCGCACACAGAAGGTTTTGTTTTCCAGTTGACCGCGATACAGGGCCAGGGTCTGCTCAAAGATATCGTGCATGGAGGTGAAAGGAACATCTTCCACTTCCAGAATATGGTGAATACCCGGAATCCGGGTCAGGGCATCGCGAACATTCTCCTGCTGGTCAGGCGTCTTCACGCGCACCACGATATGGTCCCAGTGACGCACCACGGCCAGATCTTCATCGTAGCGCTTCAGGACATTGCGAATATTCCCGGTCAGGATTTTTATAAAGCGCAAACGCACAGATTGGCTTTTGATAGTGATTTCCGGGAACAATTTAATGATAAACTTCATGGCGGCTAAGGTTCGTTGGTCAGCCAAACCGCGGTAAACGCGCCGGCTGGAAAAAAGATGTATTGCAGGTACGGCTGTCGCGCCTGCATCCGAAGCGCGCAAGTATACCACCGTTGTGAGATTGCGCACACAGCCAACCCTTTTGGGTATATTTGATTATCATCCTGACTCCGTTACCATGGCGATATCGCCATAAAACGCGGGCGCTCAGGTGTTAAGAATCATCTGAACCGTGATCAATAACTGTACAGATACCATCCGGGTATCCCTAACATATAGAGTCAGACATTTGCTATGCCGAAGAAAAATGACGCCCCGGCCAGTTTCGAAACCGCATTACAGGATCTGGAGCAGATAGTCACCCGTCTGGAAAGCGGCGACCTACCCCTTGAAGAGGCGCTGAACGAATTCGAACGCGGCGTCCAGTTAGCGCGCCAGGGCCAGATGAAACTGCAGCAGGCCGAACAGCGGGTACAGATTTTATTGTCGGAAAGCGAAGACGCGCCCCTGACGCCTTTCACGCCGGATGATGAGTAATGGATTTTAAGCACCAACTACAGGCCTGCGCCGACCAGGCCAACGAGGCGCTGCAGCGTTTCCTGGCGCCGCTACCGTTTCAGAACAGTCTTCTGGTTGAGGCGATGCGCTATGGCACACTGCTGGGAGGCAAGCGCCTACGCCCTTTTCTGGTCTACGCGACTGGTAGAATGTTCAGCGTCGCTGACAGCGTGCTGGACGCGCCGGCCGCCGCCGTGGAGTGTATTCACGCTTATTCGCTGATTCATGACGATCTCCCGGCCATGGACGACGATGATTTACGCCGCGGCCAGCCCACCTGCCATATCCGCTATGGCGAAGCGAGCGCTATTCTCGCCGGTGACGCGCTGCAAACGCTGGCGTTTTCTATACTGACAGATGCGCCGATGGACGGCGTGGATATTCATTTTCGACTGGCGATGGTTTCTGAACTGGCCAGCGCCAGCGGCGTAGCGGGAATGTGCGGCGGCCAGGCGCTGGATTTAGCGGCGGAAGGCCAGTCGGCCTCGCTGGCGCAACTGGAGCGAATCCACCGCCATAAAACCGGTGCCCTGATCCGCGCCGCGGTGCGCCTTGGCGCCCTGAGCGCCGGGGAACGCGGCCAGCAGGCGCTGCCGCTGCTCGACCGCTTTGCGGAAAATATCGGCCTCGCCTTCCAGGTCCAGGACGATATTCTGGACGTTATTGGCGACACCGCCACTCTCGGCAAACGCCAGGGCGCCGATCAGCAGCATGGCAAGAGCACTTATCCGGCGCTGCTCGGTCTGGAACAGGCCCGCGCCAAAGCCCAGGCGCTGTATGATGAAGCTATGCTGGCCCTGAAAGGCCTGACAGAACAATCTCTGGACACGTCAACGCTGGAAGCGCTGGCGAGTTATATAATCCAGCGGGATAAATAACACCATAATGAGTCTCTGATGAGTTTTGATATCGCCAAATACCCGACCCTGGCCCTGGTGGAATCCACCCAGGAATTGCGACTGCTGCCGAAAGAGAGCCTGCCTAAGCTGTGCGATGAGTTGCGCCGCTACCTGCTCGACAGCGTCAGTCGCTCCAGCGGCCATTTTGCCTCCGGTCTTGGTACGGTTGAACTGACCGTTGCCCTGCACTACGTCTATAACACCCCATTCGACCAGCTTATCTGGGACGTGGGACACCAGGCTTATCCGCATAAAATCCTCACCGGACGCCGGGACAAAATCGGCACTATCCGCCAGAAAGGCGGGCTGCATCCGTTCCCGTGGCGCGACGAAAGCGAATATGACGTATTAAGCGTTGGGCACTCATCGACCTCTATCAGCGCCGGTCTGGGGGTCGCCGTCGCGGCCCAGAAAGAGGGGAAATCGCGGCGTACTGTGTGCGTTATCGGCGACGGCGCGATTACCGCAGGTATGGCGTTTGAGGCAATGAACCATGCCGGCGACATTCGTCCGGATATGCTGGTGATCCTGAACGATAATGAGATGTCGATTTCCGAGAATGTCGGCGCTCTGAATAATCACCTGGCGCAGTTGCTCTCCGGGAAGCTTTACTCCTCCCTGCGCGAAGGGGGCAAAAAGGTGTTCTCCGGCGTTCCGCCGATTAAGGAACTGCTCAAGCGCACCGAAGAGCATATCAAGGGAATGGTGGTGCCGGGCACCCTGTTCGAAGAGCTGGGTTTTAACTATATCGGCCCGGTGGACGGCCACGATGTCCTCGGCCTGGTCAACACCCTGAAGAACATGCGCGATCTGAAAGGTCCGCAGTTTCTGCATATCATGACCAAGAAAGGCCGCGGCTACGCGCCAGCGGAAAAAGATCCGATCACCTTCCACGCCGTACCGCGCTTCGATCCGCAAAGCGGGCAGTTGCCGAAAAGCAGTGGCGGCCAGCCGAGCTACTCGAAAATTTTCGGCGACTGGCTATGCGAAATGGCCGCCGGTGACCCGCGGCTGATGGCTATCACTCCCGCAATGCGCGAAGGATCCGGGATGGTGGAATTTTCCCGCCAGTATCCGGATCAGTACTTTGACGTCGCTATTGCCGAACAGCATGCCGTTACCTTCGCCGCCGGCCTGGCGATTGGCGGCTGTAAACCGGTGGTGGCTATCTATTCGACATTCCTGCAGCGCGCCTACGATCAGTTGATCCACGATGTCGCGATCCAGAAACTGCCGGTGTTGTTCGCCATCGATCGCGCCGGGATTGTCGGCGCCGATGGCCAGACCCACCAGGGAGCCTTCGATCTCTCTTTCCTGCGCTGCATTCCCGACATGGTGATCATGACGCCAAGCGATGAAAATGAGTGTCGCCAGATGCTGTACACCGGCTATCACTATGAGTCCGGTCCGAGCGTGGTGCGCTATCCGCGCGGCAACGCGCTGGGAGTGGAACTGACGGCGCTGGAGGCGTTGCCTGTCGGTAAAGGGGTCGTCAAACGTCGCGGCGCAGGCATCGCCCTGCTCAATTTCGGCACCCTGTTGCCGGAAGCGCAGCATGTTGCGGAAACCCTTAATGCTACGCTGGTGGATATGCGTTTCGTTAAGCCGCTTGATAAAGCGCTGATCCTTGAACTGGCTGCCAGCCACGAATCGCTGGTGACCATTGAAGAGAACGCCGTCATGGGCGGCGCCGGTAGCGGGGTCAACGAACTCCTGATGGCCCACCGTCGGGCGGTGCCGGTACTGAATATCGGCCTGCCGGATTACTTTATTCCCCAGGGCACTCAGGACGAGATCCGCGCCGATATAGGCCTAAACGCCGAAGGTATGCTGTCGCGGATACGTGACTGGCTCGCCTGATCCTCTGCCGCCGCTCCTGCTATGATGTAAAGATGTCCCTGAATCAGCAGGAGTGGCACTATGCAATACAACACGTTAGGAAACACCGACCTGCGGGTCTCCCGGCTGTGCCTCGGCTGTATGACCTTCGGCGAACCGACCCGGGGTAAACACGCCTGGACACTGCCGGAAGAGAGCAGTCGCCCGATTATTCAGCGCGCGCTGGAAAAAGGCATCAACTTCTTCGATACCGCTAATAGCTATTCCGACGGCAGCAGCGAAGAGATCGTCGGCCGGGCGCTGAAAGATTTTGCCCGTCGCGATGACGTGGTGGTGGCGACCAAAGTCTACCATCAGACAGGCGACCTGGCTGAAGGACTGTCCCGGGCGCAGATCCTGCGCTCAATTGATGACAGTCTGCGCCGGCTGGGCATGGATTATGTCGATCTGCTGCAAATCCACCGCTGGGACTACAACACCCCGCTGGAAGAGACCCTGGAAGCTCTGCATGACGTCGTCAAAGCCGGCAAAGCGCGCTATATCGGCGCCTCCTCAATGTACGCATGGCAGTTCGCCAAAGCGTTATACACCCAGGACAGACACGGCTGGATTCGCTTTGTCACTATGCAGGATCAGTACAACCTGATCCAGCGCGAAGAGGAGCGGGAAATGCTGCCGCTGTGCTACGCAGAAGGGGTCGCGGTGATCCCGTGGAGCCCGCTGGCCCGCGGGCGTCTCACCCGCCCGTGGGGGGAGACGACCGCCCGGGTGGTCTCGGATGAATTTGGTAAAACCCTGTACCAGGACAGTGAAGACAACGATGCGCAAATCGCCGGGCGGCTGGCGAACGTAGCGCGGGAAAGGGGCGCGACCCGCGCCCAGGTCGCGCTGGCCTGGCTACTGAGTAAACCAGCCATTGCCGCGCCGATCATTGGCGCTTCGCGCCAGGAACAGTTGGATGAACTGCTCGAGGCCCCCGATTTAACCCTTACTGAGCAGGAAGTCGCCGAACTGGAAACGGTATACCGTCCCCATCACGTAGTGGGCTTTAAGTAGCCTGCAAACGCAAAAGGCCAGAAAGCATCGTTTTCTGGCCCTGGCGCGCGGGTTCTGCGCCGCTCTTTACAGCAGGCCGACAGGCCAGTAGTGGCCGATCAGATAAATAATCCCGGCGGAGATCACCCCGGCGACGATATCATCCACCATGATCCCCATGCCGCCATGAACATTGCGATCGAACCAGCGGATCGGCCACGGCTTCCACATATCGAAAACCCGGAACACCACAAACCCTGTCAGCACCCACTGCCAGTTATTGACCGGCAGCGCCATCAGAGTGATCCACATACCGATAAACTCATCCCAGACAATACTGCCGTGATCGTGAACGCCCATGTCCCGGGCGGTTACGTGGCACAAATAAACGCCGATACAAATACCAAGCATGATAGCCAGCGAATAGAGCTGCCAGGGCAATAAAATGAGCAGGCACCAGAAGGGGATCGCCGCCAGCGATCCCATGGTGCCGGGCACTACCGGACTCAGGCCGCTGCCAAACCCGGTGGCCAGTAAATGCCAGGGATTGCTCAGACGCAGACGGCTTTTCGCCACATCCTTATGAGGTTGCGAAGTGATCATAACCTTTCCAGTCAAATTGTACCGGCAGCCCGTCGCGCACAAACTGTAACCCCTCTGAAGGGGCGACAATCTGCCCAATGCAGGTAACCGGCACGCCAAGATTGCTGAGAGCCACATCCACCGCGCCGCGGTTCATCTCCGGCACTGTAAAGCACAGCTCATAATCCTCGCCCCCCGCCAGCGCCCAGCGCAGCGCCTGCTGCGGTTCAACGCAGGCGCGCAGCGGCGCGGAAAGCGGTAACGTATCGACATCCACTCTGGCGCCGCACTGACTGGCGGCCAGAATATGCCCGAGATCGGAGACCAGGCCGTCGGAAAGATCAATAGCGCTGCTTGCCAGGTCGCGCAACGCCTGACCATGAAGAATGCGCGGCGTGGGGCGCAAATGGCGTTTCACCAGATAATCCGCCTGCTCTGGCGACGCCCCCTGCAAACGCTGCTGGAGTATCGCCAGCCCGGCGGCGCTGTCCCCCGGGGTACCGGTGACATAGATCCAGTCGCCCGGCCGGGCGCCGCTGCGCTTCAGGGCGCGCCCCGCCGGCACCAGACCGTGGATCCCCAGCGTCATCGCCAGCGGACCGCGTGTGGTATCGCCGCCGATAAGCTGCATATCATAGTAATTCAGCAGTTCAAACAGACTGTCGCTGAAGGCTTCCAGCCACACCTCGTCGATATCCGGCAGGGTCAGCGCCAGCGTCAGCCAGGCCGGATCGGCGCCCATCGCCGCCAGATCGCTCAGATTTACCGCCAGCGCTTTATAGCCGAGATCCCGGGGATCGATATCCTCCAGGAAGTGAATCCCGCAGACCAGTGTATCGGTACTGATCGCCAGTACCTGCTTTTCCGGAACGATCAACAGCGCGCAGTCATCGCCAATGCCGGTTTCCACATCGCGCCGGGCATTTCGGACGCGATCGAAGTAGCGGGTAATCAGTGAAAATTCGCCGCATGCCATAGGTTTTGCCTCAGCAGGGGGTAAAAGAAACGAAGGCCGGATAGCCCGGCCCTGTCATTACTTCTTGTGGGGACGAATTTGTGGGGCAGCCTTGTCGAGTACGCCGTTAACAAATTTGTGGCTGTCCTCGGCGCCGAAGGTTTTCGCCAGTTCGATCGCCTCGTTGATGGCCACTTTGTAAGGCACATCGGCGCGTTTGGCTAACTCATAGAGCGCAATACGCAGCACCGCCTTTTCTACCTGACCCAGCTCATCCAACTGGCGGGACAGCCAGGGCTGCATTAACCCGTCAAGGTAGGCGCTGTTCGTTGCCACACCGGCCAGCAGCTCGCGGAAATAGTTGACGTCCACATCTTTTACGTCCTGTTCCGCCAGGAACTGGTATTCAACATCGGCGATGTCGTTTCTGGATAACTGCCAGGAGTACAGCGCCTGGACGGCGCACTCGCGGGCGCGGTGACGAGCAGCAGGTTTCACAAAATTCCCCTTACTAAAATCAAGCCTTGATGGCTTTTAACACATTAATCATTTCCAGCGCGGTCAGCGCCGCTTCGGCGCCTTTATTACCGGCTTTAGTACCAGCGCGTTCGATGGCCTGTTCAATACTTTCCGTGGTCAATACGCCAAAAGCGACCGGAATACCGGCCTCCTGGGCCACGTGGGACAAACCGTTGCTGGCGCCGCCGGCCACATATTCAAAGTGGGCGGTGCCGCCGCGAATCACGGTACCCAGCGCGACAACCGCATCGTATTTGCCCGATTTGGCCAGCGCGCCGGCCGCCAGCGGCAGCTCATAGGCGCCAGGCACCCAGACTACCGTGATGTTGGCGTCTTTCACCTGGCCGATACGCTTGAGGGCATCCACCGCGCCGTCCAGCAGGCTGTCATTGATGAAGTTGTTAAAACGCGCAATGGTGATGGCGATACGGGCGTCCGGGGCAGCAACGTTAGCTTCAATAATGTTCATACTTATCCTTAACGGGTTCAGTCCCCCCTGAGGGGGGCGGATTTTACCATAATCTTTTATCTGCTGCTTACGTTTTCCGCCAGCTTACAGCGGGATTAACCGCAGGCGCAGATCGGGACCGATTTGCCGAACATCGTCAAACCGCAAAGCAGGAGCGTCGGCCAGTCGCTCAAGTCCGGGCAGCGCGCACAGCCCGCGCGCCTCATTACCCAGCAGTTTCGGCGCCATGTAGACCAGTAACTCGTCCACCACGCCAGCCTGTAACAGAGCGCCCGCCAGCTGTGGACCGGCTTCCACCCACACAGTATTGATCTGGCGCTTTCCGAGCAACATCATCAGCGCAACCAGATCGATATGACCGTTATGCTCAGGCACCATAAATTGTTCAACGCCTTGCGGCCAGACGTTATTATCAGCCCGGACGCGCGCCAGCCACGTCTCGCCGGGCTGGTGAACAATGCGCTGTTCAGGCGTGATACGATTTTTACTGTCCAGCACAATACGCAGCGGCTGGCGCAGTTCGTCGCGCGGGTAGTCGGCGCGAGTATCGGCGTCCAGCTCATCCCAGCGTACGGTCAGGGAGGGATCGTCCGCCAGCACAGTGGCGCTACTGGTAAGAATAGCCGCACTTTGCGCTCTGAAGCGCTGCACATCGCGTCGCGATTCCGCGGAGGTGATCCACTGACTCTCGCCGCTGGCCATCGCGGTACGACCGTCGAGAGACGCTCCGAGTTTAACCTGTACCCACGGAAAGCCGGTGCGCATCCGCTTGAGAAAACCGCGGTTAAGGGCTTCCGCCTCGCTCATCATCAGACCGTGACTGACGTCGATCCCTTCCTGCTGCAAGCGGTAGAGTCCGCGTCCCGCCACCTGGGGATTGGGATCCTGCATCGCCGCGACCACCCGCGCCACACCAGCGGCGATCAGCGCTTCGCAGCATGGCGGTGTGCGACCGTGATGGCTGCACGGCTCCAGCGTCACATAGGCCGTCGCGCCGCGGGCTTTGTCACCCGCCATGCGCAGAGCGTGTACTTCGGCGTGCGGCTCGCCGGCGCGGTAGTGAAAACCTTCGCCGACAATCTGACCGTCGCGCACTATCACGCAGCCGACCCGGGGATTAGGGTGAGTAGTAAAACGGCCGCGGCGCGCCAGTTCCAGCGCCCGCGCCATATAGAATTCATCTTGCATGAGGACTAATCCTGTAACCGGGCGATCTCTTCGCCGAATTCGCGAATATCCTCAAAGCTGCGGTATACCGATGCAAAGCGTACATAGGCAACTTTATCCAGCTTTTTCAACTGTTCCATCACCAGGTTGCCAATCAGTTTACTCGGCACTTCGCGCTCGCCGGTGCCGCGCAGCTGGGTTTTGATATGATTAAGGGCCATTTCGACATCATCTGCGCTGACCGGACGCTTTTCCAGAGCTTTGAGCATACCGCTACGCAGTTTGTCTTCGTTGAAGGGTTCGCGCACATCATTGCTTTTGATTACCCGCGGCATCACCAATTCGGCCACTTCAAAGGTGGTAAAGCGCTCATGGCAGACCAGGCACTGACGGCGCCGACGAACCGAAGCCCCCTCTCCGACCAGACGAGAGTCAATCACTTTGGTGTCCACGGCAGAACAAAATGGGCAATGCATAGCGTTTCCTGACCTCTGACAAATGATAACCAGTTTACCCCTAACCCGCCGGACAGCAAAATTACACCGCCCTTTGAGACAAAGGATCGCTGATTTTCCGGCGCCCACAGGCTACCATGTTCCCCGGAAATCAGACAGGAAAATTACTTATGAGACCAGTCACTTACCTGAAAATCACCCTGCCCGCCCTGTGGCTGCTGCTGACAGCCTGCGCCCAACAGCCGCCGGTCAGTCAGGTCAGCCACGAGATTCGCGCTCTTGACCAGCAGATGACCCGGCTGAGCGAACAGAGCATTAAACTCGGCCAGCAGAACACCCTCAACGCGCACTCCACCGTCGGCGCCTGGCTGCTGCCTGGAGCCAATGGGCCCGCGCTGCTGGACAGCCAGATTGGTACGCTGCGCCTGGCATTAAGCCAGGTGGTCGCCGGGGAAAACGGTAGCCAGACCACTCTGACGATTCATGGCCCGGATAATCAACCGTTGCCGGCCTTCAGCGCTGAGGTCGAATGGGGAGAGCTACAGGGCACGCTGGAGCACTATCAGGAAGTAAATGTACAGCGCCAGATAATTCAGTTGCCGGCCAGCCTGCGGGTCCCGAGCGAAATAGCGGTCCCGCTGCGCCTGGAGGGGATTTCTCCCCAGCGCCTCGGCTTTGTCCGACTCCACGATGTACAACCCGTCAACTGATACCCTCGCCCACGGGCCGCAGTGTGCTGCGGCCCTGAACGGCATCGCCAGCCATAGCGCAAAACATGATCTCTATCACATTTAAAAAGTAACAAAATTTTTTGATTCCATAAAAATTTGCTTCATGCTGGCTTATGAGTAGAATTTTGCGCTTTACATTGGCATAAACGTGAACGCAATCGATTACGCTTATGGTAAAAATGTGAAACAACACATATTTTTGTGAGCAGTCATTTCTATAATAGCCGTGATATTTCCCGGAGTAGAAAAACGTTCCCTGATATTTCACTCCCGCCTTGGGTTAACACATTAAACAGTGGCAAAAGATGAAAAAAATAGTCCTCGCTGCCGGCGCCGCGCTGGCGCTTACCGGCTCTTACGCTGCCAACGCAGCTGAAAATGACAGCAAAGGGGAATTCCTCTCTGACTGGTGGCACCAGAGCGTCAATGTCGTGGGCAGTTACCACACCCGCTTCGGGCCGCAATTACGTAACGACACCTACCTGGAATATGAAGCCTTTGCCAAAAAAGACTGGTTCGACTTTTATGGCTACATTGATGCGCCGCGCTTCTTCGGCGGCGACAGTAATGCCCGCGGTATCTGGAACCACGGTTCGCCGCTGTTTATGGAAATTGAGCCGCGTTTCTCAATTGATAAGCTGACCGGCGCCGACCTGAGTTTCGGCCCGTTTAAAGAGTGGTATTTCGCCAACAACTACATCTACGACATGGGCCGCAATAAATCCGGCCGCCAGAGCACCTGGTATATGGGTCTCGGGACCGATATCGACACCGGCCTGCCGATGAGCCTGTCGCTGAATGTGTATGCCAAATACCAGTGGCAGAACTACGGCGCCGCCAATGAAAACGAGTGGGACGGCTACCGCTTTAAAGTGAAGTACTTCGTGCCGATTACCCAGTTGTGGGGGGGTAACCTGAGCTATATCGGCTTCACCAACTTCGACTGGGGCTCCGATCTCGGGGACAACGACTTCCGCGATCTGAACGGCAGGAAGGCGCGCACCGGCGATTCCATCGCTTCCAGCCATATTCTGGCGCTGAACTATGATCACTGGCACTACTCGGTGGTTGCACGTTATTTCCATAACGGCGGTCAGTGGAACGATGGCGCGGAGCTGAACTTCGGCAGCGGCAACTTCAACGTGAAATCCACCGGCTGGGGTTGGTACCTGGTGGCAGGCTACAACTTCTGATCCCGGGATTTCCCGACAATGACACAGGCCGGAAGGAGCTCCCTTGCGGCCTTTTTATTGGTAGTACGCTGCCCTGCCGCCGATAACGCCATGGATTGCCGCTGTTACTGCGCAACTCGCCTTGCTGAGGGATAAAAAAACCGCAGGGCCGAAGCGCTGCGGTTTTTCAGGCGGAAGGATCGGCGATTACGGCAGAATGGATGGCTGATCCGCCCCTTCTTTCTCGACTTTCTGCTGCAGCATGTGCTCGCGCTTCATGCCCATCTTCAGCGCCAGCGCCGAAGCAACATAAATAGAGGAGATAGTACCAATCGACACCCCGATCAGCATGGTCAGCGAGAAGCCTTCCAGCATCGCGCCGCCGAAGATGTACAGCATCAGTACCACCACCAACGTGGTACCGGAGGTCATCAGGGTACGGCTCAGGGTCTGAGTCAGGGAGACGTTAAAGATTTCGTAAGGCGTACCGCGGCGAATCTTGCGGAAATTCTCACGAATACGGTCCGACACCACGATGCTGTCGTTAAGTGAGTAACCGATAACCGACATCAGCGACGCGATGATGGTCAGGTCAATCTCAATATGGAATAACGACAGCACCCCCATGGTAATCACCACGTCGTGCGCCAGCGCCAGTACCGCCCCCAGCGCCAGGCGCCATTCAAAGCGGAACCCGACGTAAATCAGGATACAGATCAACGCCACCAGCAGCGCCATGCTACCGGCCTGGGCCAGATCCGCGCCAACGCTTGGTCCGACGAACTCAATCCGCTTTACCGTACCCTGCTGGCTGGTCGCTTCGTTGATAACGCTGATAACCTTATTGCCCAGCTCCTGGCCGCCCGCTTCCCCCTGAACCGGAGGCATACGCACCATCACGTCGCGGCTGCTGCCAAAGTTCTGCAATAGCGGATCGGCGAAGCCGGCTTTCTCCAGCGCATCGCGCATGACATCCATCTCCGCCGGTTTTTCCAGCGTGATTTCAATCACCGTACCGCCAGTGAAATCCAGGCCCCAGTTAAAGCCGCGTACGCCCATGATAATCACCGACGCCAGCAGTAACAGGCCAGAAATGGTGAAGGCCAGCGTATCCCAGCGCATAAAGTCATGGACTTTACGGCCGTGGTTCAATTGTTCAACAGTATAATCCTGTGCCACAACGCACTCCTCAGATAGACAGCTTGTTGATGCGTTTGCCGCCGTACAACAGGTTTACGATGGCACGGGTACCGACGATAGCGGTAAACATTGAGGTCGCCACACCGATAGCGGTGGTGATAGCAAAGCCCTTAATGGAACCAGTACCGACAGCATACAGAATTACGGCAGTAATCAACGTCGTCAGGTTGGCGTCAACGATTGAGCTGAACGCGCCGTTGTAACCTTCGTGGATCGCCTGCTGCACCGAACGACCGTTCTTAAGCTCTTCCTTAATACGTTCGTTTATCAGTACGTTGGCGTCCACCGCCACCGCCAGCGTCAGCACGATACCGGCAATCCCCGGCATCGTCAGCGTCGCCCCCGGCAGCAGGGACATTACCCCGACAATCAACACCAGGTTGGCGATCAGCGCCGTCGTGGCGATCAGACCAAATTTCTTATAGAAGAACACCATAAAGACGATAGAGGCCACCAGACCCCACAAACAGGCTTCCAGACCCTGCTTGATGTTCTGCATCCCCAGCGTCGGGCCGATGGTGCGCTCTTCAACAATCTGAATCGGCGCAATCAGCGCGCCGGCGCGCAGCAGCAGCGAAAGCTGGCGCGCTTCATTCGGGTTGTTGATACCGGTGATACGGAAGCTGCTCCCCAGACGAGACTGGATATTGGCGACGTTAATCACCTCTTCCTGCTTCACCAGTACCGCACGACCGTTGGCGTCTTTCTTACCGCTGTCTTTATACTCCACGAACAGGGTCGCCATCGGTTTGCCGATATTGTCCTTGGTGAAGTTCGACATGATGTTACCGCCAGCGCTGTCGAGGGAGATATTGACCTGCGGCTGGTTGTACTCATCCTGACTGGAGGTTGAGTCGGTAATGTGGTCGCCGGTGAGGATCACCCGCTTGAACAGCACTACCGGCTGGCCTTCACGGGTCTGCTTAATCTCAGAGTCGCCCGGCACGCGCCCGGAAGTGGCGGCAGCCTGATCGACGTTGGTATTCACCAGACGGAATTCCAGCGTTGCGGTTGCGCCAAGGATCTCTTTCGCGCGCGCGGTATCCTGGATACCCGGCAGCTCAACCACAATGCGGTCGGCGCCCTGACGCTGCACCAGCGGTTCAGCAACGCCGAGCTGGTTAACGCGGTTACGCAGGATATTGATGTTCTGCTGCACCGCGTATTCGCGGGCTTCGCGCAGACGTTCATCAGACATCACCGCCGCCAGACCGGTGCTCCCCTGGCTGGAGATCACCAGATCCCGATGGCGCGACTGCAGATAGCTGATAGCGTCGTCACGGGATTTAGCGTCGCGGAAAGTGATCCCTACGCCGTAGTTATCGGTCTTGCGGACGTTAGTCCAGACAATGCCTTTTTCACGCAGGTCGCTGCGCAGACTGTCGATATTCTGTTCCTGGAGTTTACCCAGCGCGGTTTCCATATCCACTTCCATCAGGAAGTGAACGCCGCCGCGCAGATCGAGACCGAGCTTCATCGGCTCGGCGTAAATGGCGGACAGCCAGCGCGGGGTCGCCGGCGCAAGGTTAAGCGCCACGACGTATTTATCACCCAATACGCTCATCATCGCTTCACGAGCGCGCAGTTGCGTATCGGTGGAATCAAAACGCGCCAGAATAGCGCCCTGTTCCAGCGCTATCGACTTCGCGGTGATATTTTCTTCTTTTAAGGTGTTCTGTACCTGGATCAGCGTTTGCTCACTGGCGGCGACGCCGCGCGCGCCAGTGATCTGAACAGCCGGATCCTCACCATACAGGTTGGGAAGCGCATACAACAGGCCGACCACGATAACGACGATCAGCATGATGTACTTCCACAAAGGATAACGGTTTAACACGGCAGTTCCCTTAGGGAAAACAAAAAATTACAGCGCCTTCATGGTGCCTTTCGGCAGAACCGCTGCGACGAAATCACGCTTAATGACCACTTCGTTAGTGTCGTTCAGCGCGATGGAGATATAACCGTTTTCACCCACTTTGGTGACGCGGCCAACCAGACCGCCGTTGGTCAGCACTTCATCGCCTTTGGCGATGGAGTCCATCAGTTTCTTATGCTCTTTGGTACGTTTCTGCTGAGGACGCAGGATCATGAAATAGAAAATCAGACCGAAAACCACCAGCATAAGAATCAGTGACATCGGGCTACCCTGCGCCGGAGCACCTGTGGCAGCAACCGCATCAGAAATGAAAAAGCTCATTAAAATTCCCTCATTATTAATTAATCAACGTTCAAAGGTGGAACCGGTTTACCTGTCCGGGCGTAAAAATCCGCGACAAAGTGCTCTAATTTACCCTCTTCAATAGCCTTGCGTAAACCCGCCATCAAACGCTGATAGTAGCGCAGGTTATGAATCGTGTTCAGACGAGCACCCAATATTTCGTTGCAACGATCGAGATGATGCAAGTAGGCGCGCGAATAATTGCGACACGTATAGCAATCACAATCTTCATCCAGCGGTGAAGTATCGCTCTTATATTTCGCGTTACGGATTTTTACCACACCATTGGTCACAAACAGATGACCATTGCGCGCGTTGCGGGTAGGCATGACGCAGTCAAACATATCAATACCGCGCCGAACGCCTTCCACCAAATCCTCCGGCTTACCGACCCCCATCAGATAGCGCGGCTTATCCGCCGGGATCTGCGGGCAAACATGCTCAAGAATCCGGTGCATGTCCTCTTTCGGCTCGCCAACGGCCAGGCCGCCGACAGCGTAGCCATCAAAGCCTATCTCTACCAGACCTTTTACTGAGATATCGCGTAAATCTTCGTAAACGCTGCCCTGAATAATCCCGAACAGCGCATTGGGATTATGCAACGCATCAAAACGGTCACGGCTGCGTTTTGCCCAGCGCAGGGACATTTCCATCGAACGGCGCGCATAATCCCGGTCCGCCGGGTACGGCGTACATTCGTCGAAGATCATCACAATATCGGAGCCCAGATCGTACTGAATCTCCATGGATTTTTCCGGATCGAGGAAAATCGGATCGCCGTTGATGGGGTTGCGAAAATGCACGCCTGCTTCAGTAATTTTACGGATATCCCCGAGGCTGAACACCTGAAAACCGCCGGAGTCGGTGAGAATAGGACCCTTCCACTGCATAAAGTCATGCAGATCGCCGTGCAGTTTCATGATTTCCTGCCCCGGGCGCAGCCACAGGTGGAAAGTATTACCGAGGATAATTTGCGCGCCGGTGGCTTCTACCTCTTCCGGCGTCATCCCTTTGACGGTGCCATAAGTACCAACGGGCATAAAGGCCGGCGTCTCCACGACGCCGCGATCAAATACCAGGCGGCCGCGGCGGGCGCGACCGTCGGTGGTATCGAGTTCAAATTTCACGTTTCCTCCAGCATCAGAGACACAGTCTGATGGTTAACAAAACGCCGCGGGTTAATCCCACCGCGCGAAAAATCAGGCGCATCGACCGGCATTCCGGCACAGAGCAATGCGCAGCCCGGGAGCGTACACGCTGCGCCGGAAGATAGCGAGCGTTACCCGGGTTAAAATTCACCTTTTTTATTAAGGACGTTCGTTAATCGCCTGCGGATTGTAGGTGATAAACATCGCATCTCCGTAGCTAAAAAAGCGATATTGCTCTTTGACCGCCTGATGATAGGCATGCAGAGTGTGGCGATAGCCGGCAAAGGCGGAAACCAGCATGATCAGGGTCGACTCCGGCAGGTGGAAATTGGTTACCAGCGCATCAATAATCCGGTACTGATAGCCTGGATAGATAAAAATCTGCGTATCGCCGAAAAACGGCGCAATCAGCGCATCGCTGGCGGCCTGGGCCGCGCTTTCCAGCGAACGCACAGACGTGGTGCCCACCGCGATCACCCGGTTGCCGCGCGCTTTACAGGCCAGTACCGCATCCACCACGTCCCGGGGCACCTCGGCATATTCCGAATGCATGGTGTGGTCTTCAATACTCTCTACCCGCACCGGCTGAAAAGTCCCGGCCCCGACGTGCAGGGTGACAAACGCCATCTCCACGCCTTTAGCGCGCAGCGCCGCCAGCAGCGGCTCATCAAAATGCAAACCGGCGGTAGGCGCCGCGACGGCGCCGGGTTTTTCACTGTATACCGTCTGGTATAGCTCGCGATCCGCCTCTTCATCCGGACGGTCGATATACGGCGGCAGCGGCATATGGCCGGCCTGATTCAGGATATCCAGCACGCTGCGCGGGTCGTTAAACTGCACTTCGAACAGCGCGTCCTGGCGCGCCACCATAGTGGCGCTTACACTTTCATCATCGCCAAGCAGCAGTTCCGCCCCCGGCTTCGGCGCTTTCGAGGCCCGGATATGAGCCAGTACGCGCTTGTCGTCGAGCATCCGCTCGACCAGCATTTCGATACGCCCGCCGCTGGCTTTACGGCCAAACAACCGCGCCGGGATCACCCGGGTATTGTTAAAAACCAGCAAATCTCCGGGGTTGAGCTTATCGAGCAGATCGGTGAAAGTGCCATGAGTTAACGCCCCGGTCGGCCCGTCCAGCGACAACAGGCGGCAGGCGCTGCGGTTTGCCTGGGGATAATGGGCGATAAGGGATTCGGGTAGTTCGAAAGAAAAATCGGCAACGCGCATGGGTATTCACTATAACTGGAGCCTGACGGACAGGCATCATGATTGCGGCCGGCCCCGCGCGGCGGGTAACTGACCAGTACGCCTGTCGACGGCAACGAAAAACAGGCGGTATAGTCTAGTGCCGGGGCGACCTCCCTGCAACAGCTAAGCCGCTTTGGCTCTCTTTTCAGTCAGGATCGATATGAATTTTCTTGCTCATCTGCATCTCGCGCATCTGGCGCACAGTTCGCTGCTCGGTAATCTGTTGGCGGATTTTGTGCGCGGCAATCCTGACGACGCCTGGCCGCCGCGGGTAGTATCCGGTATTTATATGCACCGGCGTATTGATGCCATGACCGACGGTTTACCGGAAGTCAAAGAGGCCCGGGAGTGGTTTCGCCCGGCCACGCGCCGCGTCTCTCCAATCAGTCTCGACGTGATGTGGGACCATTTTGTCTCACGCCACTGGGCGCAGCTATCGCCCGAGCTGGAACTGGCCGATTTTATCCGCCAGGCGCAAAGCGAAATCATGCCGGCGCTGGCGTACGCGCCGCAGCGATTTGTGAATCTAAACGACTATATGTGGCGCGAGCGCTGGCTGGAGCGTTACCAGGATATGGCGTTTATCGCCCGCGTCCTCAACGGTATGGCGGCGCGGCGCCCGAAGCTGGCCGCTCTGAGCGACTCCTGGCAGGATCTGGACGCCCACTATGCCGGGCTGGAGCGGTTATTCTGGCAGTTTTATCCACGCATGATGGCGCTGGCCAGCAGCAAATCCCTGTAGCGTCGGTTATCGAATGTGGCTGCGCATTGAGGAGAACCGCAGCCCGGCCAGCGGGCGGCGGTGACTTGCCGGGTCTCAGAAAGCAAAACACGAGCAGCCCAGCACGCCCCAGAATGCCTGCTCATCGGCAACCGGCACCGTGGAGCGACGGGCGATGTCGTGCTGATGGCCGTGAACGTTACAACTGCCACAGCACTGGTGCGCCTGCGCCATCACCCCGCTTTTAGCGCTCACCGGCGGCGCCGCACGATAGTGCCCCGGGACCTTGACCACCGGCGACCATTCCGGCAGCACCGGGATTGGCGGCGGCGTCAGCGGGCTAAAGGCGCCGGCGGCATATACCACCTTTCCGTTTACCAGCGTCATGACCGATTCAATTCCCTTGATCTCCTCTTCCGCTACGCTGAAGTAGTCCTGCGACAGCACCACCACGTCGGCCAGTTGCCCGGCCTGAAGACGGCCTTTTTTCCCCTGTTCGCTGGAAAACCATGCGCTGCCGGCGGTCCACAGTTCCAGCGCCACCTCGCGGGACAGGCGGTTATTGTCGTCATACATCGCCATTCCCCCCACTGTACGCCCGGACACCAGCCAGTATAGCGCCGTCCACGGGTTATAGCTGGCCACCCGGGTCGCATCGGTCCCAAGTCCTACCGGCACGTCCATCGCCAGCATCTTCGCCACCGGCGGCGTCTGCTTAACCGCTTCCTGGCCGTAGCGTTCCACGAAATACTCCCCCTGGAATGCCATCCGGTGCTGTACTGCAATGCCGCCGCCCAGCGCCTTTACCCGCTCAATATTTTGTTCGGTGATGGTTTCCGCGTGGTCAAAAAACCACTGCAGGCCATCGAACGGAATCTCCCGGTTAACCTTCTCGAATACATCCAGCATGCGGCTGATGGATTCGTTATAGGTGGCATGCAGGCGGAACGGCCAGCGATTTTCCACCAGGTGACGTACCACCCGCTCCAGTTCCTCCTCCATCCCCGGCGGCAGATCGGGCCGCGGCTGCAGGAAATCTTCAAAATCGGCGGCGGAAAAGACCAGCATCTCCCCGGCCCCGTTGGCGCGGTAAAAGTCGCTCCCCTGCCCCGGCGCCAACATATCGGTCCACGTTGCAAAATCCTCCAGCTCCTGCTGCGGGCGCTGCGTGAACAGGTTGTAGGCAATACGCACCGTCATCTGATCTTCCGCGTGCAGTTGCTCAATGATTTGATAATCTTCCGGGTAGTTCTGAAAACCGCCGCCGGCGTCAATGGCGCTGGTGACGCCAAGCCGGTTCAGTTCGCGCATAAACTGGCGGGTGGAATTAATCTGCATTTCCAGCGGCAGCTTCGGCCCTTTCGCCAGCGTGGCGTAGAGGATCATGGCGTTCGGCTTCGCTATCAGCATCCCTGTCGGATTCCCCTGGCTGTCGCGAACGATTTCGCCACCGTGCGGATCCGGCGTCTCCCGGGTATACCCCACCGCTTTCAGGGCGGCGCGGTTCAGTAACGCGCGATCGTAAAGGTGCAGCACGAACACCGGCGTATCGGGCGCCGCGGCGTTCAGTTCATCAATAGTCGGCATCCGCCGTTCGGCGAACTGAAATTCCGACCAGCCGCCAACCACCCGCACCCACTGGGGCGACGGCGTTCTCTGCGCCTGATCTTTCAACATCCGCAGAGCGTCCGCCAGCGATGGTACCCCTTCCCAGCGCAGTTCCAGGTTATAGTTCAGCCCGCCGCGAATCAGATGCAGGTGTGAGTCATTAAGGCCCGGAATGACACAATGCCCCTGCAGATCGACGATCTGCGTGTGCGGCGCGGCGAAACTCATCACATACGCCTCGCTGCCGACGGCCAGAATCTTGCCGCCCTGGATAGCCAGCGCCTGTACCCGGGGATTTTCCCGGTCAAGGGTATGGAATTGCCCGTTTATCAGAATCAGTGTTGCCTGTTGCGACATAATGTTTTCTCCTGCGGACCTGGGTTACAGGCGCTTAATTCCGGGGGGATTTCTTCAGCCAGCCGGCAAACCAGCGGGTAACCAGCGGCATCCACAGCCACACCACCAGCGCCACGACGCAGGCGTCATTCACCAGATGCAGCAACAGGGTCCCCTTCAGTCCGGGGAATAGGCTACCGGTCAGCCACGGCACCAGATTGGTACTGGGAAAGATAACCATCAGAGTGATCAGGAACTGCTTCCAGCGCGGCGGCTGGCGCACCCTGGGCGCGGGCGGGGTAAACCAGAATGCCGCCTCGCTATGGATCTCGGTGCGATCGCCCTGCGCCAGCCAGGGGGAGATTTCCTCCACCAACGCTTTGCGCTGCGACGATTGGGTCCAGGCATAGAGATTTTCCAGCGTGTCGAAGCGAATAATAATGTTCCAGACGTTGTGCCCTTCGCTGGGGCGAATCACATTCGCTCCCAGGTGCCCGGGAAACGAGGCGGCGACAGGGACAATACGGGCCAGCCATGCCTCATAACGTTCGGTTTGATCGGCGGGAATCACATGAGTGATGACCAGCGTCACCGGCTTATTTTCCACCATCAGAATATCCTGTGCTGTCAGCCAGGGCGGGTGAAAACCCGCCGGGAAGTCCATTACGCCTTGCACTGCGGCGCACCGTGAACCCGGTAAATACCCACAACGGGTTTTATATCAGGATCGACTGCCCGTTATTTCGGCCAGATATAATCCTTAACACTTTCTGTTTCTGCCGAATTTGAAATCGCCGGTGTATTAAAAACCTCACCGATTTTAGCTAACGGATCCGGATATTATTAAATGCCTGACACCCAATAAACATTGTTGTCGGACGCTGCAGTTTCATCAGCATTCAGCGCGGTATAGCAATGGCTCACCACCAGATAACCCATTGAAATAAAATCGCAAAATCACTATTTACGTCTGATTGCCGGGTCGTTAACCCAAAAAAGTATAGCGGGAAATTTCAGGTCGATTATTCCGCCCGAGAAATATCTCCGGCGGGCTATTATTCACGCCGCTTTCCCACACAAATATTCCGTTTATTCGCCAACACATTCAGCTCAATAATATATCGTATACAGTGTGGGTATTATTCTTCAGGAACTACGCGGAGAGACAGGCGTTTCAGGAAAAGGTCATTTCATCAGCGCGGCGAAATTGCTGTATCCCCCTGCAGCGCGCAGCCGCAGGGAGAAAAAGCCGGACAGCGCCGGAATCAGCACTGCCACAGGCTGACGGATATCTCAGGCAACCGGAGCTGCATCCCTTCACGAGACGCCTCACCCAGCAGACGACGCCAGTCGCCTTCCGGCAGCAAAGGTGCATCCGCCAGCGTCACCTGCTGCGCTGCGCCGCGGTTAATCGCCACCAGAATGCGCTCATCCCCCCAGACGCGGACAAACACCACCACATCGCCCCGGGCATAGACAACCGCACAGCCGCCGTGGCGCAGAGCGCGGCTCTGGCGACGCAACTGCGCCATACGCTGATAAAGCGCCAACAGGTCGCTGTCCTGCTGCGCTTCATCCCACGGAAACGGCTTACGACAGAATGGATCGTTATTGCCATCCAGTCCGACTTCGTCCCCATAATAGATGCATGGCACCCCGGGCCAGCAGAACAGCCAGACCACCGCCAGCGGCAGACGCGCCACATCTTTACCCAGCAGCGATTTAAAACGCGCGGTATCATGGCTATCCAGTTGGTTAAACATACGCAATTGCTGCTGATGGGACAGCCCGGCGCGGTAATTTTCCATCCATTCGATACACGTCCGGGCATCAATCTGCTGCGGATCGTATGAAATATCGGTATTGGCAAGAAACCCCCAAACCGGGAAGGTAAAGCCGCGATAATTCATCGCCGCATCTTCGGCATCGGCCTGCAGCCACTGGCGGGCATCGCCAAAGTGCTCGCCCACCACATAGGCCTCAGGATTCACTGCCTTCGCCGCCTGAGTAATCCCCGCGACATGGCGCAGATTGTTGCCGGCGCCGCCGCCTTCGCCCAGCATATGCGCCACATCCAGCCGCCAGCCATCCATCCCCCACGGCTCACGCAGCCAGTGGCGCACAATACTGCTTTCTCCCCCATAGATCTCCTCCACCAGCGACGGCGAGCGATAGTCCAGTTTCGGCAGGTGCGCATGCCCCAGCCAGCTCAGCGGTTCCCCCTGCGGCGAAAAACTGAACCAGTCGCGATATGGCGATGCCGGGTTCTGGCTGGCGCCCTGCGGTGACGCGCCGGCTCTGTCGAACCACGGGTGGCTATCGCCGCTATGGTTGAACACCCCGTCCAGCACCAGGCGCATGCCCTGCTCGCGGGTCTCCCTACGCAGGCGCAGCAGCGCCTCATCGCCGCCAAAGCGCGGATCGACGGAGCGATAATCTTCGGTGTCATATTTGTGAACGCTGGGAGCGGTAAAGACCGGATTCAGATACAGCGCCGTCACGCCGAGCGCTTTCAGATACGGTAGCTTTTCGCAAATACCGTTCAGATCGCCGCCATAAAAGGTTGAGCCGCCCGCTTGCGCAGTCAACGGTTCCGCCCAGTCGCGGCGAATAATGTCGTGACCTGCGGCGTGGTGATAGTACACCTCGTCCTGCTGCGCGCTCCGCGAAGCGCTACGCGCAAAACGGTCGGGGAAAATCTGGTAGAACACCTGATCCTGCACCCACTGCGGCCCCTCGTCCGGCGCGTCAATTGCGAACTGTTCCAGCCGCGCCGGGGGATAATCACGCAATCCCTGCGGCGTAAACCAGCGCTGGCGATCGGCCCACAGCAGTTTAAAGCTATAGCGCCGCCGCGGCTGGCCGCTTTGTAGATCAATAGCGCCACGCCACTCCACGACGCCGGCGGGAGCGCTGCCTTCATGGCGCCGCATCGCAATCGGCGTCTCCTCATTATCATTTTCATAACGTAGCATCACCCGCTCAGGCAACGCGTCGCCGGACAGCCACAGTGAGATATGCAGCCGCTGGTGATGGATGCGTATAAAGGGGGGAACCGCCAGATGCCAGGCCTGTAACATAATATGTCTCCACCAGATTAAATTGACGCCACCTTGCCACAGGCAGAATAAGGATAACTCATCACTACGGGAGGAATCAGGGGGAGGATAGCGGGGGAGGAGAAAAACCCCCGCTGAACGGGATGCTCCGGGCTATCGGCTGTCTGCCGCCGACAGCCGGCAGATGGGAAAATCATTTGCTAAATCAAAATATTGCCGACACAGCCCGGCGCCAGCCTCCCTCTGGCGCCCGCGGCTATCGGGCCATTGTTCGCTCGCGGCGGCACTTCACCCACCAGCCAATCAGCAATAATGCAATCCACGCGCAGCCGACATACAGCGAAATGCGGGTATCCGGGTGATAACCGATAAGTCCGATAATAAAGACCAGGAAGATCAGACCCGCCGTGGTTGTTACCACACCACCCGGCACTTTGAATTTCAGCGCCCGTACCTCATCCGGCGACAGACGGCGGCGGAAGGCGATCTGTGACAGCAGAATCATGATCCACACCCAGACGGTGGCGAACGTCGCCAGCGACGCGATCACCAGAAAGACGCTTTCCGGCATGATGTAGTTCAGATAGACCGCCAGCAGCAGCGCCACGGTCATGACCACCACCGTGACCCACGGAATGCCGCGCCGCGAGGTTTTCGCGAAGATCTGCGGCGCGCTACCCTGCTGCGCCATACCGTGCAGCATACGGCCCACGCCAAACACATCGCTGTTAATCGCCGACAGCGAAGCGGTCAACACCACAAAATTCAGAATGCTGGCGGCGAAAGTAATGCCCAGATGCTGAAAGGTCAGCACAAAAGGACTGCCGTTGGTGCCCACCTGATTCCACGGATAGATAGACATGATGACAAACAGGGTACCGACGTAAAACACCAGAATACGCATCGGCACCGAATTGATGGCGCGCGGGATCGATTTCTGCGGATCCTTCGCTTCCCCGGCGGTAATGCCGATGATTTCAATTCCGCCATAGGCGAACATCACCATCTGCAGCGACATAACCATACCCAGCCAGCCGTTGCTAAAGAAGCCGCCGTTACTCCACAGATTATGGATACCGGTGGGCTGGCCGCCGTTACCGATGCCCCAGATAATGATGCCGAAACCGGCGATAATCATGATGATAATGGTAGCGACTTTAAAAAACGAAAACCAGAACTCCAGTTCGCCAAACACCCTGACACTCATCAGGTTGATGGCGCAGATCAGCAGCACCACGCTCAGCACCCATATCCAGTGCGGCACTGTCGGGAACCACACCCCCATATAAATGCCAAACGCCGTCACATCGGCAATCGCCACAATCAGGATTTCAAAGCAGTAGGTCCAGCCGGTAATGTAGCCCGCCAGCGAACCCAGGTTCTCCTGGGCATAGCGCGAGAAGGAGCTGGCCGCCGGGTTATGTACCGACAGTTCACCCAGCGCGCGCATAATAATGTACGCCGCGACGCCGCCGATAATGTAAGCCAGCAGAACGCTGGGACCGGCCATTTTGATGGCGTCCGCCGAGCCGTAAAACAGCCCGGTGCCAATCGCCGACCCCAGCGCCATAAACCGAATATGTCGGGTACTCAAACCGCGTTTGAGCGAATTGTTTTCCATTGATGCCATCCAACCATAAAAAAACCACGGAGCCTGGCCCCGTGGCTAAATAAAAAGCGTTCGATCAGTGAGCGGCGGACGTTACCTGGCGCCCCGCTGCCCGGTCCCAGATAACCGACAGGACCACTATCACCACCGTTGGCAGGGCCCACGCCAGCCCCTGTTCCGCCAGCGGCAGACGGCTGGTCCAGTCGGGCAGTAACCCGCTCAGGGCCGACGCTTTAACCCCGTCGAGGATCCCGAACAGCAGGCTTACCAACATCGCCGGCGCAATAATACGCGTCGAATTATGCCACCACGGCCGGGTAAAACTTAACACCACCAGCACGATACACGGCGGGTAAATCGCCGTCAGGATCGGGATCGAGATCTGGATTAACTGGCTCAGTCCAAGGTTAGAAATCACCATGGAGAACAGGCCGAGAATAAACACCAGCGCCCGGTAAGAGACCGGCAGATACTGGGCGAAGAACTCGGCGCAGGCGCAGGTCAGCCCTACCGCCGTCACCATGCAGGCCAGGAAAATCAGCGCCGCCAGCAGGAAACTGCCCGCCCCGCCGAAAGTATGCTGAACATAGGCATGAAGGATCGCCGCGCCGTTCGCCGACTGCTCCACCAGCGTCGCGCTATCCGAGCCGATGCGGAACAGCGCCAGATACAGCAGCGCCAGTCCGACGCCGGCAATCAGCCCGGCCCAGATAGTATAGCGGGTCAGCAGATGCGCTTCGGTCACCCCGCGCGAGCGGGCGGCGTTAACAATCACAATACCGAACACCAGTGCGCCAAGGGTATCCATGGTCAGATAGCCGTTGACGAAGCCGTTGGAAAACGCCGCGTTCTGATAGGCTTCGGTCGCGGTACTGATCCCGCCGGCGGGCCAGATGATGGCGGCAACCGCCAGCACAATTAGCGCCAGTATCTTAATCGGCGCCAGGAAGTGGCCGACGGTATCCAGCAGTTTTCCCGGATACAGGGAAATGCCGATCACCAGCACAAAATAGATCAGGCTATAGATAAACAGCGGCAGCCAGCCGTCGCCGGTCAGCGGCGCAATACCGACTTCGAATGACACGGTGGCGGTACGCGGCGTGGCAAACAGCGGCCCAACGGCCAGATAGCAGACCGTCGCCAGCAGCAGCCCGGCATAGCGGCCAATCGGAGTACTTAACAGGTCCATCCCCCCGCCGACCCGGGCCAGCGACACCACGGTCAATACCGGCAAGCCAACGGCGGTGATCAGGAAGCCCAGCGATGCCCACCACACGTGTTCACCGGCCTGCAGGCCAACCATCGGGGGAAAAATAATGTTACCGGCGCCGACAAACAGCGCAAAGGTCATAAAGCCCAGTGCAAGGATGTCGCGTGGTTTTAAATGACGGGTCATAAATAAATAACTGCCTGTGGATGCGTGATGTTGAAAACATTCATTTTTTGCCGCCAGGGATCTGGCGAAAAAATGGCAATATCAGAAAATCACAGCGAGAAATGCTTCTCAGGGCGCGATGGTGAAGAAGAGTTATTCGAATTACCACGCAATTCTGGAGAGTCTGACATCAATTGGGGGCTAATTAGAACGCTTATAGCGTTTGAAGGCAATAACGGATCCAAAAACCAGATGGATTTGCTAAAAATAGCGACAGCATTAGCATCATTATCCAGCATCAGGAAATAATCCCGGCTTATCGTGCGGACAAAAAACAACCACCCGTGAAAAGATTTTACCCGCCAATGATTAACCGCCAGACAGCCACCCGCAAGTGTCAATCTGGCGTGACGCTTTACACCGAGGAGGGCGTCGATGAAGCGCTGTGCGTATCCCCGTTCACAATTAGCCTGGCGGGCAACACAAACGAAAAACAGGCGCCCTTACCCGGCGCGCTTTCGATATCCAGCCGCGTATCATGGTGACCGAGGGCGTGTTTGACAATCGCCAGTCCCAGGCCGCTGCCGCCGGTCTGGCGCGAGCGCGCCTTATCCACCCGGTAGAAGCGCTCGGTCAGGCGCGGCAGATGTTCCGCGGCAATACCCGGTCCATCGTCCCGGACGCTGAACGCCGCCCCCTGGGATATCCGGCGCCACTCTACCGTAATGTGAGTACCGTCCGGGGTGTGATTCACGGCGTTATACACCAGATTAGAGATGGCGCTGCGCAGTTGCTCTTCATTCCCCAACACTTTCAGTGCCGGATCAACATTAAAGGTCAGTTGATGGCGACCGTGGCTCAGGGTTTGCGCTTCCAGTTCCAGCTGGCGCAACAGCAGCGGAACATCGATTTTTTCATTCAGCTTCAGCGCCGGCGCCGCTTCAATCCTTGATAACGTCAACAGTTGTTTCACCAGCCCTTCCATGCGCTGGGTTTGCTCGCGCATCGAATGCAGCGCCTTATCGCGCAACTGGCCGGGCATCTCCTGGTCCTGCATCATCTCCAGGTAGCCCTGCAACACCGTCAGCGGCGTACGCAGTTCATGACTGACGTTGGCGAAAAAGTTACGCCGCGCGCCTTCCAGTTGATGCATCTGGGTAGTGTCCCGGGCGACCATCAACCACTGGCTATCGCTGTAAGGCATCACGCGGAACTCAATATGATGGCCGTTATTCAACACCAGGTTAAGCGGGCGACTGAAATCGCGCGCCTTCAGATACTGGCTGAATTCCGGGTAACGCAGCAGGTTAAGGATGTTCTGGCCGTTATCGTCCGGCCAACGCAGGTGCAACAGTTGCTGCGCCAGGCCGTTACACCAGAAAATCGTGCCTTCTTCGGTGGTCAGCACCACCGCGTCCGGCAGCGACTCGGCGCCGCTGCGAAAACGTTTGATCAGACTTCCCAGTTCCCGGCGACGCTTTTTATTGCGCACCTGCATCAGGTGTAGACCGTACAGCAATGGCTCCCAGCTTCCCTTGCCGGGGGGCGGCGTCATACTGCGATCCACCCATAACCACCAGGAGAGCCGCAGCAGGTTCCAGAAATGCCAGACCAACAGCCCGGTGACCGCGACCAGTAAAAACCACGGCAAAAAGCCAAATATCGCGCCCAGAATCAGCGCCGGCAGGCAGCATAGTACCAGTTCCAGTACCAGTCTTTTCCATGACAGTCTTTCCAGCACCTGTCACACTCCAGTCAAATTATCAGAAACGGGCGGAAAACCGATACCCGGTGCCGCGTACAGTCTGGACCATGCGATCATGGCCGCTGTGTTCCAGCGCTTTACGTAGCCGGCGAATGTGCACATCCACGGTGCGATCTTCCACGTAAACATTGGTGCCCCAGACGTGGTTGAGCAGTTGTTCCCGGCTGTAGACCCGCTCGGGATGTGTCATAAAGAAGTGTAGTAGTTTGAACTCCGTGGGCCCCATGTCCAGCGGATTTTCCCCGGTCATCACCCGGTGTGAGGAGGGATCGAGGCTCAGCCCCTGGATTTCGATGACCTCTTCCACCGCCATTGGCGAAATCCGCCGCATTACGGCTTTAATGCGCGCTACCAGTTCCTTGGGGGAAAACGGCTTGGTGATATAATCGTCCGCGCCGGTCTCCAGACCGCGCACCCGATCTTCTTCTTCGCCGCGCGCGGTCAGCATCATCACCGGAATATCCCGGGTCAGCGCTTCTCGCTTGAGGTGTTTAATAAACTGAATACCGGAACCGCCGGGTAACATCCAGTCCAGCAAAATCAGATCCGGCCAGGGTTCGTTAAGCTGATTTACCGCACTGTCATAATCTTCTGCTTCTATTGGCTGAAAACCGTTTTGTTCCAGCACGAAGCACACCATTTCACGAATTGGCGCCTCATCTTCCACGACCAGTATGCGTTTCGCCATGATTTACCCTGTTAAATTAGCTATCGGAACTCAATGCGCGGCCATTATGCGTCAGTTTTATGACAGATTTATGAAAAAGATGACCGTTTTATCCGGTGGCGAAAGTTGGGCCGCCGCCGGGCCTTAATACAGGAAAACGGCTGCAATACGCAGAATTAAATACCCGTCGATAATAACGAGTATGACGAATATATGACCTGCGGGCCGGGTATTTATGACAGTCAAAACGTCCTGTGTACCAACATTTCTGCATCCCGGAGATGACAAGTATATAATCGCCCCCATGCTTTTTCGCCACTGGAAACGGTTATGCGCCTTATTCATACGTCAGACTGGCATCTGGGTCAGAATTTTTACACCCGCAGCCGCGCCCCGGAACATCAGGCTTTCCTGAACTGGCTGCTGGAGGCGGTGGAGCGCCATCAGGTTGACGCGATCATTGTCGCCGGCGATATCTTTGATACCGGTTCGCCGCCCAGCTATGCCCGGGAATTGTATAACCGTTTTGTGGTGCAACTGCAGGGCATTGGCTGCGAACTCCACGTACTGGGGGGTAATCACGATTCCGTCGCCACGCTGAATGAATCCCGGGAACTACTGGCCTGCCTCAATACCCGAGTGTACGCCGGCACCGACGTTCAGGCGACCATGATGCATTGCCGGGATGGCAGCGCAGGCGCGGTGCTGTGCCCCATCCCCTATTTACGTCCGCGGGATATCATTCGCAGCCAGGCGGGGCTGTCCGGCGCCGAAAAACAGCAACAATTGCTGGAAGCGATGACCGACTATTACCAGCAGTGCTGGCAGGCCGCCTGCGCGCTGCGCGGCGACCAGTCGCTGCCGGTGGTGGCCACCGGCCACCTGACCACCGTCGGCGCCAGCAAAAGCGATGCGGTGCGCGACATCTATATCGGTACCCTTGAAGCCTTCCCGGCGCGCAATTTCCCGCCGGCGGATTACATTGCGCTCGGGCATATTCACCGGCCCCAGCGCATCGGCGGCAGCGAGCATATCCGCTACAGCGGCTCGCCAATCCCGCTCAGCTTTGACGAAACCGGCGCCGCCAAAAGCGTGAATCTGGTGACCTTCAGCCATGGCGCGCTGGAGAGCGTGACGCCTCTGGAAGTTCCGGTCAGCCAGCCGCTGGCGGTGGTCAAAGGTTCTTTCGGGGAAATTGAAAACCAGCTGGCCGCCTGGCGGGACGCCCCCGCGCAGCCCACGACCTGGCTGGACATTGAGGTCGTCACCGACGACTATCTGCATGATATTCAGAAAAAAATCCAGCACATCACCGAATCGCTGCCGGTGGAGATCATCCTGTTGCGTCGCTCCCGGGAGCAGCGCCAGCGCGCCCTTGAGCGGCTGCACAGCGAAACCCTCAGCGAACTGAGCGTTGAGGATGTTTTTGAGCGTCGCCTGGCGCTGGAAACCCTTGACGAACCGCATCAGGAGCGACTGCGCGCCCTGCTGCGCGAGACCCTGCACGGGCTGGATGAGGAGGCGTCGGTATGAGAATTCTTAGTCTGCGCCTGAAAAACCTCAACTCGCTGAAAGGCGAGTGGAAAATCGATTTCACCGCCGAACCCTTCGCCAGCAACGGGCTGTTCGCCATTACCGGCCCGACCGGCGCCGGTAAAACCACCCTGCTGGACGCCATCTGCCTGGCGCTGTACCACAAGACGCCGCGCCTCGACACCATCTCCCAGTCGCGCAACGATCTGATGACCCGCGACACCGCGGAGTGCCTTGCCGAAGTCGAGTTCGACGTCAAAGGCGTCGCCTGGCGCGCCTTCTGGAGCCAGAACCGAGCGCGTAATCAGCCGGACGGCAACCTGCAGGCGCCGCGGGTGGAGCTGGCGCGCTGCGCCGATGGCAAAATCGTCGCTGACAAAGTGAAAGATAAACTGGAGTATATCGCCAGTCTCACCGGGCTGGATTACGATCGCTTTACGCGCTCAATGCTGTTATCCCAGGGGCAGTTTGCGGCATTTCTTAATGCCGATCCCAAAGAACGCGCCGAACTGCTCGAAGAGCTCACCGGCACTGAAATCTATGGTCGCCTGTCCGCCGCGGTTTTTGAAAAACACAAACAGGCTAAAACGCAACTGGAGCATCTGGAAGCCAGAGCCGCCGGCGTCACGCTGCTGACCGACGAGCAGCGCCAGCAGTTACAGTCAGGTTTGCAGGTACTCACTGAACAAGAGAAGCGCCTGTTGCAACAGCAGCAGGAGTTGCGAGCCAGCCAGCAGTGGCTGAACCAGTTAGACAGTTGGCGCAGCGCCAGCGACAGCGCCGTTCAGGGCGCCGCACAGGCCAGACAGGCGCTGGAGAACGCCCGCCCGGCGCTGGAGAAATTAACCCTCGCCCTCCCGGCGGCGAAGCTGCGCCCGGAATGGTCGCGCCGCCAGGAGATCGACCAGCAGCGGGAGAGCACCCGCCGCCGCCGTGAAGAAGTAAATACTCGCTTACAGGAGGCGTTGGCGCAGCGCCGGGCGATCCGCCGCCAGGCACAGCATGAATCTGTCGCGCTGGAAACGCAAAACGCCGCCCTGAATGACTGGCTGCAACAGCATGATCGTTACCGCCTGTTGAGCAGCGAACTGACTGGCTGGCGCGCCGCCTTTACCCAACGCCAGCGCGATGCGCGCCAGCTACAGACGCTGCAGAAGCAAATCGCCCGCGACCAGCAGGCGCTGGCGGCGCTGCCCGATACCACGCTCAGACTGAGCAGCGACGCGCTAACCGCCGCCCTGCAGCGACTGGAAACGCAACGCCCGCTGCGTCAGCAGCTCACCACGCTGCACGCCCGGCTGATACCGCTGCGCGAAACGCTGACGCGCCAGCGAGCGGCGCTTAACGACGGCGCCGCGCAGTTGAAGACCCTCGAAGAGACCCTGGCCCGGCGTCGTCAGCAATATAAAGAGCAGCAGCAACAGCTTAACGATGTTAAAACCCTGTGCCGCCAGGAAGAGATCATTCTGCGTCTTGAAGCCGAGCGCGCCCGCCTGCAGCCCGGGCGCCCCTGTCCGCTGTGCGGCTCCACACAGCATCCGGCGGTAGCGGAATACCAGGCGCTACAGCCCGGGGAAAACCAGCAGCGTCTGGCGGCGCTGGAAAAAGAGGTCGATGCCCTGAAAGAACAGGGCGCCCGGGAGCGCGGCCAGCAGGAAGCGTTGCTCGTCCGGCAAAAAGCGCTGGAAACCGAAATCCAGCAACTGGCTCAGGAAGAGCAGGCCGGTATCGCCAACTGGCAAACGCTGTGCGCCGCGCTGGCTGTCGACCTGTCCCCAGGCGCAAGCCCCGATGACTGGCTGGCGGCACAGCAGCACCATGAACAGCAGTTGCATCGCCTGGCCCAGCGGCAAATGCGCCAGAGCCAGCTCCACGCCCTGCAACAGCAGTTTGAGCAGCAACATCAGGAGATGCAGTCCCAGCAGCAGCGGCTGACGGAAACCCTGAGTCGCTACCAGCTAACCTGCCCCGACAGTGAGGAAGAGAGCGCGTGGCTGGCGCAGCGCGAAACGGAAACGCGCCTCTGGCAGGAGCATCAGGAACAACAGGCCCGTCTGCGTGAACAGCAATCACAGCTCCGGCACCTGCTTGCCACTCTGCCGCAAGAGCCGGACGCCGCCGCAACGGATACGCCCGCGCCGCCCCTTGATAACTGGCAGCAGATCCACAGCGCCTGCCAGGCGTTGCTCGGCGAGCAAAAAAGCCTCGATAGCCAACTGGAGCAGGAGAGCGCCCTTAGCGCAACAGCCCACCAGCGTTTCCACGCCGCGCTGGAAGCCAGCCCGTTTGCCGGGGAGAGTGAGTTTCTCGACGCCCTGCTGGACGAAAAAACCTGCGCGGCGCTGGAACAGCAAAAAAGCGAGCTGGGGCGCCAGTTGCAGCACCAGCTTACCCTGGCGCAGCAGGCACAGGAGGCGCTGGCGGCCCACCAGGCGCGCCGTCCCGCCTGGCTGACCGAACAGCAGACCCAGCCCTGGACAGAGCAGCAGCTTACCGCGGTTGGCCAACAGTTGCGCGACAACAACACCCGGCAGGGGGAGATCCAACAACAATTGCGCGCCGACGATCAGCATCGCCAGCAGCAACTGGCGCTACGCGCTGAGATCGATGCCGCGGCGCGCCATCTGGAAGACTGGGGGATTCTCAATAACCTGATCGGTTCAAAAGAGGGGGATAAATTCCGCAAATTTGCCCAGGGGCTGACGCTGGACAATCTGGTCTGGCTGGCCAACAAACAGTTGAACCGCCTGCACGGGCGCTACCTGCTGCAGCGTAAAGCAGGCGAGGCCCTTGAGCTGGAAGTGCTGGATACCTGGCAAGCGGACGCGCTGCGCGATACCCGCACGCTGTCCGGCGGTGAAAGCTTCCTGGTCAGCCTCGCCCTTGCTCTGGCGCTGTCCGATCTGGTCAGCCACCGCACGCGTATTGATTCACTGTTTCTGGACGAAGGCTTCGGCACCCTCGACGCCGAAACGCTGGATACCGCGCTGGACGCCCTTGACGCGCTGAACGCCAGCGGCAAAACCATCGGCGTTATCAGCCACGTCGAGGCGATGAAAGAGCGCATCCCGGTACAGATAAAAGTCCGCAAGATGAACGGTCTCGGCGTCAGCCGTCTGGCCCGCCAGTACGCGGTAGAATAAGCGCTCCCCGCCAGAGAATGCCGGGCCGCCTGCCGTGGCCCGCTTTACTGCTCCAGCGGCCACAGCCAGGCCGCGCCGCGCACGCCGCTGGAATCTCCGTGCAATGCCTGGCGTATCGGCGTTTCACATTCGCCGCCGAATACCCAGGGCTTCACCAGCGCCGGTACCGTCTGGTAGAGACGTTCGACATTGCTCATCCCGCCCCCGAGGACAATCACATCCGGATCGAGGATATTAATCACATGCGCCAACGATTTGGCCAGCCGCTGCTCATAGCGGCGGATGGCCTGCCCGGCCAAAGCGTCGCCCTGCGCCGCCCGCGCCATAATCTCGTTACCGGCCAGCGTCTGGCCGCTCAGGCGCTGGTAATCAGTGGCAAAACCGGTCCCGGAAATAAAGGTTTCGATGCAGCCCTGTTTACCGCAATAACAAGGGACGTCCACCCGAAAGCGCAGCTCATCATCATCCATCCACGGCAGCGGATTATGTCCCCACTCGCCGGCGGTACCGTTGCCGCCGGTGTGACAACGGCCATTTATCGCCACGCCGGCGCCGCAGCCAGTGCCGATAATCACCGCAAACACCGTTTGCGCCCCCGCCGCCGCGCCGTCTACCGCTTCGGATACCGCCAGGCAGTTAGCGTCATTGGCGATACGCACCTCGCGCTCCAGACGCTGCGCCAGATCCTTATCGAAAGGCTGGCCGTTAAGCCAGGTGGAATTGGCGTTTTTCACCAGACCGCTGTATGGCGACAGCGAGCCCGGGATCCCCACCCCTACGCTCCCCTGCTGCCCGGTCTCTTGTTCCGCCTGGCTGACCAGCGTGGCAATAGTTTCAATGGTTTGTCGGTAGTCATTACGCGGCGTGGGCAGCCGATGACGGAATAACTGTTCGCCACTATCCGCGAGGGCGATCACTTCTGTTTTGGTCCCGCCTAAATCAATACCAATACGCACTCGTTACTCCTTCTGATCGGTTGTGGCTCACCTCCCACCGCGGTGAGAGCTGTCGCGCAAATACGGCCAGCCGCCGGGAAACATCATGAAACCTGGCGGCGAATCCGCTATCATGCCCGCTGCGTTTGATAAGGCACAAGGCAGACAATCATGCTGTGGTTCAAAAATGTAATGGTTTATCGCTTAAACCGCGACATTCCGCTGCGGGCGGATGAGGTCGAAAAGCAACTGGCGCTGTTCTCCTTTACCCCGTGCGGTAGTCAGGATATGGCCAAAACCGGCTGGGTACCGCCGATGGGCTCACAGAGCGACGCCCTGACCCACGCCAGCAACGGGCAACTGGTTATCTGCGCCCGTAAAGAAGAAAAAATTCTGCCCACGCCGGTGATTAAACAGGCGCTGGAAGCCAAAATCCATAAGCTGGAAGCCGATCAGGGCCGCAAGCTGAAGAAAACGGAAAAAGACGCCCTGAAGGACGAAGTGCTGCATTCTCTGCTGCCGCGCGCCTTCAGCCGCTTCAGCCAGACCATGATGTGGATAGACACCGCCAACGGTCTGATCATGGTTGACTGCGCCAGCGCCAAAAAGGCGGAAGATACCCTGGCGCTGCTGCGCAAAAGCCTCGGCTCCCTGCCGGTGGTTCCGCTGACGCTGGAAACCCCGATTGAGTTAACCCTGACGGAATGGGTGCGTTCCGGCAAAGTGCCGCAGGGCTTCCAGTTGCTGGATGAAGCCGAACTGAAAGCAATCCTCGAAGACGGCGGGGTGATCCGCTGCAAAAAACAGGATCTGGTCAGCGACGAGATCGCGGTGCATATTGAGGCCGGCAAAGTGGTCACCAAACTGGCCCTCGACTGGCAGCAGCGCATCCAGTTCATCATCTGCGACGACGGTTCTGTGAAACGGTTGAAATTCGCCGACGAACTGCGCGATCAAAATGACGATATTGACCGCGAAGATGTCGCCCAGCGCTTTGACGCTGACTTCACGCTGATGACCGGCGAGCTGGCGGCTCTGATTGAAAGTCTGGTGGAAGGATTAGGCGGCGAAGCGCAGCGCTGAGCCGGCAACAGAAAAGCCCAAAAACAGATTTTTGGGCTTCTGAACAGTCTGTTTCACACCGTAAGGCGGTTACAGATAGCGGCACAGATAGGCGCTGGGTTCCGCCACCTGAAGGTGGAATTCGCTCTGGCCGGGCACATGAAACACCTCTCCCGCCGCGTAAACTTTCCACTCAATCTCGCCCGCCAGCAGCACTCTCAGGGCGCCGCTCACTACGGTCATTTCTTCCGGCTGGCCGGTGCCGAAGGTGTATTCCCCCTGCTCCATCACGCCCACGCTGGCGCGGCCGGTGCTGCTGCTGGTAAACCCGATAGACTTCACTTTCCCTTCGAAATACTCATTACTCTGTAGCATGGCGCGGCCCTGTTTGAAAAATAACTGAAAAAACAATATAGAGGGCGCCGCAAGCCTCTGTCACGCACTTTATTGCCGCGCCTCACACCAGCAGCTCCGACGCCAGTCGCGCCACCAGCACATGGGACAACAGCACCGGAATATCAAAGGCTTTCTGCAGAATATCCCGGTGTTTCTGGTGGTATCCCAGACTATCCAGCACCACCACATCCACACCGCGATCGACCAGTTCCCGGCCTGCCTGAAGCAGATTTTCCCGGGTGCCGTTGATTGGATTCGCCAGCGCATAGTGCGGCCCGGTGTCCAGGAACTGCCATTTCTCCTGCTGAGAGGCCAGCAATTCCTCGACCGGCACAATAATCCCCACCTGGTGCCCGTCGACAATCGACGCCACCAGCGGCGGAACAATGCGCTCCGGCTCCAGCAAAATCGCGTTATGGGTCGTTAAGGGAGAAAAGCGGCCATTACTCATCAGCATGATGACATCAAAACCCTGGTTATCCAGTAGCGTAATGACATTACGCAGCGCATTTTCTACTTTACTCAGCGACAGATGCGCCAGTTGTAAATCTTCCAGCACCGTCAGGAGCGTTTCCTCGCCGGGCTGAGCACCGTACTCCTCCTCCACCTCATGCGCCGAGAGTCCCTGCAACAGGCAAATATGGTGAATTTGCTGTTGCGCAATATGTTCCGTCAGGAGCGGCAGAACCTCCTCCATCGGTAATACGCCAACCGTAAGGATCGCCAGCTTTGTATTTATCATGATTCCGCCTTATCTCTACTGCTTTACTACCCGCTGCCGTCTGCGGCTTTTCCTCAGAAAACCGCGCGCCTTTAATGTCGCTCACTGATCATAAATTAACCAAAAAAGCGTAGCAGTTTATTCCGCGCCCGCTGCGCCAGCGGTAAGAAATGTTGCCTGAAATTTAATATTAACGGTTCATTAACACAGAGAGAGGTCAAAAGATGTCGCAGAAAGGGCAATCGGTTATTTTTCAGAATATGCCGCCTGAATTATCTTATTTGCGACCAAAAATAACGTATTGCAGGGGAAATACAGCAGCGACATCCATGTCGGCAGAAAACCGGATGAACGTCGCCTGCGAATATTGCGGTTAACTGGCTCTGGCTACCGGTAGCGCCGCCAGAATATCCGCCACCACGCTCTGCGGCGCGCGGGCGGCATCAATAACATGATGCGCGGCCTGGTGGTAAAGCGCTTCCCGGGCGTGGAGAATTTCAACAATCTCATCGGCGATCGGCCGCCCGGTTAATGTCGGGCGCTGTCCCTCTTCCGGAAAAGCTTCCAGCCGATGCGCCAGAATGTGCGCCGGCGCCTTGAGGTAAATCACCGTACCGCGTTCGCGCATATACTGGCGGTTCGCTTCCGCCAGCACCATACCCCCGCCGGTCGCCACCACCAGCCCCGGCGCGGTCACCGCCGCCAGCGCTTCCCCTTCCCGGCGGCGAAATCCGGGCCAGCCGTCGCGCGCCACCATTTCAGCTACCGTCATACCCGTGGTTTCCGTTAACCAGCGATCGGTATCCACGAAACGGGAGCCCATCGCCTCCGCCAGCGCTTTTCCCACTGTCGTTTTTCCGCAACCGCGGGCGCCGACTAAAAAAACCGGTTCGGTCATCGGGGGTAGATCCTCTTTAATACATTCAGGCAACCTTTACGTCTGCGCAGGCGCCGGATAAAAAACCCATCGCGCTGACATCGTCAGCCACCGGGACAATGAACTATTCTGTAAATAAATAATGACAACTCAACAAATTATCTACTGTTGACCGCACCACTGGCGCATTCCCTGCCGTGTAAGCTGTAAAGGAAAAATACCACAGTTCCGGGCTGCCACCATACCCGAAAGCGTAACGCGACCTCAAGCATGACGACACAATTTTCCCGGAAACACATTTTTCACAGATTTACGTAACAATATAATGACACAAACAGATTTTACGGCACACTGCCGGACTATATCACTCACGCATCCGGGCGCTATCTGTTTAATGGTCGCCACACGCCCGAACTTTGAATAGCCGAGGAACCATCATGCAATCTGAAGAACAGCGTCTCATTGACGGACTTTTTTCACGTCTGAAACAGGCGGAAGACGGCAGCGCCCCGCGCGACGCCGCGGCTGAAACGCTGATCGCCAACCACCTGCGCGACCAGCCCGGCGCCCCCTATTATATGGCTCAGACCATCCTGATCCAGGAAGCGGCGATCAAGCAGCTCAGCAGCCGCATTGAAGCGCTGGAAAGTGAGGTCACCCGGTTGCAAAACAGCGCCCGCCAGAGCAGCGGCGGGTTTCTCGCCGGACTGTTTGGCGGCGGACAATCACGCGGCGCCAGTCCGGTTCCCGGCACCTCGGGCGATCGCGGCGCCGGCGCTATCCCCGGCGCCCAACAATACCAGAGCGCCCCCCCCGTCGGCCAGACACCGCAAGCGGCTCAGGCGCCGCGCGGCAACGGCTTTCTGGCCGGCGCGCTACAAACGGCCGCCGGCGTCGCCGGGGGGGTGGTACTGGGCAACATGCTGACCAGTATGTTCAGCCAGGCGCAGCCGCAAGAGCTGGTCAATATCATTAACCAACCGCCCCTGGGGAGCGGCGACACGGCGCAGGCCGATGCCGCCGGCAACGACAACCTGCTATCCTCTCAGGACGCGAGCTGGTCGCAGGATGACGGATTCAGTAACGCCGATGCCAGCGATGACAGTTTTGGCGGCGACGACTTTGGCGATGACGACAGCTGGATTTGATCGTTCAGGCGCGCGATGCCTGTAACCACTGATCTAAAGCGCTGGCAAACTGCTGGCGATCCCGGGGTCCCAGCGCCGCCGGGCCGCCAGTCTGGATACCGCTGGCGCGCAGCGTATCCATAAAGTCGCGCATGGTGAGCTTTTCGCGAATTGTTTCCGGGCGGTAACGCTCCCCGCGCGGGTTAAGCGCATCCGCCCCTTTCGCCAGCACTTCGGCCGCCAGCGGAATATCCGCGGTGATCACCAGATCCCCGGGAGTGCAGCGACGCACGATTTCATTATCCGCCACGTCAAAGCCGGCAGCGACCCGCAACGTGCGGATATATTCCGACGCCGGAACCCGCAGCGGCTGATTAGCCACCAGCGTCAGCGGCGTGGCGGTTCGCTGCGCCGCACGGTACAAAATTTCTTTAATCACTCCCGGACAGGCGTCCGCATCCACCCATATCGCCACAATGATTCCTTACTTCGCACAGAAACCCCGATTGTTGCCCGCGCGCCCGCTTCTGGCAACCGCTATCGAGCGGCGACCGATAAAACATCCCACACCGGCGGCGCGCCATCCCTGAAATCACCGCAATACCTTACCGCAGGGCAGAAAGCGCGCTAAGCTATCCCCTTCCTGACAACGATAAGACAACAATGGAGAACCACAGTGGATAAGAAAATCGGGTTTATTGGCTGCGGCAACATGGGAACCGCGATTCTCGGCGGGCTCGTCGCCAGCGGCCAGGTACCGGCAGGCAATATCTGGGTCTATACCCCATCGCCGGATAACGTCGCCGCTCTGCGCGAACAGTACGGCATCAACGGCGCGCAAAGCGCCCAGGAAGTCGCGCAAATCGCCGATATCGTTTTTGGGGCGGTAAAACCCAACATCATGTTAAAAGTGCTCAGCGAAGTGACCTCCAGCCTCAACAAAGACACGCTGGTCATCTCCATTGCCGCCGGCGTGACGCTGGATCAACTGGCGAGCGCGCTGGGCCATGACCGCAAGATTGTCCGCGCCATGCCTAACACTCCGGCGCTGGTGAATGCCGGTATGACGTCCATTACGCCAAATGCGCTGGTGACGCCGGAAGATATTGCCGACACGCTGAATATCTTCCGCTGTTTTGGCCAGGCGGAAGTGATTGCCGAACCGATGATTCACCCGGTGGTCGGCATCAGCGGCTCTTCCCCGGCGTATGTGTTTATGTTTATTGAAGCGATGGCCGACGCCGCCGTGCTCGGCGGTATGCCCCGGGCGCAGGCCTATAAATTTGCCGCCCAGGCGGTGATGGGATCGGCGAAAATGGTGCTGGAAACCGGCAAGCACCCCGGCGAACTGAAAGATATGGTGTGTTCCCCGGGCGGCACCACCATTGAAGCGGTCAGGGTACTGGAAGAGAAAGGCTTCCGTTCAGCGGTGATTGAAGCCATGGAAAAATGTATGGCGAAATCAGAGAGGCTGAGCAAGTCCTGACGGCCAGAACCGGTCGGCGGCCTGTCCCGGGTCGCCGGGCCCACCTTTACCGCTGGCGCAACTCCACAGGGATTTTTCTGCCGGTAATAAAAAAGCGTGAAACCGGTTCACGCTTTTAGCATTAGAGCGCTATAACATCGCGCCTCAGCGGCGTGCGATTATTTCTTCAGGCAACTGCTCATAAATGTTTTACGGGCATCGCCGCTCAGGGATTGTTTTCCGGCCTGAGCGTTACAGTCTTTCATTTTCTGCTGCTGCGGCGTCAGGGCTTTTCCGTCTTCACTACCGCCTTTCAGGCAGTTGCTCATAAACGCTTTACGTTCATCACCCTTCACGGCTTTAGCGCTGGCCTGCTGATTACAGGTCGCCATCCGCTGTTGCTGCGGCGTCAGCGTCTTCTCAGCCGCCTGCGCCGCGCTTATCCCAACCACACTCACCAGCAGTGTCATTATTAATGTTGTCTTCATAGCACCATCCTGTCAGTTTTTACACTTATAGTCTGACGCCAGTTGCGGAAAAAAACCATTGGCAAACGGATTATTTCACTGCCCGGTTTGTTACGCCTGGTGACGATGCGCCAAATCAGTACAGCAGATGTTAAATATTAATTTATTATCCCGGCAACCGCCCGGCTGCTAATAGCCTGCAGGTCATATATTACGCACGCCATATCCTTTGCGCCATAACTAAAAGCGATGGATATGCCGGCTGGTTAAAATCGCATTAGCTTCGCGGATGCCGTAGCAACTTTTTTATATATTGCTCCAGTAGCTCAGAATCACGTTCAGAAACGCCTGAAGCGGTATCGGCTTCCTGTAACGCACCTTCAACGCTGGCAATCAGCGCCTGTTGATCGCCGGGAGTCATATGGCGTAATAGCGCTGTAACCACTATTTCAAGCGCTTCAACCTGAGCAACCAGCTCTTTGGACTCTTCTTCCTTTTCCGCAAGTTTAACCAATAACTCAGCTATTAAGTTTTTCATAACAGCATTCCCTTTCAATGTGTCGAAAGACGTTATCATTCAGGAGCAACATTTCCCATAGCTTACCCCTGTTATTTTTATACGATCTGTAAAAAAGTGAGCCGCTCTGCAAAAAATAGCTCAGCGAAACGTTTTACTCATTCCATTATTCTTTATGTGGAAATAAAGTATTTCAAAAAAAATAATTGCTGCCCCCGGAAATTATTTCCCGGCGGGCAATATATTAATATATGATATATCGATAAATAACGCTTACGATGCGGCTTCGCGCCGCTGTCTGGCGCGCAGCGCCACGGCCAGTTGGACGATATTGACAAGCACCACCAGCGCCGTGGCGATAAACACCCAGCGGAATCCGGCCATCGCGGAAATCCCCGCCCCCATCAGCGGGCCAGCCACGTTCCCGAGGTACATAAACGACTGGTTATAGCCAAAAATACGCCCGGTAACCCGATCGCTGGCGAATTTGACCAGCAGCGTTTGTACCGCCGGCAGCATCGCGCCATCGGCGAAGCCAAGCAGAAAGCGCAGCACCGCCAGTTGCAGCGGCGAAGAAACAAACGACATAGCAAAAAACAACACTACCGCCAGGCATAGCGTCGCCATCAGGATGCGCGCGGTGCCGATACGATCCCCGAGCTTCCCCAGCCACGGCGCCGACATCAGCGCAGAAATCCCCGGGACGGCGGCTATCAGGCCGCTCATAAAAGCAATATTGGTACTTTCCGGCTCCAGCGCTTTAATAAACAGCGCCAGAATGGGGCCGACAGAGCCATTGCACATCTGAATCACCATGGTGGTGATGAACAGGCTGATCACCAGTCCCGGATAAGGCAGCGACGCAAATACCGCCTTGCCGCTCAGGCGCTCACCTTTCTTAATCTGCGGGCGCGGCCCCTCTTTAATCAGAAACAACGTGACCAGAAAACTCACCACTAACAGGCTGGCCGTGACCAGAAACACCATACGCAGCCCGAGATGATCGGCCATAAATCCCCCCATCAGCGGACCGGCGATAACGCCGCTGATCTGCCCGGTAGACAGGGTACTGAGCGCCCAGCCGCTGCGCTCCCGGGGCACCTGTGAAGCCACCAGAGCCATGGCATTAGGGATATAGCCGGAGGTCAGCCCCATGATCCCGCGCAGAATAAAGAGCTGCCAGACGCTGGTGGCGAAAGCCTGGAGCAGTATGGCGATCGCCATCCCCAGCGAAGCACGCAGCAGCATGAGTTTGCGTCCCTTACGGTCCGCGAGGCTGCCCCACATAGGGGAGACCACCGCCGATACCAGAAACGTGACGCTGAAAGTCAGTCCGGACCACATGGACAGCGCTTCATGGGAACTGACGCCCAGTTGTTCCACATACAGCGGCAGAAAAGGCAGAATCTGGCTGATAGCAAGGCCGGTAAAAAAGCAGCCAAACCAGACGGAGATAAGATTGACTTTCCAGGATTCCATGACGGCGCCACTAAGATTACGATCAGACAGGCTGACAGCGGCGTCGGAGGGCAAACCTGCGCCAGTCAGTCACCGGGAGCGAGCAGAGGGTCGCGCCTTGCGAGAGCTTATCATACAAATCCCTCCGTCCCTGAATCTGATGTGTTATTCCGCCAGATTATGCCCATGGCGAATAACCACTCTCTGTATCATACTGATTTTGTCTGTTATTCGCGTGTGAACCACGCAGTGGGCGTGCTATTTTGGCGCCTCAGGTCTCTGGTGATTAAATAAGTGGAAGAGGACATGGCAAAACTACGCGTGGGGATTGTGTTTGGCGGCAAATCGGCTGAACATGAGGTTTCTCTCCAGTCGGCGAAAAATATCGTCGACGCCATCGATAAAACGAAATTCGACGTACTGCTGCTCGGGATTGATAAACAGGGCCAGTGGCATGTCAATGATGCTTCCGACTACCTGCGCAACGCCGACGATCCGGCGCGCATTGCCCTCCATCATTCCGGAAACACGCTGGCGCTGGTACCAGGGCTGGAGCGCAATCAGTTGATCGACGCCAGGCAGGCCGGCGCGCTACCGCAGGTGGACGTTATCTTCCCGATCGTCCACGGCACGCTTGGGGAGGATGGTTCACTGCAGGGAATGCTGCGCATGGCCAATCTGCCGTTTGTCGGCTCCGGCGTGCTGAGCTCCGCGGCCTGTATGGACAAAGACGTAACCAAGCGCCTGCTGCGCGACGCCGGTCTGAATATCGCGCCGTTCATCACTCTGACGCGAGCCAGCCAGCAACGCGTGCCCTTTGCCGAACTGGTGCAACAGTTTGGTCTGCCGCTGTTCGTCAAACCCGCCAACCAGGGATCCTCGGTGGGTGTCAGTAAGGTGACCAGCGAACAGGAGTTTCATGACGCGCTAACGCTGGCATTACGCTTCGATCACAAAGTTATCGTCGAAAAAGGCATTGTTGGGCGGGAAATTGAATGCGCGGTACTGGGCAATGAGCAGCCGCAGGCCAGCGTATGCGGTGAAATCGTCCTGAACGACGATTTCTACTCTTACGACACCAAATATATCGCCGATAACGGCGCCCGGGTGGTAGTGCCGGCGGCGCTGGAGCCGGCGATAAACGACCAGATCCGCGCCGTGGCGCTACAGGCCTGGCAGGTGCTGGAATGCCGCGGTATGGCGCGGGTGGATGTTTTCCTGACGCCGGACGGCGAAGTGGTCATTAATGAAATCAATACGTTGCCCGGGTTCACCAACATCAGCATGTATCCCAAACTCTGGCAGGCCAGCGGTATCAGCTATAGCGCACTGATTACCCGGCTAATCGAGCTGGCGCTGGAGCGCCATCAACAGGACAGCGCTCTGCTGTGCTCGGTCGAACACGGCTAACCGTACATCGCGTCTGCAGCGTTCCCCGCGCTGCAGGCGCTTGCCCCGTCGCGATGATTCGCCCCAATCCCGCCTGAGCGCCTTTCTCTGCGCTTGCGGGTCTTAGCCAGCCGATAAAATGTTAAATTTTCATAAAATGAATGTTTAATTTGTGATAAGAAGCAAAAAACCAAACTCCAGGATTATTCCTCGCCGTAAATTACCATCAATCTGATGTTGACAGCCGCAGACAGCTGCCAGACTTCTTGCTGATAACCGCAAACGCGATTGCTAAGCACCAGACGGGAGGCATGATGGCTGATTTATCAATCTTTAAACCCGTGATTTCCGGCCTGAAACCCGAAAAAGCCCCGGCAGGAAACCTGACATGGGCTTTTTTTGTTCTGCTGTGTTTCTGGGTTGGTTCCTGGGCGGTGGAGCTGTTGCTCAAAACGCCCGGTCTCTTCGAACGCCTGCTGCAAAACAACGCGCCTTCCGCTCCGCCGGTAGACATCGGCTGGGGGGTCGCCTCGCTGTTCGGGCTGGTGCCTTTTTTATCCGGCAGTCTGGTGGTGGGGTTGGTGCTTTTGCTGGCGCGCCGTCGGCGCCGCTAAATGAATCCCCTATCGCTTCCCGGGTGGCCACCGGGAATTTTTGCCTGACCTGCGGCACCGCCGAAACGCAACGCTGACAACCGTGACCAAACGCCAGGCCATAATAAATCGATTCCTAAAATCACTCGCGTAAAAATAGTTTAATCGCGGCGCATGTTATTATTCACCGCGGTCTATTTATCTTCGCTATGCCAGTATCGGGACGCAGTAAATTAAATATTCTGGCCAGCGTTTGCGTTTAAATATCTATCAGGGAAGACACCATGACAAAATTACACCTGTCCGGCGCGGCGCTGTTCACGCTGCTGCTCGCCGCACCGGCTATAGCCGGGCACTCCACGGTTTCACTCGGTTATGCGCAGGCTGATGCCGGCGATATTAACGACCCGCGGGGGTTTAACCTGAAATATCGCTACGAATGGGACTTCCCGGTGGGCATAATTGGCTCGTTCAGTTATTTAAGCGCCAGTGATGATAGTTTCAGCCCTCTCTCCAGCTATCAGGCTAAAAATAATCTCGACAGCAAATATTACTCTTTCGGCGCCGGCCCGGCCTGGCGCATCAACGATTATATCAGTCTGTATGGCCTGTTGGGGATAGGTTATACCCGCGCCGAATACTCGACCAGCGTCCGGGCGGCGAGCAGCCAGAGCCAGTATGTTTATCTGCGCGGCGAAACCTCCAGCCGTAGCGCCTGGATGTATGGGCTTGGCCTCCAGGTCAACGTTTACGAAGGTATGTCCTTTGACGTGGGCTACGAAGCGGCGAAGTATGACGCCAGCAGCAGCCACTCCGATACCCTGAACAGCTTCAACCTCAACGTTGGCTACCGCTTCTGAACCCCCACAGTGCAGGCGCGGCCCACGGGCCGCGCTGCGGCATTTATAAACTCTGTATCGTTACCGACTGCGGCCGGGTGTCGTCCAGCTGGTGTTCGAAGCTGCGCAGACGCTTATAAATCGACATCAGTTCCACCAGGGTGGTCCAGGAACTGATCAAATACTGGAATGCTCCACGCACCTGGCTGAAAACGTTAGTAATCTGCGTCATCAGGCCGAGAGTGATGGTGCCGGCGACAATCGACGGAAACAGCAGGAACAGCCCGAAGACGTTATCCACCTGCAGATACAGAATCCGCGCGATATTGAAGTACATATAGTGAAAGTAGAGTCGGAAATAGTTCTTACGTACCGCTCTGAACAGCTCCCTGACCGTTGGCGGATCGGCACGCTGCGCATCGTCTTCGCCGTACACCAGCTCTTTACGGTAGGCCGCTTCCACGCGCTGGTTTTTAAACTCCAGCCCGGGCAGCTTGATCCCCACCACCGCCAGCAGGCCGGTGCCCAGCAGTGACCAGATAATCGCCGCCACTACCAGGCCATAAGGAACATGCCCGACAAATGGCAAATCCGGCACGTGGGCGGAGAGCGTCACCAGTACCGGCAGAAAGGCGATCAGCGTCATCACGGCATTGATAAAGCTCACCCCCATGCTCTCCAGGGTCGAGGCGAAGCGCATGGTATCTTCCTGAACGCGCTGCGCGGCCCCTTCAATATGGCGCAGTTCCTGCCAGTGGGCCATATAGTATTCGTTCATCGCGGTACGCCAGCGGAAGACATAATGGCTGACAAAAAAGTTATTCAGCACCCCGACCACCACGGCGATTAGCGCGATCCCCAGAAAAACGCCCACCTCGTAGTAAAACTGCCCGATGGCCACCTTGTGCGGCGCGCTCAGCGCGGTCTGAATCAAATCGTAGAACGGCGCATACCAGGCATTGACCGCCACTCCGACCTCCACCAGAAACCAGGTGACGAAAATAATCAGCGACGAACCCAGAATCGACCAGTACTGCCAGCGATGCGGGCTGTAAATAAACCAGAAGGCGGCAAAGGCGCCCACGCCAAAAGCATAATAGGCGTAAAACACCAGGTAACTTTTTGACCAGAAACGCGCCGCGCTAAGGGGAATCTCACCGCTGGCGCCGACCAGTTGCCCGAACCAGCGACCGCCGCCAGCCTGCCAGAAAATCACAGCGATCATTGCCCATACAAAAGCCGACAGGAAAAACGCTGTCGGCCTGGGAAAAAACGACTTAAACATCTACTGATTACTCCTGAGAACTCTTTTTCTTATCACGCATCGCGATATCGACGCTTCACCATAGCGCAGACTGGCGCATTCTGGCCCGTAAAACTGTATCAAACCATGAAACCGCGCGACATAACATCAACGCCGCGTCACAAAATGTATTTCCGGAGTTTGCGACACTGTCGGATCAACCGCGCCATTCAACCAGAATATCGGCGGCGGACCGCACCCGCAACGCGCCATCGGGAATAATAAAATCCCGCCACACATCGTTATAGTGAGCTATCAACACTTCGGCGCCGGCCGCCGCACGGTCAGCGGTGGTATGCGCGTCCTGCGCCACGGTTATCGCAAACCCGCGGCTCAGACCGTTCTTAATCGTGGCGTCGACGCAGTAATCGGTGGCACAGCCGCAGATCACCATATGTTGAATACCATTTTCACGCAGCAACGCCGCCAGCCCGGTGCGAAAAAAAGCATCGCAGGCGGTTTTGGTGACATACAGCGCGCTATCGGGACAGTGTAATTCCCCGAGTAGCGCAAAAGCCTCGCTGCCCGGCTCCAGCCCCTCTCCGGTATGCTGGATAAAAATCACCCGGTCAGCCTGGTCGATCAGTTGATTTATCCGCTCACAGCACCCGGCGCGATCGTAACGCGGGTTGGCAAATACCCCATTCTGCATATCAATTACCATCAGCACTTTTTGCTGCATTACTCGCTCCTCATCTCAGTACTCACTAACCCACGACAGCTTAAACCGCACATTTTGACCAACATCCCTTTGCAGAAACGGCCCGGGTAGTATAAATACCAAAGTTATTATTAACCGGCTCAATATGGATTTGCTGCATTGAAACACAGATTTGCCAGACTGGCTGCACTGGCCATTGCGGTTTTACCCGCCCTGGGGTTTTCCAGCCCCTCTCCCGATCCGCTTTTCGCTTCTGAAATCGTCGATCGTTACGCCAACCATATCTTCTACGGAAGCGGCGCGACGGGGATGGCGATGGTGGTCATCGACGGTAATCAGCGCGTCTTTCGCAGCTTTGGGGAAACCCGGCCCGGAAATAATGTTCGCCCACAGCTGGATTCAGTCGTGCGCGTCGCCTCGCTGACCAAGTTGATGACCAGCGAGTTGCTGGTTAAGCTGCTGGATAACGGCGTAGTGAAGCTTGACGATCCGCTCAGTAAGTATGCCCCTTCCGGCACCCGGGTGCCGACCTTTGAAGGCACCCCGATCCGCCTGGTCAATCTGGCGACCCACACCAGCGCCCTGCCGCGCGAACAGCCAGGCGGCGCCGCGCAACGGCCGGTCTTCGTCTGGCCGACCCGCGAACAGCGCTGGACCTGGCTGAGTACCGCAAAGCTGAAAACCGCGCCCGGCAGCGAAGTCGCCTATTCCAATGTCGCCTTCGATTTGCTGGCGGATGCCCTGGCGCGCGCCGCCGGTAAACCCTATCCGCAGTTGTTTGAGGATCGAATCACCCGTCCGCTGGGCATGAAAGATACCACCTTCACCCCGTCGCCGGATCAATGCGCGCGCCTGATGATCCCGGAGAAAGGCGCCAGCCCATGTAACAATACCCTTGCCGCCATCGGCAGCGGCGGGGTCTACTCCACCCCGGACGATATGATGCGCTGGATGCAACAGTTCCTGGCGTCGGATTTTCATACCCGGACCAGTCAGGCTGACCGCATGCAGACGCTGATCTACCAGCGTAGCCAGTTCAACAAAGTGATCGGCATGGACGTGCCGGGGCGGGCCGATGCCCTGGGATTAGGCTGGGTTTATATGTCGCCTCAGCAGGACCGGCCGGGAATTATCCAGAAAACCGGCGGCGGCGGCGGCTTTATTACTTATATGGCGATGGTTCCCCAGGAAAACATCGGCGTTTTTGTGGTCGTCACCCGCTCAGAGTTGACTCGTTTTAAAAATATGAGCGACGGCGTCAACGATCTGATTGTCGAACTGATCGGCAATCACCCTGCCATTATTCCTGCCTCCTGATTCCGCTCGACTTTTTCTGCCGCCTCTCTGCCGGTTAATACCGGCAGACATACATTGATTTACAAAAACAAAGATAAACTGACCAAATTCTTAGGAATTAATCCACAACCAAGAAAAATCTGAAGCATAATTACCACTAAGGATACAAGGAGATAAGGGTCTGCCCCTGGCAGATTCTGAGGAGAGAGATACAGGATGAAGAGGGACAGTTTCTCCACGAGCGTTGTGGAACAAACCCTGGAATGGATTGAAGAACATCTTTGCGAAAAACTTACGCTTGACGATCTGGCTAAAAAGACCGGTTATTCTAAATGGCATTTTCAGCGCCTGTTCCACGCACAAATGTCGATTACTGCCGCCAGCTATATCCGCAATGCCAGATTATTACGTTCGATTCACGATCTGAAATACAGTTCACGCAGTATTGTTTCCATTGCCGATAAATATGGCTTCAGCTCCCAGCAGTCTTACACCCGCACCTTTAAACAGGTAATGCGCTGTACCCCATCCCAGTGCCGGATCCGTAAAGACCCCAGCTTTGACAATCTGGACGCTAAAAAGATTTGCGCCAGTTGCAGAGCCTGCTTCCAGTTACCGGAGCCGGAAGGCGCCTGTGATCCCTGAGCGATCACAGGCGATGCTGCGCGGCTTAACGGCGAGCGAAGTCGATCACCATCCGTCCCTGAATTTTCCCCTGCTCCATTTCATGGAAAATGGCGTTAATGTCTTCAAGCGGGCGGCGCGCCACCTTTGGCGCCACCTTGCCTTCGGCGGCGAACTGAAACGCCTCCGCCAGATCCTGACGGGTACCGACCAGCGAACCAACCACCTGAATACCGTCCAGCACCAGCCGTGGGATATCCAGACTCATCGCTTCCGGCGGCAAACCGACGGCCACCACCCGGCCACCGGCGCGCACCGCATCAACCGCGGAATTGAAAGCAACCTTCGCCACGGCGGTGACTACCGCCGCATGGGCGCCTCCGGTCTGCGCCTGAATGACTTGCGCCGCGTCCTCACTGGCGGAGTTAACCACCAGATCCGCCCCCATTTCGCGGGCAAGCCGCAGTTGAGCGTCATTTACGTCCACCGCGATCACTTTAGCGTTAAAGACATTTTTCGCGTACTGTAGCGCCAGATTCCCCAGCCCGCCGAGGCCATAAATGGCAATCCACTGCCCGGGGGCGATAGCGGAAATTTTCACGGCTTTATAGGTAGTCACTCCGGCGCAGGTAATGCTGCTGGCGGCGGCGGAGTCCAGCCCGTCCGGGACTTTCACCGCATAATCGGCCACGATAATACACTCTTCCGCCATACCGCCATCCACGCTGTAGCCGGCATTTTTCACCTCACGGCACAGGGTTTCATTCCCGGAAGTACAGTATTCACAGTGGCCGCAACCCTGATAAAACCACGCCACGCTGGCCCGATCGCCCGGCTTCAGGGAGCTCACTCCGGGGCCAACGGCGGTCACTATCCCAATGCCCTCATGGCCCAGCGTGACGCCGGTTTTATCGCCGAAATCGCCGTTCTTAACGTGCAGGTCGGTGTGGCAAACCCCGCAGCACACCATCTTCAGTAACGCCTCGCCGTGCGCCAGCGGGCGCAACTGTTTCTCCACCACATCCACACTGTGATCTTTATTCACCACCGCTGCTTTCATCGTCGATCCCTCGCTCGTCATTTACCCATTATGTAAATAGTTCTTATCTATTTACGCTCTGAATCTGCCAATATATCGCTTACCCGGCGAAAGTTAAGCCAGCAATTCAGAATGTAATCTAATGAATTTTCTGTTTTTTTAGCGCTGATGAACATCCGGGCGCGCTGTCCGCGGCGCGTCACGACGGGTACGCCGCGACAATAAACGCAAACCGCCGCAGGTTAAAATCGGGTAAGATAGCGACCACACTCATTCAGAAAAGAAGCCAAGCTATGTCAGACTTTTCACTCATTAGCCGCCCCCGCCGCCTGCGCCGCTCTGCCGCCATGCGCGCGCTGTTTGAAGAAACCACCCTGACGCTAAACGATCTGGTATTGCCTATTTTCGTTGAAGAAGGTCTGGATGATTACAAGCCCATTGAAGCGATGCCCGGAGTGATGCGCATTCCGGAAAAACGCCTGGCGTATGAAATTGAGCGCATCGCCAACGCCGGTATCCGCTCGGTGATGACCTTCGGCATCTCGCACCATACCGACGACACCGGCAGCGATACCTGGAATGAGGACGGTCTGGTGGCGCGGATGTCGCGAATCTGCAAACAGACAGTGCCGGAAATGATCGTGATGTCCGACACCTGCTTTTGCGAATACACCAGCCACGGTCACTGCGGGGTACTGTGCGAGCACGGCGTGGATAACGACGCCACGCTGAAAAACCTCGGCAAACAGGCGGTGGTCGCCGCCCGCGCCGGCGCCGACTTTATCGCGCCGTCCGCGGCGATGGACGGCCAGGTACAGGCCATCCGCCAGGCGCTGGACGCCGCCGGCTTCACCGATACCGCCATCATGTCTTACTCCACCAAATTCGCGTCATCGTTTTACGGCCCGTTCCGCGAAGCGGCCGGCACTGCGCTGAAAGGCGATCGTAAAACCTATCAGATGAACCCGATGAACCGCCGCGAGGCGATCCGCGAATCGCTGCTGGATGAAGCCCAGGGTGCCGACGCGTTGATGGTGAAACCGGCCGGCGCCTACCTGGACGTGCTGCGCGAAATCCGCGAACAGACCAACCTGCCGCTGGCGGCCTACCAGGTAAGCGGCGAATACGCGATGATTAAATTCGCCGCCCAGGCGGGCGCTATTGATGAGCGCAATGTGGTGCTGGAAAGTCTCGGCGCCATCAAACGCGCCGGCGCCGATCTGATCTTCAGCTATTTCGCCCTCGATCTGGCCGAAAAGAAAATCCTCTGATGATCTCCCCCCGCTGCGCGGTCAACGCCGCGCAGCAAACTCTCCGGCTGTGACAATAGCGTCATATAATCGCCATCCTGGCGTCATCTGCAGCGGTTAAGGTTCCCGCAAAAAGCGCAGGAGACGCCAACATGTTTAGTCTTGATAACGTTCTCGACGAGCTGTATCCCCGGCGTAAACCATCCCCCTGGCAGAGCCGGCTGCTGCGCGGGCTACTCCACGAGCAGGAGTTTCAGGATTTCGCCGCCCGTCATCAACATCTGAAGGGGCTCGATATGGTGGAGCAGGTGCTGGAACACCTGCAGATTCGCTGCGATATCGCCGAGCGGGATCTGGAGCAAATTCCGGCCCGCGGCCCGGTGGTGATTGTCGCCAATCACCCCACCGGCACCGCTGACGGACTGGCGCTGCTGTATGCCCTGTCGCGGATACGGCGTGATGTGAAAATCGTCGCTAACCGCATTCTTACGCATCTGCAACCGCTGGCATCGCTGTTTATCCCGGTCGATAACCTCAACAACCGCACCCAGCGCGACGCCATTGACCGTATCCACCAGCATCTGGCCAACGGCGGCGTGCTGATCTTCTTTCCCGCAGGGGAAGTATCGCGCCTGACCGGACGCGGTATTGAAGACAAAGCGTGGAATACCGGCTTTCTCAAAGCGGCGCGCAAACAGCGCGCCACTATCGTGCCGGTACATATCCGCGGACATAACAGCCCGTGGTTTTACGCCTCGGCGCTGATCTCACCGACGCTGGCGATGCTGTTGCTGATCCGCGAGATGTTCCGCCAGCGCGGCGCCCGCCTGACGATTCGCGTCGGCGAACGTATTCCCTGGCGCGACAGCCACAGTAACACGCCGCTGCACGATCTGGCCCGCCAGTTCCGTCAGCAAACTCTGGCGCTGGGTAAGGGGCAAAAGGGGCCGCTGACCAGCGAATGCGCCATTGCCCGCCCGGAAGATCGCGCCCGGCTACGCCAGGCGCTGGCGGAATGCGAGTGTCTGGGGAAAACCCCGGATGGAAAAATCATCTGGCTGTGGCAGCGTAACGGCGCGGAAGAAGCGCCAATTCTGCGCGAGCTGGGGCGACTGCGCGAAATCGCCTTCCGGGCAGTGGGCGAAGGCAGCGGCCGGCGCCGCGATATCGACCGCTATGACGATGACTATCTGCACCTGATCCTGTGGGACGACGTGGATCTTGAGATTGTCGGCGCCTATCGCTTCACCCCCACCGCCGGACGCGACCCGTCCAGCCTGTACAGCCACAGTCTTTTCCACTATGACGCCGCTATGGCGCCGGTCCTCCAGCAGGGCATTGAGCTGGGGCGCAGTTTTATACAGCCGCGCTACTGGGGTAAACGCGGGCTGGACTACCTGTGGATCGGCATCGGCGCCTGGCTGGCGCGCCATCCGGACTATCGCTATCTGTTTGGCCCGGTCTCGATTTCCGGCGGGCTGCCGCAGGGCGCCCGGGAACTGCTGGTCGCCTTTTACCGGCGCTGGTTCCCGGCGGATTCGCCGCGGGCCGCCTCCCGCCGTCCATGGCCTTCATCGCTGCCGGAAACCCTGCAACAATTCGCCGGTCTGGATTACCATGAAGATCTGGCGCGCCTGAAAAGCCTGCTTGGCAATCTGGGCTGCGGCATTCCCCCGCTCTATAAACAGTATTCCGAACTCTGCGAACCGGGCGGTGTGCAGTTTATGGATTTTGGCAGCGATCCGGCCTTCAACGACTGTATCGACGGACTGGTAGTGGTGGATTTGACCCGCCTGAAGACATCGCGCTATCAGCGCTATATTGCGGTACATCACCCGGCGCAGCACGACGCGCCGGCATTGTAAAATGACGGGCGGCAGGACGCCGCCGCCCGTTGCCGCCAGGGTTATGAGTCCGGCAGCGTGAACTGATTGGTCAGCGCCAGATCGCGAAACCACAGGGCATTCTGCTTAATCTGCCGTTCGCCGCTTTCGAGATCGAGGCGGTAAAAACCGTAGCGGCGTTTAAAGGCATTGATCCACGACCAGTTATCAATAAACGTCCAGTGATGAACGCCAAAGCAGTTAGCGCCGTCGGCGATGGCCCGATGCAGCTCCACCAGGTGTTCCTGCAACAACCCGGTGCGGAAACGGTCATCAATCACCCCATTGTCCTGTACCGGCCCTTCCGACTGTAAATCCATGGCAATACCGATCTCCGCCAGATACCACTTAATATTGCCGTAGTTGTCGCGAATGTTGGCGGCAATGTCGTAGATAGCCTGCGGCAGGATCTCGTTATTGTCGCGGTATGGGTTAAAGCGCCCGGCGGGATCCACATAATTTTCGAAATAGTACTCCGGCGTAAAGTAATCCAGCGCATAGTCGCTTTCCCGGGCTTTCACCCGGCGCGGCACATAGTAATTGACCCCGAGAAAATCGACGCGCGAACCAACAATCTCCGCTATCTCCGCCTGACTGGCCTGCGGCAGGCACTGGTGCGAAGCGAGGATTTCGCACAGCGCTTTGGGAAACTCATGTTTTACCAGCGGATCGAGAAAGCTGCGGTTAAACAGCAAATCGGCATACCAGGCGGCTTGACGATCCTCCGGCGATGCGCTGCGGGTGTAGGACGGCGTCAGGTTCAGTACGATGCCGATCTCCCCGGGCAACGCCATTTCGCGGAACACCGCGACGGCTCTGGCGTGGGCCAGCATAATGTTGAACCCGACCTGCGCCGCCAGCCGTCCGTCGCGTTTACACGGGTAGTGGAAATCATACAGATAGCCCCCCTCCACCGGGACGATCGGCTCATTGAAAGTGGTCCAGTACTTCACTTTGCGGCCAAACAGTTCAAAAGCGGTACGCGCATAGCGGGCAAAGCGCTCGACCACGTGTTTCGATTCAAAGCCGCCGTACTGCTCCTGTAACGCCTCCGGCATATCGAAATGGTACAGATTAACCATCGGTTCGATGCCGTTGGCGATCATTTCATCAAAGTAGTCATGATAAAAACGTACTGCCTGCGGGTTAGCGGTTCCACTGTCAAAATCGTCGATCAGCCGCGACCACTGGATAGAGGTGCGGAATGAATTAAACCCGGTGCGCTTCATTAGCGCGACATCCTCGCGGAAGCGGTGCAGCGTATCGCATACAGTCTGCGGTCCGACGCCGTGATAAAAACGTTCCGGCTGTTGCTGCGCCCAGCGATCCCAGATAGAGCGGTGCGGTTTGTCGGCGGCCCCCTCGGTCTGCGGGCCGGATGCCGCGGCGCCCCATAGAAAATGATCCGGAAACGAATATGTCGTCATATTACCTCCTGAAAAGCGCCGTTCGACGCTGAATAACTGGCCGGGCGCCAGAAAGCGCGCCTTTACCGCGTTCCGGGCCCGAGCTGAAAATGATTGCTGTCTGCGCCGCGCCCCACAGGACGCAACGCGAATCGGCTACTGCGCCGTTACCTGAATGGACTTCACAAACATGTATCCCCAGTCGCCGGCAAACTTGCCGAAGCGCAGCGTATTGCCGCCCTGCTTCAGGACTACTGGTATGTTCAGGGTCTGGCCTTGTTCATCGGTCTGCGGAAATTCAATGGCCTGCGGCGCTTCGTCATTCACCTGTAGCGAGTTTTTCTTGCCGCCCCACTTACCGCTGAAAGTCAGCTGTACCTGATAGCGTCCTTCCCACGGCGCGTCTATCTGCCAGTCGACCCGATCGCCGTCATGAGCGAAGGGGCCGAGGAATCCGTCGTTATCCACTACCAGCGGGTTTTCATCGGCGGCGACGGCGTGAATGGTCCCCTGCGCCGCCGTCAGCGTGTCGGAGCTGAAGCGGCAGAAATCATCCGGGAGCGCGCCGCCGGCCCGATCGACGGTGACGGTCAGGGTTTTGGCGGTCGTCTGCAGGCCGTCGTCGGCGCTGAAGGTTAACGGATAGCTGCCGGGCTCGCTGAACCACGCCCGGGTGACGGCGCTATCGGGTTGGCAGAAATGGACTTCGCGGGCCTCGCTGCTCCAGCGCGTGGCGACCTGCGGCGTCGGCAGGCCGTCATCGCGCCACTGCGCCTCCAGGGTAATCCCGCGATCCAGCGTCGTGCGGGCGCTGGTCGCCAGCGTCACCTGCGGCGCCTGATTTTCCCGGTTATGGGTCACGGCAATGACATTCGACGGGGCCGACTGGCCGGATTCGTTACTGGCGATCACCCGGTAGTAATACGTTTTCCCCAGCTCCAGCGCCTGATAGTCGTCGCGAAACAGCGCCTGCTGCGCCGGGTTCCACTCGTTAACGCCGTCAGAGATCCCTTTCCCCACCATCTGCCAGGGCCCGCTGGCCGCTACCGCCCGTTCAACATCGTAGTAACGCCCTACCGCCGACCCCATCCAGTTAATGGCGAACGGCGATGTCGCTTCGCGCAGTCGCGGCGCCTCCGGCACCGGCAGCGGCGGCACAGTCTCCAGACCGGCCAGTTGAGCCGACGCCTTACGCACCAGATCCACCACCTCCATCTCCTGGTTTGCCGCCCCCTCTTTCGGGAACCCCGGCAGGTGATAGCTGTAGTGACCGGTATACTCTTTATGCCAGTAGAAACCGCCATCGTGGCGGTGACCGCGAAATCCCCAGATCAGCCCCCCCGCCGCCTGAGCGCCGTTAACCCGGGTGTGAACAATGGCCTGCATAATGGCGTCCAGCTCTTTGCTGTCGAGCAGACCGAATTCTCCCACCAGGTAGACTTTTTTGCCGCCGATGGCCTGTAAGTCCTGCTTCACCTGTTCAGGATGGTTATTGCCGGCGTTGGTGTAGTAGTGGTTACTGACGATATCGACATTCGGATCATCGACCGCAAACGGGTTGATTTTTTTATAGGTACCGTCCACCACCAGTTGATGCGGCGCCCACTTTTTTATCCACGCCGCGGTCTGTTGCAGAAAGCCGGCATTGGTGTCTTCCAGCTCATTACCGGTCTCCCAGGCCATAATCGCCTTTTCGTCATAGTAGGGACGACCAGTAACCGTATTGGTGCGGGTAATCACCTGGCGGATAATGTCCTGATACGCCCGGTAAGTTTTACTGTCAGTGCGATAAAAATCCTCGGCTTTTTCATGGTAGAAGGCCGCCAGCTGTTCGCGGCCTCCCCACCACCACCAGTGGTCGATAAACGGCAAAATCAGGCGCAGCCCCTGTTTGTCGGCCTCGGCGATCATATTGTCATAGACCTTCATCGCGGTTTCATTGAGGCGCGGCATACCGTCCGGCGTGTCCGGCGCCAGAATATGAGTCTCGCGGCCGCAGGCGGGGTCGTTTTCCTGAGCCACAGAAAGCACATAAACGCGCTGGGCCCGGGTGCCGGTCTGAACAATCGCTTTAATCCAGTTTTCCTGCTCCTGCGGCGTCGGCCATTTAAAATACTGACCCCAGCCGCGCGGATCCGCCTTACAGACGCCGCGGGCATCGTCCTCAATACGGTGCAACTCCGGCGCATGAATCCCGGCGAAGCGGAACACCTGTCCGCCGTCCATTAATTGCGCCCCTTCACGGGTAATAAAATGTTCAAACTGCGACGGCGCGGCAGCCAGTGTGGCGCTGAATCCCAGCGCCGCCAGTAATCCGGCCTGAACCAGCGTGATGTGCGGAAAGTTCATCTTCGTTTCTCCCTCAGAACCAGACTTCAGCCTGGACGCCGAAATTCACGGTATCCGTTTCGCCACTGCGGCTGTAACCGCCGGCGTCGATAGTGTTGGTGCCCCAGTTGTAGTTACCGTCCAGCGCGTCAGCGACCCCCTTATCCCATTTGGCGTAAGTGACGAAGAAGCGCAATTGCGGACGGCTCCAGAAGCCGGAATCAAAGGTTAATGTCGGCGCGACGGTGACTTTGGTCAGCCCCCCTTTTCCTTTGCCGTTCACCCCTTTGTAGTTGTCATCGTCGAGGTATTCGTATCCCAGCTCGTACTGCATGGCGAAGTTTTTGGTGATCTGCTGGTATGGACGCACGCCGGCGACCCAGCTTTTACGGCCCCAGCCGTCTTTATCACTGCTCCACCAGCGGTAGTTTTTATCCTGCTGATAGAACGCGAAGGTAGAAATTTCCCACTCCCCCAGCGAAGCCATGCCGTCCAGCACCACCCGCCACGACTGGGTATTATTGAGGTTTGCCCAGCCCCAGCCGTTTTTGCCCAGCGAATCCCCGGCCGCCAGACCGCGCCCGTATTGCAGTGCAATACGCGAATAGCCGTCGCTTAACCCATAGAATCCGTCAAAGTTGTACAGACCGGTCACCCCATAGCCGTGCTCCGCCGCATCCGGGTGATTCTCATTGCGGTTCATATGATGACCAATCAGTTCCAGATCAAAGCCGCTGCCGGCGATTTTCTTGAACCACAGATTGAGTGAGTAATCGTCCGGGTAGCCCTGATCTTTACGATCGACCGGGTAGGCGTTGGTTTCATCGGTTGGCGAGAAGGCATACACCCCGGCATCAAAACGCGCAAAGCCGAGATCGAGGTTATCGAACCCGCCGCCGGTGCCGTTGTACTGAATGTATTCCCAGTCAAACTGGTGGCTGGAGGTATTAGAGCTGCTGTAACGTTTACCGGCCCAGAAAGTCACGTCCGGCGCAAAGTCCAGCCCGCTCAGCTCTGCGAACCCTTCCCGGAACTGCACTTCTTTACCGTCATCGTCCTGGCAGTTCCAGTCGGAAGTACATTTGCTCTGATGGGTCAGGTTGGCTTTTACTTTCGCCACCGCGCCGGAATCCGCCCGCAGCGTCACTTCAGGCAACAGTTCGATTTTGGTGTCCTGCTCATTGCCAAGCCGAAACCGGCCATCCGGCATCAGCCCCAGCGAATCGGAACGGTTACCGTCCTTGTTGGCCAGAATCCCGGAGCGAATATAGCCGTGAAGGGTGAAATCATATTTATCGCCGGTTTCCGCGCCGGTCGCCGGCGGGCACAGCACCGCCGCGGACAGTAAAGACAGGGGAACTAATCTGATCAGAGGTTGCATATTTTTATCCTTTTTCACTTGCCATCATCGCCACAGGTTGCGGTCGACGGGAAATCTACGGATAAAAAATGGAAATGTACATCCAGTTATGGAAATCGTTTTCCAAATTTGCCGGATCAAATCACATATCTGGATATGACTGGGCCAGTTATGTGATCGCGATCGGATTATTGTTGATTCTGGTACGCCGCGTTCCTGACCCACAGGCCGGCGACGCGGCTAAAAAACCTAATTTTATCTTTCACTATCAGCGAGTTGCCGTTCCCATACTTTAAAGAACGGCCGATACAGCATCCAGGCATTGAAGAAGGCGAACAGGCACATACAAAGGTTTTTCCAGCTGCCGTTGGCCGCCCACGCGGCGCCCAGCGGCGCCGGCATTGACCACGGCAACATCGCCACGGCCCGATCGAGCACCCCCAGATGGGTCAGATACCAGGCGATGCAGGCATTGATCAGCGGAACACAGATAAACGGCAGTAAAAACACCGGGTTCATGATCACCGGGAAACCAAACAGAATCGGCTCGTTAATGTTGAACAGCGAAGGAATCAACCCCAGTTTACCTACCGACTTCAGTTGTCGGGAGCGGCTGCGCAGCGCCATAAAAATCAGCGGCAGCGTTGAGCCGATACCGCCAATCAGCAGGTAAAAATCCCAGAATCCCTGCAGGAAAATATGCGGAAGCTGCGCGCTACCGCTGGCCAGCGCCTCCTGGTTTTCCACCAGATAGGTCATCCAGAACGGGTTCATAATTCCGGTGATAATCAATGCGCCGTGGATGCCGACAAACCACAGTAAGTTACAGATAAATATCGAAATCAGCACTGCGGTCAGGGTATCGGAAGCCAGAATCAGCGGGCGAAACGCCGCAGTTATCAGCTCCGGCAGAGTCATCCCGCTATAGCCCTGCAGCAGCGCATTGATAATCGTGACCGACAGCATAATGAACAACAGCGGCACCAGTAGTTGAAACCCGTTGCGGGTCATTACCGGCACCTCTTCCGGCAGGCGAATGTGCCACCCCTTGCGATAAAAAAAGCGAATCACCTCAATGGTATAAAACGCCGAAAGCAATGCGGTAAACAGCCCCATCGCCCCGAGAAAAACCTTGTTATCGCCGTCGGCTTTAAAGCCAATCAACAGCAAAAACGCCAGGCAACCGGTCAACCCGCTGAGCCTTTCCGGCAACTGGTACTGTTTAGCGAGACTGGCGCTGGCGCCGAACGCCACAATCAGCGCCACCAGTCCGATAGTCAATTCCCAGGTCGGCAACAGCACCGGCCGGATAAAGGCGTACAGCCGCCCGGCCTGGCTGGCGGCGTCGATAGTAAACGGCGGAAAAATAAACGGCACCAGCAGGCTACCGACAATGACAAACGGCATTGCCAGCGAAAAGCTATCGCGCATTGCGGTGATGTGTTTACTGCGGGTCAGGAGATTAGCAAACGGCGTCAGATGCTGCTCAATCAGCGTGACGGCAACATTCATCAGTTGAATGTTCATAGCGGATACCCGTAACGGCCGGAATAAATTCTGTGGCGCGATGATGGCGCACATCCCGGCAAAGTGAAAGTCTCCATCCGGTGATCCGCTTCACATTTAGATAATCCACAAACGGAAACCGCTTTCCGTTTTGTTTCCTCACCGCTATAGTCGCCGCAACGTTACTCATCGGGAGCTAGTTATGAAAAAGATAATGCTGTGCTGTTCCGCCGGAATGTCCACCAGCCTGCTGGTGAAAAAAATGCTCGACGCCGCGCAGCAGCGCGGTCTGGAAGTGGAGATCAAAGCCTTCGGGGTGGCGGAGTTCGATCAACAGATCGGTAACTACCAGGTCGTTCTGCTGGGTCCTCAGGTGAAATACCTGCAGCAGGATCTGCAGCGTAAAGCAGATGCCTTCGGGGTGCGGGTAGAACCGATCAACATGATGGATTACGGCATGCAGAAAGGGGACGCGGTGCTGGACTTCGCCCTCTCGCTTATCGACGCCGCACACTGAGGGGACTGCCATGAGCTCTCTGTATAATGCGCTGATTGGCGTGATTGAGAAAAAAATCACCCCAATGGCCGCCACCATCGGGCAACAAAAATACGTCACCTCCATCCGCGACGGTTTTATCACCGCGCTGCCGTTTATGATTGTCGGCTCCTTCATGCTGGTGTTTATTTTCCCGCCCTTCGCGCCGGACACCTCATGGGGATTCGCCCGCGCCTGGCTGCAGTTTTCGCTGGACCATCGCGACAGCCTGATGCTGCCGTTTAATTTCAGCATGGGGATCATGACGCTGTTTATCGCGGTCGGCATCGCCGCCAGCCTGGCGCGTCACCACAATCTCGATCCCCTGACCGCCGGCATGCTGTCGCTGATGTCCTTTTTGTTGATCGCCGCGCCGCTGCAAGACGGCCAGATCTCCACCGCCTGGTTCTCCGGGCAGGGGATATTCACCGCCATTCTGGTGGCTATTTACTCCACGGAGCTGTATGCCTTCCTCAAGCGGCGCAATATCACTATTCGTCTGCCGCCCGAGGTGCCCACCGGCGTGGCGCGTTCGTTTGAAATCCTGATTCCGGTACTGGCGGTGGTGCTGACCCTGCATCCGCTGAACCTGTTTTTCGAAGCGCAATGGGGAATGATTATTCCGGAGGCGATCATGTCGCTGGTCAAACCGCTGGTCGCCGCCTCCGATACGCTGCCGGCTATCCTGCTCTCCGTGCTGGTCTGCCAGGTGCTGTGGTTTGCCGGCATTCACGGGGCGCTGATCGTCACCGGGATTATGAACCCGTTCTGGATGGCGAACCTGTCGGTGAATCAGGCGGCCATCGCCGCCGGCCAGGCCATCCCGCACATCTATGTTCAGGGATTCTGGGACCACTATCTGCTGATTGGCGGCGTCGGTTCCACCCTGCCGCTGGCGCTACTGCTACTACGCAGTAAAGCCGTCCACCTGCGCACCATTGGCCGGATGGGGATTGTGCCAGGCGTGTTCAATATTAACGAACCGATTCTGTTCGGCGCGCCGATCATCATGAACCCGCTGTTTTTTATCCCCTTCGTACTGGTACCGCTGGTCAACGCCACGCTGGCATGGCTGGCGCTGGATCTCGGTCTGGTTTCGCGGGTGGTTTCGATGACGCCATGGACCACGCCGGCCCCGATTGGCGCTTCATGGGCCGCTAACTGGACTTTTAGTCCGGTCATCATGTGCCTGATCTGCATGGCGACCGCCGCCGTTATGTACTACCCGTTCCTGAAAGCCTATGAAAAGCAGTTGCTGGCCCAGGACGCCGAACGCCACGACGCCCCGCAGACCGCGGCGCAAAATGCCTGATATCACGGAGGTTAACATGGAATTAGAAGAGCAAATCATGGGCATCATTATCAATGCCGGGCAGTCGCGCAGCCTGAGTTATGAAGCATTGCGCGAGGCCAAACAGGGAGATTTCAGCGCCGCGCAGGAGAAGATGCGCGAAGCCGCCCACTTTGCCCGGGAGGCCCATCTGGTCCAGACCCGGCTGATTGAGGCTGATGAAGGAGAAGGCAAAACGCCGATGACGCTGATCATGGTACATGCCCAGGATCATCTGATGACCTCCATCCTGGCCCGCGAAATGGTCAGTGAACTTATCGAACTTTACCGTAGCCGCCACTGACTTACGGCCCCGGTCTGCGCTTCGGCCCGCAGACCGGCTTTTACAGGAAGACGACTGCCATGCTACATCTGGGACTGGATATTGGCGGCACCAAAACCGAGGCGCTGCTGCTCAACGACCGAGGAGAGGAACTGCACCGCGAACGTATCGCGACTGAAAAGGCGAGCTATCCGGCGTTTCTCGAGCGCCTGCTGGCTTTTATTAACCACCTCCGGCGTCGGGCTGACGCCCCGTTCACCGTTGGTATCGGCCTGCCCGGCGCCGTGGACCCGCAGCAGGGGACCATTAAAAACTGCAACTGCCTGGTGCTCAACGGCGAGGATCTGCGCGGCGATCTCCAGCGGCAACTGGACCAGCCGGTATGGCTGGCTAACGACGCCGACTGCTTTACCCTGTCGGAAGCCACCGACGGGGCCGGCGCCGGCCTGGATGTGGTGTTTGGGGTAATCGTCGGCACCGGATGCGGCGGCGGCGTGGCGGTGCGTCAGCGCCTGCTGTCCGGCCCGAACGCCATCGCCGGCGAGTGGGGACACAATCCCCTGCCCGACTGGTCGGCTGACATCGACGGCACGCCGCCAGCGTGCTACTGCGGCCGGGCGCACTGTATTGAACGTTTTATCTCCGGCACCGGTCTGAGCGAACGCTTCAACCGCCAGTGGGGCACCGCGTTCTCCGCGCCGCAAATCCTCGCCGCGGCGCAGCGCGGCGATCAACGCGCAGAAGCCCACTATCGCCACTTTGTCGATGCCTTTGCCCGCAGCCTCGGTTCGGTTATTAACCTGCTCGACCCCGACGTTATTGTACTCGGCGGCGGACTTTCCAACGTCGACCGGCTGTACGTCGATGTGCCGCTGCGTCTTGAGCGCTACGTGTTCTCCGGCGCCTGCCGGACGGCGATTCGCCAGGCGGCTTTCGGGGATGCCAGCGGCGTACGCGGAGCCGCATGGCTGCCGCAATTCGCCCCGGCGCCGTCCTGACCCGGCAGCGGCCACGCCGGGCGTTTCCCCGCTCCGGCGATGCTGCTATCATGACGGGAAATACGCAACGCAGACGCCCCTATGCCAACAATTGATGATGTTTCCAGACTCGCCAATGTGTCGAAAGCGACCGTCTCCCGGGTGCTGACCGGCACGCGCGGCGTACGTGAAGAGAGCCGGGAAGCTGTGCTGCGCGCGGTGGAACAGCTCAACTATCGCCCGAATTTTGCGGCGCAGAATCTGGCCAGCCAGACCTCTGGCTATGTCGGCATTGTGCTACCGGCAGACGAAACGCGCTATCCGGCCTCGCTATTGCCGTCGCTGGCCCGCGGGCTGCAGGGGCTGGGGAAATCGCTACTGGTACAGTACGCTGACGATGCCGACGAACTGGCGGCGCGGGTCGATGAACTGCGCCATCAGTGCGCCGCGGTGGTGGTCGCCGGACTGGCGGAGCTGGAAGCGGCGGCGGAGAATGTTATCCCGTTTGACGCCGGGACGCTGCACGGCAGCGGCGGCTACGACTACGCCTTTGCCACTGAAAGCGCCTGCCGCTACCTGCTTGGTAAAGGGCACCGCCATATTGCGCTGCTGATTGACAGCGACGGCGATGCCGCCAGCCAGCAGATGGTGGAAGGCTACCGCACCGTGCTACAGAATTTTTCGCTGCCCCTCAACCGCCAGTTGCTGATTAGCGCCGGTAATGATGTTGAGCAGGCGCTGCTGGCGCTGATCAACAGCTTTACCAAATATTCGGCGATTATCGTCAAGCGCGATCGCCACGCCGCGGAAGCCATGCGCCTGATGCGCGAGTTCAATATCGCGGTCCCCCAGGAGGTATCGCTGCTCAGCCTGGAAGACTCGGCGCTTGCCGCACTGCTCTACCCGCCGCTGACCTGTATCTCCTACCCGGCGGAAGCGCTGCTGGAGCAGTGTCTGCAGCGCGTCAAAGCGTTGATCGAGGCGCGCCCGGCGCGACTACAGGAAAACCGCCCGATTACCGGCCGACTGGTGACCCGCGCCTCGGTGGCCGATGTCTCCTGAGCGCCTTCCCGCCTCCGGGCGGGAAACGCGCCGTCGTCAGGTTAAAGGATCCCCGCCTGGTAGAGATCCTGCAGGTTAATCGCCCCCACCAGAGTCCCGCGTTCGTCCACTACCGGAGCGGCATTGATCCGCTGTTTCATTAGTTTCTCTTTGGCGTCAATCGCCCGACTTTGGGCCTGTAGCACGTGGCCGCCTGGAGTCATCGCTTCCGTTACCGGGGCTTCCAGCGTGCCGCCGCCGACCATCCAGCGCCGCAGGTCGCCATCGGTAAAGACCCCGCACACCCGCGACGCCTCATCACAAATCGCCACCATTCCCAGCCCGGTACGACTGAGTTCCAGCATTGCCTCCATCACCCGGCAGCCGCTGGCGACCCGCGGGATCTGCTCCCCCGTACGCATCAGGTGGTGCACATTATTGAGCAGACGCGCCCCCAGCGCCCCGGCCGGGTGCGAACGGGCGAAATCCTCTTCGCTGAAGCCGCGCGCCTGCATCACCGCCATCGCCAGCGCGTCGCCCATCATCAGGGTATTGACGGTGCTGGAGGTCGGCGCCAGGTGCATCGGGCAGGCCTCCCGGGATACCGAAATATCGATAATCGCCCGCGCCGCCTGGCCGAGCGGCGAATGCGCCTTGCCGGTCATGGCAATCAGTATCACGCCGCGCTCTTCCAGGCGCGGCAGAATATAGTCCAGTTCTTTGGCACTGCCGGAATAAGAGATAAACAGCATCACATCGCGGCTTTCCACCATCCCCAGATCGCCATGCAGCGCTTCGGCGGGGTGGACGAAAAAGGCCGGCGTCCCGGTGCTGGCCAGCGTCGCGGCGATTTTTTTGCCGATATGTCCCGATTTACCGATGCCAGAGACAATCACCTTCCCCTGGCAATTGAGCAGCGCGCTGGCGGCGGTGACAAAGGCATCCCCCAGCCGTTCCGGCAACTGGCTGGCTTCCTGCAATTCCAGCAGCAGCGCTTCACGCGCCGCGGTCAGTAAAAATTCACGCATATTTCTCTCCGCTCATCATCATTGTAATACTTGTCTGTGCCAGCGCCTGACGCGAGTCGTCGCTGGCCGATGAAGTTTATCGGCAGGTACATTACCATCAGCAGGATTATCGGCAATGACAGAATACCGATAACGCGCAGGGATAACCGCTGTGCATCGCCGCCCGGGGCCTGTGACTGGCGCTCCCGGCGCATGCAATCTCATCGGGAAAAGGAGGATAGCAGGCAAAGCGGCCACCGCGGCCGCCCGTACAATGCGAGGGTTATCGGCGGGGCCCCGCTCACGCCGAAGCCGGGTCCGGCTCGTGGTAAATCACCGTCCGGTTACGGCCCTGCTGTTTAGCCTGATACATCGCCTTATCCGCCAGATTCACGCAATCATCGGCGCTGATACTCTTCTGCGTGGCGGTGTATAGCCCAAAGCTGATGGTGATCTCTTCCGGCAGATGATGCGCACTGCCGGGATGGCTACAGGACTGAATGCGCTGGCGGATGCGCTCGGCAATCGCCCAGGCCTCCTGCGCGCTGGTATGGGGTAAAAACAGCGCAAACTCTTCGCCCCCGACTCGCGCCACCACATCCTGCTGGCGCAAAGATTGCTGCAGCATGGCGGCGCAGAAACAAATCACGCTATCGCCTTCCTGATGGCCATAGCGATCGTTAATGCGCTTGAAATAGTCGATATCGCCCAGTATCACGCTGACCGGATATTGATGGCGCGCATCGTCCAGCGTCTCCTTCAATGCGCCGTAGAAATAGCCGCGATTAAAAATGCGCGTCAGCGGATCGCGAATTGAGTTTTCATAAACCTGGGCATATTTATACCGCGAGTCCTGGTACATGCGAAACACCTCACACAACAGGACGATAAATACCGCAAAAGTGACCGGCACTTCGGCTATTCTGGCGAAATACCAGACCAGCGACTCAATGCGCTCCGTGGTCACCAGCAGAAACAGACCGGCGATATACGAGACGCTGAGCATCGCCATACTGAACCAGAAGGCGTCTTTCAGGCGCGTGCGCCAGCTGATGTACAGCGTTACGCCGCCCCACAGCGCAATCAGCCCCCAGCCGACAAAGCCCTGCCACAGCGGCTGCAGCATCTGTGTCCGGTCATCGACCAGCGACAGGGAGAGCAGGTCGGAATAACTGGAAAACATGTGCGCCAGCACCACCAGCGCAATACACAGCAGCACCATCCCCGTGATACAGACCCCTTCCCGGTTTATCCGCGGCGTACGTTTTTTGCCTACCTCCAGTGAGACGGCGAACGCCATCATCATGGCGATACTCAGCTGACGAAACACATAGAAAATCGTTAAGTCATTAAAACGCGTGGGCAATAATATCTGGCGAATGAAAAAGCGCTCAACAATGACCAGCCCCTCCCCCAAATAAAATACCGAGCTCAGGAAGGTGAGCGATAATACCAGCAGCCACACCGATCGTCGGTTGCATAGATAATTTATCAACATGAAACACGCAATAATCATATGCAACATAAATAAAACTAAAATCACCGCCGGATAAAACAGCGATGAGAATTGATACTGAATACTGGCAAAGTAATCGGAGCAGGCGTTAATCACAAATACATAACCAGCACCAATTATAAATAACAGAACAAATCGCCAGATAAATGATTTCACTGTATTGCCCGACATCCCGGCCTCCTGCCGCTATGATGCGTCCTGAAAATTCGTAACCCGCGCTACTAACAGCCTTGAGAATTTCGCTAATGCAAAAAATAAATTTATCACGCGCCAGAGAATAACGGTAAAGAAAAACCGTAAGAAAATAAAAACGCGTCCGGGATTGTCATCATCAGAAAAATAGTGTTAACGGACTATAAAACGACACAGTTAAAAACGTGAAAGTCATGTTATAAAACAGCTTTCCGGGGATGAATATCGCATGGCAATAAGCTATTTTCAGCATCATTTATATATACGCTAAATAACCAGGGTGAGGAAAAATAGCAGAACGGGGAAACGCCGGAAGTTCAGATAACGAAACGGCGGGCGGAACAGGTGCGACCAGCGCACCTGCAATCAGAGGTATAACGAGTATTTACCCGGCGATAAATTTCCCTGGATTTATCTTACGACAGGCGCTTCCCGGGCCAAAAACGTCGCCCGCCAGGCCTGATTGCTGGCACCATCCTGGTTCCCGCCCTCTCAGTCCAGCGCCTCGTCGTCCAGAGAGATAAGGTGAATGCCGAGATCGCGATACTCCTGGGCATTTTCCGGCAGCCGATCGATAACCAGCGTACCAATACGTTCAGCGCTGGCGAACTGGGCCAACGACGTATTGTTCAGCTTACTGTGATCGCATACCACAATCAGTTGACTGGCGTGTTCCACCATCCCGCGTTTGGTCTCCGCCAGCATGATATCCGCCACACAGGCCCCCTGTTTTGGGGACAGCGCGTTGACCCCCATAAATGCCTTATCGACATTCAGGGTGTCGAGAATTGAGCGCCCATTAATCGCCACCACGCAGTGATAGCCCTTCTTGACGATCCCCCCCAGCAAAATGGTCTGAATCGACGGACAGGACTCCAGCTCCCGGGCTATCTGGTAGTCATTAGTCACCACCGTCACGTTTTTCCGATCGCGAATATGGCGGGCAATATGCAGCGTGGTGGTGCCGGTATCCAGAACGATAATATCGCCGTCCTCTACCAGCCGGGCGGCCCGCTGACCGAGGCACTCTTTGGCGCTCAGGTTCACCACCTCGCGATCGTCGGACGCCAGCTCAAAGCTGGCCCGGGTGCGCAACATCGCCCCGCCATGGGTGCGGGTCAGCATTCCGGCGTCTTCAAGCTGGCGCAAATCGGCGCGGATAGTCGCCCCCGAGACGTTAAAAATCTCACACATCCTGGAGACCGTGACTTTGCGCTGCTCCCTGAGGATGCTCAGCAACTTTTCCTGACGCTCTTGTGCAAACATTCTGCCTCTCCTGTTGCCATCCGCCGCAGCGCTGCGCATTGCCGGCAACGCCTGGGGATTAATCTCCATCAACCGGCCCTGCGCTCAGTGCATCCAGCCGATTGTAAAGCGGCGCGGCCTGCTGATAGAGCGTATCAAACACCTCGCAGCAGGCCATATAATACGCCTGAAGCCGGGGATCGGGCAGTATCGGGCTATCGAACTGGACTGTCTGACGCACGCCGCTGGCGAAATCCTGATACATCCCCACCCCCACACCGGCGATAATAGCGCATCCTGTGGTGCCATTCTCCTGGTTGCGGGTCCGTAAAATCGGCAAACCATAGGCTGCCGCCTTGATCTGCAGCCAGAGCGAACCCCGGGCGCCGCCGCCGGAGGCGATCATCTGCTCTGGCTGCTGACCGCATTCCCGCAGTTGTCGCAGATTGCGCCAGGAGGCAAACGCCACGCCTTCCAGCACCGCCCGGAACAGATGCCCGCGTCGATGCTTACGCTGCAGGCCAAAAAATTGCGCCCGGGAGTTGGTGTGATCGCCAAGACGTTCGCCGGTCAGATACGGCAAAAACAGTAGCCCCTCCGCCCCGGCGGGCACTGACGCCGCCGCCTTCAGCAACTCGCCATGGGAAATTTGGTTTTCGCTCAGCGCCAGCCGCGCCCAGCGAACCGCATCACCACCGGCATCCAGAATTGTAAAACCGCCCCAGCAGGGATTGGCGAGGTGCAAATTATTTACGCGCGGATGCAGCAGCGGCTGACGCGCCACAACGGTCAGCAGCGTCGATGTTCCGGTGGAATCTGAAGCGGTTCCGGGTTCAAAAACGCCGGACCCCAGCAGGGTCGCCGCCATATCGGAAGTCCCCGCCACCACGGGAATCCCCGCCGGCAGCCCGGTCAGCGCCGCTGCCTGGGGTGTTATCTCGCCAATGATATCGCTGGAAAGCCGCAAATCCGGTAGTTGATCGCGGCGTAGCCCAAACAGCGCCAGCGCCTGCGCCGACCACTGGCGGGATTCGCTGTCCATCAGGAAATAACAGGAGGCTTCGCTGTAATCCGTGGCGTATACGCCAGTTAGCCGGTAGTTAATATAATCTTTCGGCATCAGCACCATCGCCACCCGGGGCCAGCTCTGCGGACGGTTTTCCCGCCACCACGCCAGTTTAAAGGCCGGCCACGCGGCAGCAGGAGGATTGTTAAGGTGCGCCAGCCACTTTTCCAGCCCCTCGCGGGCGACGAACGCTTCCACCTGGGGCTGGCTGCGCTTGTCGTTCCACAGCAGGGAGATATCCTCCACCAGCTCTCCGTCAGCATCCAGCAGTACCGTACCGTGCATCTGACCGCATACGCCGATAGCAGCAATGCGTTCACGTTCGTCGGCAAAGCGCTGTAGTACATCCTGAATACACGCGCAGGCGCTGTGCCACCACAAAGACGGCGATTGTTCCGACCAGCCAGCCTGCGGCGTAACCTGATCATATTCCCGCTGGGCGAAGCCGACCATTTCGCCATCCGGACGCAAAATGGCCGCCCGGGTGCTGCCGGTCCCGACATCAATGGTTAAGATCCTGTCTTTCATCCTTCCCTCCCGTCACGGAGCGGCGAGCAGCCAGGCCCGCCGCCGGCGATATTAGTTAGCGTTCAGTTCCGGGAAAAGACTCGGATCCTGTTCCAGCTGCGCCAGTACCTGGGTTACCGCATTAAGGCTCATCCCAAAACGCCTGACGCCCAGACGATACAGCTCGCGTACGGTCGCCAGATCGCGAATACCGCCGGCGCCTTTGATATCGATACGCCCCTGCAACTGGTCGGCAATAATGCGAACTTTTTCCGGCGTCGCGCCGGTGGGCGCCCAGCCAGTGGAGGTTTTCACCCATTTCATGCCCACCTCAACCGCAATATCACAGACCCGACGAATCTGTTGTTCATTGAGATAGTGGGTTTCCAGGATCACTTTCGCGGGGACTGGCGCAGCGGCCTCCACCACCCGGCGCAGATCTTCACGTACATAGTCGTAGTCGCCGGACAACACTTTGCCGATATTCACCACCATGTCCACCTCCCGGGCGCCGTCAGCGATCAACTGGCGCACCTCCTGGACCTTGATATCGGTGGCATGACCGCCGCCGGGAAACCCCACCGGCCCGCCGATCATCACCTCGCCACGTCCCTGTTGCGGCAGCAGCGTACTCAGAAAACGCGTCCAGCACGGCAGTACGTGCACTGAAATAATGTTGTAGCGGCTCGCCAGCGCGGCGCAGGCCTGAACATCCTCCTGTGAGCTGGTGGCCTGTACAGCGCTCAAATCAATCAGGCGCGCAAAACGTCGGGTGGTCTCATTCATGGCATTGTCCTGTTCACTTGTTTTCAACTATTTTCAATTAACATCAATAAACACGATTTAATCATTTAAAAACGCATCAAATGAAAATAACGTGATCAAACAGACATTTTTTTATTTTCATTTGTTTTTAATTAAATGGCGACAGAGGTAAGCACCCCCGGGTTGAGCGGGCGTAAACGGTTAAAAACGGGCAGAAATACACAGTTGCATTTACTTCCATTTATTTTTGTTTTTGACCGATTTAAAGCCCGGGAGATAAAAAAAACCCTCCCCGGGGCGGAAAACTGCGAGCCGTCCCTCAATTTTTTGGGCGCAAAACTCCGCCTACGGCGTACCACGTCAGAGTCGCAGTCAGCGCCTGGGGGAAGCCGTAGGCTGATAACGCACTTCAGGAGAGACAACATGTTACCGCTGGAACGTCATCGTTTAATTCTCCAGTTGCTGGGTCAGAGCGGCGTGATGCGGGTTAACGACATCGCCGCGGCGACCGGTGTATCCCGCGAGACGATACGCCGCGACCTGAGCGATCTGCAGCGCAAAGGTGCTCTGAGTCGTAGCCACGGCGGCGCGCTGCTGGCGGCAAATGCGCTGCCTGTCACGGCGCTCCCCCCGCCAGCCATGCCGGCGGCGGATGCCCGGGGTAGCTTTCGCCAGCGCACGCAGTTGAACTGTGAGGCCAAAGCCCGCATCGCCCGCCGGGCGCTGCGCTTATTGCAGCCCGGGGACAGCATCCTGCTGGACGGCAGCACTACCAGTTGGTTTGTCGCCCGGCAGTTGCCGGAGATGGAGCTGACGGTCATTACGCCCTCAGTGAGTATTTTGCAGACGCTGATCAGCCGCCGTTCGCTGCGCCTGGTCGGGCTGGGCGGCGAGTTTTCCGCCGCTGAAGAGTCGTTTTTCGGCGAAGCGACCGCCCGAATGCTGCAGGCGTATCAGGTAGACAGGCTGTTTTTCTCCTGCCAGGGGCTGGAGCGGGACAGCGGTCTGTACGCCGGCAGCGAAGCCCATGCCTCGCTGCTCAGAGAGATGATGATCGCCGCGCGGCAGGTGGTTGCCCTGTTAGACGCCAGTAAGTTTGGCCATCCTGGCGTTGCCCGGATAAGCGGGCTGGGGGAACTGGATATCCTGATCGCCGAACCGTTCAACGATCCCCTGCTGGAGAAAGAGATGACCTGGCACAACGTCGAGGTATTTAACGCCTGAGTGCCCCGTCCGAAAGACGGGATAGCGCGCATTGTCGCCCCGCCGGGCCACCGGTGAGGCCGGACTTTGCCTGAAATCAGCCAATTATCCGCAGAGAGAGGCGTTATGAATTACTACATTTCCCCGTCACTGATGTGTATGGACATGATGAAACTGGCAGAACAGCTACGTTTCCTGGACAGCAAGGCCAATATGCTGCACGTGGATGTGATGGACGGTCACTATGTTAAAAACCTGGCGCTGTCCGCCAGTTTTGTGGCGCAGATTCGTCCCTTCACGACGCTGCCTGTTGACGTACATCTGATGGTGGAAGAGCCGGCGGCCTTTATCGATACCTTTATCAAGGCCGGCGCCGACTCTTTGTCGCTGCACGCCGAAACCATCAGCCGGGAGGCGTTTCGCGTGATTCACACCATCCGCGAGGCGGGTAAAAAACCGGGCGTGGTCCTTAACCCGGCGACGCCAGTATCCGCGCTGGAACACTATCTGCATCTGCTTGATAAAGTCACCGTGATGACGGTAGATCCGGGCTATGCCGGACAGCCCTTTATCCCTGAAATGGTGGAGAAAATCGCCCGGTTGCGGCAACTGAAGCAGCGCAGACAGCTCAATTTCCTGATTGAGGTCGATGGCGCCTGTAATCGCCATACCTACCAGGCGCTCCTCAACGCCGGCGCTCAGGTACTGATCATGGGCAGCAGCGGTCTGTTCCGTCCGGATATGCCTCTGGAGCAGGCGTGGCAGCATATGACCCGCGAAATCCACGACGCCCTGACCCCGGCTCATGCCTGAGGAGACTGACATCATGCCAGGTAAAGTTTGCGTGTTCGGCTCATTTAATTTCGACATGGTCGCCCGGGTCGATCGCTTTCCGGTGCCCGGAGAATCCCTGGTAGCCGCGGGCAGTATGAACAGCGCCGGCGGCAAAGGGGCCAATCAGGCCACCGCCGCGCTGAAGGCAGGCGCTAACGTGCACTACATAGGCAAAATTGGCGAAGACACTTTCGGCCAGTTCGCCCGCCGCCATTTGAAATCGGTCGGTTTTAACGCCGTAACGCTGCTCACCACCGATCGGGCACCGACCGGCAACGCGCTTATCTATGTTGCCGGCAATGAAGCGGAGAACATGATTGCCGTCGATCCAGGCGCCAACATGACGGTCAGCGATGACGAAATCGCCCGCTGTATTCCGGCCATCAGCTGTGCCGACGTCATGCTGGTACAGCTGGAAAATAACCTGTCCGCTATTGAGCAAGTCATTACCGCCGCCCGCCAGCACGGCGCATTTGTGGTGCTCAATCCGGCCCCGTATCAACCGGTCGACGACGCGCTGCTGGCCAGCGTCGATTTGCTGACCCCAAATGCCACCGAAGCCTGGCTCCTGACCGGCTGCCGGGTACAGGACGCGGCCAGCGCGCAACAGGCCGCGCAGCGGCTTCATGCCAGAGGCGTCAGACGGGTGATTATCACGCTCGGCGCCCATGGCGCCCTGCTCAGTGAAGCCGGGCAGCACTCCCTGATACCCAGTTATCCCTCTCAGCCCTGCGATACCACCGGGGCCGGGGATGCCTTTAACGGCGCGCTGGCGGCGCGTCTGGCCTGTGGAGAAACGCTCCACCAGGCCGCGCATTTCGCCGCCGCCTATGCCGCCGTTAGCGTAGAAAAACGCGGCGCTTCCGCACTGCCCGATTACCAGGAAGCGCTGGAACGTCTGGCCTGTGTCCCATCCGATCCGGCCATGGCATAGCGCTTGACCAGAATAAAAACCAACAATGGGGATAGAACATGAGTACTCTGATTGACGAAAAAGTGGGCGAAAAAGCCCATAAAGCCCATAATGAAAAGCTGGATACCAGCGCTTACCTCTCTTATACGCCCTGGCTGCAGTTTCTGCTGGTGTGCTGCCTGTTCGCGCTATGGGGAATGGCCGGCAACCTGAATGACATTTTGATTGCCCAGTTCAAAAAAGGATTCGATCTCACCGACACCCAAACGGCGCTGGTGCAGTCAATCTTCTTCCTCGGCTACTTCTTTGTCGCCCTGCCCGCCGCGGCATTGATCAAGCGCTACTCCTATAAAGTGGCGATCGTCACCGGCCTGTGTCTGTACGCTTTTGGCTGTTTCCTGTTTGTCCCCGCGGCGCAGATCATGACCTACAGCGCGTTTCTCGCCTGCCTGGGGGTGATCGCCTGCGGGCTTTCGTTCCTCGAAACCTCGGCCAATACCTACTCCAGCCTGCTGGGACCGATTGACAGCTCCACCCAGCGCATTAACTTTTCGCAGATCTTTAATTCACTGGGGGTGATCTCCGGGGTGCTGATCGGCCAGATCATGGTATTCGGCAAGGACGATCCCAGTCATGAAGCGCTGCTGGCAATGCCCGCCGCCGCCGCTGAAGCGGCGCGCCACCAAATGGTCAGTCAGGTGGTCGGGCCGTATCTGATTATCGGTTCGGTGCTGGTGGTACTGGCGCTGGTATTTCTGTTGGTGAAATTCCCGTCCTGCAAAGGGGAACAGCCGCAACAGCAGGCAACAACCGAAGGGATGGGCGGCGCGCTGAAACGTCTGTTCGCCATGCCGCGCTTTCGCCTTGGCGTATTGTCGCAGTTCCTGTACGTCGGCGCTCAGGTTGGGGTCTGGAGCTTTACCATTCGCTTTGTCCAGTTGGTGCAGCACGGCACCAGCGAACATTCAGCCACCTACTGGCTGCTGGCCTCGCTGGTCATTTACGCCATTGGTAAAACCATTGCCACCTGGCTGATGAACCGCCTGAATCCGGCTCTGCTGCTGGGCCTGTTCGCCTCGGTCGCGACCCTGCTATTGCTGATTGCCGTCTTCAGCAGTTCAATGCTGGCGGTCTACGCGCTGATCCTGGTGAGTTTCTGCATGGCGCCGTGCTGGCCGACCAACTTCGGTCTGGTCATTAAAGGGATGGGCAAAGATACCCAGACCGCTGGCTCGATAGTGGTGATGTCGATTATCGGCGGCGCGGTCATTCCGCTGGTGATGGGGATTATCTCCGACATGAATGGCGGCAATATGCAAATTGCGTTTATCGCCCCGCTGCTGTGCTTCGTGTATGTCGCCTTTTACGGTTTCTGGTGCGTACGCAAGGGGGTATAAGATGCGAAGTCATATCAAACAACTGGCCCATATCGGCTATCAGGTCAGCGACCTTGAACGCTCGCTGAATTTTTATCGCCCGCTGGGTTTCTCTCTCAAAACCCGCTTCGCCAAACCGTCGCCGGGCGGGCAGATAGAGGTAGCGTTTATCGAACTGGCCGGCGTGGTGCTGGAGCTGTATCAGTTGCCACAGGGAACGCGCTTTGATACACCGCGCTGCGGTATAGACCATATCGCGCTGGAAGTGGACGATCTGGCGGCCGTCGCCGCCCGGCTCGAGGAGCTCGGTTACCCGCTGGACGAAGGACCGGTACGCGAATCCTCGCCGTGGAGCAGCGTCAGCTTTCTGCTGATTCGCGGCCCGGACGGCGAACGCCTCGAATTCGACCAGACCGCGCTCTGAGCGTCGTGACATGTCCTGCCCGGCAACGGGCAGGACCGTCGGCCCCTACGCCAGCAACGTATCCTGAATACGGGCACGCACCTCGGGGGTCAGACCATATTCCCGCGCCATCCAGGTATCGACATCCCCGTAGCGTTCCTTAATGGCGCCAAGCGCCGTACCGAGATACGATTCACGTACCGCCAGCAGGCTGTTCAACTGGCGATGTCCGTTATCGGTCAGCGCGTCACCGCACATGCCCAGCACCACCTGATGGACTTTCGTGAGCATCCCGTCGGTCAGCAGGTAGTCTTCCATCACCGTGTTTTTATCGCAGCCAAGGGTGAACAGCGCCAGCGCGCAGCCCACGCCGGTGCGATCTTTCCCCACCGCGCAGTGCTGCACCAGCGCGCCGTCAAACGGCGTCTTCAGCCATGCCGCCAGTTGATGATACGCCGGGTTATTGAACGGCAGCTGGCGATACAGCTCCAGCATCCACGCTTCGCCGTCAAGAGATTCGAGACTTGCGGCGGAAAACTCCACCACCCGGGCATTCACCTCCCGGCTCAGCGGGTTGGCCGGCGCGTTAACATAATGCGCTCCGGGGCTGAGCCGATCGGGGTGACGGTTGACCTCATCGGGATCGCGGTAATCAAGAATATAGCGCAGCGGAATATTCCCCAGATGAGACAGATCCCCGTCGGTGAGATGATCGAGCGCGCCGGAGCGCAGCAGTTTTCCCGGCCGCACCCGCCGGCCATCTGCGGCGAGGTTGCCGCCCATATCGCGGAAATTAATGCCGCCCTGTAGCGGCAGAAGGGAGGGATGTTCGGGTATGGTGGTGGTCATGAATAACCGGCTCCTGATATTTCAGCGCTGCACGCCGCCGCCCAACGGATCGGCGGAATCGCCGCCCGGACGGCCATGCAGATTAAAAATTCTCCTGTGCTGGCAAGATTATCAGGAATTCACCATAAAGTGCGCCTTTGTGTGACAGAGTTTGTCTGACTTCTGCCAATGTCCGGCATTACCCTTCGTCCAGTTGCGCCTGCAGGGCGTCGAGAAACAGGCGCCGGGCGGGAGGCTGGTAGTCACGGGTCAGATACAGTCCGTAAATCCCCAGCGATCGCGGCATCGCCGTCTCCAGTACCCGCACCAGCGCCCCGCTGGCCAGCCAGGACGCGGCCTCCATTTCCGGCACCATGGCGATACCGCAGCCGGCCAGCGCCGCATCGCGCAACACTGATGAGATGCTGGCGCTGAGGTTGCCGGAGACCGCCACGGAGAGCGCCTCCCCCTGCGCAGTCACAAAATGCCACGTCCGGCCGGCAAACTGGCTGTAATACAGGCAGTTATGGTCCGCCAGTTGCGCTACCTCGCGCGGCGCGCCGCGCTGTTCGAGGTACGCCGGCGCGGCGCACAGCACCGAGCGGCACTCGCCAAGGCGGCGGGCAATCGCCCCTGGCTCCGGGTTATCGGTAATGCGCACCGCCACATCAATACGCTCGCCCACCAGGCTAACCGGCTGGCTGCTCACCTCCAGCTCCACCCGCAGCGCCGGGTAGCGGGCCAGAAACGCCGGCAGCATCGGCCCAATCACTTGCTGAGCGGTCAGATGGGCGCAGGCTACCCGCAATACCCCGGACGGCGTGGCGTTATCCTGCTGGCCGGCGATCTCTTCCGACAGCCGGGCGAGGCGGAGGCTCTTTTGCAGAATCTGCTCCCCGGCGGGGGTCAGGGTCAGGCGTCGCGAGGAGCGGTGCAGCAGGCGCGCCCCGGCCCACTTTTCCATTTGTTCCAGATAGCGGCTCACCATGGGCCGCGACATGCCCAGCGAACGGGCAGCGGCGCTCAGGCTGCCCAGCTCGCAAATCCGGTTATACACCTGCGCCGCCATAACGCGATCCATACTTCCGCTCCCTATCTGCCCGATTAATGAAACTCAGCATCTCTTGTTTCAGGAATTCTTACAAATAACAATTTCCGTACAATAGGCGTGACTCATCACCTGCATACTGATAAAGGCCTGCCATGAAACGCTATCTGATTCTCCTGCTCTGCGCGCTGTTCAGCCCGGCGCTGCTCGCCGCGCCGCTGAGTACCGAAGTCTATAACCCACAGGACAAGGGCCTGTTCGCCGTCTCCTCGACGCTGGTCAGCGGCCCGCGCGAGGCCATCCTGTTCGACGCCCAGTTCAGCGTCCGCGACGGCGAAAAACTGGTGGAAATGATCCGCCGCAGCGGGAAGACCCTGACGCGGATCGTCATCACCTCCGGCGACCCGGATTTTTACTTTGGTATCGAACCGATCGTTAACGCCTTCCCCAACGTACCGGTGGTGGCCAGCCGGCGGGTCGTCGACCATATCAACGCCACCAAAGACACCAAACTGGCGTTCTGGGGTCCGCAGATGAAAGATGGCGCGCCGCAGCGGCTGTATGTACCGCAGGCGCTGGCGGAAACCCGGCTGCGGATTGATGGCGAAACGCTGGAATTGCGCCACCCGGACAGCTATGCCGCCTATGTCTGGATCCCGTCGATTAAAACGATTCTCGGCGGTACCGCTATCTCTTCGGGGATCCACGTCTGGACCGCCGATACCCAAAGCGCCGCCAGCCGCGACCAGTGGCGCGACGTGTTGCAGGAGATGATCGGTCTGCATCCGCAGCAGGTGATCCCCGGCCACTACCTCGGCGCACGGCCCGCCGGCGATCGAGCGATCATTTTTACCCGTGACTATCTGCAATCCTTCGCCCGGGCGCTGTCCCGGTATCAGGACTCCGCTGGCGTGATCCGCGCCATGCAGGACGCCTGGCCAGAACTGGCGGAAGAGAGTTCGCTGGAGCTGAGCGCTAAAGTGAATACCGGCGAAATGAGCTGGTAATTTCTCTCCCCAGGCGCGCGTCGGGTCAGACTGACGCGCGCTTTTCACGCCATCCATTCCCTTTATCCCGATTCAGTCCCCGATGCGGTCCAGCCATAGACTTTATTGATAATGATTTTCATTTGCGAATTTATATAGCATAAGCTATGTTTTATAGCAGTTGCTATATTTGTCGAAGATGACGCCGATCATTTCACTTCAGGGGACACGATGAACGCTCGCTACCGCACCTTCTGGCGTACCTGCGCCTTGATGCTCGCCATGGGCTGTGCCCTGGTCAGTTTTTCCACTGCCGCCCAGCAAAAATTCCGGGTAATCACCACCTTCACGGTGATTGCCGATATGGCGCGCCATGTCGCCGGCGACGCCGCCCGGGTCAGTTCAATCACCAAACCGGGCGCCGAAATTCATGAATACCAGCCCACCCCCGGGGATATCCGCCGCGCCCAGGACGCGCAGTTAATCCTCTCCAACGGGTTAAACCTTGAGTTGTGGTTTGCGAAGTTCTATCAGCACCTGAAAGGCGTGCCGGAAGTGGTGGTCTCTGACGGCATCACTGCGCTGGGGATCCATGAAGGGCCCTACGAAGGTAAGCCTAACCCCCACGCCTGGATGTCGCCGGCCAACGCGCTTATCTATGTCGATAATATCCGCGATGCGCTGGTGAAATACGATCCCGCCAATGCTGCCGTCTACCGGGCCAACGCCGCGGCGTATAAACAAAAAATCACTGCCGCTATTGAACCGATTCGCGCCCGCCTGGATACCCTGCCGGCAGACCACCGCTGGCTGGTCACCAGCGAGGGTGCCTTCTCCTACCTGGCCCGGGACTTTGGTCTGCGCGAGTTGTATCTGTGGCCGATTAATGCCGATCAGCAGGGTACGCCACAACAGGTGCGTAAAGTGGTGGATGCGATCAGGCAGCACCATATTCCGGCTATCTTCAGCGAAAGCACCGTGTCAGATAAACCGGCCCGTCAGGTTGCCCGGGAGACCGGCGCCCGCTACGGCGGCGTACTTTACGTTGACTCCCTGAGCACCGCGGATGGCCCGGTGCCAACCTACCTGGATCTGCTGCGTATTACCGCCGATACCGTGGTGAAAGGTCTCAGCGCCGGAGAGACGCCGTGAGCCTGTTTAGCCGTCTTCGTCCCTGCCCGCCGGCGGATCCCCGGGCCAGCGGCGTCACGATGCGTAACGTCAGCGTCACTTATCGCAACGGCCACACCGCCCTGCGCGACGCCAGCTTTTCACTCCCCCAGGGGAGCATTACCGCGCTACTGGGGGTCAACGGCGCCGGGAAATCGACCCTGTTTAAAGCCATTATGGGGCTGGAGCGTCCCGGCGATGGCGAGGTATCGCTGCTCGGTTTACCGGTCAGCGTCGCGCTGCGCAACAACCTGGTAAGCTATGTGCCGCAGTCCGAAGAGGTGGACTGGAATTTCCCGGTGCTGGTGGAGGACGTCGTGATGATGGGGCGCTACGGCCATATGGGGATGCTGCGCATCCCCACGGCGGCGGACAAACAGGCGGTACAGCAGGCGCTGGAGCGGGTGGATATGGCGGCCCTGCGCCGCCGGCAAATTGGCGAACTGTCCGGCGGCCAGAAAAAGCGCGTGTTTCTCGCCCGGGCGCTGGCCCAGAATAGCCGCCTGTTACTGCTCGACGAACCCTTCACCGGCGTGGACGTCAACACCGAAGAGCTGATCGTCACCCTGTTGCAACACCTGCGCGATGAAGGCCGCAGCATACTGGTTGCCACCCACAACCTGGCGATGGTGCCGGGTTTCTGCGACCATACGCTGCTGGTCAACGGTACGGTTCTCGCCTGCGGCCCGACGGCGCAGACCTTCACTGCCGCCAGGCTGCGCGAAGCCTTCGGCGGCGTGGCCCGCCATCTGCTGGCCGCCAGCGGTATAGCGGACGGCGACCCGCTTGCGCCGCCGCTGGCCCGACACGGTTGACGCGCCATGCTGACGTTATTACTTGAGCCCTTCACTTATCAGTACATGGTGAATGCCATGTGGGTCTCCGCCCTGGTTGGCGGCGTGTGCGCGTTTCTCTCCTGCTACCTGATGCTCAAAGGCTGGTCGCTGATCGGCGATGCGCTGTCTCATTCCATTGTACCCGGCGTGGCGGGCGCCTGGCTGCTGGGGCTGCCGTTCTCGGTAGGGGCGTTTTTTTCCGGCGTACTGGCGGCGGGCGGTATGTTGTTACTCAATCAGCGTACCCGGCTGCGGGAAGATGTGATTATCGGCCTGATTTTCTCCACCTTTTTCGCCCTCGGGCTGTTTATGGCCTCCCTGAATCCCATGTCGGTCAATATTCAGTCGATTGTGCTGGGCAATATTCTGGCCATCGCGCCGGCGGACATTGTGCAACTGGCGCTGATCGGCTTTATCAGCCTCGCCATTCTGCTGGTGAAATGGAAAGATCTACTGGTCACGTTTTTTGATGAACAACACGCCCGGGCCATCGGCCTGAATACGCTATGGCTGAAAGTTCTGTTCTTCACCCTGTTGTCGGTCTCTACCGTCGCCGCCATGCAAACCGTCGGCGCGTTTCTGGTGATCTGCATGGTGGTCACGCCGGGCGCCACCGCCTGGTTGTTTACCGACCGCTTTCCGCGACTGATCGCCATCGCCGTACTGCTGGGCAGCCTGAGCAGTTTCTGCGGCGCGTGGCTCAGTTATTACCTGGACGGCGCCACTGGCGGGATCATCGTTACGCTGCAAACGCTGATTTTTATGCTGGCGTTTCTGTTCGCCCCGCGCCATGGCCTGATCGGCAACCGCCGCCGCGCCCGCCGTCTGACACAGGAGAACGCCGGATGATCGCCGTACTGCTGGCTCCGCTACAGTTTGACTTTATGATTAACGCGCTGGTGATTTGTCTGCTGATCGCCATTCCGACGGCCCTGCTCTCCTGCTTTATGGTGCTGAAAGGCTGGGCGCTGATGGGCGACGCGATGAGTCACGCGGTTTTCCCCGGCGTGGTCATCGCCTGGATAGTCGGCCTGCCGTATGCCATCGGAACCTTCGTCGCCGGTATGCTGTGCGCCCTTGGCAGCGGGTTTCTCAAAGATAACAGCCGGATACGCCAGGATACCGCCATGGGGATTCTGTTTTCCGGCATGTTCGGCGCCGGGCTGGTGCTGTATGTCTACGTTCAGCCGGACGTACATCTCGACCACATTCTGTTCGGCGATATGCTGGGTATTGGTCGCCAGGACATTATCGGGACGGCATTCATCGCCGCCCTGACGCTGGCGGTACTGCTGGTGAAATGGCGGGATTTACTGCTGCACGCCTTCGACCCGGTCCAGGCGCGGGCGGTCGGGCTGGCGGTGAAATGGCTGCATTATGGTCTGCTGGCTCTGCTGGCGCTGGCGATTGTCGCGGCCCTGAAAGCGGTGGGGATCATTCTGGCAGTGGCGCTGTTGATTGCCCCGGGGGCGATCGCCTTTCTGGTCACCCGCACTTTCGCCATGATGATGGCGGTCGCCGCGCTGGCATCCGTCATCGCCATCTGCGGCGGGATCTGGATTGCCTTCTGGCTCGACAGCGCGCCGGCCCCGACGGTGGTGCTGGTCTTCGCGCTACTGTTTATCGCCGCGCTGCTGGCCAGCGAACGCGCCAGGGCAACCCGGCGCGCGGCGTGAACCGGCTCAGTCGTCGGCAGTGAGATGCTTGAGCACAATGGAGCAGGTATAACGCCCGGCGGGGTGGACCGAAATGGTGGTTTCAAAGGTTTCGCCGTGCCGATCGATATAGCGGCGCACGATGCGCAGCGCCGGAGAATCCGGCTCCACCCCCAATACCTTCGCCATCCTGGCCGGCACGCCAACCGCGGTAATACTCTGGTGCACCTCTGTGCTCTTAATACCGTAGTGCTCCTCGATCAGATCGCTGATCAGGGCATGGGGATCGCGGCGCACCAGTTGGCGCAATTTACTGTAGGCCGGGCTGGCGTAGCTATCGGTCCAGCAAATCGGCGCCCCCTGCTTCTGGCTATCTTCACGAATACTGGCGATATGCAGCCAGCGGGAGCCCGGCGGGCACCCCATCAACTGGGCCAGTTCGATATCCGCCACGATCTCGTCCACCTTCTTGACCACCCGCGGATTATGGCGTGCCAGCACCAGCAAATCCTCCAGATAGGCCAGCGGATGGTCCTGCGCATTCTCGCCTGAGCCATCGGTGACATGAGTCCCGGCCCCTTTGCGCCGGGAAATCAGCCCCTGCTCTGTGAGGCTGCGCAGCGCTTCACGCACCGTATGACGGCTGACCTGGTAAGCTTCGCAAAGCTCTTTTTCAGTAGGAAACAGTGATCCGACAGGATACTTGCCGGAGGCAATATCCGCCGCCAGTTCACGGGCAATACGCTGGTACAAAGACTCTTTCATCGCCATTTTCTTCAAAAAATTACCGATCGTAATCACAAAAGCAGCAATCAACTCTTCCCTTCAAAATGTACGGTCATTATAAAATGTCCGGACATTATAAATGACCGGACATTTAATAAATGTCCAGACATTAAATTCTCAGTATGCCGAAAGCCGCAGCACCGACTGACCGGCAGTCTATCACTAATCCAACCCACCAAGGGGGTTTTATGGCTTCCACCGTTATTGATTCCGTCCTGTTCCGGGACTCTTTCGGCACGCCGCAAATGCGCGCCATCTTTGATGACTACGAGCTTATCCGTAAGTATGTGGAAGTCGAGGTCGCGCTGGCGAAAGCCGAGGCGCGCTGCGGCGTGATCCCGCAGGAAGCGGCGGATGAGATTGCCGCCAAATGTAATGCCGATACCCTGGATTTCGACCTGCTGCGCCACGAAACCGAAATCGTCGGCTACCCGATCCTGCCGCTGGTTCATCAGATTTCTAAACAGGCCGGCGCTTCCGGCGGTTATGTCCACTGGGGAGCCACCACCCAGGACATTATGGATACCGCCGTGGTGCTGCAAATCCGCGACGCCTTTGACATCGTCGAGGCGGACATTCGCGAACTGCGCAAAATTCTCGCCGGTCTGGCCCTGCGCTACCGCGATACGCCGATGGCTGGCCGCACCCACCTGCAGCAGGCGCTGCCGATCACCTTTGGCTATAAGGCCGCTATCTGGCTGGATATGTTCGATCGCCACGCCGAACGCCTCGAGCAGGCGCGCCCACGGGTGCTGGTCGGGGAATTCGCCGGCGCGGCGGGCACGCTGGCCTCCCTTGGCGATAAAGGGCTCGACGTGCAGAGAGCGATGATGGAAGAGCTCGGCCTCGGCGTCCCGGTCTCCACCTGGCACGTGGCGCGCGACGGTTTCGCCGAAGCGGTCAACCTGCTGGGCGTTATCACCGGCTCACTGGGCAAAATCGCCTATGACGTAATGCTGCTCGCCGCCAACGAGTTCGCCGAGCTTTACGAACCCTTCGTCAAAGGACGCGGCGCCAGCAGCACCATGCCCCAGAAGCGCAATCCGATCTCCAGCGAACTGATGCTGGCCTGCGCGAAAGGGGTACGGCAGCAGGCCGGCCTGATGCTCGACGCCATGATTCAGGATCTGGAGCGCGCTACCGGCCCCTGGCACGCCGAGTGGATCGCCATCCCGGAAAGCTTTGTGCTGACCGCCGGCGCGCTGCATCAGGCAAAGTTCATGCTCAGCGGACTGATTGTCGACGAGCAGGCGATGGCGCGAAACCTTGATATGACGAAGGGGCTGATTGTCGCGGAAGCCGTCATGATGGGGCTGGCGCCGTATATTGGCCGCCAGGATGCGCACGACGTGGTGTATGACGCCTGCCGCGTGGTCAATGAGCAGGGCGGTCGGCTGGCGGATGTCCTTAACGCCATGCCCGGGGTCTCCAGCCGCCTCGATCCGCAGCTCATTGAGCGCCTGACCGATCCGGCCAACTATCTGGGCATGGCGCCGCAGATGGTAGACCAGGTGCTGGCGAAATCCGCCGGACGCCAATAACCCGGGTTAATCACCCATCAGCATGAGGAGATGATCATGTCATCTACATCATCCAGGGGAAAAACCATTGTCGCTTTTGCGATTCCGCTGTTAGTGGGCGTCATTATCTGGTTCTCACCAGTACCGGAAGGGTTAACTCCACAGGCCTGGCATATGTTTGCCATTTTCGCCGCCACCATCGCCGCCATCCTCACGCAGCCGCTCCCTTCGGGGGCGGTAATGCTGATTTCGCTGTGCGTGGTGATTTTCACTAAAACATTACCGGAAGCCAGAGCGCTGTCCGGGTTCGCCAGCGGAACGGTATGGCTGATTTTCTGCGCCTACGTGCTTTCGCTGGGGTTTGTTACTTCCGGACTGGGTAAGCGTATCGCCTATAAGATGTTGTCGCTGTTCGGCGGTAGTAGTCTGGGGATTGCCTATTCGCTGGGGGTTTCCGACCTGATCATGGCGCCGGCGATGCCGTCGGTGACGGCGCGTTCCGGCGGCATTATCTTCCCGATCGCCCGTTCAATTAATGATGTGCTGGGTTCGGCGCCGGGTGAAACCGGCAAGCGCATTGGCAACTTCCTGACCATGGTCTGCTTCCAGTTTACGCCAATCACCGGGGCTATCTTCCTTACCGGGATGGCCGCCAACCCGCTGGTAGGCAGCCTGGCGAAATCGACTCTTGGGGTGGAAATCACCTGGGGCGGCTGGTTTGTCGCCGCGGTCGTTCCCGCCATGGTGTGCTTTCTGCTTATGCCGCTGCTGGTTTATAAAATCATCAACCCGGAGCTGAAACGCACACCGGAAGCCAAAGAGATGGGCCAGCGTTCTCTGCTCGCGCTCGGCGCGATGAGCAGCGCAGAGAAGAAAGTCGCTGTGGGTTTTGTGCTGGCGCTTATCGGCTGGGGCACCAGCCTGGTAACCGGTCTGTCCGCCACCGCGGTAGGACTGGGACTGGCGGCTTACCTGTTCGCCTCGCGGGCCGTGGACTGGAAAGCGCTGCTTAACGATCACGCGGCCTGGGATACGGTTATCTGGTTCAGCGTGATCATCAGCCTGGCCAGCGGCCTTGGAGAGCTGGGCTTTATTAAGTGGATGACCGAACAGTTGGGCAGCAGTATTCAGGGGTTCGGCGCCATGCAGGCCTTCATTATCCTTGGGCTGCTGTATATCTACGTCCACTATCTGTTTGCCACCGCCTCCGGGCATGTCGCCGCGCTGTATGCGCCGTTTGCCGCCACGGCGATTGCCGCCGGCGCGCCGCCCATGATGGTGGCTATCTGTTTCGGTATTTTCAGCAACCTGATGTGGGGTAACACGGAATACGGTGGCGGACCCGGTCCTATCTATTTCGGCCAGGGGTATTTCAACCGCCCGACGTTCTACAAAATTAACCTGTGCGTGGTGACCTTTAACGTCGCGCTGACCTTTATTGTCGGTATGCTGTGGTGGAAATTGCTGGGCTATTATTGACCGGGACCGACCCCGCTTTACCCACTCAATAACAGAGGAAGGAATGATGGACGCTTTTCAGCAGTCCTGTCAGGCGGCCTATCGTTTCGTGCAGGCCCACGGCAGAACAACATCCGAAGATGTCAGAAATAACTGTCACTGTAAGTTTCATGAATGGCGGGATATTTTATTCCACCTGCGCATCAATTACGGCGTTATCAGCGTCAGGGGCAAAGGGATATTTATTGATGATGCGACTTATCAGCGCTGGCTGACTCAACACCGCCGGCTGGCGCGTTAACCGTATCGTCTCCCGGTAATAACAACCATGCGCCTGGTCCTGTGACCAGGCGCTTCAGACTGCGGATAAAGGAAAAAAGTGTGATTTTCCGGCCTTTGTAGTTATCAGCGAATAAAAATAGTCAGCAAAATAATGATGACCGCAATGGTGAGGACTTGCAGAAACACTTTGTCCAGTCGGTATCTTTTCATCATGCCTCCTGGCTATTGCGCTATTTGCAGGACGCCGCACAGCAGAATAGCGACGCCGATCGCCAGAAAAATGGCGGTACATACTCTGTCATGACGCTTTTTCATCCTGACCTCCTCTGTTCTGTGTACGGCAGCCTGTCGGCGATGCTCAGAACCACTGGCCAAAACGTTTGATATAGAAGCGCTTCATTCCCTGAGCCACCAGGCAGTAGCTCAGCAGCGTCGCCACCAGCCACGGGAAGTAGCTCCACGGCAGCGGCACCAGCCCCACCATCGCTCCCAGCGGCGAGAACGGAATATAAATACCCAGCGCCATAATGCATCCGGTGGTCAACAGCACCGGCAGCGTCGCGCGGCTCTGGATAAACGGGATTTTCCGGGTGCGTAACATATGTACTACCAGAGTCTGGGACAACAATCCCTCAATGAACCAGCCGGACTGGAACAATGCCTGCGCTTCAACGCTGTTGGCGGCAAACACGAACCACATCAGCGCAAACGTCGTGATATCAAAAATCGACGATGTCGGGCCAATCCAGACCATAAACCGCCCAATGTTCCGGGCATCCCATTTGCGTGGCTGGCGTAAAAACTCCTTGTCCATTTTGTCCCACGGCAGCGAAAGCTGGGAGATGTCGTACATCAGGTTCTGAATCAGCAGGTGGATCGCCAGCATCGGTAAAAAAGGGATAAACGCGCTGGCCACCAGTACCGAAAAGACATTGCCGAAATTGGAGCTGGCGGTCATGTTCAGATACTTGATGATATTGCCGAACGTCTCGCGTCCTTTGATTACCCCCGCTTCCAGTACCATCAGATCCTTTTCCAGCAGGATGATGTCGGAAGACTCTTTGGCAATATCGGCCGCGCTGTCGACGGAAATACCGACATCCGCATCGCGCAACGCCGGCGCATCGTTGATACCGTCGCCGAGGAAACCGACGGTATGGCCATTTTTTTGCAGTGTCTTCAGGATGCGAGATTTCTGCAGCGGCGTTAGCTTCGTGAACACGGAGCAACGCTCCGCTTCCCGGGCCAGCTGGCTGTCTGACATGGTCGCCACGTCGGCGCCGGTCAGAATGTCGCTGGCATTCAGCCCTACCTGCTGGCAGATACGCGCCGTCACCACCGGGTTATCGCCGGTCAGCACTTTAACCGCCACGCCGTTTTCACGTAACGCGCTGATGGCTTTCGCCGCGCTCTCTTTCGGCGGATCGAGGAAAGTTAATACCCCTTCCACGGTCAGTTCCTGCTCGTCGGCGCTGCACAGCGGACGGGCCAGACCGGCGCTACCGAGTTCACGGGTGGCGACCACCAGCACCCGGAATCCCTGTTGGTTATAGCGCCGGGTCAGTTCCTGCAGCGCCTCGCGGCGTGTTTCATCCAGCGGGGCAACCGCTTCGCCTTCACGGATATGGGTGGCAATGGCCAGCATCTCCTCGACAGCGCCTTTACAAATCAGGGTTTGCGTCCCCTGCCGGCGTTCCTCCACCACCACAGATACCCGCCGGCGAATAAAATCAAACGGCAGCTCATCCACTTTGCTGAAACCCGCCTGCATTGCCGGCGTGAGGCGATCCGCGCCGAAGCGGAGAATGGCCCGATCCATCAGGTTACTGGTTCCGCTCTGGCTATTGCTGTTCAGCCACGCCAGCGTCAACACCCGCTCGCTCTCCACCCCGGCGCAATCCAGATGATGCTCCAGGATAATATTGTCCTGGGTCAGCGTGCCGGTTTTGTCGGTACACAACACATCCATAGCGCCGAAATTCTGAATAGCATTCAGTCGTTTAACGACAACCTTACGCCGTGACATGGCGATAGCCCCTCGGGCGAGGTTGGAGCTGACAATCATCGGCAACATTTCCGGCGTCAACCCGACCGCGACCGCCAGCGCAAACAGCGATGCGTCCACCCAGTCGCCCCTGGTGAAACCGTTAATCAGTAACACTATCGGCACCATCACCAGCATAAAGCGGATCAGCAGCCAGCTAACGCTGTTTACCCCGCGATCGAACGCCGTCTGGGGCCGGGAACCGACTATCGATTTCGCCAGCGAGCCGAAGTAAGTTTGCGAACCGGTAGCGACCACCACCGCCCGGGCGGTACCGCTGGCCACATTGGTACCCATCAGGCAGATATTGCCCAGCTCAAGTAGCGACTTGTTCAAAACCGGCGTGGGTAGCTGGTGACTGTTTTTACCGGACACACTGGCCATCACATCATATTTTTCCACCGGCAGAGATTCACCGCTCAGGATGGCCTGGCTGATAAACAGATCCCGGGACTCCAGCAGCCGTACGTCAGCGGGCACCAGATCGCCGGCGCTGAGCAGTACAATATCCCCGGGCACTAACTCCTCAATCGCCACTTCCTGCTTCGCACCTGGCTGATTCCCCGCACCGCGCCGCAGCACGGTGGCAGTGGTCCGTACCATCGATTTCAGCGCCTGGGCGGCCTGATTAGTACGAAACTCCTGCCAGAAGCGCAGCAATCCGCTCAGCGTCACCATGATGACAATAATCACCACGCCGGCCACCTCCGTCTCCTCACCGGACGAGGCGGGGATCCAGTAGTCGGTGATAAAGCTGACCGCCGCCAGCGCCATCAGGACATAGATAAACGGGTTATTAAATGCCTGCAACAGTTGTACCAGCGCTGGCGGCGCTTTCTGGTGCGCCACCTCATTGGATCCATACTCGTCCAGCCGCTGCCGGGCCTCTTTGTCGGTAAGCCCTTGCCTGTCGCTGTTCAGGCGCGACAGCGTATGCTCCGGGCTGTTAAACGCTTCCTTCTCAATCGGGAAGGTTTTTGTCTGGCGCTTATCACTTTCTGACCCGCCGCGGCGATATTTCCGGGCTTCCAGTTTCATGTCAGTCATGATGCTATCCCCATTACTTTGCTACCCGCATTAATTCGGGCATAACTGTTCCTGCATAAATTAATATGCATCATCCAAAAAGAGTAAAATGTATTACCCTGCCATTAATAAAAGATAAAAATAAACCGTTCGGGAATATCCATCTTTCCCTCCTTATTTTTTCCGGGCGTAAAAGGCCTTACCGTATTTAAAAACACAGCAGGTAATAACAGTGTGGGGTTGGTCAGGTTACGGCGTGGGTTATCGTTCCCGACGGTACGAGCGCCGGTAATCAGCAGATCCAGTCATTGCACAAAAACACGATAAATATCATCATGTTAAATCATACGCGCCGGAGATGCCCGCAATACACGCATTAACCTGTTAGCGAGGTGGAGGAAATAATGAATTTTTAAACATAAACATGATGACCTGCTCCGTAATAACATTATTACTGAGAACCATAGTTCAGGAATGCAATCATCATATTGAGGAAGATTGCTGCCCGCCTGATTTGGCAAGCAGCGACAGGAATTCAGGTCGTCAGCTTGCCTTATTAATAAAACTGTCCGGGTGACTGTCCAACATGAATCTCCTGAATGAATTTGCCGATATTATAGTTAGCCAAATATAAATGTACAGAAAAAAGCGTCAATGAGTGATGATTTGTTTACTTTGCGCCAGGGTCGACGGACGGTTGCCAGCTAAAGGGTTGCCGGGGCAGCGCCGTAACACATAAAAGAGGGATTATAGAGAGAACCAATCAGATACACATTGTCTATCATGGAAACCGTGATATAGCGGCCGGCCTCCGGTGAAATGGAATAAAAGTAGCGCGACAGCACCTCATCAGGGGCGTTATCACGCCCGGACTTCAGCACGTTGATCTCCTGAAGCTGGTATTTTTCGTCGCTAATGTGAATATAGTTAAAAGTGGCGTCGCGCCGCACCAGGTAACGTTTGCCGCGATAAATCAGATCGCCATCCATCGACAGCGTTCCCCAGCCCTGGTTGCTGAACTGGATCTGCGTATTGGCCGTCATGGCGTAGTCACTGTCCGGGAGTTGATAACGAAAGTATGCCGAACAGGCGAAGTTGAGGCGGTGGCGATACAAATTGACCAGCCAGACAGCTTCCGCAAGACCGAGCAACACCAGAAACATCATCAATGCGATCGCTTTTCTCTGTTTCAGATTCACGCTGGCCACTTCGCTAACTCCAGTCATTTGCAATGAAACTGCGACACGGACCGATGTCGCTGCGATTGCGCAGACAGGAAGCGGCAAACACTCTCCCCTTCCCATCCAGAATGGCTTTGGCATCGGCATAGACGTAGAACACGGTGGATTGTCGGCACTGGTATCCGGCGGAATCAATAATGCGCAGAGCCATGTCTGGATCCATCGCGTTGCCCGAGCCGAGCCGAACAGGCAGGAAATAGATATCACACTCTTTGAGAGCGCCGATTTTAACCGGCGTAATAGAGTGCACGCGCGCCGCCGCTGACTGACTCATGACCAGATATACCGTCGCCGGAATGATCAGTAAAAACACCGCCAGCAACAAAGCCACAACCGCAACTAAGCGCAGTTTACTTATCTGCGGACGCTCAACAGCGGAATACCCGGGCTCGTGACGGACTTCTTTGCGGGGCTTTTTCCGCGGGATTGCTGCCTGCGGTGTGGTGGACTCCATGGTTTTGACCGCTATCGCGCCATTAAGCGTAAACCCCACCCGGGGAATGGTTTTTATCGTGTCTTCAGCCATTCCCCGTGCGTGCAACGCTTTACGCAGGATAGAAATATACTGGTTCAGGCTGTTATTAGAAGATTCCAGACCATACTTTTCCCACACCATATCCAGAATTTTATCCCGGGGAATGACCTCGCCATGGTGTTCTATTAAAAGCAGCAATAGCCGACTGGCGGTTGCCGTCAGTACCGTTTTTTCCGACTCATTCTCTTTTAGCCAGAGCGAACCATCATCCGGTCTGAAAAATATCGCGTCATTAATCATGTATAACATGCTGGCGCTCCCTACAGAACAACACCCCACAACCTGATCCCGATCACCCTATACTCTGCAACAAAAGTTATCCATAAATGCAAATTTAATCTCTATAAAACGTAAAATGACAGTATAAAAATCCATTTAAGGCAATATCATAAACCATTAATATTAAACAAAGGGATAACTCCGATCGATTGTACGAATAAATTCGCCGCTAAAAACCACCACACAGGCAGCGAACAATGGGACCCGCTCGTATCTCTGGTATCAGGCGCGCCGGGTTGTCCGCGGCGGCAGACCACCGCGCCATGTCACCTCAAACCCTCGCCGCCAGCCTGCATTCTGCCTCACTTTCTCCGCGCCCAGAACCATGAGAAAAAATGAATCATCTGAAAACGCGCCAGAAAATTCCGGGATTTGCTTTCCGTCAATTTACCCGGGAATACATCATGCAATATATTGATTCAGTGCATATTACCATCTCTCAATTAACAAAAAAGAAAACAAAAACCAACCAAAAAGAAACAACTCAATGTGCTGTTATGGTTTTTTTTGACTATTTGTGCTGTTATTTTTTGACCTGATAACATTAAATCACAGGGAATAATCCTGGCTGCAAAGGGTAATATTCCGAGAAATGGCAATAACAGTCATTCATGAGAGAAATCATACAAGATTGAGTCAGATGCTTTTCTTTATCCTTTCACAATAACGCCCATCGACCGGAAAACTCAGATTTTTCCACCAAAAACCCGTTTGTTAAAAATAAAAAATAAAGTTGTCAAAAAACTAATGATGAATAACATAAGCCTCATCACAGGATTGAAGCAATTTCAGAAAGGGAGTTTTCTGGGCTTATGCACATCAGGGCAAATGTAGAATTACGTTGTAGTAGTTGCCATTATAACTGCGAAGTAAGTCCAAACCTTTCAATAAAAGCCAGCAACTGTCTTGACCAGCAATATTGTATCTGGCCGGAACAAAACCAGTATTTGAAAACGGGTATATTATCGTTATTGCTTAATGATTATTACAACCTGCTGGGCTGTGGTTTCATTTTCGTTGACTTTTCATATTACAACATAAAAATATTTTCAAATGCTGACTGGGCTACCTGGCTGACCAGAACCAATTTTCGATTAATACTGATTGCAGACAAGAAGATGGAAGCGCTGGCCAGCTACTGGCAGAAATGTTTTTCCCATGTCGTGGCGGTAATTTATGCCGACGACAGTCACCAGAGCATCAGGAAAAAGATCAGTAATGCATTTCTTGGCCGGCGCACCGTTGACGTGAAACGCCATAAACTCACGGCGCTGGAGATTACTGTTTTAGATTTGTTAATACGCGGCATACCGGTAAAAGGAATTGCACAGTTATTAAACATGAAAGAGAAAAGCGTTTATAACATTCGAGGTACGCTGAAAACCAAAATGGGAGGGCGCATTAACAATATTATAGCAGGATAATATTTGCTATTAGCTGTACCGCTTTTTTACGCAACTACTCCTTTTCAAGGAATCTACATTAATTTATTTAAGGATATATAAAATGAAAAAATTAGCATTAGCTGGCTGTGTGGCTGCGGCATTCGTTTGCTCTAACGCTATGGCGGTAGATGTAACAGCTTCCGCGACCGCTACCTGGGACGCGACCGCGACAAAAGATACCACCAGCGCGCTGGTTGTTACTCCGCTGAAATCCCTGACCTTCCAGTATGCTGAAGGTATCGAAGCGTTCAATAGCCAGAACGGCGCGTTCGACATCACTATCCAGGGCCAGTCAGGCGCTACCGACTTCACGCTGACATCACAGATCGTTACCAACACCCTGAGCCGCACCACTGACGCGTCCACCCTGGATGTTGGTATCAACTGGAACGGTTCAAAGCTGAGCAAAACGACGCCGGTCACCATGATCGATACCGCTAACAGCATCTCCGCGGGCCTCGACGCGCTGGCCGTCAGCACAGCTTATGCCGGCGCCAGCCGTACCTCTACTCAGGGTACCTTCACTTTCAATATTGATTCCGCCACCAGCGATGGTTCCACTGCCGCAGATTTCAAAGATCTGACTGACGGTTACTGGAGCGGCGATGTGAAAGTTCAGTTCAATGCGGTGTGGACTATCTAATCCTCCGGCATGAACAGGTCACGACAGGAGGCCCTGCGCCTCCTTAATGACTGACAGGCCCAAAAGCGCCGTTTTTTTGGGCCTTATCGTTCAGGGACGAAAATCCATCATTTGATTTTCCTGTTTATTTTCTGGCCCTGGTAAGCGCTGCGACTGAGCCGCAATCAGTCTCAGGAGACACGGCGTCTCTTCTTTGAGTAAGGATACATCATGAAAATAAACCGTTTTGTTGCCCTGGCACTTACCCTAATGGCAACGTTTTCCGCCCGGGCCATTAACGTCGGCGAAGTCACCTCCATGATGACCCCTGACAGCGCAAGCCTGGCAAAAGAGATTTTTAACAATACCGACTCCGCGCGCTTTGTCAGCGTCAATGTAGAGCGAATCTCGTCGCCGATGGCCAACGGCGTCGTTATCCCCATGGAAAGTAAAGCCGAATTGCTCTCCACGCCCGCCAGCTTAATTCTACCCGGGCAGGCCAAAGAGAATTTCCGCTTTTTCTATAAAGGGCCGGAAGACGATAAAGAGCGCTATTACCGCCTCTCGTGGACCGATGAACCGGTCAGCGAATTCGATACCACCAAAAATAAGAAACTGGGCCAGGCCACCACCTCGGCGATTATCAGCACCATTCTGGTCGTCGCGCCGCGTCAGGAGCGTTTCAATTTTAAACGCCAGGGCGACACAGTCACCAATACCGGCAATGCCTCATTCCGGGTTATCTCTTATGGCCCCTGCCGGGACAAAGCCAAAGATCTGGGACAGGGATGCCGGGAACGTTATTACGTGATGCCGGGGATCAGCGTCAAGATAAAACATACCGACCTTTCCAGTAAAAAAACCCGCATAGGTATATGGCACGGCGCACAATTTATTAACGCAGATTGAGATAAGTTATGGATAAGTCGGAGTATGTAAAAGGAACTCTGGTTCTCAGTTTGCTGCTAATGGCAGGCCATAGCGATGCCGCGACACCGGTGCGGGTCAATAATTACCTGATTCCCGCCGTTTTCGCCAGCGCCCTGCAGCAAGGAATGACGGTGCCGGTATTTGTGCGCTATGACGGCGAAACCAGCGCTTCCCGCAGCCAGCAAAAAATTGCCGACGCCACCCTTTCGGTGCGCGATGGCGCGTTTCTGATTAACCAGGTGATCCTCAGCGACCTGCCGAACCGCACCGAACTGGCGCCGCAAATCAAAACCCTGATTGAGGGACTGAAAGACGCCCGCTTCAACGAGGGCAACCGCCTGTATCTGAATAAAGACGCCGCGATTACCCTTGACACCCGCTCTTTCTACCTGGAACTGACGGTCAACAAAGACGCCATGGCCGCCGCCATTCTGCCGCGTACCAATATGCTCGGGGACTCTTCGGCGGATCACCTGTCAAATATCCTTAACTACACCATCGGCAGTTACTACAACAAGTACGCGAGTAACAATAACGCCAGCAGCTATATCACCCTGGACAACACGACCTCGCTGCGTGAGCACCACCTGAATCTTAACGGTTCTGTTTACGGTATCGGCGCCGCCAACAGTAACAGCGATCTGTACCGCGCCATGTATGAGCGCGATTACCAGGGCAACCGGATGGCGCTGGGGATGGTCGATACCTGGAACCTGCAGTCTATCGCCAGCATGAGCGCGCTGAACTCCAGCCGCATTTATGGCGCCAGCTACGGCAATAAGAGCAGCACCTGGATTGAGGATAATACCCTGACGCTGGTGCCGATCACCGTGTTCCTGCCGGCAGCCGGCGAAGTACATGTTATTCGCGACGGCAGACTGCTGAGTATCCAGAACTTCTCTATGGGCAGCTATGAAATCGATACCTCAAAGCTGCCGTTCGGCGTCTATAACGTTGAGGTTGAGGTTATTGTCAACGGTAAGGTCGTCAGCTCGCGCAATGCGCAGATCAATAAGACCTTCGCCCGCCAATCGAGCGTCACCGGCAATCTGTCATGGCAGACCTTCGCCGGGATGCTCGAATACAACAAAATGGATTACCGCCGCCACAACAATGTCAATCACGGCAAAAAAGAGACCTGGATTGCCGGCGCTGCGGTGGGAACGGCGCAGCCGTGGCTGTCCGGCGTCAATCTGAAATCGACCCTCTACGGGTTTGACAATAACGGCGTCAACGAAACCGAAGCTAACGTCGTCTTTAACGACACTTTCAGCGTTAACCAACAGGCACTGCTGGCCAGCGATGGCTCCTGGCAGAGCATCAGTACCCTGAATCTGTCGATTCCCGGCGGCTACGGCAATTTGTGGGGTTCCCGCCAGTTCAGCCATATCGGTAATCAACTGCCGATGCGCAAGGGCGATTATTTCACCGTCGGCGCCAGCACTAACCTGAACCGCTTTGTCCCCTGGCTGGGTAACCTGTCGGTCAGCCGTACCGACGATAAATATAATGGTAACCAATACACCAACGCCGATTACAACCAGACCCTGTTCTCCAGCCGCTGGGCCACGGTGTCGCTACGCGCCGGCGTGCAGCGCTACTATTACAGCGACCGCAATAGCCGCAGCGATAAATATGTCAATATCGACTTCTCGCTGCCGCTGTCGACCTGGCTGAGCGCCGGCGTGTCCAGCGAAAACGGCAATATGCTGGCCAACGCCACGGTACGCAAAAGTTTTGATGACAGCGCCATAACCCAGGCCGGCGCGTCGCTGTCGAAACGTATCCGCAGCAGCAACGATAATAACGGCTATCCATCCGATGACTTCGCCGCCAACGGCTTCGTCTCTTACGACACCAAATATAATGCCGGCACGGTGGCCATTACCCGTTCTTCCGATCGCAGCACTAACTACAGCCTCAGTTCCCAGGGCAGCATTGGCTGGACGAAAGAGAGTTTTAACCTTGGGAAAGGCACCCAGAGCGCCGGGGTAGTTATCAATACTAACTTCACAGAAAAAGGGCGCATGCTGGCGCAGATCAACGGACGCAACTATCCGTTAACCGGGAAAAGTAATTTCATCAGCCTGCCGCCGTATGCCGAATACAAAGTTGAGCTGATGAACGACAAAACCTCTCAGGACAGCGTCGACATTGTCAGCGGCCGCCGCAATCAGATAGTGCTTTATCCCGGTAACATCAGCGTGATATCGCCGGAAGTGAAGCAACTGGTCACCGTCTTTGGCCGGGTCAGAAAACCGGGCGGCGCCATTTACGCCAACATTGATATTCATAACCACATCGGTAAAACCCGCACCGACGAGCGCGGTGAGTTCGCCATGGACGTCGATAAACGCTACCCGGTGATCACCCTGATCGACGCCCGCGGCGGGGTTTGCGAAGCCGATCTCGACCTGCGCGACGCGCGCGGCGCCGTGTGGGTTGGCGATATTCAGTGCGTACCTCAATCACAGACGGCATCGCGTACAGGAGAGAATGACCGTGTTTACTAACTGGAAGCTTATGTTGTCGGGGGCAGCCTGTCTGCTGAGCGCCCATTCCGCCATCGCGGCCACGATTAGCAGCACCAGCTCCGGCTCAAACAGCTATATGTTTATCGAAAACCATGTCGATAATGAGTATTTTATTACCCCGGATAGCCTGAACCCGCGCTTTTCCGGCGCCAATGTCTGGACCAGGTACAATACCAATCAGGAAAGCCTCGGCTACATGGGGTATGGCACCACCCGCAGCAACCGCTATGTCGATCTGTGGATCAGCAACTCGCCGATCAATACCCCGTTTCTCGGCCTGCGCTGCCGAACCGATGGCAGCAACTGTACGTCGTCGAGCTATATCACTGCCGATGTGGTAGACAGCGAAGGCTTCTATCATGCCCGCAGCGGCGGCAGCATTGCCAACGGCAACCAGCCTTACGGCCTGTTTTCCCCCTCGGCATTTGAGTTTTTCCGCACCCAGGCGGTCGGCAACAGCAGCGTTTTTGTCATCAACTGGTGCGCCACCAGTTCCTCCTCCACCGACTATGACTTCGCTTCCGGGGTACGTTGCAGAGATTTACCAGACAGCAACGCCAACTGGGAAACCTATACCCTGACAGCGACCAAAATCGGCCATCTGTCACTGGAAAGTACCGGCTCGATGTCAGAAATCTGGGTCGCCAGCGACGGCACCCCCAGCGTAGCCGGCAGCGGCGCCTGGTGTTCGACTGGTATTGTCAGCAGCGCCAGCGGCATTATCTGCAAAATGGTCTCTTACAACCTGCAACAGACTCAGGCCGTCAGCACCCTGCGTTTCGGGATGGAGGTAGATACCGCGGCGCTGGGATTTTCCCCGAGCTCCACCGATATTAAATTCAGCGGCGATGGCGCCAGTTGGTCCAACTGGGGCTCTTCGACCACCCGCGTCGGCGATATCTTTACCCCCGGCGGCCACTATGTGTATGTATTTCTTTCCCAGGCCTTCTTCAAAAAAGTGCTGCAGTATGGCGCGAACCTCACCGGCAACGACGCGCTGTTCACCTTTACGTTTCGTAACACCAACACGCCGCAGTCCGGCTTTTACCAGTTTACAGCTTCCAGCCTGGTTAACATCATTCCTAAAGAGTATGGAATCAGTATTATCTCCACCGACGGCAGTGCACATCCGCGTAATTCGGGTATGATTGGCGATGATTCGCCCATCGAATTCGAGTACCTGGTGACGACATCGGCGTCGCGCCAGGCAGACACTATTACCGCACAGGTGGTAGGCAGCAGCGTCACGCTCAACGGCACGCCCTGGTGCCTGTTTACCTCCGATGACGGCACGCTGAATGTTCCGGTTCCGGCTTATTTATCCTATACCAACAGCGGCGGGGCCACGGTCCGGCAGCGCAACAGTTGCGCGGAACCCCCCATCAATATGACATCCGCCGCCTGGACCCAGACGCCGTGGAACGCCGCCGTTGATAACAGTTTTTACTTCGAAACCCGGCTGAAGCTGCTGTTCCCGATGAATGACTCTCGTTCCCAGTTCACCGTCACCGGTACTGACTGGATGGGCACCGTCAGCGCCAGCGGCGAGCTCAAAGTCACCGCCACCTGGACAGGCGTCGATTGATAAACCCCGATGGCCGGCGCGACGCCGGCCACGGCCACTGATTACGGAAGCACAATGATGTTCAGGCTCACTTTCCCACTCACGCTGGTAGCGGCGCTGTTTACCAGCCCGGCGCAGGCGGTGTGGTTTAACTCGCTGATCTACGATATCCCGTCGGATAAAACGTTTATCTCCCGGCCAATTGTCAACGATACCGACAGGACCAATCTGTACACCCTGTCAGCCTATAAAATCGATAAGCCCGGCAAAGGGGGCGAGCGGCGCATTGATGGCGGCGCCCAGGAGATACTGTGGTCGCCATTGAAGTTCACCATTGCGCCGGACGGTAGTGAATATTTTAAGCTCTATTATCGCGGGCCGCAGGACGACCAGGAGCGCTACTATCGGGTGGTTTTCAAAGAGGCGCCGGTACGGCTATTTCCGCTGGCGGAAACCCGGCGCAATCTGAATATTATTCCGGTCACCGCCATGAGCACTATCCTGATTGTCCGCCCGCGTCAGTCGCGTTTCGCCTGGCATGTCGATGAGAAAACCGGCGTTATTGAGAACACCGGCAATACGTATTTCCGGGTCATCATTCACAACGGCTGCAATGGCGATGACGAAAGCTCCACCCAGTTCTATATGCTGCCGGGGGATAAATATCAGGACAGTAACGTCAGCGCCGGGAACCGTAAATTCATTGTCGCCATGGAGCGTTATCACCCGTTAGGGAGCGGCTGTTTCAGCCCCCAGCCATAATTAACGCCGGCGCCAGCCAATACCCGCAGGCCATAGCTCCGCCTAGCTGCAATATCCGGCGCACAGCCTCCCCAGACGCGGAACGCCGCCGAATTTTTTACGCAATGACGCCTCGGCGCCGCGCACGCTGCGGATACTACATTGTAAAATATCAGAAATATCATTAGCCGTGCGTCCGGTCAGCAACAGGCTCATCACGCGCATTTCACGCTGGGTGATTACCGGAAATTTACGCCCTTTACAGGCCCGGCCATACAGAGAACGCTTCGCATTCTTTTTGAAATGTTCCCGCCCCTCCTGGGAAATAATGACCGCTTTGATCCGTGACGAACGTCGCAGCCAGTAATTAGCCAGCGCATACATCTCCCGATCGGCGACCAGGATAACGCTCATACCGCTCGACGCCAGCAGAGCCAGCCACCTCTCCTTCATAAACAGCATAAAGTTGGCCAGCGAAAAATCGACAAACACCACCCCTTCCGCCAGGTAGCACGGATACTCCTTAAAAATTAATTCATGGATCGCCAACTTAAAGTAATAATTGTGATCCGGCCAGACAGCAATCTTTCTCTGTTCGCAATCCGGAAAAGGGATATATTCATCACCGGCCACTGTGCAATTTAAACCGCATCCCATGCAGCACATCCTGTATTGCGTTTTCTGATCATCCATGTCGTTACCTTCCTGGAATAGTTGTTCAAACAGTCATCACATCGCAGTAATAGCAGTACATAACGCATCGCGCGGAGAAAATGAATACAGCAAACAACTATTTCAATGCAATTTAATTAATCGGGCTTATTTATAAATGGCCACACCGATCAAATATTTATGATACAAATTGACACCAGCACAACAGATTATTTAATGTTGCGACAATATTAACCGGTGTTGAAGGTTGATAACGGCAAGCCGGTTTATCGGCAGCAAAAACCGCGATAGACTGGGAACAGAGAAAAAAGCAGGTGAATCAACTTATCCGGTTCCTGGCAGGAGAAGAAACAGGCCGGGACGGTGACCTGATAAAAGCCTGGCCCGGTATCCTAAGCCATTAATCATATTCCAGAACAAATGTAGCCTGCGCATTAGCACTACCGGGACCGACAGCCTGCGCGGTCATCCGATACTGGGCATAAAAAGTCAGCACTTGTATGCCGGGCCCCGGGGTCAACGGGTACATGACTGACGATTGGGCCAGGGGCACCAGGTTTTGCGTCGCGTCGAGAATAGCAATAGCAATATTCTGCGCGCTGCTGGTACTGCTTAACGCCAACAGCGCGCCATCGCTGCCATCCGGTGTTCCGGCAAACGTCACCCTGACGCCGCTTGCCGCTTCCCGACAATCCTCCAGATGGATCTCAAAGCGCACTGGTGAAGAGACACCACCGTGGCTAACCAGATCCTTGATAGCCGTGGTCCCTAATTCAACATACTTAGTCTGCGAATCCGTGGTGACAGTACAAGCATTAGCCACAATATTGGCTTTCAGTTCGATATATGAATCTGCCAAATCGGCCCACACCGGCGGGATCGCCATTAATGCAGTCAGGGCTATCACCAGCCTGACAATTTTATCGCTGCTAAAAACCATTGCGCCTCCCTTAATCAAAATCCACTCGCAGATAAGCCCTGGCGCTGACGGGTCCCTCCGCCGGGATATTTCCAGTGATACTCACCGGCCAGGCCTTCAAATTAAAACTGGCGTTACCAGCATTGTCTAACTGAAAGGGAATATATTTATTAATATCGTTGGGAGTTAACGGCGTGTCAGCGCTATCTGCAACCACGAATCCGACATCGCTATTGTTCGAAACAATAGCATCTCCGAAGGCCTCGTCAGCCTGGATACGCATGGTCAGCAGCGACTGAGCGGAAATATTACTGCAACTTACCGTCATAGCACGCGTGATCGGGTTAACGCCCTGAGCCCTGGCGCCGGCGGTTTTAAACGCCCCGGCGGAAATATCACCAAAATCCATCGTGATAATATCCCCGGCATTGATCTTGCAACTTTGTGGCACGGTAATAGTGCCACTGTAGGTCATATAGTAAACCGGCTGTGTTCTGGGCGCCGTGGTGGTGGTAGCGCCATACACGGTAAAGATAACTGACGAAGGAATTTCCACCGTACCGACAAACGGACGCGTCACTTTCAGCTTTAGCGTCATATTAGTATCCGACACGCCAAACCCGGTGCAAGGAACCGGATAGGGGCCAAAACTGAAATTTTCCCCAGGCGGGTAAAATGCCCCGAAAGTACCATCTACCACCTGAATAGCCCCATCCAGATAGTCATTAAGGCGCAGGTATTTCCAGGATCCCTCCGTTGAAACATGAGGAAACGTCGTGATATAGCTGCGGTAGGTATAGCTGACACTGCCGGTACAGTCACACCTCACAGATATCTGCGGCCGGTTAGTTAAACTAATATTGAAAGAGTAACCCTCCACGTTTTGCGCCACATTCAACGTATGGGAAATATTATAATTATTGGTCACGGCATTGCCGGACGATGGACGACAGGAAGCGGCCTGAGCGTAACTTCCCCACAGAGCCAGAAGAGCGCCGCATCCCCACCACCAGCGGTGTCGAAAACAGGTTAATAGATTCATGGTACACACTCCGCAGTAATATAGCTGATGGCGTTCTCCAGACTCTCTTTCCCCAGTTGCCAGTTGGACCGACACCGCTGGTGAGCTTGCGTGCCCCACTGAGCGGTCAGCGTTCCCTCAAGGGGCAGTCCTGCCAGATAGACTTGTCCATCTTCCCCGACAATGGTGCTACCACGACCATCAGCCTGGCTGACCGTAGCGCCGAAAGGTACCGCCTTGCCGTTATAGCGCAAAGTTATCAATGCCCGTACCCCGCTGCGGGCAGTAAATTCGGCACGTACTAACGCGCCGCGGGTCGGGACCACGTTAGTTACGGCCCCATCCAGATCGGTATGATCGTTAAGGGTATTCGTATCCAGCGCTACCCGGTTATGCCGGTACGCTGTGGCATAGGGGATCACCGCATAACCGCGCCAGTCGGTACGGACGCCGGTGGCATTTTCAACGCTGACATGACCGGCCCCCGGCGCTTTTATCAGTACGTTGGTATCTCCCAGCGGCTGGCTGAGGGTCAGGCCATTAGCATGCGCCACCACCCCACCACTCAGGCTATAGTTAACCTGGCGATAGCCATCGCTATAGTTATAACCAGCGCTGAGGTTCGCCAGGCTCCCCCGGTAATGTGCGCTGGCGTTACCACTGTAGCCGACATGGTGATTACCATATCCCTGCTGAAGGCTGTAACTGAGGTTACCGTCATCCAGCAAGGTGCCGCTGAGGCCCAGAGACTGGTTCATCCTGCCGTGGCGATCGGTATTATTGTTGTAAGACAGATGAGCGGTGTTACGGCTATAGCGCGCCGCGCCCCCGGCAAAGATATTCAGCGGTAGAGAGAAGCGCAGCGCATACATTTGATCCGCCTCGCCAAATCCTGGGCTCTTGCTGTAGCTATAGTTCAGGCTGTAGTTGAGACTGCGGTAATTACCACTGTACCCCACTTGCATTAAATCCGTCGTCTGGCCGGTATTCCAGTAACTCTGGGTGCTGCCGGTAATGTACAGTGACCCGCTATCGGCCACTTTCTGCGATATCGTCGCCTGGAATTTACCGCGCTTGTTGTAACGCAGGTTGTAGTAATCCTGCCACGATGGCGTAACGTGAATCTGCCCGTCCTGGGTGTCCGCCGTATAGCCACTCATCTTGCGATAGGTGGTTTCATCCAGGGTATAAAAACCGGAGGTCGAATAGCGATACCCCAGCAGCCGGAAAGTGGTACCCAACTCATTCAGCGATTTGGCATACAGGAAACGCAGCGACTGTCCACGATGTCGACTCTTATCTGCCAGCCGACTGTCAGCATGGGTCACGTCAAAGGAGAGAGCCCCCCATAGTCCAAGATTTTTGCCCCCTCCCAGCGCCCAGGCCTGGTAATCCTCCGACCACTGGCCGCCGCCATACAGAGTGACACCCGCTGGAAGCCCCCAAATCAGCGTTCCCTGACCCAGTTTCGGCTCCTCCTGATTGCTGTTGCCGCTGCGATAGTGGCCGGCGGTCAGGGCGTATTTTACTTGTCCTTCACGCTGCAACACCGGAACGGATGAAAACGGCACCGTATACTGCTCTTCGCTACCATCAGCTTCGGTCACTGTCACCTGCAGGTCACCGCTGTTTGAAGTCGGGAAGAGATCGTCGATTTCAAAGGCTCCAGGAGAGACATAAGTCTGATAGATAACATAGCCATTTTGTCGCACCGACACCCGGGCATTACTTTTGGCAATCCCACGTACCGTCGGCGCAAAGCCGCGCTGGCTGTCCGGCAACATATTATCGTCGCTGACCAGTTGAATACCGCGAAAACGCAGGCTGTCAAAAATATCCGCCGGAGTATAACTGTCTCCAAGGGTCAATTCGCTTCGCAGTGGAATAATCGAACGCTGGACATACGTGTTGATATGCTGCCAGGTGCTACGACTTTGACCCGGGGCGCGATTGTAATTCCATGTTGAATAATCCCGCAGCCGCCATGCGCCAATGTTCAGCCCGCTCTGTAGGTTAAGAAAGTAGTTATCGTTATTGGTGTCTCCCCGGGTATTACTGCCGGTAAAACTGTAGTTGATCAGCGCGGCGTTAATACCGTGATCCCATTTTTCCGGGGAAATATAACCGCGGGCACTATTCATCATCGCGGCCTGGGGAATACTCAACTCCAGTCGCAGTTGCTCAAAGTTGAAAAACTCACTGGCGGCGGGCATAAGCTGGGTATAAGGGACACATCCCTCATTTTCCAGGTCAGCGATATCCACAAAAGCGCGCAAATTAACGCCTAAAGTCTCCAGGCGGCTGGCGGTCAGGCAGGCCCTTAGCCCGGTATCATTGCCATTACCAGAGAAATCCTGGCCCTGTGGTGTCGTCTCAAACAACACATCCTGTGTATCGATAAACACATTGTTCAGGTAAACATCAACCCGATAGTGTCCCGGCGCCTGGCCTTCATTCTGCTCAAAGCGTGATAAATCAGCCACTGCGTCGGGATCATCAGATAAAAAGCCTGGATTGAAGTATAGATCGGCATATACCCCGAACGAGATAAGCCCGATACACAGCGCCAGTGGCGACAATACTTTGCGCCACCCGACCAACGGAACGCGGCTGACGGCATATCTTCGCGTCCCGTCTGGCGTTTTCCTTTCGCCTGCGATACGAGCAACATATTTCATCGTCTGGCTCCTGTAGGAGATCCGTGGCTTTCTGTCATCTGCTGCGAATTTCCCTGTGTGCATCAGCTGCCATCCACTAACTACTGCATTACCGCTCTGGCTGATGGCGTTGTCGCGCCGTAGTCATTCACGGTCTGATAACGAACTTCGCCCCTCGCTGAGGATGGTAGCGTTAGCGAGGCGCTGCTTTTCGGTGCCACCATGGTGTTAGGTAATTTGTGCGCGCCGGACCAGAGGTTGACCAGTGAAACGTGATAAGCGGAAGGGTTATTGATCGTCAGCGTACGGCCCTGTTGGCGAAAACGTAGCTCAGCCGGCGCATCTGCTGGATTACCCGTTAGCCCTACAGGACGCCAGAAAAGTTTGATACGCGACAGCACCGCCAGTTGCAGCACATTGCGTCCTTCCACAGCACTACGCTCAGCGGCAGGAATTGCCTTCACATTCACCCAGAAAACGCTTTCCCGATCCTGGGGCAATGTACCAGGTCCGACATACATGATGCGTAGCGTATTTTCACTTTTTGGGTTATTGGTAAATAGCGGTGGAGTAATAACAAAATCGCCAGTCTTTTTATCCCGGTTGTCATCCACCCAGGACTGAATAAGAAATCTGGTTTTATCGTCACTGTTAATCACCGCCAGGGAAACTTGTTTTTTATCGGCAGGATAAATAACCCTGGTGGAACCGAGCGCAATACCCCCAGCCTGCACCATCAGGGGGGCAAATAACAGTGCGATGAAAGCCGCTTTGTGCCATTGAAATATCCTTTGAGGCAACCTATTCATCCTCTCCTCCTTAAGCGACAACCACAAAACCACTAAGGATAGGTCAGCGTAAACCATGTCCAGGCACTGACTATCCCTGGATAAATATCGCTCCGCGTGGCGCGGTAACGTGCTTTAAAATTTAGTATTGTGACCCCGTGATTTAACAACGGGTAATAGCGTGACGGCATATTGGGCGCCAACAGTTCATCCTGCTCATCGAACAACGCCAGACCGATCCCCGTAGCTATCCCCTGGGCATTGATGGTACGGAATACATCCGGATCATTGGTGTCACTTTGGCCAAGAAACTGAATCGCCACCTCCTGCCCAAACCGAGCCGTACAGTCATGTAACGTGATGCTGAATTCAGTGGGCCGGGAATAACTGCCAATACCCGTGAACTGATGACTGCCATGATGTCCCATAGGAATATGCTGAAGTTGACTATGAGCACTGACCACACACGCCGGCGCGGTAATCGCCCCCTCAAGTCTGACACTTCCCCCAGCCACGGTCACACTCCCCTGGCAGATATCCGCCGCCAAAAACAGCATGATGCAACCAGAGGACAGTTTCAGCCGCATAGCAACCTTCCTTAAATATCCTTCTGTGGACGTTTAACCAGTCGTCCCTGACTGCCTGTCTATCCCTGAGCGTAAGTTACTCGTACTGCACGTAAACCAATGCTTCCGAATCAGCGCGGCCTGCGGTCACCGTACCCGTTGTGGCTTTGTAAAGTGCGGTAAACTGGGCATAGTTAGTGCCGTCAACCAGCGCCAGCTTATTGCCAAAGGTCGCTCCGGTAATATCCATCGCGGTATTGGAACTATCGCGAATTTCAATCCCTACACCGGTAGCAGCTGTACCGCCCTGGCTGTTGTTCACCGCCAGAACCGTACTGTCATCGGCATCGGCTATCCCTTTAAAAGCAAAAGAGGCGTGTTCAGCCACATCAGTATCGCAATCATCCAGTTGGATAGTGAACGGCGTGGCAGAAGAGTAGGTGTTAGTCTCCAGTGCAGCGGCACGATACTGACCCAGCTCTACCTTTTGGCCAGATGTTGGGATCTGAACCGAGCAGGCGGTATTGACAATTTCACCTTCGAAATAAATTGTCCCACCAATGACTGTACTATCAGCAATTGCGACACCACTTATTCCTACAGTTAATGCCATGGCCACTACGTTTTTAATGAACGTTTGATGTAATTTTTCCATAATATTTCCTTTTTCATCCAGATAATAACAACATACAGCAGCACCGAAACATCAATGTTGAAAAATAACACCACTCGACGCTCGCTATATTCTCAAAATATAAATAATATTTTAAAAAAACGACTGCCGATTATCCCGCCAGTTGCCAGCGCAGCGTGTTGTTGCGCCCTTTCCCGGTCTGGGTACAGGTCACTTCGCCATTATTTTCCATCTGGCACAGTAAATAACGCATGCTGTAAATACTGATATCCATTTCATTGGCGATTTCACGGGTGGTCAACCAGATATCTTCATTGATTTCACGGCTCTGCAGACGTTCATCAATTAAGCGCCGCATACTGCGAACGACCCGATCCTTCTCATCCGCGACGCCTGACGGCGCCTCATCGCCCAGTTTTTCCTGCCAACTCCCGCCATCATTGTCCTGCGAGTACGCCTGCTGGCTCACCATACTGGCATGTTTTTCCGCAACCGATTTGGTTGCCAGCCAGAGGGCGAAATCAGAGTGGTTTTTAATATTCAGCTTGCGCATTACCGCACGCCGATAATTACTGATGGCTTTAATACTGCAGTCCATCAACCGGGCCACCTCAGCCGAACCCAGCCCGAGGTGGAAATATCCCACCATCTGCTGTTCCCGCCAGGTCAGGGCATTCTGTCCGGTACACCCGCCACAGGTCGCATTACGTAAATCCTGCGCCCCGCACAATGTATCGGCAAAGAACATCATATACAGGCGACGGCGAATGACGGCGACGGAATCCTTCAACGCAATCACCGCGTTGACTATCGGGCACTGGAAATTACGGTCGTAATGCTCACTGCGCGGATAGACGGTTACCCGCTTTTTACTCAGCATAGCGACTTTATAGTCATCCTCAGACTGGAACCGCTGGCAGTCCACCCAGTCAAATGCTTTTTCCCCGGGCGCGCTCATTTGGAAAATCAGATCTGCGGCAGCTATTTCATCAACCTGCGACACGGATATGTCGTGGTGATATTCTTCATTGAATAACTCAGTTAATAAAAAGATGATTCCCTGAGAGAAATAGTTATTTTCTGTTGCGATGTACACTTGTAAAGAGAACATTTTATCATCATTTATCATATTCAGGTCCTTTGCTAATAAATGAATCCGGGCCCTTCAGAAATAAATCTGATGCCTGATGTTTAGAATTAGAAATTATGGAAAAGATCTCATTACTGTCGTCATACCAGTGAATTTCCTCTGAAATCGGCTGATCTGCACGACTGCATTCATCTACCTCCCTGTGGCACAACAAGATCGATACGCAGAAAACTCAAATACCTTAGTGGTCTGACCGACATCGCTCGCGCGATGAAAATTCCTAACACCTGTGAACATTCCTAATATAAGAATGTTCTGCTAAATTAAGAAATAGCATCCTAAGGATCATGCTAGGTTATAATCCGCAGTTTGCGATTAACTGCTTGTTTTAACGCTATAATACCAGGCCTAAGACAAATTGAAATATTATATATTCAGAACCATATATTATAGATAGATCATCTATAAAAAACGCAATTTTAGATTTTTATAACAAAAAAACGCCTGTGTTTATATATACCTTCCAGGATAAGGGTGCGGATTTTTCCTGGTCGTTTGTACAAATAAACAGCAGAAGAGCCCGGATTCCTTAGCCGGTAAGAGGAAGTCATCAGAATGAAGTATATTCTTGATAAAACAGTGACATACCGTACGGAAGACGGTGCGCTGTGGCATGAAGCCGACCATGAAAACAAAGTGATACTGACCGCGACGGCCAGCAGGTTACTATGGGTATTAATAGAACATCATGGGCGTGTTGTGACCAGGGAATTCTTACTGGAAAAAGTCTGGGATAATTTTGGTCTTGAACCATCGAATAATAGCCTGACCCAGTATATCTCGCTGATCCGCCGTGCGCTGCTGCGCCTTGGATTGCCGGAAGACACTATTCAGACACGGCCGAAAGTCGGATTTACATTAAATGAGAATGTTTCCATCGAGTGTATATCTCCACGGACCACTGCCGAAAATTTGTACGACGAACCCACCCCGTCTGGCGATGAATCCGCCGCGCCAGAAGAGGAAAAGAACAGTACATCTCACCCTTCCGGCATCAGCGTCACCCGGGTATTTAAGATGTTATCATTTACATCACAGGGCATTATATTATGTAGCGCGTTAATATTTCTGGCTTTTATCTTACATTTATCTGTGTCATTTATTCTTCACGACCGTCTGGAAATAGGTCTCAAAAAGGAAACTTTTTACATTGGCGACATTGGCGATATTGGCTCCTGCCCGGTATATGCCACCAGGGATTATCAGGAAAACCGTGGCCGGGCGCTGAATATTACCCGCAATATTTTAAAAGCATCAGAGCTAAATTGTTATGCCAATACCGTGTTTTATCTGCATCTACAGGAACGGGTGTTGTATGGTGAAGCGGGAAAGGTATTCTTAAGCGCCTGCCAGACCAGTGAAGATAACTTACTATCGTGTAAGGATTTTTATGACAATGAATGGAATTAAGGTGCGTAATATACGGATGGCAATTGCACTGGTAATGGTTATCATCACGCTGGTGTTTACTGAGTTTATCTATTTTTATAACAGTGAAACAACATCCCTGAACTTCAGGTGTAACGCCGATCTTTACTACACCGATAAAGACGATAATACCTACATTAAAGCGAATGTGGTTATCCAGTTTCAGAAGGACGGTAACGGCTACTTTTCCATTGACGGTAGCGTGTTTAATCGTTCCGGCGTCAGTAAGATAAAAAGAGAGGTCAATTATCAGTATCAGCACAGCGGCGGTAATGTCTTTCTTATTTCCGCGATTACCAGTATCAAAAACAACAGAAACACCACGCCGGAAATATTTTTACAGATCCCCTGGCTGGATAAATCAAACCATTATGTGCAGATCACTAAGTTCCATAATGCCTATAGCATTGGCGACCTCCATGCGCCGTTCATTATGTGTGTAGCGCAGTAGGCCGCCAGGCGCGTCAACCGGGTAAACCTTACCCGGTTCCCTCAACGACCCGAATGCGCCAGTGTTCTACCCGGTTTCCCTGCTCCCAGGGCTCACCGTTATCATTCACCTTCACCGCCAGCTCCGCTTCTCCGTGCAGACGGATATCTTTAATCACCACCTGTAGCCAGTCGGGAAAGTCGGCCAATTTCTCCTGCAACACCAGCCCGGAAATATCGGAATCAGCAATCAGCGTTCCGTCCGACAGGCGGCGATTTACCGCGATGGTCAACTCGTTAGCCGCATCGCTCTCTTGCAGTTGTCGTTCACCGGTATGCAGAACCCGGTACCAGGTTCCCTGCCCGGCCGCTTTAACGCCTTTCTCGGCAATGAACTTCACCAGCCACTCCCGATCGTGCGCTTCTCTTTGCTGCTCAATTTTTTGCATCGCATCCTGTACGCGCTGGTTCGCCCGGGCGAGATGGCCCTCAAACGCCTCCTGCGATAGCCGACGCTCGCCGCGTACCGCTTCAGCGATCCCGGCCAGAAAAACCGTTCTGTCCACGTTCACGCCCTGCTCGTGTCGATGTTCGAGCAGATCGAGAATATCCAGCCCCATCGCCATGCCGGCGGCGAAATCCTCCAGCCCGACGTCGCTGGATGGCAGCGCCGGATGCTGCGCCTCTTTCAGACTCTGTTGTAGCTTACGGGTCAGTAGCTGCCACTGCTGCTCTTTGTCTTCGAGCTGTTTCACCTGGGTGATGAGCCGCTGAAGCTCCTGCTCTTTCTCCGCCAGCGTCTCCTCGCCCTGCTGAGTTTGTAAGGCCGCCAGCCGCTGTTGCTCCTGCTCCAGCGCCAGCTTTTCATCTTTCAATTGCGCCAGCGCCTGTTCCAGTTGTTGTTTATCCTGCTCCCACCCGTCGAGGGTGCCCTTCAGCGCCTGCTGCTCCCGTTTCTCTATTTCAAGGGAGGCAATTAAGGTGCGTTTTTCCTGCTCCAGACTGGTCAATGTCTCCGTCAGGGTACTTTTTTCCGCTTCCAGCGCGGTGACCGCCTGAGCCAGCGACTGTCCCCGTAGGGCATCTTCCTCCAGCGCAGCCAGCAATGTCTGCTGCGATTGCGAGCGGGCTTCCAGCGCGGCGATTTTTTCTGCGGCCTCGGTCAGTTTCTCCTGAGTGCTCTGCAATTCGCGCTGCTGCGCCGGCAGACTGCGGATAAGTCGCTGGTGCTGTTCTTCACTGGCGGTGAGTTTTTCCGTCAATTCCTGGATATCGCCGCGTAATGCCAGGTAACGCTCGCGCAGTTCAGCCTCCTGCGGCGCAAGCGACAAATGCTGTACCAGCACATTGATCCACTTCGCCAACTGGCGGGCATCGGGTAACGCGCTCCCGGACGCTGGCCTGAAGCGCAATGGCTGGTCACGCGACGCCGGGGTAGCGCCAGGCTTAGCAACGGGAGCCCGGGTCACCGGCGGCGCTTTTGGCTTATCAGCGGAAACGGCTGGCGCTGGCGGCGTCTGTGGAGCCGCGGGTTTGGCTGGCGTAGTGGGTTTGACCGGTTCGGCTTTCTCTGGCTGCTGCGCCGCGGGTTTGACCGGTTCGGCTTTCTCTGGCTGCTGCGCCGCGGGTTTGACCGGTTCGGCTTTCTCTGGCTGCTGCGCCGCGGGTTTGACCGGTTCGGCTTTCTCTGGCTGCTGCGCCGCGGGTTTGACCGGTTCGGCTTTCTCTGGCTGCTGCGCCGCGGGTTTGACCGGTTCGGCTTTCTCTGGCTGCTGCGCCGCGGGTTTGACCGGTTCGGCTTTCTCTGGCTGCTGCGCCGCGGGTTTGACCGGTTCGGCTTTCTCTGGCTGCTGCGCCGCGGGTTTGACCGGTTCGGCTTTCTCTGGCTGCTGCGCCGCGGGTTTGACCGGTTCGGCTTTCTCTGGCTGCTGCGCCGCGGGTTTGACCGGTTCGGCTTTCTCTGGCTGCTGCGCCGCGGGTTTGACCGGTTCGGCTTTCTCTGGCTGCTGCGCCGCGGGTTTGACCGGTTCGGCTTTCTCTGGCTGCTGCGCCGCGGGTTTGACCGGTTCGGTTTTTTCTGGCTGCTGCGCCGCGGGTTTGACCGGTTCGGCTTTCTCTGGCTGCTGCGCCGCGGGTTTGACCGGTTCGGCTTTCTCTGGTTGCTGCGCCGCGGGTTTGACCGGTTCGGTTTTTTCTGGCTGTGTCGTGGGTTTCGTCGTTGCCGGACGAGGTGCGGCCGCAGGGGTTTGCGGCTTCTTCTGCGGAGCTGTCTGGCGGGCCGCGGGGGCCTGGCTCTGGCGCGGAGTGTCAGATTTTTGACGCGTTGCCGGCTCGGCCTTTTTCTGCGGCGCCGGCTTCTGGCGAGGGGTTGAAGGGGGCGCCTTAGCCGGCTGGCGCTCCTCCTCCCGCTGCGTCCAGTCGCGGGCGAAGTTGAGAACATCCGCCTGCGAACAGGGAATCAAAGTGATCCCGAGAATCAAGATCAGAAGCCTCCCTGCTCTGCGACTCATTCGATATTCTCACCTGTAGGTTTTGCCGCCAGACCTTTAAGCATCTCGGCGCGAATTTCCGAGCACAGTTTCACGGCCTGGAATTTATACAGGGCATCGATGGCGTTACGGGTTTCCGGGTTTACCGAACCGCGCACATTGGTATAGCCGGAGGCGCCATGCATCACGCGCTCAAAGCGCGCTTTCAGATCGGTATATTTTGCCGGGCTTACCGACGACAGCGCGCTCAGCTCTTTTTCACACTGCACCATATCCACCTCACCGTCCGGATTGGTCGGCGGCGCGACGGCTTCGGCAGTCTGAGTAACCAGCGATGGCGCTTTTTTCGGGGCACAACCGGTTAAAAATAATCCCGCCACAATCACGGCTATATATCCTGATTTTTTCATTATTTTCCCTGGCTCCAGAGTTATTGCTAAAACTATTTTCTTCTCCTCCCGGACGGGAGAAAGACGCTATGGATTACTACTAATACGGCGGGTAAAAAAATATATCTTTACCCACCTGAACCGAAATAACCGACCGGTGTAATTACGGCACAGTTATAAATAATTCACCGCCAGAATCCCGGTACCGCTAATATCGCCGGTACTGGTTGGAGTACCGCTCAGAGTGACAGTCACCTGTAGCGAATTCGTGGTACCGCCAGATGTGCGATTGGTCTGCAACGACTGATTATTAGCGCTGACCGTAGCGGTAACCCCGCGCCCGAGGTTAAGCGTATTGCGCCCGGTAGTAGAGACATTGGACAGATACAGGTTATAAGTCAAACCGGCTTTACTGCAGGTCATGGTTGCCGTGCGGGTCAATGATTGCCCGGCTACCCCTGCCGGCGCCATATCGCCGAAATCATAGGTCAATGCGCTGGTACTCATCCCGCACCACTCCGGATCGGGTTCAGGTTCCGGAACGCCGACCCCTCCCGGTCCACAGACCGGATATGACGCATATCCGGTATAAACGGTAAGGAATTCCCCAAGTCCAGGCTTACCAAACACAAGACAGGAGTTGGTGACACCCGCCGGTATCTCCACGGTTCGGGTACCGGAAAAACCATATTTCATCAGAAAACGCACTGCCCAGTTCGAATGCGCACAATAGGTACCGTTCGGATCACTCACAGCAGAGGAATTACAGTTATCTCCTGAGCCATCCTCCCAGACGGCATCGTTACGAGTCACCGTCATCAGCGGCGTATACGATCCCCCATGCACATAGTGGCTGCTGTACGTATAGTTAGTGATTAAATACAGCCCCCACGGTTGTACTCCAGTGCTATTCGCGGCTACCCATTCCTGCGCCGTGCTCTCATTTACCCAGTTAACCACATAAGTATTCCCGGACTGGTGAGTCACAGAGGTCACTACCGGGCATCCGCCAAAGCGGGTCGTACAGCTCCCCGCCGATGCCGGCGCGGAAAAAAACAGCGAGCCGCCCAGAATAGCGCCGCCAGCCAGAATTAATCGGTATAATTTTCTCTTTTCCATAAGTACCCTACTGCTATACATAATGTTCCGCAGCCCGATGACCATTACAGGTATTCCGCTCTCAGGGTTACCGTGGCCTCAAACGGCCCTTCCGCCAGTTCAATGCCGGGACGCTGCACCAGCAGCCCCTCGATTTTCGGCTTCGACGCCAGACTGATTTCCACCGGTGTGTCAAAGGTGAATGGCTGACCGTCGCGGAAGATCTTCACCCCGAGGTTGCCGATATTGCCTGCTGAGGTCGCCACAGTGGCCCGGTCAGTGGTATCAAAGGTCGCCTGGGTACCGCGCACGCTGAGCATCAGTTTCCAGTCGCGACCCACGGTATTTTCGCAATCCAGGCTGTAATTCACCTCTTCGCGGTAGATACCATCGACGACTTTTTTAATCGAAAGACGATCCCCGAAAGGGACATGGATAGTCTGGTCGTTATTAATCGAGCACCCCGGCGGCGTCACCAGCGTGCCCTTGAAAATGATCTCTGCGTCACTGGCCGCCATCGCCGGAGTTATCCCGACCAGGCCAGCCCCCAGCAGCAGCAAACCTGCCGTTAACTGATTCATTCGGTCATCCTCACAGATAGCTGAAAACCATGGTCGCCGAGCCGTTGAAATCCACGTTCGGCAGCGTGGCGGCGTTCTGCGCCACCGGTATTGCATACAGCACCGGCGGCGTACCGCCGTCCACATAAGTAAAATCCACCGTACCGTTGGGCGCGATAGCCGTACCGGACGCATTGGTCACCCGGATACCCAGACCGGTGACATCGGTATTGAACAGGCCGGCGTTGTAACCGGCAGTCCCCTTCAGGGTGATGCGCAGCGTATTACGGATCAGATTGTCACAGGTCAGGGTGTAGTTAATCTGCTCTCGTTTGTAACTCACGCCGTCAATGCGGGTGGTCATCACCTCTTTAAAATCCACCACTATCTGCTGGTTATTGTTAATCACACAGTCCGGCTCAACGATATTGCCGGTGATGGTCAGCGTGGTGGTGCCGCCATCTGCCGCCTGGCTACTGACGGATATACCGGCCAGACAGCACAGGGCGACAAAGGGCATCAATTTCCATGTATTCACTTTATCCCTCCAGCCAGTTATTCCGGCGTAATGACAGGCTGCGCCTTACAGGCGGAACCCGCACACTGAAACGGCAGCAGACGCAGGCTGCCGTAATCATTAACAAACACCAGCACTGGCGCATTACCTAAAGCATCCGCGCCAAGGCTCAGCGTGGCCTTGCTCTTCGGCGCCACCATCACTGGTTCAAATCCGTCTTTCCCCTTGCCTTTCAACGCACTACGCCCTTCAGCGAAGGTCAGGTGATAAGGGGTCGGGTTGTTCACGACATAGCGGTTACCGCTACGCTCCAGCGTCACTTTATCCATCCCCGGCACGGTGTCCGTTTTGCGATCGACGGCAATTGATGCAGGACGCCAGAAAATTTTCAGTCGCGTCTGCAGCGCCAGGGTCAGCACGTTCGGTTTATCGCTGCGCGGCGGAATTTCCCGCAGGTTGAACCAGAACACGCTCTCGCGATCTTTAGGTAACTTGTCGAGCTCAGGCAGCGCCTGAATGCGCACCGAACTCTTGCCGCCGGACTCAATACGCTGTACCGGCGGCAGCACCATGATCGGGCTGGTCAGTTTGTTTTCCGCCTCGTCCTCAATCCACACCTGGGCCAGATACGGCTCGCGGGTGTTACGGTTGGTGACGGTCATGCTGACACTCTTGTCCCCTTCATTCATGATCACCCGCGAGCGATTGACCGTTAATGCCGCTTCGGCGGGTAACAGACAGCTCGCTGACAACACTGCAACCATGGCAAAAACGATCGTTTGCTTCATAACGCGCTACCTCAGTCATACTCCAGCAGGAAAGTTGTCACGCATTCAAAGTCCCCTTCCCGCACCCGGCTGTGGTCCGGAGCTGAAATAAAGGCCTGAAAATTCAGTATCGTGTCCCCCGCCGACAGCGCCGCCGGGCGCATCGGTACGTTAGGTTTCACCGGGGTACCGTCAATGTCCTCTACCGCGATAGCAATCCCTGCCGCGGTGCCGCCGGTCAGCGCAAACATCCCTGGCTGGTCGGCATCTTCAGCGCCGATAAAGGTCACAGTGACCGTGTCCCCCAGCGACAGATCGCATTCGGTCAGCCAGATGGAAAAACGCTCCCGCTCACTGCGGTGATATTTAATAAAGGTTTTGGACGGTACATTGCGGAAATCAACAATCTGATCCTCGGAATCGACATGCAGTTCACAGGGATCGGCAATCAGCGTTCCGCTAAACAGTACATCGGTATCCGCCTGAACCGGCGCGCCCGCCAGAGCAAATAGCATCAGCGGGATCCCCGCCAGGCTGAGGGTACGTTTCATATATCTTTCCATCATTCATACTCCAGCCCGATATTCACCACGCTGCGCCACTCACCCGCCATCAGCGGCGTTGTGGTACGCCATAACTGCGCCTGCATAACCAGATCGTTGCGTCCCGGGGTAAGGATCTGCGGACGGCTTTGTATCCCCGGCCTCAAAAGTTCCCCGCTACGTTCGCTGAGGCGCAGCGCGACGCCTGTCACCCCGCCATGTATCCGAAAAAAACGTCCGTCGGTCGGTTCCACTTCGCCATACAACGTCATTTTCACCGCCGACTGGCCGGTAAGTACCGTGGAACTGCGCATCCGCTGATGATCGCGCATAAACTGATACTCCCCGGGACAGCCGTCGAGCTTGATATACACCAGCACTGGCGTAGTGGCGTCTCCGGGTTTATCCAGTCCCCAGGCAACCGTACTGCCCAGATCGATCTCCTGCTCCGCCGATTCCGGCAGCAGCACGCACGGCGACGCCACCAGCGTACCGGTAGCGCGAATACCGCCATTCAGGCCGTCAGTATCCCAGTTTGCGGCGCCGGCGACGGAAACTGCGCCGACCGTCAACAGCCATAGCATCAGGGTGGTACGGCCAAATCCTTGTTTCATCACGCTTCTCCTGTGCTCAGCGTCCGTTACTTGTTCCGTCAGGACTTCGGCACCTCGGCCCGACAGACATTGCCGCTGCAGCGGAACGGCAGGGTCGGTTTACCACCGAAATCATTAATGGTGGTGACGTGCGGCGTGGCGAACTGCCCGCTCTGTACCACAGCGCTGGATTTCGGCGCTACCATCACGGTCTGGAAACCTTTGGGTACCGCCACTTTCGGCGCCGCGGTAATAGCAATCACTGTCATGTAATAGGGCGTCGGGTTTTCCACCCGGTAGCCGCCGCTCACCTTGTGCAGCACCAGTTGGTTATCCCAGCGGCTGTACTTCTCCGGCAGAATGGCTTTCGGACGGTAGAACAGCTTGATTTTGGTGTGCAGCGCCAGTTGCATCACGTTGGGACGATCGCTCTTCGGCGGCACTTCGCGCACGTTGAAATAGAAGATGCTTTCCCTGTCCTGAGGCAGCGACGCCGCATCCGGCAGCGCGTTGATACGCATCATGCTCTTGCCCTGCGGCTCCAGGCGCTGCAGCGGCGGCACTACCACCAGCGGACCGCTGATCTTTTTGCCCTGAGCATCCTCGATCCACCCCTGAGCCAGATAGGGCATAGAGGTACTGTCATTGGTAATGTTCAGGGCAATACTCTTTTCCGAACCTGGAAAAATCGCCCTTGTCCTGTCCAGGGCGATTGCCGCATCAGCTTCATTCACCAGACCTACCGCCAGGCTGCCCAGCAGCACTACCATCGCTGTCTTTTGTCCTTTCATAACATCACCATTTACCTTCTCAGCCGCCGGAAACGGTCTTGCAGGGCAGCAACAGCTGCTGTGCAGGGATCACCCGGGGCAGTACGACTTCACACTGAGCAGTTCCGCCCCAGTGCACGGTTAAACGTTCATCCGGGTTCACCCCGGTCAGCCAGGCCAGGCCACCGTCGCTGATCATTCCCAGCTCGCGCGACTTGCCGTTGTGTACCGTGGCGCCAAACGGCGGATGACTGCCGTCTTCTTTACTCAGAATCGCCACCACCTTGGCGCCCTTCAGCACATCGAAGCGCCGGAAGCCAATTGCCCCTTCGGTGAGGGCCAGTTCCGCAATTGGCGAGCCGGCAGACTCCACATCGTCCGGCAGACGGTTCACGTCAATCTCGGCGCTGGTGCGGTAGTAGTTCGGCACCCCGGGAATGACCGCAATACCAAAGGCATTGGTATAGCCCTGGTAGCCCACCGGCACCCCGCCGACGCCATCAGTACTGACCATCAGCCGCGTGCCGCCCTGCCCCCCGCCGGAGTGCAGCGCCACCCCTTCAAGGGTCGCGGTCACACCGCCGCTGGCGGACACCCCGAAGGAGGTGTACTGGCTCTGGGCCCAGTTAAAGTTAGTAGTGACATCCGCGATACTGCCGAGATGCGAGTAGTAACCACTTGCCTGGCTGCGGGTCGGCCGACCACCGCCGACGCTGTTACCGGCGCTGATACGGTAATAGTCGTTGTTATCCAGACGCTGGCTCCAGCTGGCATTCTGCGCATAGCGATCGCGGCTCATGCTGCCGTTATAGCCCGCGGTGCCCGAGCCCAGCGGCATGGTCAGCGAGATATACGCGCTGTCATCCTTTTTGCCGTTGAACTCGCTGCGCGCGGCGTTGAGCGACACCGACAGGTGCCGCCAGTCCCCGAGATCGAAATATTTGTTCAGCGAAATGCTGTAACGATCGGTATCCGGACGGTTCCAGTAAGTCTGATGCGACCAGTTGATATGGGTCGACAGGCGCAGATCTTCAAAGTTCTTGGTCGCCTGGATGGTGTACAGCTCTTTGCTGTTACCCATATAACCATCGCGGTAACGCACGTCCAGATACTCCCCCATGGTGAGGTAATCACGCTCCGAGAAGCGATACCCGGCAAAGGTCACCTCACTGCTGATTTCGTCAAAACGCTTGGAGTAGCTGAGACGCCAGGAACGTCCGTGGCGATTCTTGTCCCCGGGGAAGCGCGCGCTGGCGTGAGTAACGTCCGCGGACAGGGTACCGTAGGCGTTCATATCCCGGCCGGCGCCCAGCGCCACGCTGTTATAGTCCTGGGAGAAGATACCGCCCCCGTACAGCGACCATGCGTTGGACAGACCCCACGACAGTTCGCCGGTGGCAAAGTACGGGCCTTCAGTACGGTGGTTATAGTCGCGGGGACGACCACTGGTCAGCTTGTAACGCAACTGGCCGGGACGCGTCAGGTAAGGCACCTGAGCAGTATCCACCGAGAAGGTCTGCACCGAGCCGTCCTGCTCCTCGACCCGCACGTCAATACGTCCGGTGAGGGCGCTGCTCAGTTCCTGAATGCGGAACGGACCGGCAGCCACGGTGCTTTCATAAATCACCCGTCCCTGCTGGCTGACAATCACTTTGGCGTTGGTGCGCGCGATACCGGACACCTCGGGCGCATAACCGCGCAGTTTCGGCGGTAGCTGGCTTTCATCGCTGACCAGCGACACCCCGGTGTAGCGCCAGGAGTCAAACAGATCGGAAGTAAGATAATCCTCACCGACGGTCAGTTTGGACATGATGCCTGGCAGCGCCCGGTAGGCGTAGAAACGGCTCCAGTCGAAATTGTTCGAACTGCTGTTGGAACGTCCGGTGGTATTGTAATAACTGCCCTGATAGTCGCCGCGCAGACGCCAGGCGCCGAGGTTGGCCCCGGCGGTGCCACTGACGCTGGCGTTTTGACTCTGGTTGCCCTGACGGGACCAGGTAACGTTAGTGTTCAGGTTATAGTCGAGCATCATCCCGGGAATACCGTTTTCCCAGCGGGAAATCGGCAGCCAGGAGGCGTCCTGGTATTCCAGCCACGCCTGGGGGACGGCGACATAGAGAGTGGATTCAGACAGATCGCCGCGCAGGACGATCCCATCAAGGGCGGAAAAATCGGCACAGCGGCCATCGTCGCGCCACGCGATCATTTTCAGCGCGTCTTCACGCAGCCCCAGCAGATCCACCTGCTGCGGCGTAAGACACGCCTCCACAACGGGTTGGTCGTCTTTAGTTCGTTCGACGAACACCACTTCCTGGTCGGAAATAGCGTGATCGTTCAGGCGAATGCTCAGAGTGTAGGTTCCCGGCATGATATAGCCGGCTCGGGCAAAGCGGGATAAATCGATATTATCGCGATCTTCGGCATCCAGAATATCTGTATTAAACTCTACCGCCAGAACCGGTGATGTGGAACCAAAAATGGCAATAAAGATATAAATACCCAGACGCCGCAGGTAGTAAACTGGTGGTCTGCTTTTTTTCATTTTTTTAAATCCATTTATTGCCTGCCGGAATTCACCGGTGGGAAAGCGTCAACTCCGAAAATAAGCAAGATAAGTCGCCATGAATATTCTTATTCACTGCCCTTATTTTTTTCGTTACTGATAGGTCACCATAAAACGGATAATTCCGTACCAGTCACCTTCGGTCAGCGTTTTTCCGTTACGCACCACCGATAATAAATAGCGCAGTTCGTTATTTTCATTCTGCAGCCTTACTTCTGGCATTGGCTCCCCTGCCCGGGCCACATCGCCAGCCTGGCTGTGAATACGCAGCCCTAACCCTTGCGCCTCGCCGTGGACCAGAAAAATATCCGGACGGAATACTTCGGTTTCACCGCCGAACGTGATATTCACGCTCTGCCATAAATCACCGTTGCTGCGCTCCAGTGCGCAGTTCACCAGACGTACTGCAAAGGGCTTAGTCAGCGCTTTGCCTTCCTGGTTAAGATCGTTATAAGAGATCACGCCGAACGGAATTTCCTGCCAGACGTCATCGGTATGAATGGAGCAGGCCGACTCCTGAATCTGACCGTTCATTGTGACAGAACCCAAACCCTGAATCTCTGCGACAGCCAGAGAGGGCAACCCCAGCAATAAACCAAATGCCAGGGGACGCAAAATATTTACCATGACTGTGCTCCTGAATATCGGGCTGTAAACACAGCCCGAATAAAGCTACATGAGAACAGGCTATGCCTTATTCATAAGCCAGGGTAAAGTTGGTTACAGCTTCGAAATCACCCGGAGTTACATTAGTAACGGTGGAGATTTTTTCCAGATAAGCGCTGAAGCTCAGGGTGTTGTTACCAATACCCAGGCCACGGCCTGCGGTCGGCTGCAGCAGAGTGACCAGCTGACCAGCGTAGTCCTGGATGCGCACGCCAGCGCCAGCTGCCTGGCCAGTGATAGCCAGCATAGACATGTCGCCCGGAACGTTACCGCCAGCGAAAGTCACTTTTACAGTGTTGTACAGCAGATCACCAGTTACAGGGTCTTCTTCAAAGGAACAGTTTTCCAGCTCAATATCAAACGGACGAGGAGTAGAAATACCGCCGTTATCCAGGTGAGTATTGGAAATCTGGCCCAGTTCGATGCGCTGATCGCCGAAACCGTTTTTGATTGAGCAGGGCGCATCAATGATGGAACCCCAGAAAGTGACCTTACCGCTTCCCTGATCGGCCTGAGCTGCGAAAGAAGCGACACCCATAGAGAGAACAACAGCAGATGCGATTTTGCTAATTTTCATAATACATTCCGTTATATTAAAAGTTACTGGATAACAACCATCCCGGAGCACAACTTACCGGAGGGACTTACCATATATTTATTCCATAAGGATAAGCGCAAAAACGATTCCTTATTACATAACAAAGGTAAGTTATGGGTATTTCCGAGAGCGAGGAAATAATAGCAATTAAAGTTCAAAAATAAACACAACTATCTATCACTTTAGCAATTACGAGCAAAAAACTCGGCCAAATTTCAAATCACAGTATAAAATTTCATTTACAACAGCAAGCACGACAACTATATCAGCCATTGCCCATTAAACCAGAAATTTGCACCACATCAGACATGCCTCAAGAAAATTCTCATTACACAATAAAGAATAAAATCAATAAAAATCAATGCTATAACCAACAAATGACTTCAGAAAAAAATGCATGAGAATAGATTGCGAGAATATTCCTGGATGATTTTATTTATTATCCCCCAGGATTTTCACTCATATTAAGAGGGTTCTCCGGGATTATTCCTGGTAAGAGGCAAATATGCCTGACAACATCACTGATAAAACGTCTGGTAGTCAGTATTTTTAGCAGCGCATTTGGTAAATAATGCCATTGACATTTCCTGGCGCCGCAAAATACCCGCTGTTTGTTATCCCTTTTTTTGGCTGTCGTTTTTATGTACTAAATCAATCTTTTTCACTTTATAACCCAAAAGAAGTAATAAAATGCCCCGCAGCCGTTTGTCACCATCACCCAATGGAGGGAATGTCGTCGTTAGCGTCGTTTGCCGACCAGTCCGCAGCGCAAGCGGGCACAGAGGTACGACAAGCGTCAGCGGCACAGCATCCCTGGCGTAGTAAGCGAACCAATCAGATAGGCATTCTTGATGCGCACAACAGAGAAGAAGCGTCCGGCATCCGGCGCAATCGAAAAAAAGTTATTGCCCATCACAACATCCGGCACGTTATCCCGTCCGGCCTTCAGAATATGGGGCGCATAAATTCGGTAAATATTGTTATCTTCAGCGGTGTAGTCAAACAACACATCGCGGCGTAAATGGTAGTATCGGCCCTGGTGCATCACATCGCCATCCAGGGATACCATCCCGGAGCCATCTTTTTTCAGGTGAAAAAAAACGTTCATGTTCAGGTAATAGTCCACCACTTTGTTTTCCTGAGTAAAGTGCGCCGAACAGGCGATATCCACCCGTTCATCAAAACGATCATAAATGATGGCGCACAGAAACAGCGATGAAAGCATAAGCAGCACGAGGAAAAATCGCTCCCGATAGCGCAACACTAAGCGTTTCATTTGGTCTCCCAGTCATGGGCCATATACTCTCGGCAGGCGCTCAGTTGGTTCCCAATCAGCGTACAGGTTGAAAGAAATACTTTTCCTTTGATGTTATTGATGGACCGCACATCGGCATAGAAGTACATCATGCCTGGCGGATGGCAGGTCATACCGGAGGTCTGATACACTTTTTTGACCAGCGCCATCGGCGGCAGAGTATCGGTATTGCCATAGCCCGGGATAAAGTTAACCTCACACCCCTGGTATTCGCCAATACGCACGGTACGGGTTTCCGGGATTGTCCCCGAGTGAAAACGCGCCAGGTGCCAGGCGAGAAACGGTAATATGCCGAGAAAAAGAAACGTCACCAGTATCCACACGATCCCTGACGACGAAACGACCTTGCGAACAGGGTCGGACAAGGGATTGGTCGCCTTGCGGGATTCAGGGGTTAACGGATCAGCGGTTTCTACACCTGCCGCCGGGTCCGGGATAACCGTTATCTCATCAGAAAAGAAGAACCCTTCGCGCGGTTTAGTGATAATCACATAGTTCCCTAAACCGAATTGCAGGAAGATCTTGCGTAAAATAGACACATACTGGTTCAGACTATTATTGGACGAATCCAGACCATAGTCTTCCCACACGTAGCGCAGAATATCCTCGCGGCGCATGGTTTCGCCCTGGTGGCGGATAAGTATCAGCAACAGCCGGTTTAATGTCGCCGTGAGAATAACCTTATCATCAGAATGGTTATTATCCCTCAGCCAGAGTACCCCATCATCCGGCCGGTAACATAAGCAGTTTTCAATAAGGTACTCCATGAGCTCACCTCAATATTTATCGATGAATATCACTGACCGGATCCATGGAGATGGCTATTATTCAGCCGTCACTGCTATTGCAACTCACTGTATCTATTGGATTAAGATAAACGCAAAAGCGCTTTTCACGCAAGTGAGTTACCAGGATTTTTCCTTATGATATATCGCAAAAAGAGATATACATAGCATTAAAAGTTATTAACAAAAATAAGAATAAAACAAAAAAACATTCGCTTTCCTTAACGTTCTGTGGGCCGGGAAATCGTCAATTCCGCGTCTCAAATAGTGAAAGCGCTACATAAAAACGGGCTGACACCCTATTCCATGTCGCCACAGTCGGAGAGCCGGAGTTTAAGCCACACCGCTGATTTTCCGCGACTGCATAATGGAACGATTCAGTTCACAAATTTAGTTAAAACTTTTCTCTCAAGCGCGAATTCCGCCGCTGATCATTTCATCTAAAAATGCAAATTGTAAATTTTTTATTAAAAAATTGTTTTAAATGGCGTTGATTTTAACAATTAAATGTATGACAAAGTCATTCCCGAGAGAAAATAAAACCATATTTTAACCATAAATTAATTAATATTTAACTATTTCGGGCATTTGTCACAATTCCACAACCAGAGTTAGCTCTGCTCTTCCCTTTCCCGATAATCTGCCTCCCGTGACACACCTCTGTCCTGATTAAGGTACCACCATGAAATTAAAACTCGCATTACTCAGCGCTACCCTGGTTTCTGCGTGCATGTTGTCCGGTCCGTCGTTTGCCGCAGAAAAATATGAAATCGCCCTGGTCGCCAAAGTCACCGGCATTCCGTGGTTTAACCGCATGGAAACAGGCGTCAATGAAGCAGCGACAAAACTGAACGTCAACGCGTACCAGACCGGCCCCTCCACCCCGGACCCGGCCCAACAGGTCAAAGTGATTGAAGATCTGATCGCCAAAAACGTTAACGCCATTATTGTGGTGCCTAACGATGCCAAAGTGCTGGAACCGGTGCTGAAAAAAGCCCGTGATAAAGGCATTGTGGTATTGACCCATGAATCGCCGGATCAGCAAATCGGCCAGTGGGATATCGAGACCATCGACAGTGAAAAATATGCTCAGGCCAATGTCGATGAGCTGGCGAAAAGTATGGGCGGTAAAGGCGGTTACGCCATCTATGTCGGCTCCCTGACAGTGCCGCTGCACAACGCCTGGGCTGACTACGCCATCAAATACCAGAAAGAAAAATATCCGGAAATGTTTGAAGTCACCACGCGTCTGCCGGTGGCGGAAAGTATCGACAAGTCCTACGCCACCACGCTCGATCTAATGAAAACCTATCCAGATATGAAGGGCGTCATCGGCTTTGGCTCGCTCGGCCCCATCGGCGCAGGCCAGGCGGTGCAGAAAAAACGCGCTAAAGATAAAGTCGCCGTTGTCGGTATCGCCATGCCGGCTCAGGCTGCGCCATACCTGATGCGCGGTGATATCAAGAAAGCGCTGCTCTGGGATCCGAAGGACGCCGGCTATGCGCTGGTGACCGTCGCCGACCAGTTACTGCAGGGCAAGGAAGTGACGCCGGTCCTGACCATTGACGGTCTGGGTAAAGCCGACGTCGACATGGAGAAGAAAGTTATCCGCTTCAATAAAATTCTCGAAGTCACCAAAGATAACGCACAGTCACTCGGTTTCTGAGGCCTGGAGCCAACATCAGGAAACCGGAACGCCGGCCGTCTGGCCGGCTCTTCCGCACCGTATTCATTACAGTACCCTACAGGGGTGCAGGCAGGGGTATTGTCCATGGCAAACACCAGCGCATTTATCACTCTTGAAAATATCAGTAAGCAATTTCCCGGCGTGCGGGCGCTGGATCAGGTTAACCTGACGCTGGATAAAGGCGAAGTTCACTGTCTTGCCGGCCAGAATGGCTGCGGCAAAAGTACCATTATCAAAGTTATCTCCGGGGTTTATCAGCCGGAAAAAGGCGCCAGTATCAGCCTTGACGGCAAACTGTTTCACCATCTGACGCCGCAACTTTCCGCCCACTACGGTATCCAGGTCATTTACCAGGATCTGTCGCTGTTTCCGAACTTCAGCGTGGCGGAGAACATCGCGATTCACCGCTACCTGCCCGGCGGCGATGTCTGGGTACACCGTTCGGCGATGCGCCAGCAGGCGCTGGCGGCCATGCAGCGGATCGGCGTCAGTCTCGACCCGGATAAGAAAGTCGAAAAACTCTCTATCGCCGACCGTCAGTTAGTGGCCATCTGCCGCGCTATCGCCGCCGATGCCCGGCTGGTGATTATGGACGAGCCGACCGCCTCATTAACCCGCCAGGAGGTGAACGGCCTGCTGCGGGTGGTCAATGAACTGAAAGCCGCCGGTATCTGCGTGGTCTTCGTCAGCCACCGTCTTGACGAAGTGATGGAGGTGGCCGATCGCATCAGTGTGATGCGCGACGGCAAACTGGTTGGCACCTGGCCGGCCAGCGAACTGGACAGCCACGAACTGGCCTGGCTGATGACCGGCCAACGCTTCCACTTCACCCCGCTGGCGGAAAAATCCTTCGCCGGCCAGACGCCGCTGCTGGAACTGCGCGGTCTGAGCCGCCAGGGGAAATATCACGACATTAACCTGGCGCTGCGCCGCGGCGAGATCGTCTCCATCGTCGGCCTGCTCGGCGCCGGGCGCACCGAACTGTGCATGAGCCTGTTCGGCATGACCCATCCCGAGCGCGGCGAGATACTGCTCGACGGCCAGCCGGTGACCCTGCGCAACAACCATGACGCCATTGCTCACGGTATCGGCTATGTCTCGGAAGACCGCCTGACGCAGGGGCTTATCATGGAGCAGTCCATCTATGACAACACCATCGTCACCGTTTTCGATAAGCTACGCACCCGCGCCGGGCTGCTGGATCATCACAAGGCGCAAATTCTGGTGGCGGATCTGATCCGCGAGCTGAACATTAAGGTCTCCGACAGCGCCCTGCCGGTGAAAACCCTGTCCGGCGGTAACGCCCAGCGTATCGCCATCGCCAAGTGGGTAGCGACCCAACCGCAAATCCTGATCCTCGACTCCCCCACTGTCGGCGTCGATATCGCCAACAAAGAGGGGATCTATCAGATCGCCAAATCACTGGCGCAGCAGGGCATGGCGGTACTGATGATTTGCGATGAGATCCCGGAAGCGTATTACAACAGTCACCGCGTGCTGGTGATGCGCCGCGGGGAACTGATCGCAGAGTTCTTCCCGCACAGTTGCACAGAACAAGAGATTGCTGAGGTGGTCAATGAATAATTCACGCCTGTCCCGGCTGATCGGGCAACATGAATTCTGGCTTGGGCTTCTGGTTGTGGCGCTGGCGGTGGGTCTGACGCTGCGCACCGACGAGTTTCTGACGCTCGGCAACCTGACCGATATGGCCACCAGTTACGCCATTCTCGGGATCCTCGCCTGCGGGCTGTTTGTGGTATTGATCGCCGGCGGGATCGATATCTCGTTTCCGGCGATGACCGCCATCGCCCAGTATGCGATGGCCAGTTGGGTGATCGCCCACGGCGGCAACTTCCTGCTGGCGCTGGGGATCGCCGTGGCGGTAGGGCTGCTGCTGGGGCTGATTAACGGCTTCCTGGTGTACTGGCTGCGGGTACCGGCCATCATTATCACCATCGCCACCCTGAACCTCTATTTCGGCCTGCTGGTTTACGCCACCAAAGGCACCTGGCTGTACGGTTTCCCGGACTGGTTCATGAACGGTATCAACTGGTTCTCGTTCACCGCCGCCGACGGCTACGACTATGGTCTGACGCTCCCTCTGCTGTGCCTGGGCGGCGTGATTATCTTCACCGCGGTATTGATGAACTACACCCGTCTGGGGCGGCAGATTTACGCCATGGGCGGCAACCGCGACGCGGCGTCGCGCCTCGGCCTGAACCTGATGCGGCTGCATTTTTACGTTTATGGCTATATGGGGATTCTCGCCGGGATCGCCGCCGTGGTACAGGCGCAGATCACCCAGTCGGTAGCCCCGAACTCGCTGCTGGGCTTTGAGCTGACCGTGCTGGCCGCCGTCGTGCTCGGCGGCACCAGTATGACCGGTGGACGCGGCACCCTGACCGGCACGCTGCTGGGGGTGATTCTGCTGGCGTTTTTACAGAACGGGTTGACGCTGCTTGGGGTCTCCTCCTACTGGCACACCGTATTCAGCGGCGCGATCATTCTGCTCAGCATCAGCGCCACGGCATGGAACGAAAAACGCAAACTGGCCAGGGAGTTATAAGATGAAATCCTTCGCGCGATTCCTGCCCGGAGACGCCATCATCCGTCTTCAGTGCATCATTATTCTGGTGGTGGCGGTGATCTTCTCCGCCCTGCTGGGCACCCGCTTCTTTAGCGTGGCGAATTTCCAGTCTATCGGCTCGCAGTTGCCGATCCTCGGAATGCTGGCGCTCGGTATGGGCATCACCATGCTCACCGGCGGCATCAACCTGTCGATTATCGCCGGCGCCAACGCCTGTTCGCTGGTGATGGCGGCGATTATTGTCAGTCATCCGGATAATCCGCTGTTTGTGGTACTGGCGCTGCTGGCCGGCATTCTGGTGGCCGTGGCGATCGGCGTCCTCAACGGCGCGCTGGTGGCCTGGGTGGGGGTGTCGCCGATTCTCGCCACCCTCGGTACCATGACCTTTATTACCGGTCTCAACATCCTGTTGTCCAACGGCACCGTTATTTCCGGATTCCCGACGGCAATTCAGTATCTGGGCAACGCCTCTCTCCTCGGCATTCCGGTGGCTCTGCTGCTGTTTATCGCCGTCGCCATCCTGCTGTGGGTTCTGCTGGAGCATACCACCCTCGGGCGCAGCCTGTATCTGGTGGGCTCCAACGAGCAGGCGACCCGCTACAGCGGGGTCAACACCGCCCGGGTGCAGATCTCGGTATATGTTATCTCGGCGCTGCTCGGCTGGGCCGCGGCCATCCTGATGATGGCGAAATTCAACTCCGCCAAAGCCGGGTACGGCGAATCGTACCTGTTGGTGACCATTCTGGCCTCGGTGCTCGGCGGCATTAACCCGGACGGCGGCTTCGGACGCGTGCTCGGGCTGGTGCTGGCGCTGGTGGTACTGCAGATGCTGGAAAGCGGCTTCAATTTGCTGGGAATCAGCAGCTATCTGACAATGGCCCTGTGGGGCGGCGTGCTGATCCTGTTTATCGCATTACAGAATCGAAAAGCCTGATTTCAGGAGAAAAGTTATGGCAAGTTACTTTATTGGTGTGGATGTGGGCACCGGCAGCGCCCGGGCCGGGATCTTCGATCTTAGCGGCCGCATGGTAGGCCAGGCGACGCGGGAAATTGAACTCTATCGTCCACAGGCCGATTTTGTCGAACAGTCTTCCGACAATATCTGGCAGGCGGTATGCAATGCGGTGCGCGATGCCATGAATCAGGCGGATATCAACCCGATTCAGGTGAAAGGGCTGGGATTTGACGCCACCTGTTCGCTGGTGGTGCTGGACAAAGAAGGGCAGCCGCTCACCATCAGCCCATCCGGACGCAGTGAACAGAACATCATTGTCTGGATGGATCACCGGGCCATCAGCCAGGCCGAGCGGATTAACGCCACCCGCCACCGGGTACTGGACTATGTGGGCGGGATTATCTCGCCGGAAATGCAGACCCCAAAACTGTTGTGGCTGAAGCAGCATATGCCCAATACCTGGGCCAACGCCGGCTACTTTTTTGATCTCCCGGACTTCCTGACCTGGCGAGCCACCGAGGACGATACCCGCTCGCTGTGCTCCACAGTGTGTAAATGGACCTATATGGGCCACGAAGACCGCTGGGACACCAGCTATTTCCGCCAGATTGGCCTGGAAGATTTGCTGGAACACGACGCCGCGAAAATTGGTCGCTATGTGAAGATTATGGGCCAACCGCTCGGTCACGGCCTGACCCGGCGGGCCGCCAGCGAGATGGGGCTGCTGCCGGGCGTGGCGGTGAGCGTGTCGATTATCGACGCCCACGCCGGTACGCTGGGGATTCTCGGCGCCAGCGGCGTCTCGGGGGAGGTCGCCGATTTCAACCGCCGCATCGCGCTGATCGGCGGCACATCGACCGGTCATATGGCGATGTCGCCAACGGCGCGCTTTATCAGCGGTATCTGGGGCCCTTACTATTCCGCGATTCTGCCCGGTTACTGGCTGAATGAAGGCGGGCAGTCCGCTACCGGCGCGCTGATCGATCATATCATTCAGTCACATCCCTGCTATGAAACCCTGCGCGCCCAGGGGAAAGCCAGCGGGCAGACGATTTATGAAGTCCTGAACGCCCTGCTGCGCAAAATGGCCGGCGAACCGGAGAATATCGCCTTCCTGACCAAAGACATCCATATCCTGCCCTATTTCCACGGCAACCGCTCGCCGCGCGCCAATCCGACGCTGACCGGCGCCATCTCCGGACTGAAGCTGTCGCGCACCCCGGAGGACATGGCGCTGCAGTATCTGGCGACCATACAGGCGATTGCGCTGGGCACCCGCCATATCATTGAAACCATGAACCAGAGCGGCTACTGCATCGATACCATCATGGCCAGCGGCGGCGGCACCAAAAACCCGGTGTTCGTCCAGGAACACGCTAACGCCACCGGCTGCGCCATGCTACTCCCGGAAGAGAGCGAAGCCATGCTGCTGGGCAGCGCCATGATGGGCACCGTCGCCGCCGGTATCTTCGATACTCTGCCGGAAGCGATGGCCGCCATGAGCCGTATCGGGAAAACGGTGACGCCGCAGACCAACCGCATCAAGCAGTACTATGACCGCAAATATCGGGTGTTCCACGAAATGTATCAGGACCATATGAAGTATCGCCAGTTGATGCAGGAGGGAGAATGAGCGAACCATGGCGCCAGGCCTGCACGGCCTGGCAGATCTACAGTAGCGAGCTGGCTCAACTGAGCCAGCGCCTTGACCCGACGCGCTGGGCGTCGCTACTGACGATGCTGGCGGAGTGCCGGGGGAAAATCGCCGTCACCGGGGTGGGGACATCAGGCATCGCCGCGCGCAAAGTAGCCCATATGCTGGCCTGCGTGGAGCGCCCGGCGATCTATCTGAACGCCACTGACGCCGCCCACGGCGATCTCGGTTTTCTCCAGCACAATGACATTGTCATCCTGATCTCCCGGGGCGGCAATTCTGATGAGCTGACCCGGCTACTGCCTGCGCTACAGGCAAAAGGGGTGCAGATTATCAGCGTGACGGAAAATCCACATTCGGCGATTGCCCGGGCGGCGCAGTTGGTGATCCCCACCGGTGTACAGCAGGAAATTGATCCCTTAAATATGCTGGCAACCACCTCAATTATTCTGGTGCTGGCGATCTTTGACGCCGCCTGCGCCTGCCTGATGTCGCAAAGCGGTTACGATCGTCAGACCCTGCTGGCGGTTCACCCCGGCGGTGACGTCGGTCTGAAGCTAAGCCAGGAATAATCAGCCGTCGCCCTTATCACTCCCCGGGAGAATCCGCTGATGCCCCCGGGGTTTAGTTTACCGCCCGCGTGCGCCAGGTTCTTTTTCAGTTAATCAGACCCACGGCGCAATGGCCGCTAGCGACAAATTTTCCTGGACTGTTTTGATCTCAATCACATCCGATAATTAAGATAAAATCAGCAAATATGTTCATCCCCCATCAATAGCTCGCACAAACAAAACGGCGACAATCCACCAGCGCTGAATATTTACAATGCGAATTATTCTGCCCTGATTGTCTGTGGATTTCCGCGCTGTTTTAATCGGTAGCTTTGCTTTCAATAGGTTGTGTTCGGTTTTTCCTGATAAAAAATACAAACCGCCAATAACAAAGAAATAAACATCATATTTTATAATAAAAATAGCAATCATAATTGAAGCAATGTTTTCATTTTAATAATTAATACCTCATAGCTAAAAGCTATTACAGCCGGTCTTTCCGGTATTTAAAACGATTGTTGTCTGTATATCTTTCTGTATAAGCTCTGAACAGATGATAAGCCACACTGTTTTTTGCCGATAACACGTCACACAAGGCATGAAAATAACCGCCAGGGGAGAAGGTATGAAACACTATCTTATTTCTGACAATAGCTATTTCTTACTGGGCGCAAGAACAATACTCAGAGATAACCATATTATTTCTGAAACCATTAATACCAGCCGCCAGTCGCCACGCACATTAACCCGTACGCTGTGCCAGGGGGATATCGTGGTGGTGGCCGTGGATGATGTTTATGCCCGCCGGAAATTGATTGAGGCCGCCTCGCGGGTGTCCTGCCGTATCGTCTTTATGCCGGCATTCCGTCATGTCACCGCCGCGCTGGGGGATCTCCCGTGGGTACTGCCACGCCAGGTGTCCGGGGATAATTTTATCCAGGTGATGAACCGGTTATCGGGCCAGACGCTGATTTCCTGGCGTATGAAAGACGAGCATCTGTTTATTATGGAGATTTTATGCCGACCGGATTTCCTTGCCGATCTTCAGTTTATCAAAGAGATGACTACCCGAAATTTATCGCAATTAAAAAGAACATTGTTAAAAAAACATGGTTTAAACGACGCTAACTGCCATGGAACATTGCTGTGCCGGGATATTCTTTTTCTGAGAAAACTGCATCAGGAAAAACAAAAACGCCAGGCCGCCAGTCTCCTGTAAGCGTCGCGGTTCCCTCCGCCGCGACCCACCGCGCCGCGGCCTGTTCGCCTGCCCTGCCTCGCCCTGAGACCTCCCCTGGCGGCGGCAGGTCAGATGCTGGTCATATTGCCGTCGCGCAGCGCTATTCTGACAACCGGAGAAAGTGTTGCTCTTCACGGCGCCGCTTACGCGTTCTGTTACCCGCTATCCCGACGCGAGAAAGCAGTTACATAATGAAACATCTCTAACGATTTTCTCTTTGACTGGCCGGCATCCTCAACAAAGTGGACGCAAGCGTCTAAAACGGCGGTTCAAATGACGATAAATCAGGATTTTTCTCCTAAAAAACAATCGGTATTACCGTATCGTTTTCTGCCCCTCCAGATACCTGACCTCTGCGAATCCCCCCTGAATCCCCCTTGATTACTGGACCGATCAGTCAAAACGCATATCAGACAACTTTCGACGCCAGGCTTAAAACTATCGTTACTCCGAAATGTCCAGGAGAATTTTCTTAATTTATTTTGATCTCGATCACCTTCGATTTTTAGGAATAATTTCTGATTTTTTTCCGGCAAACACTCTGATTTACCAGGAAAAATCCTACGAACATACATACATTCTAAGTATTTTAGCATCGAAACCATAAAGTATTAATGATGAATAATCCGTGCTACCATTCAGTCGTAGAGTATCAATTCAGTCAGTTATTGACTTTTGCTCAAAAAACAGACCCGGCACACATTATGAAGAGTGACACAATTAGCGATTATTCTTAACATTGAATTTCCCGATCAATTATCGATTTACGATAGTCAACAGCTATCGCGATAATCATTTCCGATCGTTTTAAACGATTGTCGGGCGCGTATTTAATCTGTGTAAAATCCAGGTTATAGAAAATATACATCATTAGCTTTCGGGGATGGGGAAGCGTTCTGTACTCAAGTAATAGAGAGTGATGTCAAGGAGGAAAGAATGAAGCATTATCTCATTTCGGATGATAGCTATTTTTTGCTGGGCGCTCAGGCAATACTCAGCAATAACTATATCGCAGCAGAAACCATAAATATTAGCCGTCAACCGGTTCGCTCATTGTCGCGCTCACTGTGCCGTGGCGATATTGTTATCATTGCCGTTGATGATGTTTGCATACGCCGAAAATTAATTGAAGCCGCCTCCAGCGTTTCCTGCCGAATCGTCTTCATGCCCGCGTTCTGCCATGTCACCGCCGCCCTTCGGGAACTCCCATGGGTTGTGCCAAGACAAGTGGATGACCAGGATTTCATGCAGATTATTCACCAACTATCCGCCACACCGCTATTTCCCTGGCGTATGAAAGATGAACACTTAATGATCATGGAAAGTTTCTGTCGCCCGGAACTTCCTGCCGGTATTCTGTTCATTAAAAATATGACTACCCGAAATTTATCCCAGCGCAAAAGAGCATTGTTAAAAAAACACGGACTTAGTGAATCTAACTGCCACGGCACATTACTTTGCCGGGATATTTTATTTTTACGCAAAAAATATCAGGATAAACAGCAATCACCGCAAGCTGCTTATTTTATTTAAATATATCCTATTCCGACACGCTGCCCATATTTATTCTCTGCGGCCTCGTGCATGGGAACAGCCTGCCTGCGCAGGTAACTATCATCGCTATTAAATGAAAATGGAGTTTTTATGAAAATGAATCGCGCGTTAATTTCTGCTGCTCTGGCGTCTGTTATTTTTTCAGGTAATGCACTGGCATCGGATAATACAATTACATTTATGGGTGAAGTGACCGACGAAACCTGCTCAGTATCGGTAAACGGTACTGACGCAGCGCCAGTCGTCCTGTTGCCGACAGTAACCGCCACTGCGCTCAACGGTAGCCAGACAGCCGGCCAGACCACCTTTGATATTGGCGTCACTGGCTGTACCGGTACCTCGGATCCGGCTGGCGTGCAAATCTCCACGGTCTTCGTCGGCAACAACGTTAGCGCCACCACCGGTAACCTGCTGAATTCCGGCGATGCGGATGACGTAGAGATCCAGATTCTCGACACCAGCGACACTGAAATCGACTTCAGAAACGTGTTTAACGGCGGCGGCGACCTGTCACTGGCCACCGACGAAACCTCGGCAACCGCGACCTATACCGCCCAGTACTATTCTGCCGGCACGGCAACAACCGGTACCGTACAGGCTTCCCTGCAGTACGCGGTTTCTTATCAGTAAGTTGTTTTGCGGCGGGGAATTTTCCCCGCCCTGTTTCATTCATCTTCAGGAGAGTCAGATGAATACCCATAGCCATGGAGCTCAGTTTTTTTATTTCTTCCTTTTCCTGATAGTTGCAGGCTATGGCTGGCAGGCAAACGCCAGCGTAACAATGACCGGCACGCGGATTATTTATAACGGCGCCGCCAAATCCACCGATGTGCAGTTAAAAAATAAAGATAATTTCCCGTATGTGATTACCACCTGGTTTGATAACGGCAATATGAGCGACGGCCCGGAAAAATCCGCCGCGGTCCCCTTTGTCGCCACGCCACCAGTTTTCCGCATTCAGCCCAACGACGGGCAGATTATTCGCCTGGTGTTCACGAACAGTAAATCACTGCCCCAGGACCGCGAATCCTTGTTCTGGTTCAATTTTATGCAGGTACCGCCCGCCAATATCAGCCAGGCGCAAAACGCCGGCGACAAGCCAAACAGCATACTGATCATGCTGCGCAACCGGGTAAAGCTGTTTTATCGCCCCCAGGGACTGAGCGCCAACCCACAAAAAATGCTGGAAAACCTCAGAGTTGCCAGAGTCACTCAGGGCCAGAAGGTCGGTATCTCCATCACCAACGATCAGCCTTACTACGTCACCATCGCCGGGTTAACGCTCACCGGAACCGCCGGCGCCTGGCATCGGGAAACCGATATGATCGCCCCTTTTAGCAGCGAAAGCTTCTTTTTCTCAGGGGCCAGGGCCTCGGGCATGAAAAGTGTGCGGATCACACTGGTCAACGATCAGGGAGCGAGAATAAGTGAAGACTATCCGCTATAAACCGCAGACGGCGTTAATCCCCGGGAAACTGCGTGTGCTGGTTATCGCTGCGCTACTTCCCCTGCCGGCCAGCGCTGAATATTATTTCGATCCTTCGCTATTGCAGGGTTCCCGCTACAGCAAAGGTCTGGATCTGAGCCACTTTAACCAGCCGGAAAACACCCTGCTGGCCGGAAAATATGTGCTGGATATCTACCTTAACGGCCAGTTGATCCGCGCCAAAGAGAGCATCACTCTGGACTCCCCGGCCGCGGGGCCGAAAAGCGCCGAACCCTGCCTGACGCCGGAGTTGATCGAAGCCAGCGCTATCCGGATTAAGCCCCGGGACGGCAACGCCGCCGCCTCCTGCCTGTTCATCAGCGAGCTGGGGCAAAAAATCAGTTGGGAAGTCGATACCGCCAGACTGCGTCTTAACATGGTGATCCCCCAGGCCGGGCTGTACCACACGCCGCGCGGCTATATCCCGGTCTCCGAATGGGATGCCGGCGCCAGCGCGCTGTTTGTACGCCACAACACCAATTTTTACCGCACCGAAAATAGCGCATCGCGCTTTCACTACAACTACCTGTGGAGCAACCTTAACGGCGGCGTCAACCTTGGGCTATGGCAACTGCGCCACCAGGGCAACCTGCGCTACGCCGATAACAGCGCTTCCGGCAGTCAGTACAAATACAATGCGGTAAAAACCTGGGTGCAGCGCCCTATTCCGATTATCAATAGCGTCATTTCCGTCGGCGACAACTATACCAACACCAGTCTGTTCGGCAGCCTGTCCTTTAACGGTATCAAACTGAGCACCGACCAGCGCATGTGGCCGCAGGGCAAACGCGGCTACGCGCCGGAAGTGCGCGGCGTGGCGGCAACATCCGCCCATGTTATCGTGCGCCAGCAGGGGAAGGTGGTCTATGAAACCACCGTCGCCCCCGGCGCCTTTGTCATCAACGATCTCTACAGTACCCGCGGCCAGGGCGATCTGCAGGTCGATGTGGTGGAAGCTAACGGCCAGGTTTCCACCTTTACGGTTCCCTATTCGGCGGTACCGGATTCCGTGCGTCCGGGTAACTGGAACTATGAGCTGGCGCTGGGCCACGTACGTCGCTACTACAGCGTCGAAAACAAATTTATTGAAGGGGTGGTACAACGCGGGATTAACAACACGCTGACCGCCAATATCGGCGCCCGCTTTGCCGAGGACTACCAGGCCGGGCTGTTGGGCGGCGTGGTGGCCACGCCGATGGGGGCTTTCGGTCTTAATACCGTCTACTCCCATGCCAAAGTCGCGAATGAACGCAGCGAGCAAGGCTGGCGCGTGGAAGCCAGCTACAGTAAAACCTTTACCACCGGCACCAACCTGGTGCTGGCGGCTTACCGCTATTCCACCAGCGGCTATCGCGATCTGCAGGACGTGCTGGGAGTGCGCCGCCAGGAAAAAAACCATATCACCTACTATTCAGACACCCTGCATCAGCGCAATAACTTTTCCGCCACCCTCAGCCAGCCAATGGGCGACTGGGGAATGCTCAGTTTCAGCGGCAGCACCGCCGACTACTACGGCGATGCCTCGCGTATCACGCAATTGCAGCTCGGTTACAGCAACAGCTGGCGCAATATCAACTTCAATATCAACATGGCGCGCCAGCGCAGCGTCTATTCCAGCCGCTATTACTCCAGCGTCAACGACGCGGACTACGACACCGACAACAAGCGCAAATACACCGAAAACACCCTTTCGCTGGGGATTTCTATTCCGCTGGACTTCGGCAGTCACCGTTCACAGCTCAACTTCGATATCAACCGCAGCCGCGACAGCCGCTCCGCCACCATGGGCATGAGCGGCACTGTCGGGGAGAGAAGTCACGTTTCTTACTCCATGTATGCCGGTATTGAGCATGACAAAAACGACGGCAACAGCGGTACTTTCGGCGGCAACATAGAGCAGCGCACCCCGGTGGGCTCTTTCCGCGCCTCCGCCTCCCGGGGCCGCGACTATCGCCAGTATGGCGTCGGTATGTCCGGCACTCTGGTGGTACACCGCGGCGGCCTGACCGCCGGCCCCTGGACCAGCGACACTTTCGCGCTGATTGAAGCCCCCGGCGCCCGCGGCGCCGAAGTGCGCAACGGCCAGGGCGCGGCCATCGACCGCTTTGGCTACGCGCTGCTGCCGTCCCTGACGCCCTACCGTTACAACAATATCAGCCTCGACAGCCGCAGGATGAACGCCGATGCCGAACTTCAGGGCGGTAGTAAGCGCGTCGTGCCGTACGCCGGCGCCATTTCCCGGGTCAGGTTCGACACCCTCAGCGGTAAGGCGGCGTTAATCAATACCTCGCTGCCCGATGGCAGCCTGCCGCCGATGGGCGCGGAAGTCGCCGACAGCAATGGTCAGTCGCTGGGAATGGTGGGCCAGGGCGGGCAGATCTATGCGCGCCTGCCGGAACAGTCCGGCGTGCTGTTTGTTCAGTGGGGGAAAAATAAAACCCAGCGCTGCCAGGTCTGGTATCAGTTGCCGGGCAAAACGGACGCGCCGCTTTACCAGTTAACTCTTCCCTGCCGCCAGGAGTGATCAAGATGCAATACAAATTCATTATCTGCGGCCTGCTGCTGGCGGGCCTGGCGCCGGACATCGCCAGCGCGACCTGTAATCGGGTCACCGCAATCAGCGCCCTTTCCCAGGCGGCGCGAGACGCCGGCTACACCGCCAGCTCATGGACCGGCACTACCGACGGACAGGTGCAGGGAAAGCTGGGCTTACCAGGAGTGATTACCTTAAGCAATGGCACCGGATTTCAGCCGGAAGGCACCTTACTGGGCAGCGCTTCCGCGACCTTTGTCCCCAGCGCGCGTACCGCCGGATATACCGCCAACCAAATCCTGTTTAAATGCGACATCAGCGATCTCGGCAGCCTTTATGAGTTCTATGCCACCAACGGCGATGATGCCCGTGGCGGTATGAACGTGGTTCCCGGCATCGAGCAGGCCTACTATACCTATGTCAAAAATGTCGCCGTGCGCCTGACCAATCTGAAAACCGGCGAATATTACTCCCGCTACTGGCAAAGCCGGGCCATTCCCGAGAGCGATGTGTTTAACGACGGCAGCAACATTTATGTTCCCGCCAGCGCCTTCAGCGATGTCTTTGTCGAGTTATTCCGGGTCGATGACGCCAGTATGGGGACCAATGGTGATAATCGCTATGCCTACGGCTATGCAGGTCCGGCGGGTTACATCGCCTTTCAGGGCGGCGGGTACAGCGACAGGCTGGCTGATGGCGAAGACAGCCGCTATAACTACGACGGCTGGTATACCGAGTGGGCCGGGGGATGGAGCCTGACTAACCAGACCGTTTTCGTCAGGGGCGCCGCCTGCCGGATCAGCGATTATCCGGCGATAGTCACCCTGCCCTCTATTACCGTCGCCGAACTGTCCAGCGGCAACACCAGTCAGGCGGGCTTTAGCGTTAATGTAGAGTGCGAGTCAGGCGCCAAATCCGGCACCTCCGCCTCCACCACCTCCAACGCCTGGGTGGCGATGGGTTTTCTGGTCAATAACGCCACGGCGGCCAGCGTTGCCGCCGGTATGGGGTTAACCACCAGCGCCGGCGCTTATACCTGGCTGCTGGACAACCACTATGGCGCCAGCGGCGTCGCCTCCGGCGTGGGTATCCGTATCTACAGCGACAAGCTTTCCGGCCAGGCGCTGAATCTGCTGCCGAATCTGACCGCCACCGCCACCGGCAATAACGGCGGCTGGTATGGTTATCAGCAGTTGACCGACGCCTCCTCTTCTGTGGGCTCCATCTATACCTGGACCGGCGACTTTACCGCCTCTCTGGAAGCTATCCCGGGTAAAACCGTGACATCAGGATCTGTTTATGCGCAACTTCAGGTGGTGGTCAGCTTTCAGTAGCTGGCCGACAGTATGGGCATGGGTGCTGGGAGTACCGCTGCTCTGCCAGCCAGCCCGGGCGGTGGTTAACAGTGAAGTCACCCGACTGATCTTCAACGCCGGGGAAAACAGCGTCTCGCTGGCCCTGTCCAACTCAGAACAGCAGCCCACGCTGGTACAGGTGTGGGCCGACGAAGGCGATCCGCGCGTCGCGCCGGATCAGGTCAAAACGCCGGTGGTGGTTATCCCACCGGTATTTAAAATGCAGCCCGGAGAGCTACGCAGCGTGAAGCTGTTATTGACCCAGCGCGCAGGGTTAGCCAGCGATCGCGAAACACTGTACTGGCTGAATATTTTCCAGATCCCGCCGATGACCAGCGCCGATCAGCAACGCCTGCACAAAGTGGTGTTGCCGCTGCGTATCCGTATGAAACTGTTTATCCGCCCGGATGGCGTAGCGCCGCCAGCGGAAAAGGACGGTGAAAAGCTGCGTTTTACCTTTATGGCCGCCGGACAGCAGCTATTGATTGATAATCCGACGCCCTGGTTCCTGACGCTGAGCCGTGTGCAATGCGGCGCTTACCACGCCGCTGGGCTAATGGTGGCACCCAAATCCCGCCTCCCGGTCGATCTTCAGGGCGCCGGCGGCGACTGCCGGGTAGTAAACTATGAATTGATTAACGATAGCGGCAATGGCTGGTCATACGACGGGCGGCCGGTCAGTCAGTCGCTCGCCAAAAACCCCCGGCGCCCGCCGGTGCGATGATAACCTTACTCAGTCGCGCTTCCTGGCCGCCCGCGAGCGCAGCCGCCGCCGGGCAACAGCGCGTCTGGCATGATGCCAACGGTCCGTCATTCACATTTTCCGCCCCTTCGGGCTGGCCGGCAGTGGCTGTTCGTCCACTCCGGGACTACTGAAACCGGCCAGCTTGTCCATCAGAGTACCGGCGCGGGCAAGCAGCTTTTTTTCTTCCTCGCTGAGCAGGGCATCCATTGCCTGGCACAGCCAGGCATCGCGCAACAGGCGGCTCTCTTCCAGCCGCTTCCGGCCGGCCGGCGTGAGAAATAGCCGTACTTTGCGCCGATCCGCCTGGTCCTGGCGGCGAACGATCAACTGCTGCTGCTCCAGTTGGCGCAATATAGCCGCCAGATTGGAGGACTGGATACGCTCCGTCTCCCCCAGCTCGCCCGGCGTTATCCCCTCTCCCAGCCGATCGATTGCGCTCAGTACCAGCATCGGCGCCCAGGAGTGGGGATCATTCTGCGCCTGCTGGCGCAGGCGGCGGGAAAGCCGGGTTAACTGAACGCGCAGCGCCGCGGCGGTTAAAAACGTTTGATTTTTCATGATACCAGGCAAAAAATATCTATATCGATATAGGTATTATACCCGCGAAGCGGCCAGATATCGCCACCTTGTCAAAACGTCGGCCTGGAATCTGCGATTCTTATGACGGGTGTGCCGGAAATAGCGGCGTTTTTGCCATTAACGCCGCAGTTGTATCATGGAGAGAATGCAATGAATGAAGCCTTTGTGTGCCAGCGAATTCTGCTGACCAATGATGATGGGATTAACGCGCCCGGAATGGCGGTGCTGGAAAAGGTTGCCGCCCGGCTGGCGCCGGAAGTCTGGGTAGTGGCGCCGCTGCACGATCAGAGCGGCACCTCTCACTCCCTGAGTCTGCACCATCCGCTGCGCCTGACTCAGACCGGCGAACGGCGCTTCGCGGTTTCCGGCACGCCGGGCGACTGTGTGGCGCTGGCCTGCGGCCACCTGATGAAAGGTACGCCGCCGGATTTACTGCTCTCTGGCATTAACCGGGGGGCCAACCTCGGTGTCGAGACGATGTTTTCCGGCACCGTGGGCGCCGCAATGACCGGTTTGCTTTCCGGGATCCCGTCCATCGCCCTGAGTCAGGCCTATATCAAGAGAAGCCAGGTTCCCTGGGAGACGGCAGCGGCCGCCGCGCCGCAGGTGATTCGCACTCTGGTAGAGACAGGCTGGCGCCACAATGTCTGCCTGAACGTCAACTTCCCGGCGGTGGCGCCGGACCAGCTACAGCCCCTGACGGTGACCCGCCAGGGCCACGGCTACCTTGAAAATGTGCAGGTTACGCCGCGCACCGATCCGCGCGCTAACGACTATTTCTGGCTGTCGCTCCAGCATACCGATCGCCCGGACTCGCCGCACACTGAAGCGATGGCCCTGTCCCGGGGGCAGATAGCGGTCACGCCGCTGCAGTTCGACAGAACTCATGAAGAGTATTTCAGCGAGCTGCAGCAGAAAATCACCGCCGCCGAATAGCCCGCGGCGCCGGCGTCAGGCGGCATCCACTGCCGCTAAAATCTGGCGCCGCCGCTCCCGACGACGCCTGCGGCGCCAGTCTGATATGTGTCAGCAATTCTGCGCCTGCGCGGCGCCAGCCGTGAAAACATCCGCCGTCAATGGCCACACCGGCTTCCTTACCGTCTATTTATAGACTTTTTATTTCTAAATTATTCATACAAAACAAAAAGATAACCTTTATCATGCAGGAAACGCATAGCGCGATACATTCTTGCATTTTTACTGCATCCCTGCGGCTGTTAAGGTTTTTTAGTTTCTGGCGGCCCTTCACCGCCTGTCATTCACAGTACGACGCTGCGCATTTTAATAAATCAAACACAACACACGGGGAAAACAATGGCACAACAGAGCGAGGCGGCCGCCATACCGCTTGAGTCAACACGGGTCGGCTGGAAAGGGTATTTGTCGTTTATCCTGACGATCCTCTTTTTTTCCGGCGCCTTTTCCGCCAGCGAAGGATGGTGGCGCGTCTTTGATTTCACTGTCCTGAACGGCTCCTTCGGCCACATCAATAGCAGCCTCAACCAGGCCAGCCAGACGTTTCGCGGCAGCGGCGGCGCGGGGGCCAAAGACGGTTTTTTGTTCGCCCTTGAGCTGGCCCCTTCGGTGATCCTCTCTCTGGGTATTATCGCCATCACCGATGGCCTGGGCGGCCTGCGGGCGGCGCAGCAGCTCATGACCCCGATACTGAAGCCCCTGCTCGGCATTCCGGGGATCTGCTCACTGGCGCTGATCGCCAACCTGCAAAATACCGATGCGGCGGCGGGGATGACCAAAGAGCTGGCGCAGGAAGGGGCGATCACCGAACGCGATAAAGTGATCTTCGCCGCCTACCAGACCAGCGGCAGCGCGATCATTACCAACTACTTCTCTTCCGGCGTGGCGGTATTCGCCTTTTTGGGGACCTCGGTGATCGTGCCGCTGGCCGTGATTCTGGTGTTCAAATTTATCGGCGCCAACCTGCTACGGATTTATATCAACCTTGTGGAAGGTCGCCACCCACAGCGAGGAGCCCGCGCATGACGGTTCAGGTACGTAAAAATATCATGGATATGTTCATCGATGGCGCCCGCCGCGGCTTCACCATCGCCACAACCAACCTGCTGCCCAATGTGGTAATGGCATTCGTGATTATCCAGGCGCTGAAAATCACCGGGCTGCTCGACTGGGTAGGAACCATTTGCCAGCCGGTAATGGCGCTCTGGGGGCTGCCCGGCGAAGCGGCGACCGTCCTGCTGGCCTCGCTGATGAGCATGGGCGGAGCGGTAGGCGTTTCCGCCAGTCTGCTGGCGGCCGGCGCCCTTAACGGCCACGATGTCACGGTATTGCTGCCCGCCATCTATCTGATGGGCAACCCGGTGCAGAACGTTGGCCGCTGCCTGGGAACCGCTGAAGTGAACGCCAAATACTACCCGCATATTATCGCCATCTGCGCAATCAATGCCCTGTTGTCGATCTGGGTAATGCAACTCATTGTCCGATAAGGAGCCGTTATGCCTGATTTATCTCCCGCCGCCTTTATCCTGTTGCAGGGGGCGCGCGTCTTCGCCCCGGACGATCTGGGTATCTGCGATGTTCTGCTGGCCGGCGGCAAAATTATCGCCATCGACAGCGCGATACCGGCGGATATTGTTCCCGACTGCCAGCTTGTCGACCTGTCCGGCCGCTGGCTGTGCCCGGGGTTTATCGACCAGCATGTACATCTGATCGGCGGCGGCGGCGAGGCCGGCCCCACCACCCGCGCCCCGGAAGTGGTGCTCAGCCGCCTGACCCGGGCGGGTATCACCACCGTGGTCGGCCTGCTGGGCACCGACTCGGTCACCCGCCACCCGGAATCGCTGCTGGCGAAAACCCGGGCGCTGAACGAAGAAGGGATCACCGCCTGGATGCTGACCGGCGCTTACCATGTCCCCTCCCCGACCATTACCGGCTCGGTGGAGAAAGATGTGGCGCTGATCGACCGGATCCTCGGGGTGAAATGCGCAGTCGCCGACCACCGCTCTGCGGCGCCGGAAAAAGGGCAACTGGCGAGTATGGCGGCGCAGTCGCGGGTAGGCGGGCTGCTGGGCGGCAAACCTGGCGTCACGGTATGCCATATGGGCAGCAGTAAAAAAGGCATGCAGCCGCTTTACGACATTCTGGAAACCAGCGATGTGCCGATCGGTAAACTGTTGCCCACCCACGTCAACCGCAGTGAATATCTGTTTGAACAGGCCATCGAATTTACCCGCAAAGGCGGCGTTATCGATATCACCAGCGGTATTCCGGAGCCGATTCCCCCCGCCCAGGCTATCGACCGGGCAGTACGGGCCGGGGTACCGCTGGCGCAGCTCACCCTCAGTTCCGACGGCAACGGCAGCCAGCCGAAGTTCGACGAGGCGGGGAATCTGGTCGGGATCGGCGTCGCCGGGTTCGAAAGCCTGCTGGAAACCGTGGTGGAACTGGTTAATGGCTACCGGTTCACCCTGCCCGACGCGCTGCGTCCGCTGACCAGCAGCGTGGCGGAGTTCCTCGGTTTTGATAACAAAGGCGCCATCGCGCCGGGTAAAGACGCCGATCTGCTGGTGATGACGCCGGACCTGGTCATCGACAGGGTCTACGCCCGGGGCCGGCTGATGGTCAAAGATGGCGTCGCCTGTGTAAAAGGCACGTTTGAATAGCCGTTGACAGGTGTTATCCGCCCATAGTGACGATAGAATGCCGCTTCGGGCGCCGAACGAGATCAATCCCTATGGCGGTGAGTGGTAACAGTTTGCACAACATCGAAACCAAATGGCTGTATGACTTCCTGACACTGGAAAAATGCCGTAACTTCTCCCAGGCGGCGGTGGTGCGCAATGTTTCGCAGCCGGCGTTCAGCCGCCGCATTCGCGCCCTGGAGCAGGCGGTCGGCGTGGAACTGTTTAACCGCCAGGTCTCGCCGCTCCAGCTCACCGAACAGGGCAAAATCTTCCACTCCCAGATACGCCACCTGTTGCAGCAACTGGAGAGCAACCTGACGGAACTGCGCGGCGGCAGCGACTATACCCGGCATAAAATTAAAATCGCCGCCGCCCACTCGCTCTCTCTCGGGCTGCTGCCGGAAGTCGTGAAAGCGATGCCGCCGCATTTTACCTACGCCGTGGAAGCAATTGATGTCGACAAAGCGGTGGATATGCTGCGCGAAGGGCAGAGCGACTTTATCTTCTCTTATCACGACGAAAACCTGCTGCAGACCCCTTTCGATCATATCCGGCTGTTCGAATCGCGGCTGTTTCCGGTCTGCGCCGCCGGCGATCGTCAGGAGGCGCTGTATAGCCTGACGCAATCCACCTTTCCTCTGCTGACCTACAACCAGAACTCCTACATGGGCCGGCTGGTCAACCGTATGCTGGCGCGCTACCCGGCGCTGCGTTTCAACACCTTTTTCGTATCATCGATGAGCGAGCTGCTCAAAAAAGTGGCGCTGGACGGCTGCGGCATTGCCTGGCTGCCGGAATATGCCATCCGCGAGGATCTGGCGCAGGGGCGACTGATTGCCCTTGATGAAGATGAACTGGTGATCCCGATTCAGGCTTACGCCTACCGGATGAACACCCGCATGACCCAGGTGGCGGAAAGCTTCTGGCGCGATCTACGCCAGCGCTATACGGCGCTGTAGCGCCGGGTGGTGGTCGCACGAGGCGTACTGTGGCGCAGCCAGTCGGCCGGATCGGATAAGCGCCGGGATTCATACCAGCCGATGGCGGCCCGCACCAGTGCGGCGGTGGAGTCGATAAACCGGCAATCCGCCCGGGCCTCTTCACCGGCGACAATCAGTGGAATCTCGGTACAGCCCATAATAATTGCCTGCGCTCCACGATTGATCAGCGCGTGGATCTGCGGAAACAGCAGTTCCACCGCCCGCGGTTTATCGCCGGCCTTCAGGGCATAGATAGCCTGCATGACGCTGGCCTGCCCGGCGCCTTGCGGGTACAGCAGTTCGCGGCCGCGCGCCCGGGCTTTGTGCTGGTACAGACCGGTCGCCAGCGTCGCGTCGGTCGCCAGCAGCCCAACCCGACAAACCGCATCAGGAATTTCGCCGAGCGCGGCATCCAGAATACTGATCATCTCCGCGCGGGCGACGGCGCGCAGATCGTCGAACCAGTAATGGGCGGTATTGCAGGGGATCACGATGCACTCCGCGCCGGCCTGCTCCAGCATGCGCAGGTAGCGTGCCAGATACCGGAAAGGTGAAGGGCCGTCAGCCATCAGGCAGGCAGTGCGATCCGGGATATCCGGAATTGAACTGACGATCAGCGGGATATGCTGCTGATCGCAGTCGGCTTTACGCAGCCGGACAAACTTGTCCAGCATATCCGCCGTGGCTGCCGGCCCCATACCGCCGAGAATGCCGATGGTGTGTTTCATCGCTGTTCCTGTGGTGCGTTATCTAACCTTCCGCGCACACTATCACTCTGATGTCACAGGGAAAAATGCCGTTTTATTCGCAACGATGCATAAAACGCATAATACGGTATAAATTATCGCCATTCCATTCATTGAAATGATTTGTTCCCCACGCTATCGCCACGCATAATACTTCCCGGCCTCCGCAGGTGCGGGGTTAAGCTCCAGCTTTCCCTGGAGACAAAAAGGAATCACGAATGGAAAGACGTCATTTTCTTAAGGGCGCGGCCGCGCTCTCTTCCCTCGGGTTTATCACGCCGGTATGGTCAGAATCCCGCCAGGCTGAGCCGCAGAGCGCCTGCGCCGTTGCAACTCGCCGCCGTTTTCTGATGACCCAGACCTATAACCTGAAGCCGCCCGGCGGCTCAGAGGGTGAGGTAAAGCTGTGGATCCCGGTCCCTGAAGACACGTCTTTTCAACAGTTACAGAAGCTCACCTTTTCCGGCAATTATCAGCAGGCGTACTTAACCGCCAACAACCGCTATGGCGCCAAAACGCTGTTCGCCACCTGGCCGGACTCCAAAGGCCCGATGGAAGTAAAAGTGGAAATGCTGATTGAAACCCAGGATCTGGAGCCGATGAAAAACCACCAGCTCGACGGCTGGCAGATCCCGGAGAGCGACCTGGTATTCCCGCCAGAGGTGAAACCGTATCTGGAAGCCACGCCGCATATCGCCACCGACGGCATCGTCAAAGAGACGGCGATGAAAATCGTCGGCAGCGAAAAATCACCGCTTAAACAGGCAAAACTGATTTATGACTGGGTGAAAACCCATATGCATCGCGACGATTCGGTTATCGGCTGCGGTACCGGCGATGTCGGCCAGATCCTCAAAGAAGGCAAACTGGGCGGTAAATGCACCGACATTAACTCGGTATTTGTCGCGCTGTGCCGCGCCACGGGGATCCCGGCGCGTGAAATGTTCGGTATTCGCCTCGGGGCGACGCGCAAACTGGCGGCTTACTCCGCAAAAGCGTTCGGCAGCGCCGATGCCCGGGGGGTCGCGAAAATCAGCGGCGCCCAGCACTGCCGGGCCATGTTCTGGCTGGCGGGCTACGGCTGGCTACCGGCAGATCCCGCCGATGTCACCAAAATGCGTCTGGCCGAAGACAAGGAGAATGGCGATCCGGCGGTAGAGGCGGTGAGCGATTATCTGTTTGGCAACCAGGAGATGAACTGGGTGGGTTTCAACCACGGTCGCGATTTTGCCCTGTCGCCGGCGGCGGAACAGGGGGATATCAACAACTTCGGCTACCCTTATGCCGAGGTGGATGGCGATCCGCTCAACTTCTACGATCCGGCAGTGTTCAGCTATGACTATGTCGCCGTCGAACAGCGTTAAGAAAAGCGTCGCCATGCTGCTGGCGGCGCTGTTTGCCGCCTTAGCCTCGACATTGTGCTGTATCGGGCCGCTGCTGTATCTGCTGTTCGGGATTTCCGCCGCCGGATTTATCGGCATCGCAGCGTTCGCCTGGCTGCAGATTCCGATGACTATCGTGTCGGTGGGGCTGATGGCGGCGGGCTTCTGGCGACTGTATCTGTCGCCGCGCCCGGTGTGCGTCAACGTGGTCAGTCGCCGTACGCTGCTGTGGCTTTACTGGCTGGCGTTGCCGCTGGTCATCGCGCTGCTGAGCTGGCCGTATGTTTTATCCTGGCTGTGGGAGCTGATGGAATGAAAAAATGTCTGTGTCTGTTACTGGTGCTATTCACCCCGCTGGCCTGGTCTGCCAACAAGAAGGTCACCATTGATGTCGAGCAGATGACCTGCTCGCTGTGCGTGATTTCAATCAACCAGGCGCTGCGCACTACCGATGGCGTCATCAAAGCCAAAGCGTCGCTGAAAACGCGTCAGGCGGAAGTGATCGTCCCGGCGGATTTTGACGACCAGCGGCTGCTGGGCGCCATTGCCAAAACCGGCTATACCGGCAAAATCCACGACGTCGCGGCGCTGGAATGACAGAAGGCGCCGTCGTACAACGGCGCCATGGCCGCTTTGGTTACTGCTCTGCTGCCGGATAAAAGGCTGCAGAAAATCAATGTTGCGCTCATCGCAACGCCCAGTGAAAAGGAGATTCTCCCCGCATGACCACCCGAATGATTACCCTGAAAACGGTTGATTCTCCGGAAAAACAGTTAAACGTCCCGCCAGTGTTGTTAAGCGATGAAACAATCCGCGAACGCCTCAACAAAGTGCTGGCCGGGATGCAGCGTGAAGGTTTTGATGCGCTGGTCATCTATGCCGATAAAGAGCACGGCGGCAACTTCGAGTATTTGACCGGGTTTATCCCGCGGTTTGAAGAGGCCGTGCTGGTGCTGGAGGATTCAGGCGCCGCCACCGCTATCCTCGGTAACGAAAACATGAAAATGGCCAACTTTTCACGTATTCCGGTGACCGCCGCTCACTGCCCTTTCTTCTCATTACCCAATCAACCGATGGATAATGAAAGACCGCTGGCGGACATTTTCAGCGCCGCCGGTCTGGGCAGCAAACACAAAATCGGTCTGGTGGGCTGGAAGATGTTTACTCCAACCGCATCGTCGGGTAAGCGCTATTTTGATTTACCGTGGTTTATTGTCGACGCCATCCAACAGTCCACGGCAGGCGCCACGCTGGAAAATGCCGCGCACCTGTTCATCGGCGGCGCCGATGGCGCGCGGGTCACCAACAACGAAAACGAGATTGCCCACTACGAGTACGGCGCGAATCTGTCATCCAACTGTATTTTAGACGCCATGGACGCGGTCGAACCCGGGGTCATGGAGTGCCAGTTAGGCGCCCGTTTATCCGCAGAGGGCCAGTACCACTCGGTTGTCACCATCGCCGCTACCGGGCAACGTTTTGAAAAGGCCAACCTTTATCCGACCACAAAAAAAGTTCAGCGCGGCGATCCGCTGTCACTGACGGTTGGCTTTAAGGGTGGGCTTTCCAGCCGCTGCGGTTTCGTTATTGCCGATCGCAGCGAGCTGCCGCAGGGCCAGCAGGACTATCTGGAGCGCATCGCCGGTCCCTATTTCGGCGCCGTAGTGGCCTGGCTGGAAAATATTCATGTCGGCATGCCCGGCGGCCAGTTGTACGATACTATCGAGCAGGTCTTCCCGAAAGCGCGCTATGGCTGGCACCTCAACCCCGGCCACCTGGTAGCGGATGAGGAGTGGATGTCCTCGCCGGTCTATAACGGCTCTGTGGAAACGCTGAAAAGCGGCATGATTCTGCAGATTGACATCATCCCTTCGGTCGCTGGCTATACCGGCGCCAGCGCGGAGGAGTGCGTGGCGCTGGCGGATGGCGCCCTGCGGCAGAAAATTAGCCAGCACTATCCGCAGTTGTGGCAACGCATCACCGCCCGCCGCCAGTATCTTCGGCAGACCCTGAATATTCAGCTCAGCGACGACGTACTGCCGCTGTCGAATAGCGTGGCGTATTTGCGGCCCTTCTATCTGGCCAAACATCAGGCGTTCGCCGTTGCCTGACCCTGCGTCAGCTTCAAAACAGAGTCATCGCCCGCCCCGGATGGCTCTGTATCCCCTCTCTGGCAATCCCCTTCAGGCGCGCCTCGCGCTATCTCTTTCCCCTGTCGTTTTTATCCAATACCGGCACCCCGCCCGGCGCTATAACTAACGTGACACAGAGCCAACGGGAGTAACTGATATGCAATTTGCCTGGACCATTCTATATGTCGATGACGTACCACAGATGCTGGATTTTTATCACCGCGCGTTTGGTTTTGAGATCCGCTATTTACACGATGATAAAAACTGGGGAGAGCTGGACACTGGCGCGACGCGGCTGGCATTCTGCTCCAGAAAGCTCCTGGCGCAGTCAGGGATCGCTGCGGGGCGCAGCGATTATCGCCACCCGACGTTTGAACTGGCCTTCACCACCGATGATGTTGCGGCGGCCCTGAACCAGGCCCTGGAGGCCGGAGCCCACACGGTTTCCGGAATTGAGACCGCGGCATGGGGACAAACGCTATGCTACGTCGCGGATCCGGAACATAACCTCGTGGAGATTTGCACCCCCCTGAATTAATCGTAGCCTTTAACAAACGCCTGCTGCCAGCGCGTATCAGTACGCAAAGCGGCGGGCGTTATTCCCAGCCACAGCCGGAACTCGCGGTTCATATGCGACTGGTCGCAATAGCCGCCATCCAGCGCCACCTCTGACAGCGCGCTCCCGGAAGCCGCCAGCATGGCCGCGGTTCGCCTCATACGTAACAAACGCAGCCAGAACAGCGGACTCTTGCCGGTTTTACTTTTTACCAGCCGCTCAAAGGTGCGCCCGCTAACCCCCAGCAGTTGACTTGCCCCGGACAGATCGCCGATTTCCTGTAGCGCCTGCAATGCCTCGGCAAGTTGCCCGTCGACGCTGACCGTATCGTGGATAATCGACATCAGCCGCGGATGGTCCGGCGTCAGGCGCGGATCATCAAGATAACGGCGCAATCGACCGCCATCGATCACACAGTCCGGCCGCAGGCGAAACCCTTCATAACGATCCCCGGCGGCGCCTTCTACCCGATAAGCACAGCTATCGAGCTCAGTGAGCGTTAACTTCCGGCGCCACTCGCCATGGTGGAAAAAAATGATATCCCGACAACCGTCCGGAACCACCACGCCACGGGCCGCTTCCCGGTAGTGCACCCGCCAGTGCTCCACAATCAGCTGCTGCATGTTTTCTTGCCCCCGCCTTTCCCCTGCTCCTGGTATTCTGACTCTGTCACCCCGCGATGAAAAGCGATCGCCAGCACGGAAATCATCCTGCCCTACGGTTTATTTTGTCCGCAACGTGCCCCGGAGCCTGGGCCGCCAGGCCCCGCCACTGCGCAGGCCTGGCTCACCGGGAAAATTCCCGCGATTCCGCGATCGCCGCTCCTGACACCGGCCATCCCATGACGCAAACTAAAATAACTCGCGAACCGGGATATTCACAGAGCACTATCAGGAAAATACATCCCCGGTAAAAATATAATCTTTAGATTAGCGAAAAATACCGTTTCTTTCGCGAGATATTACTGCGTAATTTTTTTAAGAATATTCATCAAACCAGATAAAATGAACTGAAAAATGACAAATCAATCAATACACAATAAATGCTTTTCAGATGTTTCTAAATATTTGTCAGGTTGCCATTCACATTCATCATGCTAATAATAAAAGAACACACAGCATAAGAACTAATAAATAAAGGATTTAAAAAGTGAACATCTTCAGTCGAAAAATTAAACACGGACTACCCTGATCTGGTTTTTCATCCTCTATCGACGCCGTTTTTTTATACGCGCAATACTATTTGAAGATCCGGCTATCGATATTGATATATTTAATTTACATCTTCTCAAATAACGTGCCAGATAAAATCTCACGGCGTGAATGCGTATTATCTGAGAAATATCATAATCAGGGATAAGTGCGAATGAATATTGGCGTGGATATTATCGAAATCGATCGCGTTGCCAGCGCATTGCAACGTAGCGGCACCCCATTAATTGAACGCCTGTTGACCCCACGGGAGCGCACGGAAATCGGCGATCTCAGCGCCAATTGCGAACGACTGGCCGGATTCTGGGCCGCCAAAGAGGCCGCCGTCAAAGCCCTCGGCACCGGATTTCGTCTCGGCATCGCTTTTCATGATATTGAAATACGCCACGATGAACTCGGCGGCCCGTATTATCAGTTTACCAGCCAGTTCGCCAGACTCATGCTGGAGCGCCATTTAACTCATGCGTCCCTGAGTATCTCCCATTGTAAATCACACGCGATTGCCATGGCGGCATTCAACTAAACTCACCAGGAAAAGGCGTATTATGCGGTATATATACCCGGAACTGAGCGGAAAAAACGTGCTAATTACCGGCGCCAGCGGAGATATCGGTTTAGCCATATGTGAGAATTATCTCAATCAGGGTGCGCAGGTGTATGCCATTTATCATCACGACAGTAGCCGGCTGGAAAATTTAAAATCCAGCCATACTGAAGGTAACGCTTTACATCTCATCTCATGCGATATTAGCGATAATAATGCAGTTGGTGAGATGATCAGAAAATTAGAGCAGCATACCCACGCAATTCACGTTCTTATCAATAATGCCGGTATCTATAAAGACAACATTTTCTCTGCGATGAGCTATGAGGAATTCGACCGGGTTATTCAGGTAAATCTCTACGGCACATTTAATGTCACCCGGCAATTACTGCCGCTGCTGCGCCACGCGCGCGGCGCCAGCGTGGTCAATATCTCTTCCGTCTCCGGCGTGACCTCCAGTTTTGGGCAGACCAACTACAGCGCCGCGAAGGCCGGAATTATCGGCTTTACGCGCACATTAGCCAATGAAATGGCCAGTAAGGGAATTCGGGTGAACGCGGTAGCGCCCGGGATGATCGAATCGCGGATGGTCAAAAAGGTCCCGCGCCAGACGGTACGCACCGTGTTATCCGCTATCCCGCTGAAGCGACTCGGCCAGGCCGATGAGATTGCCAACGTGGTGGCATTTTTAAGTTCCGACGCCTCCAGCTACATCGTCGGCCAGACCCTGGTCGCCGATGGTGGTCTGGTAATGCGTTGATTGATAAGGGATGTTCAATGGCTAATTACACTAAAACTCTGGTTTCCCCGTCGCTGCTTTTGCGTATCGGCGCCTGGCGCGCGCCAATTTTTATGGTCGATCGTATCGTCGATTTCACGCCGGGAGAGCGCGGTTCCATCACGGTGATCAAACACGTCACCTTCAATGAACCCTACATTCCCGGGCATTTCCCGGATAACCCGGTGATGCCTGGCGTAATGATCGCCGAGATCTTCGGCCAGGCCAGCGAATACTTCTCGCTACTGTGCGACTACTGCCAGCGCCACGAAAAAGACACCGGTACGGCGCTGAAGCGCTTTGACGATATCGCCCGTTCGCTGGTTCAGCCGGAAGGTGTGGAGCGGATAGTCGAAGAGCGCGAGCGCGTCGGCGGCTTCCTGGCATCGCAGGATCTGAAGTTCCGCCATGTCGTCACCCCGGGCGATACCGTCGAAGTCTGCAGCCGGCTGGTGATGGCCGATGTCAACGGCTTCCACCATTACGATGTGGAAGCGCGCGTCGGTCGGCATGTCGCCAGCTCCGGACGTATCGTCAATTTCCGTATCGATCGCGAACTGGCGAAAAGCAAAGGCACCCCTACCCCCATTCACTGATTCAAAGAGAACGCCACCATGAACAATGGACTTATTAGCGCAATCGATAAACGCAAAGCGGTACTGGAAAGCATCAAAACCGGGCTTATCGAACGCCTCAATCTTTACCAGAACAGCCAACAAATTGATGACGACACACCGCTATTTGGCAGTGGACTGAAGCTTGACTCCGTCGACGCCACCGAGGTGATCGTACTGCTGGATGAAACCTTTGGTATTCGCGTCAAAGAGGGCGATGACCCTTCCTGGATGCGCAGCGTCAACACGCTGACATCATTTGTCATTGAAAGACAACAAGCCATGGCACTGGACCAGCACAGCGAAGGAATGGAAAACGCATGAAACTCAATACACTACATCAACAACGCGGCGCCACCCTCGGTGAACGTAACGGTGTCGCAATCCCGTTACGCTATTCAGATGCCGCAACGGAACACAACGCGCTGCGTAAACACATCCTGCTGGCCGATTATTCGCACTTTGGCATTGCCGCCATTAACGGCGAAAGCGCCTGGGAATTGCTCAACCAGGTGGTGTCCGGCGATGTCTCTTCCATCCGCGACGAACAGGCTATGTACAGCCTGCTGCTTGACGACGACGGCCAGGTTAGCGCCGATATGTATATCGCCTGCGATGATGAACGCTTTCTGTTGATCAGTGAATGGATGACCGGCGAGGCGCTGTGCGAGGTACTGCGCAATCAGTTGGCCGGCAACGAAGAGACCTTCGAAGACATTGAGTCGATCGAATCGCTGAGCCCGCAGTGGGGCATCCTCCACTTCGAAGGTCCCTACGCCTGGGAGTTGCTGGCGGAAGTCTACGGTATGGACGTGATCGGCCTGCCCTTCCAGGAGCATATGCACGTCGATAACGACCTGATTCTGCTGCGCAGCGGCAAACACGGCGAATACTCCTACAAACTCATTGGCCCGCGCGACGAGCTGGCGGAGGTCTGGGAACAGATGCTGGAGGCCGGCGCCAAATACGATCTACAGCCCGGCGGGCTGGATTATCAGGTCCAGGCGCGACTGGAAAACCCGTGCTGGGAACCCGGGATGTTTAACGACTACACCCGTTGCCCCATCGAACTTCAGATGCAGTGGGCGCTGCGCTACGACAAAGAAACCTTTATCGGCCTAGATGCCGTCGCCCGCCGGGTGGAACAGGGTCCGGGCGCGCGGGTGGTGGGGATGAGCCTGCCGGGCAGGCCCGCCGCCAGCCTACCGCAGCGCGGCGACCAGGTGCTCCTCGACGGTCAGCCGATCGGCAGTGTGATTACCTGCGGCTACTCGGCGGATCTCGACGCCTGCATTGGCCGGGTGCTGTTGCAGGACGCCTGGGCCTGGGCGGATATTGACGCCTACCAGATCCAGACCGCCGACGGGATTATCGCCTTTAACACCTGCGCGGTGCCCTTCGTGCGTAACTACAGCTTCCTGATCAATCCCTCTGAGCACAGCTATGTCGACAGCGCCCGGCCGCGGGATCTGTTACAGCAAATGGAATGGCAGCAACAAAAGGCGCAGCAAAGCGGTAGCGAGAGCGAATAACCGCCGTCGCTGCACCCCGGGTGCGCCGCGGCGTACCCGTCTTCACCTTCTTTGACCTCTGGTTGGCCGACACGGAAAAAACTCATGACTGTTACTCGCAAACGCGTGGTGATCACCGGGATGGGGCACCTCTCTTCCATTGCCAGCAATGTGCCTGAATTCAGGCAGGCGCTGTTTAATAAAACCTGCGGCATCAAACCCAGCAAAAAATATTTGCAGTGGTTTGAAGACGCCAACGCCTCAGAGGTACTCCAGCCCCTGAGCTGGCCGGATCTGAGTGACGAAACCGCCGCCTCGCTGGATAACGCCGCCCTGTGGGCCTACAAGGTGGGCCATGAGGCCCTCGCCCAGGCCGATATCCCGCGCGGCGCGCTGCGCGATGGCACTGCGCTGATCATCGGCGTCTCTTCCGCCGGCACCGAAGCCTTTATGCCGCTGATCGAGCGCCAGATGGAAAAGTTTTCGCTGGAGAAAGCCATCGTCTCCGGCAGTTTTGCCTCCTGTAGCGCCATCGTCTCATCGCTGCTAGGGCTGAAAGGGGGCTTCGAACTGGTAGCCACCGCCTGTACCGCCAGCACCAACGCCATGGGGATCGGCTATGACCTGATTCAGAACGGCAAAAACGCCACCGTGCTGGTGGTCGGTACCGAGCCTATCTACCTGCCGACCTTCGCCGGTTTTTATGCCCTGCACGCCATGAAGCGCACCCCCACCAGCCCCTTTTCCGGCACGCCCGGTATGTCGATCGGCGAAGGCGCCGGCGCCCTGATGCTTGAAGAGTATGAGCACGCCGTAGCGCGCGGCGCCACGATTTACGGCGAAATGGTCTCCTATGCCACCTCCGGCGACGCCTGGCACGAAACCGCGCCGGACCCGCGCGGCGAAGGGGCGGTACAGGTCATGCGCCACGCGCTGCGCAACGCCGGCATCGGCCCCGAAGATATTGATTACATCAACGCCCACGGTACCGGTACCGAAGCCAACGATCGCTGCGAAACCCTGGCGATGAAAAAGGTGTTTCCGGACATCATGAATATTCCCGTCAGCTCCACCAAAGCTTATGTCGGGCACAATATCGGTTCGGCGGGAATCATCGAGATGATCGCCTGCTTCCTGACCCTGCCGGAAGGCAAAATTTTACCCACGCTCAATTTCACCACGCCGCGCCCCAACTGCGATCTCAACTACGTACCCAACGACTTCCTCGAAAAGGACGTCAGGCTGTTCATGAAGAACAACTATGCGTTCGGCGGCAACAACTGCTGCATTATCGCCAGCATCAAACCGCAGCAAAGCCCGCCCAGCCACTACCAGGCCAGGCGAGTCGCGATCACCGGCATGGGGGCGGTGACGGCCGTCGGACATACCCTCCGAGAGATGCTGGACACCATGTGGGCGCAGCAGGTGCCGCAAAATACCGCGCTGCACACCCTGCCGCTGGATGAAGAGATGCGCCGCGATCTACGGGAAATTCTCGAACGCATCAACCATAACCGGGACACCCGGGAATATCTGCATCGCCGTTTCGGCGGCATGGATATTGACGCTGAACTGGAGAAAACCGGCGGTAACCACCAGATTAGCGGTCTCGATCCGCGCAAGGTTTTGCGCCGTTTCGATCCGCGCAAAGCCGATCTGATCAGCACCTTCGCCCTGCTGGCCCTGACCCAGGCGATGGCCGACGCGGGACGTAAAATTAAGCGCGACGGCCAGACGCTGGGCATGATTTTTGGGATGGCCAAAGGGCCGCAGTCCACGGTCGATCGCTACCTGAAAAGCCTGTTTCCCGATCCCACCAAAGTGCGCACCTCGGAGTTTCCCGGTTCACTGATGAACGTGATAGCCACCTTCTGTTCGATCTCCGAAAGCATTAAAGGCTATAACACCTCGCTGGCCACCGGGATCAACGCCGGCCTCGGCGCCTTAACGTATGGCTATGAACTGGTGCGCCAGGCATTGCAGCCGCAGGTGATTGTCGGCGGCGCCGATGAAAACATGGGGCCGTTTACTCTGTATATGCAGGCCCTCAGCAGCCCGCTGCAACTGACGCACGACGCCAGCGCCTTCCAGGTGTACAGCGCCCAGCCGCAGGGCTATATCCCCGGCGAAGGCGCCGGAATGCTGATGCTCGAAGACCTCAGCCACGCTCAGGCCAGAGGCGCCGCTGTTCACGCGGAAATCATCGGCTACGGCAAAGCCAACGATGGCTGTTTCTTCCAGCAGCACGATATCACCGGCCGCGCCGCCGCCCAGGCGACCGCTATCCGCCAGGCCCTGCAGGAGGCCCGGCTCGCGCCGCACGAAGTGGATCTGATCTGCGGCACCAGCGATGGTTCAGCCATCGGCAACGGCGCGGAAATCGCCGCGATACGCGATGTCTTCGGAGAGACGGCGCGCAGCGTGCCATTCGTGAACTACAACGCCTGGTTCGGCCTGGTGGAGTCCTGTATCGGCATTCTCAATATCGCGGTCGTGGTGGAAACCATGAAACGCGGAGAAATTCTGCCGATCCCGTGGACCCACCATTTCAGCGCCGACGATATCGCTTTCGTGACCGCGCCGCTGAAGAAAACCGTGCGCACCGCGCTGGTACTTGGCGCCACCGAGGGCGGCAACTACTACAGCATACTGCTGAGGAATGCCGCGTGAACCACACCGTTACCGCCAGCGGCTGGGCGGTGGCCAGCGGTTATGCGCCGGATTTCCCGGCGCTGATCGCCGGTCTGGAGAGCGGGAAACTGGCCTGCGGTTCCCCGTGGTTCAGCGACGACGCCTGGCAGACCATGCGTCTGAAGGTCAACCCTCACGTGGTCGCCGATGCCCGGCCGCGCCCGGCGCCTTTCGATCGCCTGCGCAAGGTTATCGATCGGGCGCTGGCCATGGCGTCGCTGCCGGCAACCGCTCTGGCCGGCCAGCGGGTACGGGTCTATGTCACCGGCAGCGGCGTACGCCCCGATATCGGCGATTTTCTCGGTTATCAGGATCGCAACGACAGCGAAGATTTACTGTTTTTCCCGCAGATCAAACGGCTGCATGCCGACAGCTACGGCCAGGATCTGCTGGCTGATGCGCTGCTCAGGCGCTATCGTCTGAGCTGGCCCCCGGTAGCGCTGTACAGCGCCAGTAACTCGTCGCTGTCGGCGCTGCATCTGGCGCGTACCACCCTCGCCGCCGGCCAGGCCGATCTGGCGCTGGTGCTCGGCTGGAATGAAATGTTGCTCCAGGACATTCTGTTCCTCGGCGGTCAGGACATGCTGGGGGATGGTCAGTCGCAGCCGTTCAGCGCCGCGGACAGCAGCGTTCTGCCCGCCAGCGGCGCCGTCGCGCTGGTGCTGGAAAGCGCGCGGCACGCCCGCCAGCGCGGACTGACGCCACGCCTGGTACTGCACCCGTCGGTCTGCTGCCAGAGCGGCGGCGGCAGCGCTTTTACCGCCGATTTCCGCTCCATCGCCCAGACCCTCGAACAGGCGCTGCGGGCCGCCAGTCTGGCGCCTGACGATATCAGCGCCGTTCTGCCCCACGGCAACGGCATCATCGCCAGCGACAAAGCGGAGGCGATGGCTATCAAAAAAATCTGGGGCCGCCAGGGGATTCCGGTGGTCAGTTACAAAGGGCAGATCGGCTATATCTCGACCTGCAGCGGAGTACAGGACTTGATGATCGCCGCCGACGCGCTATTGCAGCGGCGTCTGCTGGCGCTCACCAGCCGCAGCCAGCCGGACGCCAGCCTTGATATCCGCCTGCACGCCGACGCCGCGCCGTTGCCGCTGGACCGGCCGCATCTGCTGAAATACGGCGCCGGGCTGGATGGTTCGGTGATTGCGCTGGCGATCTCCGCCTGCCGGGAGGTGGATGATGACTAACGCGCGCCCGCCGCTGCCGGAAGATGCCATCTGGCTGGCCGGCTTTGCCCTGTCGGAGGCGAATTCCCCGCTGCTGCGCTTCACCCCGGGCTGGTTCAACGTCTGGGAAGCGGCGCTGTATAACAAAGCGCTGGCCCGCAGCGGCGGCCGCCACTGGCTGTTCCGCCGTTTCGGTACCGAAAGCGATGTGCTGGCGGGCGAAGCGCTGCGCAAAGCCAGCTACCGCGCCTGGCTGAACAGCATGAGCGAAACCTGCGCCCGGGCGGTGTCGCACTGCGGATCACGCGGCGACTTCCGTCTGCGTCACGAACGCAATGCGCTGATTTACGCCGACTCGTGGGGTGAAAGCTCCACCTTTGAAGGGGTCAACAGCTGGCGCGACGCCCTGAGCGTCGACATTCTGCCGAAAAACATTGTCCGTGATTACGCTATCCGCCATTTCACCTGCAAGCTGCGCGGCGAACGCAACGGCCTGCTGGCGGCCCTGCGCGTCGCCCAGGACTGCCTGAACAGCGACATGGCCGACAACGTGATTATCTGCGGGATATTCCGCAGCTTCCCGGCCCTGACCTTCTCCGAGATGCAGCGCTATCCCGCCCCGGGCTACCCCCGCCGCGCCCTGGCCGACTGCCAGGTCAGCGTCGAACGCACCGGCTGCCTGATCCTGCGAAAAACCCCCGGCCCGGGAATTACGCTGCGCCTCAGCCGCTACCAGACGCTGCCGTCGGCGCCGCGCCCCGCGGCGGCGCAGCTCGCCGCGCTGTGGCGCAGCCATCTGGACGCTGACAGCCGCGAAGTGCTCAGCGTCGCGCCGCCCGCTCTGACGATGCATGAGATACAGCGCCGGGCGCTGGCCGCGCTGCCTGGCGGGGTCGGCGGCGTGGCGCTGGCTGACATTTATGGCGACAGCGGCTGCATGAATCCGGCGCTGGCCTGGCAGCACCAGTTGCGATCCGCCGCCCGGCCCGGCCACCGGTTGTTGAGCGTGCTCGACGGCAAAGGCGTCTGGCTGCTGGATAACTGGCTACAGGAAAGCGCGTGATGAAACCTGCCGTTACCGCACTCACCAGATCACTGGCGCCCCGGGCAGTCAGGCCCGCCGCGGATGCGGCACGCTGCCCGATCCGCCTCACGGGCAGCAATACGCCCGCAGGAGAAAATGGTCTCAGCCAGCGCGGGTACGCCGCAGAAAGCCCCGGGCGGCGCAGCGCCACGCTTGCGGAATACCCGACGGGGCGGCGAGTACCGCCAGACGGACATTTACCTTCCCGGGTTGAGGAGAATCGACCATGACGCTACACGACGCCCGCCCGCTGCCGGTGGTCTCTCTGCAACAGGCCAGTAAGCGCTTTGGTAAAGGTCCCGGCGCCATTAGCGCGCTGGAATCCATCACCACTGATATTTACGACGGCGAATTTATCGCCCTGTGCGGGCCATCCGGCAGCGGCAAAAGCACCCTGCTCAACCTGATGGCCGGTATCGACTACCCCACCGGCGGGCATGTGTATTTACTGGGAAACGACCTGGCGACCCTTGACGATACCCGCAGCGCCCGCCTGCGCGCCGACGCCATCGGTTTTGTGTTCCAGTTTTTCAACCTGCTGCCGGTACTGAGCGTGTTTGACAACGTCTATTACCCGATGATGCTCAACGGCTTCAGCCGCCGGGTAGCCCACGATCAGGTCATGGAGATGATCGAAAAAGTCGGGCTGACCGCCCACTACAAACGTCCGCCGACGGCGCTGTCCGGCGGCCAGCAGCAGCGGGTGGCGATTGCCCGGGCGCTGGTTAAACGCCCGCGGCTGATCGTCGCCGATGAACCCACCGGTAATCTCGATACCCGCACCGGCCAGGAGATTATCGATCTGCTGTTATCCATGAATCAGGAACTGAAGACCACGTTCGTTATCTCCACCCACTCACACCAGCTACGGGACTGCGCGCGCCGGGTTCTGGAGATTGAAGACGGGAAATTAAAAAATGATGTTCACCACCTTTAAACGCGCCGCCGCCCTGTTGCTGCTGGGGGCCGCCGCCGCGCAGGCGAATCCGCCGCCAGACGCCGCCGCGCTACCTCTGACGCCGCTGATTCAGGCTATCACCAGCCGGGCGACGCTGAGCGCCCTCGAAGATAGCGTCGCGCAGCTCAAAGCCGAAGCGCAGCGCCATCCGCAACGCCGGATCGCCGCGATGTTTTATGGCTACGGGCAGTTGTTTATCGCCGAACACTACCTGGCGAAGAAAAATTATCTGCGCGCCGCGGAAGCCTCCAAGCAGGGCTTTTTCTCTATTGATGAAGCGGCGGAAAGCGACGAAAACGACTGGCGCATGCGCTTTCTGCGCGCGCGTATGGACGCCTTCGTACCGCAGAACACGGGGCGCTGCGTTGTGGCGCTGGAAGATACCGCCGCGCTGCAACAAGCGCGCGCGCTTCCGGCCTCCCTGCAGCCGATGGTGACGCTGATGCGCGTCCGGGCGCTGGCGGCCTGCGGCAAAACCCACGAAGCCGACGCCGCGCGCCAGGCGCTGGCCGCGTCGGGAGAAGAAGGCGAACGGCTGGCGGCCCTCGGCAACCAGCCGGTTGTCGGCTGGTCGGCGGCGGAGATGGATAACGTCATTCTGCCGCTGGCGGAGGTGAACCAATGAGCAATGCGCTGTTCTGGATATCGAATGCCATTATTGCTTACGCGCTGCTGGTCGTGCTGATCACGGCAGTGCGCAAACCCACCGATATCCGCTACACCTTTCTGAACCTGTTCCGCCAGCGCCGCCGTTCCGGGATTACGCTGCTGGCGATCACCCTCGGCGGCGTGGCGGTATTTATCTTCGGCGGGTTCGTCGATTATTCGTTCTGGGCGCTGCGCGAACAGACCATCCGCACCAATCTCGGACATATCCAGCTCTATCAGCAGGGCTATCTGGACAACAGCGCCGGTAATTCGCTGCAATACACCATCCGCGACTACGCGGCTATCCGCCAGCGGCTGCTCGCCGATCCGCAGATTGCCGCCGATATCAGTACCATCACCGGGCAGTTAACCTTTACCGGCATTATCTCGCGCTACGATACCGGCACCTCAACCTTCTTCACCGGCACCGGGATCGAACCGGAAACCTCGCTGGTGCTCGGCTCGTTCGACACCATTGTTTCCGGTAGCGATCTGTCGCGGGTCAGGCCGCAGGAGATAACCCTCGGCGCCGGGGTCGGCAACGCCCTCTCCGCCGGCTACGGCGACTGGGTGGATATGCTGGTGGTCAACCCGGAAGGGGGGCAGAACGCCATGTCTTCCCGGGTACGCGGCATTTTTCAGTCCGGTATCAAAGAGTATGACGACACCACCATCAAGATGCCGCTACAGACCGCTCAGCGCCTGCTGCAAACCGATGATGTCAGCAAAATCATCATCATGCTCAACGATACCAACCGTACCCCGCAGGTGCTGGCGCGCATTAATCAGTTGATCCAGCAGGAGCGTCTACCGCTGGAAGCCCGCTCCTGGGACGATCTGGCGATCTTCTACCACCAGGTGGTCAATCTGTTTGAAGGGATCTTCTTGTTTATCAAGTCGATAGTCAGCGTCATCGTGGTATTTATGATAGGCAATACCCTGATGATGAATGTGGTGGAACGCACCCGCGAAATAGCCACCCTGCGCGCGCTCGGCCTGAACCGCGGCTATATCGGGCGGCTGTTCGTCCTTGAAGGGATCATCACCGGTATTCTCGGCTCCATTCTCAGCGTCAGCCTCGGCATCCTGATCGCCAGCATTATCAATATCAACGGGATCCCGATGCCCCCGTCCCCCGGTTATACCCAGGGTTACCTGGCCTTTGTGATGTGGGATCAGGATATCCATCTGTTCTGGTTTTCCTGCGCCCTGCCGCTGGTGACGTCGCTGATCGCCTCGATTATTCCGGCACGCCGTGCCTCAAGACTTGTTATTGCCGAAGCGTTCCGCTTCGTGTGACCGCTCAGGGAGAATTGATATGTCAAAGGAACAAACTGTTTTTATCACCGGCGCCGGTCGCGGTATCGGCATGGCGATTGCCGAAACGCTGGCGGCGGACGGCTACGACCTGATCCTCAATTACCGCAAGGAGCAGGGGAAAAGCGCCGCCAATCTGCAGCGCTTTGTCGCCAGCACCCGCAATGTCAACGTACGCCTGGCGCGCGGGGATATCTCTGAACCCCGGGATATCCAGGAGATGATGAAAAAACTCCGCGCCGACGGCGTTGAGCGCATCGATCATCTGGTGCTCAATGCCGCATCCGCGCCGTTCAAACACTTTATGGAGATGACGCGCAACGACTGGAAACTGCTGTTCAACACCAATCTGTCGGGCAACGTCACCTGCGTCCAGGAGATAGTACCGCTGATGCCGAAAGGCAGCACCATCTGCGCCATCTCCAGCCTCGGCAGCCGCCGGGTGCTGGCGAAATATCCGCTGGGGATCGCCAAATCGGCGCTGGAAAACCTCGTCAGCTACCTGGAGGTCGAGCTTTACGATCGCGATATCCGGGTTAACGGCGTGTGTGCCGGCATTGTGGATACCGATATGGCGCCGTTTCTCCAGGAGCTGTGGCCGCAGATGCACCAGCGCTATGAAAACCAGCCGCGCCGCTGGCTGCTGGAACCCCGGGAGGTGGCGGATATCGCGGCGTTTCTGATTTCGCCCCGCTCCCGCGCCCTGCGCGGAACGTCAATCGTCGCCGATCTCGGCATGTTGCTGGAAGCCTGATGCTCAGGGAATGAAAATCATGAAAAAACTATCAATGACCTTGCTGCTGGCCGGCGCTCTCGCTTCCCCGGCTCAGGCGAATACCCTCGATCGCCAGAATCTGGATAACCTGTCCCAGGAAGATCAGCAGGCGCGGACCATTATCCGCCAGGCCGATCGCGCCCGGGCGCCGGACGAGCCCTTCCGCTATACCCTGACGCTGGTCGAGCATAAAGATGGCCGCGATATCACCGAAAACCAGCAGGTGCTGGATGTGTCGATGCGCTTTTATAAACCCTCGGAACAGCGCGAAAAAGGCGACGCCCGGGCGCTGGTGCGTTTCGTTCAGCCGGTCCGGGATAAGGGCAAAGCGCTACTCTCCGATATGGATAAAATGTGGTACTACGCCCCGGATTTACGGCGCCCGATCCCGATTTCGCGTCAGCAGCGCCTGATAGGCCAGGTGGCCAATGGCGATGTGGTGGCCGCGGATTTCGACTACTCCTATATCTCCACCCTGGTCGGCGAAGAACCCTGTGATGGCCGGACCTGTTACAAGCTCTCCCTGGAGCGCCGCTGGCCGTATGTGACCTACCCGGCGATTCATTACTGGGTCGACAAACAGACCGGTAACCCGCAGCGCGCCGATTTTCTTTCCGCGGAAGGGGTGCTGATTAAGCGCTCTTACTACCGCGACTATCAACAGGTGCTGGGGCGCCAGCGCCCGACCACCATTGTGGTGGAAGATGCGCTGCGCAAGGATAATTACACCACCATGCGCTACAGCAACGTGCGTCTGGAATCGCTGCCGGAAAGCCATTTCCAGAAAGAATACCTGCTGAGACTCGGCGAATGAGGAGCCCGGGCGCTCTTCTGGCCGGCGGTATTATCGCGCTGACCAGCGGCTACCCCGGCGCGCAGGCCGCCGAATGCCAGGTGTTGCGCGGCTTCGCCGGCGCGGAGGGGGTCGGCAGCTTCGTTTCCGGCTCCCTGTGGCGCTTCGACACGCCGGCATTTCGCAATAACGCCATGGTCAATGGCTATCTGTCGCTGGTCGGGCGCTGCTCGCTCGGCGATACCCTGAGTATCAAGACGCAGGGCAACGCGGCGTATACCCTCCAGGGGCGGCGCCCCGGCGCGCTGGAGGATCGGCAGAATCAGGGGGTCTGGCTGCTCAATGATCTGGTCGCCAGCTGGCAGGCGCGCGAAAACCTGTATGTCGATGCCGGTAAAATCCGCAAAAACAGCGGCTATCTGTTCTCCTCCGCCCCCCTCGATCTGCTTAACAATCCCCTCGGTAACCTGCGCAGCGCGCGGGTATTCGCCCAGGGCGATCGCTGGCGTAACTTTTACGATGAAGGGGCCTGGGGGCTGGACACCACGCTCTACCGCACCGCGGGGGCTTTCAGCCTCACCGCCATGCCGCGCCTGCGGCGCAACAATCAATGGTTTCGCTCCGCGGCGCAGTGGGATGCGCTACGGCGGACCAATCACAGCGATCGCTACCTTGCCAGCTATACCGCGTCGGGCCTCAATGATTTCAACCCCACGGTTTCGCTGCTGCTCGGTAGCCAGAAGACGCTGGCGCTCGGGGCCAGCGGTAATCTAACGGATAACCTGATCCTTAATCTGGAGGGATCGCTGTCGCACGGGGAAACCTGGCGCCACCTCGACAGCATTGCGTCGCGCCGTATCCGCCAGTATCAGTATGTCGCCGACCCTTACCGCCTGCATTCACGCGGTATCCAGGGCGACCTGGGCATCGGGCTACGCTACGCCACCGCCGATCGCCGTGAATATGGCATTGAATACTACGGCCAGAGCCAGGGCTACAGCCGCAGCGAATGGCGCAACCATTTCGATACCCTGCGCTTTATCAACGGGGGTTACGCCAGCGCCCTGCCGGCGGTATCAGCCGCGGCGCTGCAAAGCGGCTACCAGCAATACGCGCGCCAGATGGCGGCCGGTATCGATAACACCAGCCGCTCCGGCCAACTGTTCGGCAAGCATTATCTCACCCTGTACTTCCGCACTTCCCGGGAACAGGTCGGTAGCATCGACTACGCCGTTTCCACCATCACCAACCTTATCGATCACAGCTCGGTGCTCAGTTTGCATCTCAGTACGCCGTTAAAACCCAACCTTGAGGTGTACAGCGGCGTCTCCGCCACCTTCGGCAGCCAGGAGAGCGAATTCGGCACCTTTGGAAAAAAAGGAAATATCTATGCAGGCATGCGAATTACCTGGTAATCCAGCGTTTACTTCTCCGTTATCCCTGGGCTGGATGGTGCTCTTTTCCGGGCAGGGCTCGCCGGCGATTGGGATGGGCAGCGATGCCTGCGACGTCTCCCCGGGCACCCGTCGGGTGTGGGACTGCGCCAGCGACGTCGCCGGCTTTGATGTGCGTAAACTGTGCCAGAAAGGACCAATGACCCGCCTCACCCGCACGCTGTACCAGCAGGTGGCCGTCACCACGGTCAATGTGGCGATGCTGACGCGGCTGCGCGAACTGTCTCCGGTGCCGGAAACCGGCTATGCCGGGCACAGCGCGGGAGAATACGCGGCGCTATACGCCGCCGGCGTCATGGATCTGGAAACGCTATTCCGGGCCATCAGCCAGCGCGCCGCCATCATGCAACAACTGGCAGAACAGCGCAAAGGCGCCATGTATGCGATCAAACCCTGTAGTTACAGCCAGTTACGGGAATTAATCGACGCACTGCAATTAACGGAACACCTCAACGTCTGCTGCGATAACGGCAATCATCAACAGGTGGTAGGCGGCTGCGTGTCGGCGCTGAAAATACTGATTAACGCCCTGGCGCGCCAGGGCATCAGCGCCATTAAGCTGGGCGTGAACGGCGCCTGGCATTCGCCGCTGATGGCCGACGGCGTCGCCCTGATGCGCAGCGCGCTGGCGCCGCTCGACTTCAGCTCGCCACGCAGCCCGGTAGTGATGAACAGCAGCGGCCTGGCGGAATATAGCGTGGCGCGCATTAAAGAAAACCTGGCGCTGCATCTCACTCATACCGTGCGCTGGCGCGACAGTATGAACCAGTGGACGCTGATGGGTTACCGCAATTACCTGGAAGTCAGCAATAAGAAGGTATTGCACCACCTGTTGCATGACCATTATGCGCACAGCGAAGATCATCAGGTAAGCCACTACTATCATCTGATGCGTGAAAACAGTCCGCTGGAAGAGGCCTGCGGATGATCCCGGATATCCGCACCTTCACCCGTAAATACCTGCTCGCGGCATGGCTGTCCGTGGCCGGCGTCAGCGCCGTACTGACCTCATCGCTGATCCGCAACGTCCCGGATATCATGCTTTGGGAGGTCATCGCCGGGCTGGGGGCCATTTGTCTGTCGATTGTCTGGGGTATGATGCGCGACGGGCCGGGTTACTGGGCCTATTCGGTTTATACGCTGCGGATGTCGGTGCCCTCCCGGCAGCAGGCCGCCCCCCGACGCCAGCCGGGAGGGATAGCGCAAATTTACTTTCGCCCGCTGTGGGCCAGCGCGGCGACGCTGATTGCCGTGACGCTGCTGAGCTGCGCCATCTGGCCCTTTGGTCCGGCATGGCGCTATTGGTTTATTGCGCTTCTCGGGGTGCTGGTATTGCCGGCGCTGATGATCTGGCTGCTGTCCCGGGCCCTGCCCTGGTGGATCTCGGCACTGGCGGAACCGCGCCCGACGCAGCGCACCCGCACTCTGGCGGATTACCTGCGCGAAGATCTGTTTTTCAGCCTGCTGATTAATTTCGCCCTGGTATTGCCGATCGCCCGCAAGCCGGCCTTCAGCCTGGCGCAGGGCTATGCCAGCCCGGCGTTTATCGTGGCGTTCACCATCCTGCTGTGGGCGGTAATGTTTTTTATGTTCTGCTTTGCCCTGCGCCAGCGCCGCTACGTGATGTTCGGCGAACTGTTGCGGGGCGATATCGACCAGGGCTTTTCCCGGGCGCCGGACTCCGCAACGCGAAGGCGCCGCAAAGGCATCTGGCGGTTATCTGGCTGGATGGTCTTTACCGGACTGTGGAGCCCGACGATCTGTCTGGTATTCAGCGCCCTGTCATTGCCCCCCGATTTTACGTCGCTGTATTTGTGCAGCCTGATCCCGCTGGTCCTGATCTACAGTTATGAACGTTACCAGACGCTGGCCAGCGGCTTGCGGGAAGCGCAGGAGATGCATGGCCGCTATCAGGAGCTGCTGGATATCATGCAGAAAAAGGGCAGCAGTTTTATTAAATAGCCTGCGACGGCCCTCCGTAGCGGAGGGCCCGGCTCCGGGCGGAAAGGGTGAAAACAGCGCGCCGGTTAACGAATCCGCCCCTTTGCCCAGTAGGCCATAAAATTCACCATCCGGCGATCCACGCCGCGCTCTGTAATCAAATAGCGACGCAGCTGTTTGACCGCCGTCGACTCCGCCGCCACCCAGCCATAAAACCGGGTACTGGCGGCGCTGGCTTTATCCCACAACAGCTCCCCTTCCGCCTCTTCCTGCACCGGCTGGCGATGATCGTTTTCCGGCAATCTGGCGTCCGCTTTCAGCGCCTGGATCAGGCATTCGCCATGCTGTGCGCCAACCGGTTTGCGCGCCAGCCAGACCACCTCCGCGAACTGAAATGCGCTCAGGTCGACACAATCCCCGGCCTCCGGTACTTCCAGAAAAACCTGTACCTGCGGCGGGTTATCCTGACCGGCGATCGATTCGAGGATCCCACGGGCGGCGGGCAGCGCGGTTTCGTCGGCGACAATCAGCGCATTGCGCAGCCCGGCGGGAGGCGCCCACTCGTAGCCGCCGCTGTCTGCCGCATATTCGGCATTCGGCGCGACCATCTGCAGCGCCTCCCCGGGTTGGCTATTGACTGCCCACGCCGAAGCCGGGCCGGCGGTCCCGTGGTTAACAAACTCCACCGTCACCTCGCAGCGCTGCCTGTCGATATGGCGCAGCGTATAGGTGCGGATCGTCGGACGCTTCTCTTTCGGCAGCGCCTGAGCTATCGGGTACCAGTGCCCTTCAGCGGGAAGCGACGACGGAGTGCCGTCCGCGGAAGGGAATAACATTTTGATACGCTGATCCGGCGCATCGCACTTCATCTGCGCCACTTCCGGACCGCTGAATACCAGACTCAACAGCGAAGGGGAAATCACCGTTTTGCGCACCAGTCGCACGTTAAACAGACGGTACCCCTGAATCCCAGCCATACGCTTCCTCACTTTTCACTGGCCGGACGGCGGCTGCGCCAGATAACGCCCGACATCCCGCAAAACAGACCGGCTACCAACAACGCTACCGTCAGCAACGCCGACTCGCCATACACTTTCGCCACCAGCGGCACCAGTAGCGCGCATAAGCCATATCCCAGCGTGTGGCTGGTGGCTACCCAGCCGGCGCCAGCGCCATCGGTCAGTTTATCGTTCAGCATCAACTGGTAAGCCGGGGTCGCCAGCGCCGCGCCAAAAGAGAACACCGCGCAGCCGACATAAAACAGCCACAGCGCCGCCGTCATCATCAGCGCCAAACCCGCCGCCATCAGCGCTCCGGCGCTGAGCAACAGCGCCAGCGGCGCCAGTAATTGCCGACGCAGCACGGCAAACTGGGCGGCCAGCGACGCCACAGCCGCGACGCTGAGCAGCCCGGCGACCTGGCGGCTGACCGCCGTCGCGTCGGCGGAAAACTGCTTCACCAGCGCTGGCGACAGGCCCAGTTGCATCAAACTGACCGCCGCGGCCAGCAGTAACGCACACAGCAGATATGGCAGGCAGTCAAAACGTAAACGGGCGCTGTTGCCGCCCGCGCTCTGGCGCGGCGCGCTTCCCGGCAGCGGCAACAACATCACCAATGCCAGCAGCGGCGCAATCATCAGCAGCATCAGCGGCGCCAGCGGATGGAGAGTCAGCATCGCCGCGGCGCACAACGGCCCCGCCAGCCGCCCGGCGCTGAGCCCGGAGCTGATAGTCGCCAGCGCCGCCATCCGCCGCCCCTCCCCGGCCCGCTGCAGCGCCCAGACCTGGCAGGCGGGCACCATCGCCGAAACCGTCAGCCCATACATCACCCGCGCCGCAATCAGTATCCCGAGCCCGACGGGCCCGCTCACCGCCCCCGCCGCCAACAGCGCGCAGCCAACGCCGAGCAGCAGGAAGCTGGCGCCATAGCCCGCCAGCGACCAGAGCACCACCGGTTTACTGCCCAGCCGGGCTATCTGCCTGCCCCACCACGGCGCTGAGGGCAGAAACAGCATCGATCCCAGCGTCAGCAGCGCCGCCCAGACCGACAGACTCAGATGGGTCTGCATCACCAGCACCGGTATCGCCACCAGTAAACCATTCTGACCGATGCCGAGCAGCCCGGCGCTGAGCGCCAGCGGCCAGCAGGATAACGATTTTTGCGTGGTGGTAAGTGGTTCAGAAATCGCCAAAATGTTGAAAACCTGTAGGATTATTGTGTCTATTTGTGAAAAAAATTTTGTCAATTCTAACAATTAACATTGATAATGAGAATCGTTATCGGCATAGTTTGTCAGATCTTTTCTTCGGGAAATTATTTGAAGATGAATTTATCGGGTAAAACACTTGACCAGGATGTTGGCGCCCAGTGCTTCCTGAACGCCCTGATCCGCGAAACCAACGACGGATATCTGAGCGACGATCGGTCAGTACTGGTTATCCCGGTGGATGAGCAGCAGACCATTCACCTCGCTATCGCTTACTGGTCCCCCACTCAGCATCACCGTTTCATCTTTCCGGCCCGCCTGCTCAACGCCGCTGGCAGCCAGATTATCGATTTCGCCGCGCTGGTCGACCTGATTGTCGCTAAGCTGCAACGTCAGCAGGGGTTGTCCGACGCCCACTGCGCGGCGTTCCGCCAGCGGGTACTGGCCAGCCATCACCATACCTGGCAGGCGATTAACGCCCGCCGCGACTGGCCGGCGCTGCGTGAAAAAGCGCTGACCTTCGGCGCTGCGGAACAGGCGCTGCTGGTAGGGCACGCGTTTCATCCGGCGCCGAAATCCCACGAACCTTTCAGCCAGCAGGAGGCGCAGCGCTATCTGCCAGACTTCGCCCCGCGTTTCCCGCTGCGCTGGTTCGCGGTGGACAGCGCGCTGCTGGCCGGCGACAGCCTGCGCCTCAATCTGCAACAGCGCCTGACGCGCTTTGCCGTCCAGAACGCTCCGCAGTTATTGGATGCGTTGAGCGATCGCCAGTGGCTGTTCCCGCTGCACCCATGGCAGGCGAACCACCTGTCAGAACAGGACTGGTGCCAGCAACTGGTCGATAAAGGGCTGGTGAAAGATTGCGGCGAGGCCGGCGCCGCCTGGCTACCGACCACCTCCTCGCGGTCGCTGTACTGCGCCACCAGCCAGGACATGATTAAATTTTCCCTGAGCGTGCGCCTGACCAACTCACTACGCACCCTGTCGCTGAAAGAGGTGCAGCGCGGAATGCGTCTGGCGCGTCTGGCGCAGACCCCGCGCTGGCAGACACTGCAGGCGCGCTTTCCGACCTTTCGCGTGATGCAGGAAGACGGCTGGGCCGGCCTGCGCGATTTGCAGGGCAATATCCGCGCCGAGAGCCTGTTTGCCCTGCGCGAAAACCTGCTGTTCGACCAGCCGGACAGCCAGACCAATGTGCTGGTGTCCCTGACGCAGTCAGCCCCGGACGGCGGCGACTCCCTGCTGGCGGCAACCGTGAAGCGCCTCAGCGCGCGGCTGAATATTTCGCCGCGCCAGGCGGCCCACGCCTGGCTGGATGCTTATTGCCAGCAAGTGCTGAAGCCGCTGTTCAGCGCCGAAGCCGATTACGGCCTGGTACTGCTGGCTCATCAACAAAACATCCTCGTGGAAATGCATCAGGATTTGCCGATCGGCCTGATTTACCGCGACTGTCAGGGCAGCGCCTTTATGCCCCACGCCGCCGGATGGCTGGATGAGACCGGCGAGGCGCAGGCGGAAAACGTCTTCAGCCGCGAACAGTTGCTGCGCTATTTCCCCTACTACCTGCTGGTGAATTCGACCTTTGCGGTCACCGCCGCCCTCGGCGCGGCCGGGATGGACAGCGAGCGCCGCCTGATGGCCCGGGTACGCGATGCGCTGACCGCCCTGCGTCGGGAAGTGACGCATACCACCTGTCTCGACTACGTCCTCGACAGTCCGCTGTGGAATGTGAAAGGCAACTTTTTCTGTTACCTGCACGATCACAACGAAAACACCATCGTCGATCCCAAAGTGATCTACTTCGATTTCAGCAATCCGTTACAGAACCTGGAGGAATAAATGCCGCAGGCAACTATCGTTCATCACGGCCACGGTCTGGGTTGCGAAAAGCTCGGCAAGCCGCTGCAGATGAGCTGGGGTCAGGACAACAGCGCCGTCCTGCACTGGCCGTGTCCGCTGGCCGCGGGCTGGCTGCGCGATGCGCTGGACCAGATGTTTATCGCCGCCCCGGGGCTTTCGGCTATCGTTCTGCCTTACACAGAGTGGCGCGAAGAGCCGCAGGCGCTGGCGCTGTTCGCCGCGCTGCGCGGCAACATCATCCAGCGCGATACGTTCTGGCAACTGCCGCTCTGGCTCAGCGCGCCGCGCCAGCCTGTGGCGGACGAGATGGTGTTTGATGAACAGCGCGATATCTTCATTCCCCGCCGCCCTGCGCGCCCGGACGGCGAAGTGTACCGTCGCTACGATCCGCGCGTGCGCCATACCCTGAGCCTGCGGGTCGCCGACCCGGCGCAGGATGCAGAGCGCTTCACTCGCTGGATGAACGATCCGCGGGTGGCTTTTTTCTGGGAGCAGAGCGGCGCGCTGGAAGTACAGCGGGACTACCTGGAGCGCCAGTTGACCAGCGCCCACGCCTTCCCGCTGATTGGCTGTTTCGACGACCAGCCGTTCGGCTATTTTGAAATCTACTGGGCCGCGGAAGATCGCATTGGCCGCCACTACCCGTGGCAGCCGTTCGACCGCGGCCTGCATTTACTGGTCGGCGAGCAGCAGTGGCGCGGCGCGCACTTTGTGCAAAGCTGGCTGTGCGGCCTGAGCCACTACCTGCTGCTCGACGAGTCGCGCACCCGGCGCCTGGTGCTGGAGCCGCGGATGGACAACCAGCGTCTGTTCCGCCACCTGACGCCGGCGGGTTATCACACCGTAAAAGAGTTCGATTTCCCCCATAAACGCTCGCGCCTGGTGATGACCGATCGCCAGCGCTTTTTCAGCGAGGTGGGCCTGTGAACCATACCGACAACTGGGATTTCGTGAACCGTCGGCTGGTCGCCAAAATGCTGGCAGAGCTGGAGTATGAGCAGGTGTTTCATGCACAGACACAGGACGGTACACGCTACTGTATCAGTCTGCCGGGGGCGGAGTGGCACTTCAGCGCCGAACGCGGGATCTGGGGCTGGCTATGGATCGACGCGCAGTCCCTGTACTGCGCGGATGAACCGGTACGCGCGCAAACGCTGCTGATGCAACTGCAACCGCTGCTGGAAATGAGCGACGCCACCGTCGCTGAGCACCTGCAGGATCTGTATGCCACGCTGCGCGGCGATCTGCGGTTACTTAACGCCCGGCGCGGCCTGAGCGCCGCAGCGCTGATCGCGCTGGATGCCGATCGACTGCAGTGCCTGTTAAGCGGCCACCCGAAGTTTGTCTTCAACAAAGGCCGCCGCGGCTGGGGGCTGGAAGCGCTGGAACGCTACGCGCCGGAGTACGGCAATACGTTCCGCCTGCACTGGCTGGCGGTAAAGCGCGAAGATATGGTGTGGCGCTGCGATAGCCAACTGGATATCCGCCAGTTGTTAGCCGCCGCGCTGGATGACGGCGAACTCGCCCGCTTTCACCAGACCTGGCAGGCCAACGGGCTGGACGATAGCTGGCTGCCGTTGCCGGTGCATCCGTGGCAGTGGCAGCAAAAAATCGCTCCCGACTTTGTCGCCTGCCTGGCCTGCGGGCAAATGGTTTCGTTGGGGGAGTTTGGCGACCAGTGGCTTGCCCAGCAGTCGCTGCGCACGCTGACCAACGCCAGCCGCAAAGGCGGGCTGGATATCAAACTGCCGCTGACCATCTATAACACCTCCTGCTATCGCGGGATTCCGGGTAAATACATCGCCGCCGGGCCGCTGGCCTCCCGCTGGCTGCAACAGATATTCGCCGCCGACAGCACGCTACGCCACAGCGGGGCGGTGATCCTCGGCGAGCCGGCGGCAGGCTATGTCTCCCATCAGGGCTATGCCGCGCTGCCTCATGCCCCCTACCGCTACCAGGAAATGCTCGGCGTTATCTGGCGCGAAAATCCCTCGCGCTGGCTGGCTGACGGCGAGACGCCGATTCTGATGGCCGCCCTGATGGAGTGCGATGAACACGACCAGCCGCTGATTGGCGCGTGGATCGCCCGGTCAGGCCTCAGCGCCGACGATTGGTTAAGCCGGATGTTCCGCGCGGTGGTAGTGCCGCTCTATCACCTGCTGTGCCGCTACGGCGTGGCGCTTATCGCCCACGGGCAAAATATTACCCTCGCCATGAAAGACGGCATACCGCAGCGCGTGTTGTTAAAGGATTTCCAGGGCGATATGCGGCTGGTGAAAGACGATTTTCCGGAAATGGACTCCCTGCCCCAGCAAGTTCGCGATGTGACGGCGCGTCTGGACGCCGATTATTTGATTCATGATTTGCAGACCGGTCACTTTGTGACGGTGCTGCGTTTTATTTCGCCGCTGATGGCGCGCCTCGGCGTCCCTGAGCCGCGCTTTTATCAACTGCTGGCCGCAGTGTTGAGTGATTACATGCAGTCTCATCCGCAACTGGCGGCGCGTTTCGCGCTTTTCTCACTCTTTAAGCCACAGATCATCCGCGTGGTGCTGAACCCGGTAAAACTGACCTGGCCCGATCAGGACAGCGGCAGCCGCATGCTGCCGAATTATCTGGAGAATCTGCAAAACCCGCTGTGGCTGGTCACCAGGAACTGAATCATGACACATACTGTTGATTTTATCGGCGTCGGTATCGGCCCCTTTAACCTGAGCATCGCGGCGCTGGCCCATGAAGCGCCCGGTTTTACCAGCCAGTTCTTTGACAGCCGCCCGGACTTTGCCTGGCATCCGGGGATGCTGGTGCCGGACTGCCATATGCAGACCACGTTTCTCAAAGACCTGGTCAGCGCCGTCGCCCCCACCAGCCGGTTCAGCTTTGTAAACTATCTGGTCAAACGCAAAAAGTTCTACCGTTTTCTCACCACCGAGTTGCGTACCGTTTCGCGCGCGGAATTTTCGGACTACCTGCGCTGGGCGGCCGACGGGATGCATAACCTGCACTTCAATCACACCGTCGAGCGGGTTGAGTTCGACGATCGCCAGAAACGTTTTGTGGCGCATACCAGCGCCGGCGAACACTATGCGCGCCACCTCTGCCTGGGTATCGGCAAGCAGCCGTACCTGCCGCCATGCGTCAAAAGCATTACCCCGACCTGTTTCCACGCCAGTGAGATGAACCTGCGCCAGCCGAACCTGGCCGGAAAACGGGTCGCCGTTATCGGCGGCGGGCAAAGCGGCGCCGATCTGTTCCTCAATGCGCTGCGCGGCGAATGGGGCGAACCGGCGCAGATTAGCTGGGTGTCACGGCGCAATAACTTTAACGCCCTCGATGAAGCCGCGTTCGCCAACGAATATTTTACCCCGGAATATGTCTCGGGCTTCGTCGGACTCGGGGAAAGCGCCCGCCAGAACCTGCTGGCCGAACAAAAAATGACCTCCGACGGCATTACCGCTGACTCGCTGTTGACCATCTACCGCGAACTGTACCACCGCTTTGAGGTGCTCGGGCTGCCGCGCAACGCCCGGTTACTGCCAGGCCGTTCGGTGACGGAGCTGGATAGCCGCGCGCATGGCTGGCAGTTGCAGTTACTCCACCACCTCGACCACGGCTATGACCTGCTGGAATGCGATGTCGTGATCTTCGCCACCGGCTATCGCCCGGCGCTACCGCAAATGCTGGCGCCGCTGGCTCCGCGTCTGACGATGCGCGATGAAGATAACTTCAAAGTGCGCCCGGACTTTACCCTGGAGTGGGATGGTCCCAAAGAGAACCATCTGTTTGCCGTGAACGCCAGTATGCAAACCCACGGTATCGCCGAACCTCAGCTCAGCCTGATGGCCTGGCGTTCGGCCTGCATTATCAATCGCGCCTGCGGGCGTGATGTGTTCGATCTCAGCAGCGCGCCGGCATTCATTGAGTGGCGCAGCGCGAATCGGGAAAAACCGCGGCCAAACGCCGCTTCTTTAACCAACCATTCGACATCTTTGGGGTAGACGTTTCACCCCGCGTGAAGGAACAGTGATGAAGACTCATAAATATCCACTCTGGGCGTTAAATCCGCTGCTTCTGGCCATGGCAGCGCCGGCGCTCGCACAGCAAACCAGCGAAGAAGAGATGGTGATTTCCGCCAACCGTTCCCACCGTACGGTGGCGGAGATGGCGCAAACAACCTGGGTAATCGAAGGTGCCGAACTGGAGCAGCAGATCCAGGGCGGTAAAGAGCTGAAAGACGCGCTGGCGCAATTGATCCCCGGCCTTGATGTCAGCAGCCAGGGACGTACCAACTACGGTATGAATATGCGCGGCCGGGCGATTGTGGTGCTGGTGGACGGCGTGCGCCTGAACTCCTCGCGTACCGATAGTCGCCAGCTGGATTCTATCGATCCCTTTAACATTGAACATATTGAAGTGATCTCCGGCGCCACCTCGCTGTACGGCGGAGGCAGTACCGGCGGACTTATCAATATCGTCACCAAAAAGGGCCAGCCGGAAACCCAACTGGAGTTTGAAACCGGCCTCACCAGCGGTTTTAACAGCAGTAAAGATCATGACGAACGCGTTGCCGCCGCGATCTCCGGCGGCAACGATCGTATTTCCGGGCGCCTGTCCGCCGCATATCAGAAGTTCGGCGGCTGGTACGACGGCAATGGCGACGCCACGCTGCTCGATAACACCCAGACCGGGCTGCAGTATTCCGATCGTCTGGACGTGATGGGCACCGGTACCCTGGATATTGATGACCACCAGCAACTACAACTGGTCACCCAGTTCTATAAAAGCCAGGGGGATGACGACTACGGTCTGAACCTCGGGAAGGATTTCTCGGCGGTAACCGGCAACGGCCAGGCTTACACCAGCAAGGGGCTGAACTCCGATCGAATTCCGGGTACCGAGCGCCACCTGATTAGTATGCAATATTCCAGTACCGATTTTCTCGGTCAGGAACTGGTGGGCCAGATCTATTATCGCGACGAGTCGTTGACCTTCTATCCGTTTCCTACCGTTTCCGGGGGCCGGGTCACCAGCCTGTCCTCGTCACAGCAGGATACCGACCAGTATGGCGCTAAGCTGACGCTTAACAGTAAACCACTGGACGGGCTACAGCTCACCTACGGGCTGGACGCCGACCATGAACGTTTTACCTCCAACCAGATGTTCTTCGATCTGGCCACCTCCGGCGCGTCCGGCGGCCTGAACAATCAGAGCATTTATAGCACCGGGCGCTATCCGGGATACGACATTACCAACCTGGCGGCGTTCCTGCAGGCCAACTATGACATCAACGATCTGTTCACCCTGAGCGGCGGGGTGCGCTACCAGTACACCGAAAACAAGGTGGATGATTTCATCGGCTATACCCAGCAGCAGGCGATCGCCGCCGGTAGAGCCAGCTCCGCCGATGCCATCCCCGGCGGTTCGACCGACTATGACAACTTCCTGTATAACGCCGGGATCCTGATGCACATTACCGAGCGGCAGCAGGCGTGGTTTAACTTCTCGCAGGGCGTGGAGCTGCCGGATCCGGGTAAATACTACGGTAACGGCACCTATCGTCTGGTCAACGGCCACTATCAACTGGTGAACAGCGTGAATGTCGGGCAGTCCCGGCTACAGGGGATCAAAGTGGACTCCTACGAGCTGGGCTGGCGCTATACCGGAGATGCGCTGCGCACTCAGCTTGCCGCCTATTACTCGCTGTCTGATAAATCCATCACGGTTAACCGCAGCGATATGACGATTAGCGTCAATGACGATAAGCGGCGTATCTACGGGCTGGAAGGGGCGGTGGATTACTTTATTCCGGACACCGCGTGGAGCGCCGGCGTCAACTTTAACGTTATCAAGTCTGAGACAAAAGTTGATGGTCAATGGCGCAAATGGGATGTGATTTACGCCAGCCCGTCGAAAGCGACGGCGTATGTCGGATGGGCGCCGGACCCGTGGAGCCTGCGCGTGCAGAGTACCCAGTCCTTCGATTTGAGCGACGCCGGCGGCAATAAGATTGACGGCTACAACACCGTGGATTTTATCGGCAGCTACCAGTTGCCGGTGGGCAAGCTGAGTTTCAGCATCGCCAACCTGCTGGACGAAGATTACACTACCGTCTGGGGCCAGCGGGCGCCATTATTCTACAGCCCAACCTATGGTTCCCCGGCGCTGTATGACTATAAAGGCCGCGGCCGCACCTTTGGGGTGAATTACTCACTGCTGTTCTGATTCGTTACCCGGCGGCCCGGTTCATGCCGGGCGCCGTTACGTTTTTCTGGGGCTGGAGGTCCCTTTGAAGAGGTAACATCGGTCCCGACATCCGCTTTCCACCCGGAGAGTCTCGCTATCCATTCGGCCAGCGCTCTTCGCGGTTCCGTTCTCAAAATCAAATTCCCCTGATTGTCACGCAACATGCCGCAGGCAACACCACAAATTGCCATCGACTTACGCTTCCTGCGCCCACTGGTGCGATTAATCACATAACCCAAAGAATCATCTCATCCGTGCATATCTGATGAGCGTAAAAATGTATACTCTTTTGATGATTTTTGAGGTGGCAAACATCTCACGCTGAATGCCGCTGTGACTGAGAGTAAATGGAACGCACTATGCCCAAACAGAAAACAAGCAATCGCTGGAAAAATTATGATCCCCGCTATATCTACAGCCTCGTCGTCAGACGCTATTTCTCTGAAATGAAAACAAAAATTGAGATTGCAGAAGAGCTTGGCGTATCGCGCTTTAAAGTGGCTCGTCTGATTGACGAAGCGATTGCCCAGGACTATGTAAGATTCATTTTTCCAAAACAGCAGGCCATGGATGATGAAATTGCTGGCAACTTACGGGAAAAATATCATCTGGATGATGCGCTGGTTCTTTCGGTCTCTGAATCGTGGTCAACACAGGATGAGTTAAACGATAAATTAGGGGGGCTTAGCGCGAATTATCTCAGTGAAACTCTGAAAGAAGGCATGAAGATTGGTATCGCCTGGGGAAGAGTACTCTCAAGCACCGTCAGTAAACTGACATCCTTACCTGCCCTGGACGTCGTCCAACTCTCCGGCGTCCACCCGGGCATTGAATTCAGCCAGGGCCCGATAGACTTGATTCACAAACTTGCCGCGATTTCCCATGGTAAAGCGCATCCGATGTATGTGCCGATGTGGGTGGATGATGAGAGCCTGGCGGGAAAGTTGTCAGATGATCAGGCGGTGCTGGATACCCAGCAATATTATTCTCATCTGGATGTGGTCATCACAGGCATTGGGAACTGGAAATCAGGTTCGTCCAGTTTATGCCATATATTCCCGGAGTCATGGCGTAATACCCTGATAAGCCAGGATATTGCGGCTGATGTATGCATCACACTGGTGAATAGCAAAGGAGAGGTTCTCGACAGCCCGATGAACCGTTTGGGGTTTGGTATTTCAACAGAACAACTGCAAAAGACCAAAAAAGTGATTGGCGTTGCTGGCGGCGAGGAAAAATATGAAGGAATTGTTGCTTCGCTTAAATCAGGCCTTTTGAATGTACTAATTACTGATTTTGATACAGCAATTAAACTGCTGGATTAATTATCGCGATTAATTCACCCGCTGCCGGTATTATTTCATATCGGCGCGCTCTTGTTCCAGGTCAGTTATTTTTCATCACCACCAGGATGTAGTGATGAAAAAGGGCAGATACCCTGGTATCTGCCCGCAAAGTTTCAGGATGCGGCAAGCATCTTCGCAACATATTGCCCAACGTCATTTGCCGGCAGGTTCCGACACGACTCGATAAAAGGCATATCCTGGAAGAGTGTGAAGAGGCGGCGTAAAACAGACATATGCTGATCGCTGGTCGCGAACGCAAGATTAAACATGATGCTGCATTCCACCGTTAAGTCGGCATCTTCCATCTGGCCAAACGCGACACCGCGATCAAAACGCACAATGCTGATACTGTTGGTTTTAACCAACGTGTAATCCGCATGGGGAATGGCAATCCCCTGTCCGTTGGCCATTAACAGGCCAGTAGGATAAGTTTTCTCACGCTCCAGACAAGCCTGAATATACTCCGCCGTGATATAGCCTTTCTCCAGCAGTTTATTACCCGCAAATTCAATGGCTGCACGACAGTCTGTAATAGCCCCGTCAACGTCGTTTACAAGGATTTCCAGTTTCATCACCCACCCTACTTCAGCATTTCTTCTTTAACAGCAGCGAAGATTTCGTCTTCTCCCAGGCCAGTCAGCAGACCGGCGCCAACGATAACGCGGGTCGTGATCCCCGGATTATCCAGCTTAGTGGAAGAAACAACCAGGTCGTAACTGTTAAACGTATCAGTGGTGCAAGCCATCAGAGAAGACTTATCAACCTGTGCTTCAATCCCCTGCTCTTTCAGATAATCCTGCAGGACAGAAACCATGATCGATGAGGAGGCAATACCATTTCCACATACCACTAAGATCTTTTTCATTTTTTAATTCCTTAATAAATGGTTTAAGCCGCTTTTTCAGTTTCAGCCTTTAACTGGCGACGTGATTTCTGTTTAAGTAAGTATCCGACAGACAGCAGCAGGACACCAGCCAGCACATAGCCCACAATCCCCACATGGCTGAGCCCGGCAAACAGACCGGTGAATGGGTTTGCTGAAGGGTTAAGCGAGGAGTACATCACGCTCGCATCCGGGTTGGTACCAAACTTCTGGAAGACTTCGTTAGTTGCCGGCGCCATCCAGGAAGCGATATATAAACCACCGCCAAACAGAATAATGGAGGTCACCCAGGTACGAATGATGTTGCCTTTGAAAACCGGCACCATACAGGCAATGAAGAACACAAACTGGGACAGATCGCCCAACGGCATGACGCGGTTACCGGGCAGAACCACCGCCAGGATGACAATGACCGGAATCAGCAGTAATGCAGGTGCTATCACCGAAGGATGACCGACAATCAACGCAGTATCCATACCGACAGTAATCTCGCGGTCCGGAAAGCGTTTGACCAGTTTCTTACGCGCAACGTTAGACAGCGGTACCAGCCCTTCCATCATGATAGAGGTCATACGCGGCAGCAGCAGCATCACCGCCGCAAGGTACATCCCCAGTTGCAGGCTGGCGATAACGGTGTGGTACGGGGACTCCCAGCCATAACCACAGAAGCCAAGTAAAATACCAATGATAAAACCCACCATTGTCGGATCGCCGAGAATGCCAAAACGTTTCTGGATGCTTTCAGCCGTAACATTCAGATTACGGAACCCCGGGATACGATCGTAAACCCAGTTAAACGGGTAGGCGAAAAGCAAATAGGTGTTTGCGACCGGGTGAGAAATAGCCACACCTTTTGGCAAATTGAAAAACTTCTCGTTATTCTTCGCGCCGAGATCGGCGGCGATAAGCGCCCAAACGTGGAATAACGCAGCGGTCAGGACGCCATACAGGAAACTGCCGGAATAGACGCCGACGATAGCCCCCATGGAAGCATTCTGGTGCAGGTTAAATACATCGACATTCACACAGTCAGTAAGCCGGGCCACCAGCATGGCAATGTTAACCGCCACGCACAGCGGAATGATGATGGCGCCCATGCTGGAGCCAAAGCCCATAACAGCGGTAGCCGCGCCACCCACATCGATAGCGCTAAGCGAAGAGCCGGTCGCCTCGGCAAGTCCGGTGACGGCAGGCTGCATCTTCTCAAGCATTAGCTTGATAGTCATTGTCAACGCAATGAAACCAATGCCAACTTTGATAGCCGACGAAATACATTCGGACAATGGGCGTCCGAGGATTTTCATCAGTACAAGGAAAATGACAGGGATAAAGATAAAGTTACCCAGGTCATTGATAAACTGTGTGATCAGTTCCATTTTTTAGCCCTCAGATTTTGCATCATCTGGTCTGAATCCCATATTCCAGCGGATATCATCTGGTTTTGTCAGCAGCGCGTTATCACTACGCTCGGCTTCCAGGAGGTTCTTTTTGGAATTCTCTCTTGCGGTGGCAAAGTCGAATGCGTTGTCATACCACGCATCGACGATCATTTTTGTGTATTCAAGATCATTAACCCGGCAACCGAGCCCAATAACCTGAGCATTATTGCTGAGCCTTGCTCGCTTAGCAGAGTACGGGTTAGTCACAGCAACAGCCCGGATTCCCCAGTGTTTGTTGATCTGACAAGTAAAGCCAATACCTGTTCCGCAGATGTAAATTCCCAGGCGGCACTCATCACGCTGGATGACGCCGGCCATTTCATCTGCAAGGCGGGCAAAGTTGTTGGCTCCGTCTTCTCTGCGTTTTACCGGATCGTATACGACCTCTGCATTTTTCTCTTCCTCAAGGTATTTTTTTATCTCCTCCTTACGTTCGAAACCAATGTCGTCACATGCGATTGCAATTTTCGTTTTCATCTCAACCAACCTGTCATTTAACACTTAAAGCCAAGTATGATGTTGGTAAATGTTGGTTGTCAATTGAGATCCAAATCACAAAATATGTAATACCTTGATTTTAAATAAATTAAAAACCAATAAAAACAAATAAAAGCTAACAAGGATCAATCCAGCGTTGCTCGATGAGCAATTTTCCCTCAGATAAAAATGTAGACAATAAAATAAAATTAAAACTTTAAAATCAAATTGTTACATTAAAATCCGTACTTTTTTCTTCTTTCAGAACTATCGGCGTCGTTCCCTTGTCTCTGTGATAGGGTTTGTTTTAGTTTGCACCTTCTGTGGTATGATTTGGCCATACTGATCATACGTAACCGTTTTCCGGAGGAAGGATGTATCTGATCGATGAAAGGAGAAAATTGATTCTGGAGGAGCTTATTTCAGCAGGTACAGTGTATGTCAGCGACCTTGCCCGAAAGTATGAAGTCACTTATGAGACGATAAGAAAAGACCTGACTCACCTTGAGCAGAAAGGATTGTTAATCAAAAGTCATGGAGGGGCAACCCTAAAGCAGGGGGCCATTGAGCACCCTTTCCAGGTCAGAGAAAAAGAAAACAACTCGTTCAAAAAAGCGATAGCCAGAAAAGCGCTGGATTTTATTCCGCCAAACAGTTCGATGATTATTGGCACAGGGAGTTCCAACTTTGAACTGGCAAACCTGCTGTGCATGAAATCCGGATTTAAAATCTTTACCGATTCACTGCCAGTCGCTAGTGTCCTTATTGAGTCGGATAATCAGGTGTTTCTTTTCGGTGGGGAGTTGCGGAGAAAAAGCGCCTCTGTCATCGGCGGTTGGGCAGTCTCAATGATTAATGATATTCACGTCGACTTATGCTTTATCGGGACTGATGGCTTCAGTAACCTGACCGGCCCGTCGACCCCCTCTTCATCTGATGCCTTCATGGACAGAACAATCATTGCCCATTCTGAGAAGAAGTACATCCTTGGCGACTATACAAAGTTCCAGCGTAGCAGCCTGTTTAAAATCTGCGACTGGTCAGAAATCACAGCGTTGATCACCAATGATATCGCCGATAAAGAAGGTATCGCAGAGGTGGCGAAACACACCACCGTAGTAACGTGTTAATTTAACATCAAATAAGCCCTTACCAATACCGGCGCTGCTCTGCGCCACATGCTGCGCCTTCGTATCTCAACGCCCACCGACGCTCATGTGAGCAAATCATTTTATTCATCAAAAACAATCCCATAAAACACAATAAATAAAAAATAACCAAAATTCATAGAGATAAAATCAACCTCGTTGGTTTCTAAAAACAAAAAACATCATATGAGCAAAAAATAATGTGCGCTAATGATGTTTTGTGTGATCGAAGTATAATTTTTTAAAGCTGCTTATTTTCGGACATTATGGATGTGCTATAAATGCTCATATGATTCAGTAATTCGCTCACATGAGCAATGATTTGTAAGGAGAAAGTAGTGAGTAAAATTGCTATTGATGTTGCAGATGGAGCGGCGTTCCAGAACTACGACGACGTGCTGAAGCATATTCACGAAAAACACAGCGCAGAGGGGATTGTTAAGGAGACCTACCTGGATGCGCTTCGTGAGCGAGAGTCCGATTACCCGACAGGGATCTTGCTGGATGGTTATTCTGTGGCGATCCCACATTGCGACAGTCGGCATGCCAACACTCCCGCGATTTACATCATCCGATTACCGCAAGCCATTCAGGTGAATCAGGCAGACGGTGATGAAAAATTATGGGTGAGACTTGTAGTCAATCTGGTCGTTACCGACCCATCCGATCAGCTAACGCTACTGAAGGCCCTGTTTAACCATCTTCAGATAGCCGATTTTTACCACCAGATGCTGGAGCTTCCTGCTGGAGAAGCAAAAGCGTTGTTCATTAACACAATAATTAAATAACGATTATCCGGAGTTTTATTATGATTACTATCCTCGTAGCCTGCGGAAGCGGTGTAGCAACCTCCACCTTAGCTGCTGATGAAGTGAAATCAGTCTGTTCAGAATATGGCATTACCAGTTTCAAAATTAATAAATGCAGCATGTCGGAGCTCGCTTCGGAGATGCAACATGCGGATGTGGTATTAACAACCAATAACTACAAAGGGGATATTGGTAAACCACATATGAGCGTCGCCGGGTTTGTCACCGGAATTAATGAAGCTGCGCTACGCAAAAAATTAGGCGAACTGTTAACTGAAATAGCGAAGAACTAAGGTCTGGAAAGACAGGGGATGGCTAAATGGACATGTTAAAAAGCATAATGTTTACAATAACAAGTATGGGGGCAACCGCCATATTGCCGCTTGTTATTTTCCTTTTGGGTTTAGTTTTCCGCATGAAAGTTGGCGCCGCCATTAAATCAGGTATCACGGTAGGTATCGGTTTTATTGGCTTAGGTCTGGTGGTTGGCTTATTAAATGCGTCTCTTCAACCGGCAATCACTTATTATTCAGAAATCGGCAGTGGTTTTACTGTTGCGGATATAGGATGGCCGGCAGTAGGCGCGGCGGCATGGGTAGCGCCATTTGCGGCCCTGGTTATTCCAATCGGCATCATTTTAAACCTGCTTTTAGTACGCATGAAACTGACCAAAACCCTGAACGTCGACATCTGGAACTACATGCACTTTTTAGTGCCCGGGGCATTGGCTTACTTTGTTTTTGACAGTTTTTTCCTGGGGCTGGGGGTAGCTGTGGCTCTCAGCGTCGCCGCATTGTTTATTGGTGACTTAATTGCTCCGCGCTGGCAAAAATATTACGGCCTGGAGGGAACCACTTGCACCACAATGATTCATATCGGCTGGACATTACCCTTCGCATGGGCAGTTAATAAGATTATCGACTTCATTCCCGGGTTGAATAAGCTGGACCTCGATTTAGAAAGCGTTCAGAAGCGCCTTGGGGTATTTGGCGAACCCGCTATTATCGGAGTCATCGTCGGCTGTCTGCTCGGTGTATTAACCAAACAGGACATTACTAAAATTGTTCCTATGGCAATGGGCGTAGCTGGTGTAATGGTACTGTTGCCTAAAGTGGTCGGCGTCCTGATGGAAGGGCTTAACCCGATCGGCAAGAGCGCTAAAGAAATTATGCAAAAGCAAATGGGTAAAGATGCCGAACTCAATATCGGGATGGACTGTGCGCTGGCGCTGGGCGATCCGGCTACCGTCACAGTAACGGTTATCACAATTCCTTTGACCATGCTCTGCGCCCTTGTTTTACCGGGCATTCAGATTTTCCCCATCGGCGTGTTGATGTCGATTATTTATATGACCACTATGACGGTCATGGTCAGTAACGGTAATGTGATCCGCTCCATTATCTCAACACTACTCTTCTGTGTGGTTGTTATGTATCTGGGCGGCTATGTCGCGCCGGGCGCAACACAGTTCCTGACCGGCGCTGGGGTTGGCCTGAATGGCCAGGGCACAGACTTTGTTTTAACCGGGCCATGGGAAATACTAACTTACTGGCTGAGTACCATAACTCACTAATTAGCAAAGCAGGAGGCTAATTAAAATGGCACAGATTTTACCTTCAGTTTTTGGCGCAAACCTTCTCCGTTTGCAGGACGAGATTCAGTTTCTTGAAAACGAACAAACAGAGATACTGCATGTCGATTTAATGGACGGTACTTATGTCAGTAATATTGCATTTGGACCCAACCAAATTGCCGCGATGAAAAAAGCGAGCACTATGACGTTCGATGTGCACATGATGCTGGCAAACCCGGAAAGACATATTGATGATGTTATTAAAACCGGGGCTGAGATGATTTCCGTACATTATGAATCTACCCCACATGTTCACTTCATTTTGCAGAAAATCAAGAAAGCCGGCAGAAAAGCCGGCGTGGTTCTCAATCCTGGTACACCCGAAAGCGTCCTGGAATATCTGCTGGATGATATTGATTACATTCTAATCATGACCATTAATCCCGGACAACCAGGCCAGACATTTATTGAGAAAAGTATCGAGAAGATAAAAAATACTAAAAAAATGATCGCCGGACGCAACATTAAAATTGAAGTAGACGGCGGCGTCAATATTGATATTGCGAAAAAAGTCAAACAGGCAGGCGCCGATCTGATTGTAGTTGGCGGCGCCTTATTTAATGATACGCCGCAGGAAAGTTATCGGGCACTAAAAAGTGCAATTCAGTAACTTAACGGCCATAAATATATTTACCAGCACCTGCCGCAGCCGTATTTAATATCATTGAGATTGTCAACGTGGGGAGTTGGCGCTCCCCCTTTGTTATAAAAAATTAAGGAGTAGAGTAAAATGAGTAATTTTGCAGGTAAAGTTGCGTTAGTCACAGGCGGGGCTCACGGCATTGGCAAAGGTATTGCTAAGCAATTTGCTGAACTAGGCGCCCATACTGTCATTGTCGATTATAACGAAGAAAACGGTATAAACACCGCCAGAGAGCTCACCTTCGGCAATGTGAAGTCTTTATTTGTTAAAACAGATGTCTCTGATCCTAAAGCACTGGAGAATGTTCGCGGTAAAGTTTTTGAAACGTTCGGGCGTATTGATATTCTGGTTCTGAACGCCGGCGTGGCTTTCGCCAACAAAGTTAACAACATTTCTTTTGAAGAATGGAATAAAACATTAGCCATTAATCTGACTGGCTTATTCAATACCGTAAAAGCATTCTATAATGATTTCTTAACTAATCAGGGGTCAATCGTTTACATTTCATCAGGTTCAGCGCTTTCGGGTACCGGCGGCGGGGTGAGCTATCCGGCCAGCAAAGCTGGCGGAGAGGGTTTAATTCGCGGGCTGGCAAAAGAACTGGGACCCAAAGGTGTCAACGTGAATGCTATTGCCCCACGGTTAATCGACACCGGCGAAATGATGCGCGTCAACTATCCCACCCAGGCAGATTTGGATGCTGTTCTGGAAAAAATTCCGGTACGTCGCCTGGGAACCATTGACGATGTAGCAAATTTAGCTATTTTTCTGGCAGACAAATCTAATTCCTACATTCAGGGTCAAACAATTTTGATGGACGGCGGACGCACGATCGCATAACAAGGGAGAAAAATAATGGGCATTCAGCAAAATACAATTAACATTCTAAATGAATTACAACAAAACGCGTTAAAAATTGACAATATTCAGGCCGGGAATTTTATTGATCAAATAAAAAACGCGAAACATATTTTTTTGCAGGGCGCTGGCCGTAGCGGGATTGCTATCCGTGGTTTTGCAAACCGCTTATTACATCTGGGTTTTTCAGTGAGTATGGTCGGTGAAATTTCCTCTCCGCATACCAAACCAGGCGATCTGGTCATTATTGGTTCCGGGAGTGGAGAGACGGGGAGTCTGGTGAGCCTGGCGCAAAAAGCCGTGGCCAGTGGCGTGGATGTGGCGCTGGTAACCATGAAAACTGACTCCACGATCGGTAAACTGGCTAAAAGCGTTCTGGTTTTACCCGGAACGGTTAAAGAAGAAAATGACCGCAAGGAGGGCGTTTTCTCCCAGCCAATGGGGTCAGCGTTTGAACAGCTGTGTTTCATCACTTATGACGCGATAGTGCTTGAACTGATGGCCCAACTTGGCGAGACCAGCGACAGCATGTTTAAAAGACACGCCGACCTTGAGTAAATACCGGGGAACGCCTCCGACGAGGCGTTCCCTGCCCGTCAGTTTCTGAACCAACTTGTGTTCTGTCTCGTCGGACAGCAGGCCTGTGATCATTCTTTTTATGTTTTATGTTTTATGTTACCGGAATAAAACAGAATTTCTGAATCGCGCCGACACCAATAATACGTTTAGTCAAGCGTACTCGCCTCACGTTTACCGTTATTATCCCACAGAGTGAAGTCAACACCGTAGATACGACTGGCAGGGACCACACCTCTTACCGAATAGCTATATGCATTGCCTGTCTGAAAATGATAACTGAAATTGGGCAGGTATTAATCAGATACCACCATAAAAACATCATCATACCAGAAGCGTTCCCGTTTATTCTCTGGCTTACCCACTTAGACAATAATCAGACTAATAAGCTCTTCATCGCCCCAGGCTGGACCATTATGCAGATGTTATCCGCAACCGTTGTGACAGAAGCCCGGTAATGCTTTGCCCGGGGGATCGCCGACATGCAGACAACCCGTCAGCGACGTAGTAAGCACACTGATCAGAAAATCCGTTTCATCGTCTTACCTTTGCTGCAGAATCAGATTATACCAATCCCCTGATTATTATTTATCCGCTAAGACACAATTTCTGAATGCTTTTCAGATAAAATCTGGAACTGACAATGAGGGGCATTCAAACGAATAGCATCAAAAATTAGATTCAAATTTTTGCTATACACATTTTCATCCATTATTTTACTTTGCTTTGGAATTAAATGACATAAACCCAGCTTATTATGTAGTTTGGTTGCTATTTGGTAGAATGCTTCAGTTTCTTTGATACTCATAATCTTAGTTACAGTAAGCCTAATCTGCTTACGACTCGGACCAGTAATAACCAATTCATTATCTTTAAGACATACATGATGCTGGCCTTCAAGTCGAGAAAATTCTTTTTTTATTAAAAATGTAAAAAAACCAATCATTCTATTTCTGATAACCTTTCGAAAACCAGAACTGGATATACGTGACAGGAGATGTTTTATAAAAACATCCCCATAACGATGCCAGAGTATAGCATAAAGAGCAATAACTATAGTTGACACAACAACCGTATTGAGCAGTGGATTTTCTCTGGGAGCCACAATGCCTAATTCAGGAAGATAATAATAAGAAATGATAGTAAGCAGCGGAACAACATATTTAAAAACAAAGGGAATGAAAGGAGTATAAGCAGAATCTATTTTCGTTAGTCGCTTATCATAGTTAGCTATCTCATAATTTTTCCTTTTTTCCACCAGAGAAAGAATACTTTCTTTATCTGTATTAGTCGCGACTTGATCTGACATATGACCTTGAAAGGT